>JBAXGW010000053.1:0-31515 GCA_037139195.1 Bacteroidota bacterium
TATTATGGTTAGGAAGAGGGGGTTGTCGGTGGCTTTGCCACCGACAACCCCCTCTTCCTCTATCTTTCACTCAACATCTAGTCATTCCGACCGCAGGGAGAAATCTTTTATCTTTTTATCGGACAACAATGATTCAGGAATATAATATTAGCGTAAGAAATATAAAAATGGGCAAAAAAAAGAAGCTATGTAATTAGCTTCTTTTTAAGAGAGAGTATTATAGTTTAATAGTGCGGCTATTTTTATTTTTCGTTTTCTACTGAGTACATTCCTGAACCTGGTCTTGCTTTTTTTCTTCTTAATGCAGGAGTTGTTTTGTTATCTGATGTTGTTACTGTTGTAGTGCCTTCTTTTTTATTGTATTCTTTGTTGATGTTGTCAACTTTTCTTTCAACTTTTGTTGAGTCGGTGGATACTTTGGTAGTTGGAGGAGTGTCGTTTCTGTCTTGATAACTAATTTGAGCATACATTGCTGTTGTAGCAAAAAATAAAATGGCGGTTAAAATTATTGTTTTCATGGCTATATGTTTTAAGTTTTTTTAAGTTTCGTTTTTGTTATAAAGTAAAATTAGTCTAAAACAAGAACCATAAAAAGGCTTCATATACCTGTTTTGTTTTAATAAATTACAAGTATAAATACCTGAAAAAACATTAAACAACAGAAAAACAGGCAGTTAGCGTGTTTAAATTTTATGAATTTTTAAGAATTTGACTGTTTATTTATACGAAGATGAGTTTTTGGTATACACACGTACATTATTCATCTATATTGTTCGTTTATGGACACAAAAATTATAATGTAATTGCCTTAAGATTAAGAAAATCAATTTAATAGCCTGAATGGCACTATATTGGCTTTATTTATACATATATAATAGTATAATGGACAGAATAATACAACAAAAAAGTTTTTTTAAAAGAAGAAAAACATGGGTTTTATCTTTGTTATTTCTATTATTACTTGTGTTTTTTTGTTTTAGAGAAGAAAATAATAGAGTTTTTATTGTTGATAAAAACAACCTATTAACGGACAATGTACAAAAAGGGTTGTTTCAAGAGTTTATTACATTTGATGGTGTGGTTCAGCCACTTAATACCGTTTTTTTAGATGTTGTGTTAGGAGGACGGATTGAAAAGATTTATATCGAGGATGGTTCAATAATAAATGAGGGTGATACTATTTTAAAATTTTCCAACTCTAATGTAATGTTAGATTTTATGAATAGAGAAACTCAAATGTATGATATAATAAATAATTTGCAAAATACCAAGCTGAGTCTTGAGCAAAATCAATTTAATAGAGCGAAAGAACTTTTAGATTTAAACTACCAAATAGAATTAAAATCCAAAGATTACGAAAGAAAATGTTTTTTATTTAATTCGAAATCAATATCAGTAAAAGAATATGAGGAATCAAAAAAAGAATTCGAATATCTTGAAAATCAGAAGACGATAATACTAAAAGCACAAAAAAACGACTCGCTTTTTACATGTCGTCAAATTGTTAATATTAAAGAATCGGTAGAAAGAATGAATAAAAATTTAAAATTATTATATCAAAACATCAACAATATGTATCTTAGAGCTCCGATAGGAGGAAAATTGTCTTCATTTAATGTTGAGGTTGGAGAAACTAAAAATGCTGGCGAAAATATTGGAACTATAGATGAAGGAAGAGCTAGTAAAATTAGAGCAAATATAGATGAGCAGTATGTGAATAAAGTATTTATTGGTCAAAATGCGGAATTTGA
This sequence comes from Bacteroidota bacterium, assembly GCA_037139195.1. Taxonomy (GTDB): domain Bacteria; phylum Bacteroidota; class Bacteroidia; order Bacteroidales; family JAHJDW01; genus JBAXGW01. Next base: position 1,752 of record JBAXGW010000053.1, read on the forward strand.
TTTAATGAACAAGATTTATCAATTGAAAATTAATAAGATATATACTAAAATTAATAATGGAGCATTTGCTGTTGATTTTGTTTTTTGCGATACCATACCTAATGAGATAAAGCGAGGACAAACAATTACAGTAAAATTAAAATTTAATTGTGCAAATGAGGCTCTTATGATTAAAAAAGGAGGGTTTTATCAAGAAACTGGTGGAAACTGGGTTTTTGTTGTTGATGAAGATGGAAAAAGTGCTGTTAAGCGAAATATTATTTTAGGAAAACAGAATAGTAATTATTTTGAAATATTAGATGGACTTAAAGCCAACGAAAAAATTATTATTTCGTCTTATAGTGGATTTGAAGGTAACGACGAATTAATTTTAAAGTAACTAATAAAAATAGAAAACACGCCAATTAACATAAATCGCCAAGAAAATGATACGTACAAACAATTTAACAAAGGTATTTCGTACGGAAGAAGTTGAAACTACCGCATTGAATCAAATTAGTTTTGAAATTAAAGTCGGAGAATTTGTAGCAATTATGGGCCCTTCGGGATGTGGAAAATCTACGTTACTCAATATTTTAGGTTTATTGGATAACCCAAGTGATGGAGAATACTTTTTTAACGGAGAAAATGTTGCAAATTATTCTGAAAAGCAAAGAGCAAATTTGCGAAAGAATCACATCGGATTTGTTTTTCAAAACTTCAATCTAATTGATGAGCTTACTGTTGCTGAAAACATCGAGTTGCCATTAATTTATTTAGGAATGACTTCTGGCAATAGAAAGCTAAAGGTTCAAGAAACTCTTGAAAGAATGCAAATTACACACCGGGCAAAGCATTATCCGCAGCAATTATCTGGTGGGCAGCAACAACGTGTTGCAGTTGCTAGAGCTGTTGTAGCAAATCCCAAAATGATTTTAGCTGATGAGCCAACCGGTAATTTAGACTCGGTTCATGGCGATGAGGTTATGGAAATGTTGAAAAACCTAAATGATCAAGGTACAACTATTATTATGGTTACTCACTCGCAGCGAGATGCTGATTATAGTGGAAAGATAATTAGACTATTCGACGGGCAAATAGTTAGCGAGAATTTCAAGCAAATGTTACACTCAATATAGCACCTAGATTTTTTAAAAAATAACAAATGATGCTTTTATCATATATTAAACTTGCATACAGAAATATCATGAAGGATCGATTATATTCGAGCTTGAATGTGCTTGGTCTTGCAATTGGCATTATTTGTTCTGTTTTAATTATGCTTTATGCAAATGATGAATTGTCATTTGATAAAAACTGGAAAAAATACGATAGAATTTATCGTTTGGAGTCTATAATTGAGATGAACGGGAAAAAAGATAAAGTCGCATTAACATCTATTCCATTAGCTCCGGTTATAGCCGAAGAGATTCCAGAAGTTGAAAGTTATGCTCGATTTGGCAAATTGGGCTTTACTTTAGTAAAATATGGCGAAAAAGAATTGTATGAGAGACGATTCTATTTTGCTGATTCTACAGTTTTTAATTTATTTGAATTTAATTTCATTGATAGCATATCTAAGATTTCGCTTGCCAAGCCTAACACAATTATTATAAGCAAAGAAATTGCAAAAAAGTATTTTGGAGATATTGAGCCAATAAATAAAACTCTGATTTTAGACAATGATATTAAAGCTCGTGTGATAGGCGTTTTTGAGGATTTGCCTAAAAATATTCATCTAAGGTATGATGCACTTTTATCAATTTCCACTCTTCAGAACTCCGACAAAGACTCTACGTTGAATAGCCGCAATTCAAAGATGTTTTGGAATATGAGTGTATTTTCTTATGTTTTATTAAAACCAAATGCAACAATTGATAGTTTTAATAAAGGGTTTAAGTCAGTGTATAACAAATACATGATTGAGACTGCAAAAATTATTGATGCAAAATTTGAATTGAAAACAACAAGAATAGATAAAATTCATTTTTCAAGTTTATCTTGGGATTTACCTGTAGGTAATATGTCAACGCTTTATATTTTCATTGCAATTGGAATTTTTATTTTAATAATAGCAAGCATTAATTACATGAATCTTTCAACTGCTCGATCTGCCAGCAGGGCAAAAGAAGTTGGAATAAGAAAGGTTTTAGGCTCTCATCGTTTGCAAATTATAAAGCAATTTGTCAACGAATCATTTGTTCTCACGCTTATTTCCTTAGTTATAGCACTGGGTTTTATTGAATTATATCTGCCAATTTTTAATGAATTAGTTGATAAATCTTTAGATATTAAATCGTTATTCTCTATTAAAAACATTGGCTTAATTTCTTGTATTACACTTGTAATTGCTTTTTTATCTGGAAGTTACCCAGCATTTTATATGTCGTCGTTTCTCCCAATTCAGGTTTTAAAGGTTAAATTTACAAATACAAAGGGAAGTGGCTCAATAAGGCGTGTTTTAGTCGTTTTTCAATTCTTCATATCAATAATATTAATCACTGGAACATTTATTATTTGGAGCCAGATGAACTTTGTTAGAAGCAAAGATTTAGGATTTAACAAAGACAATTTGATTGTATTAAGAATACATGATACCACTTTAATGAAAAAAATACCTGAGTTTAAACAAGAACTTTTAAAAAATACTTCAATTAAATCGGCTTCAGCTTCTATAACTAGCATTGGTACATCTGCGGCAATGTCAGTGATTCAAGTGCAAAAGGATGATCAATATGTAGAACAAACTGTAAATTACATTTCTGGGGATTATGATTATATAAATACGCTTCAGATTAAACTTTTAAAAGGGCGAATGTTTAACAAAAAAAATAAAACCGATGAAATGCAATCGATATTAATCAATGAAACCGCTGCAAGACAGTTTGGATGGAATGAAAATGCGATAGGGAAAACGATTAGATTTGGAGCGAAAATAGATACTATAGACAATCCATATAAAAAAGTAATTGGCGTAGTAAAAGATTTTAATTATAAATCATTGCATAATGTGATTGAGCCCGTTTTTATATTAGTTGGAGAATCACAAAATCCGTTTATTAATATTCGAGTTGAAGAGCCGAAAGAGGCAGAGGCGATACTATTAATAAACAAAAAATGGGATGCTTTTTTTCCAGAATATCCGTTTGATTATGAATTTATAGATAGAAACATTGATAAAACATATCTTTCCGATATAAAAATGGGCAAAATGTTTAGCTATTTTTCTGTTATTTGTATTTTTATTGCCTTACTTGGACTTTTTGGCTTATCATCATACATTGCAGAGCAACGAAGGAAAGAAATTGCAATTAGAAAAGTACTTGGAGCAAGTATAACTTCGCTATTTTTTGTCATTTATAAGGAATTTTTAGTGCTGATTTCTGTCGCTTTTATTTTGGGAACCCCTACCATTTACTTGCTTTCAAAACAGTGGTTGCATACTTTTGCTTTTTATGTAGATTTATCCGTATTGCCATTTGTTTTTTCAGGATTGTTCTCATATTTAATCGCAATGCTTACTATATTCTATCACATATACAGGGTTGCAAATGAAAATCCATCTGAAGTATTAAAATACGAGTAAATTATATGTTTAAAGCGCTTTTAAATATAGCAATTAGAAACCTATTGAAAAATAGAACTTATACAATTATAAATGTATTAGGTTTATCTATTGGTCTAGCTAGCTTTATACTTATTTCACTCTATGTTAGAGATGAACTTTCTTATGACAAACACAATTCTAAGGCGGATCGAATATATAGAGTTATTCATAAAGGTAATTTTGATGGAGTAATTGAAGAATCATCAAGTTGCCCATTTCCAGTTGGTCCAACCCTAAAAGAGCAATTTCCGCATATTATTGAAGAGCAAGTTCGATTTTTTAATTTGCAATTTGATAAAGTATTAATACAAAATGGAGATAAAAACTTTGTTGAAAATAATTTTTATTTTGCTGATTCTACTGTTTTTAAAGTATTTGATTATAAATTTATTCAAGGGGATAGCAAAACTGCTTTAAATGCTCCATTTTCTGTTGTTATTTCAAAATCAATGGCCGAAAAATACTTTAAAGGAACCAATCCAATTGGAAAAGAATTAACGTATGAAAAAGTTATTAAGTTCAATGTAACTGGAGTTTTTGAAGATGTTTCGCCACAGTCGCATTTTAAGCAAGATTTTATTGCCTCAATGGCGTCGGTTAGGAAATTATATGGGGGATCTTTGCCAAATACATGGGTTTGGAATCCTTGTTGGACTTATATACTATTAAATCCGAAAGCTTCAATTGTCAGCTTTCAAACTTTCATGAGTGACTTTGTAGAAAAGAATTTTGTTGATGCACAAAGAGGAAATACTCAATTATATTTTCAGCCATTGCTTGATATTCATTTAGGCAAAAGTCTCGATTATGAAATAGAACCAGCGCACGAAATGCGGTATATTAATATGTTAATAGCCATTTCAATTTTTTTATTACTAATTGCATCAATTAACTTTATTAATTTGGCTACTGCTTTGTCTGCCAATAGAGCAAAGGAAATTGGCATAAAAAAAGTTCTTGGAGCAGAACGCAAACAATTAATAATAGCCTACCTTTTCGAAGCAATATTCTTAAGTTTTTTAGCATTAGTAGTTTCGTTAATTATTGTTGAATTATCTATGCCTTATTTTAATGTTTTAACAAGCAAACATTTCGATTCTTCCAGTATAGTTTGTTCGTATAATATCATTTTGGTTATTGGTATTGCATTTATTACTGGAATAATATCGGGTTTGTATCCCGCATTTTATCTTTCGTCGTTTAGCCCCATCCTTATATTAAAAGGGAAATTAAGAATTGGGACGAATAACAATTTTTTGCGAAAATTTTTGGTTATAACTCAGTTTGTAATATCAATTGTGCTTATTATTATAACTCTTATAGTCTTTAAACAATCAACTTATATGACGAAAGCCGATTTGGGCTTTAATAAAGATGATATTTTAGTTGTTAGAGTTTTAAATACGCCAATTGCAGCCAATTATAATATATTTAAGCAAGAGCTCCTTAAAAATCCCCAAATTTATAGTGTAACAACATCTGATTATATTTTAGGACAAAATCATAATACTCATGAGTTTAGACCTGAAGGGTATGCGAATGATAAATGGAAATTTTATCCAGCGATTATTGTTTCGTATGACTTTGTTAAAACATATAATTTAAAAATTGTTGCAGGCAGAGATTTTGACGAAAACATGAAAACCGACCCTCAAAACGGAATTCTTATTAATGAATCGATGGTGAAATTAATGGGATGGAAATCGCCACAAAATGCGTTGGGGAAAAAATTTAGCTCTTTGCGAGGAAATGAAAAAGTTATTGGAGTATTAAAAGATTTTCATGTAAAATCGCTTCATACGCCTATCGGTCCTTTTGTTTTAAATATAAAAGAAGAAAAGTGGGAGGTTGAGCATTTTACAAAATATTTGGCTATCAATATAAAATCAAATGACAAACAGGAAGTTGTAAAACAGATAGAAAAGGTGTGGAATGAGTACGCTCCAAACTATCCTTTTCAGTATACATTCCAAGCAGATGAATTGAAAAAAATGTATGAAAGTGAGAATGATTTAGGCGAATTATCAGCAATATTTACGTTAATACTTATTATTATTGCAGCGCTTGGTTTATATGGTTTAACTTCTTTTTTAATTGTTAAAAGGTCGAAGGAAATTGGAGTGCGAAAAGTTTTTGGTGCTGATGTTTATGATATTGTTAAAATGGTGTATAAAGAATTTGTTCTTATTATTGGGGTTTCAATTATTATTTCGTTTCCAGTGGCATATATATTTTGTAATCAGTGGCTTAGTAAGTTTCCGTATCATATAAAAATGGATGTTTACCCGTTTATTATTGCAGCAGGTATCGCAATATTTACAGGTCTAATAACTGTGCTCTACCATGCAATAAAAGCGGCTAAGACAAATACTATAGACGCTTTAAGATATGAATAGTAAAATGGGATTAGACAGAAACGCTATTTAATTTCGCCAACAGAAAATACATCAAATCCATTGTCTTTTATCATTTGCATAGCTGCTTGATTTTGCATAATGGCACCTCCCCAATAATTAAAATTATAATTATAGGGGGTATTGAACCAACTTTCAATGTTCATTACTATTTCAACTTCCTTAGTCTTATTTGCTTCAATAGTGATTGACGAGCTAGGCAAGTTTGCTGTAAAATTATTATGAACGTATCCGTAAATAGAATCTACATTAATCACATTGCCGTGATAAAGTTGTCCTACACCTAAGTGGAACGCAAAATTTTGAATATTTGAATTTGTATCTTTCCATTTCCCATTGAGTTGCATTAAATGAAAACCGCCTCCCAAAATATTGGGCCACATCATATCTACTTCGGGTGGATTAACGAACAAGCCATTTTGATTTCTTGCTTGCGTTAATCCAAAAACAAAATTAATTGAATCGTAACTTCCTACTGGCAGATTATCAGATAAGTTCCAAGAAAGAGTTGAAGGAATGTCAAGGTTAACGTAATGAATATTATTGTCACTAGAAATAAGAGTTTGAGTGCCATCGGAATTATAAAGAATAAGGTCTGAAATAAAATACAATAATTGATTGATTTCATATTCATTGCCTGCAGCATTGGTATATTTCATGGTGTCTCTAGTGAGCTCACTGCCATTAACATGATGCGAAAATTTTAAAATTAATTTGCCCGTTTCTTTTTCTGGAACAACTTCAGCTAATGGTTCTTTACAGGAAGATAAAATGAGAATTAATAATAAGCAGGCTAACTGAAAGATTGTTTTCATGATATGTTATTTTGCATCAAAAGTAATAATCTTATCGGCAAATAAAACAATAATTTGACTATTTTGAGCAAAAACGTTTTAAAGTATTGACGAAAATAATATTAAACCGCCCCTTCAAAGCGCGGTTTTTTTATAGTTTATTTTTCGCAACTAAAACATCTTATTTCTAATTTGTGTTTTTTAATGCTAATAGCGTTTGTTTCTATTAGATTTTCTTTTAGTTTGCAAAATCCCATAAGGTCAATTATTTTAACATCTGGCTCAATTGAATCAATTTGAGATTTGAATCCATTGTAATTTTCGTTAATTTCCTTCTGATTGTATTCATCATTTTTATACACAAAATATCTTTTTCTCGAAATTTTAAAAACAAATAATCTAGATGAATTAATTTCTGGAATGACTTTAAGTCTTTTGTATAGATTTAACGCATCTTCTTCATTCTCCTTTATAGAGCCAATCTGATAAACTAGTTTTTTTTCTCTATTTGCTTTTAATGTGCTATCTTTTATTTTCTTTTGTTTTATGAGGTCGCTGCTTTCATTAATAACTTTAGTAATTCCTTCGGTTAATTGTTCGCTGTCAGTTTTTGGTTTTGAATTTTCACTTATTGAAGTAGCTGTAGCTGAATTGCTTTTCAGGTTTAGATATGGTATTGCCATTATGAAGACTCCAAAAACAAATGAAAATATAATAATGTAATTGAAAATTAGATCTGCTTTTTTTTTGGTTTTGCTATTGAATAGTTTTTTAGTAAAATTTGTTATGTATTCTGCAACAAAATGTTTTGCAATTACAAGTATTATAGGTGTTATTGCAAAAAAACTTCCAACTATATTATTAATGAGATTTTCCATGATAATTTTTTATTATTATTGGATGATTACAAATCTTAATATATTCTTATTTGTTTTGTAATTACAGGAATAGTAAACATCAGTCCTCAAACCCAATATTAATAGTTAGTTTTTGACATGGTGATTTAAACTCAACAGGTCTTTTATTTACTGTTGGATACATTGCGTATCCCGTGCTTTGGTCTGCTCTGAAATTTGTAATTCCTAGATTAACCATAATATTTTCACGAACTTCTTTCCCTTTAATTGTCATAAGATAATTACCATCCTTGTAAATTAAATATGGATTGGTTGATTTGTTTACAATAGTTAAAACTCCCATTTTATTTGTTTCACATGGTAATGATGGGATTGGCTTTTTATTTTGTGTATTAGATATATTATCAACTCCAATAATGAAAAAGGTCTTCATGAATTTATTAAATGATTTTGACGTTATATCTATATTCTTAGCGGATGTATAGAATGATATTATAAACATTGTCGAATTTTGAAATGCTACATAAACATACGCCATTGAACTTTCATTTGTTATTTTATCATTATAGAGGTATGTGTATTTTAATGCTTTAAAATTAGGGCAGTTTGCAACTTCAGATGTAAGAAGCTGACCACTTCCTACAGTATTTGCAATTGATTCAGAAATACTAGTTTTGATTTTTTCGCTTATCTCGTTATTTTCTTGAATTAACTCTATATTTACATTTTTCAATTGCTCAGATGTAGATTGACTAACAGAAATGCTAAAAGTTTGTTCGTTATTTAAGGACACATCGAAATTGTCTTCTTCTGCATTGTTTTTTTGTTTTTGACTAAATGCGCCTTCTGTCATAAAAAACAAATAATTGTTTTTTTCTCCTATATGAATTATTCCATTTATTTCTTTCGTTGTAATTATTTTTGTTTGTTCAGCGCTAACAGAAGCTGTTGAAACAGGAGTTGCTGATTCGGTTCCTAAACTTCCGCTTTTAATATATAATTCTGTAAAAGCAGCAACTTTAACTAATTCATTTACTGCTGTTGCGTAATCTTTTTTATTAATCGCTGAAATACCAGTATTAATATTTTTTTCTAATAACAATAAGAATTCTTTGTTTAGTACTTTTATATTTTTAACAGAATAAATTGCATTTGTTACCTCCAATACTGCCGCTTTAGTATTCTGATCTATTATTTTAGGAATTGTTTTAATAATTATTTCTTTAGTCAGAGGGTCATTGACTTTACTCATAATTAATGGAGAAACAAATGTCCAACCCAATTTGATCATCTGAGGGTCTATGTTATTTGTTTGAGCAATTGTGTTTTTTGCTATTATACAGTTCGCAAGAAAAAATAGAAGAAAAATTTTTGTTTTCATTTGCTTTTAATTTTAGAGTTAAAATATTTTACAACCTTTTTTATTTGGAGGGATTTCTATATTAAAAAAAGCGTGCAACTAAAACTATATTCGCAACCGAGGTTCTGGTAACCTATCACAGCAAATAAGTATAGCCCACGCTTTGGCGTGAGCGCTTTACTTATTATTCTGCTGTGATTGAAACTTACCAGATTTCGGTTGCAGGAATAAAAGCTAACGCTTTTTATAATAAAAAATCTAATTCAATTTATTAATACTACTTGATATTTACCTCCTTTTTGTGTTTATACTTATTTATAATGCAAAAATAATAAAATATACTGACAAAGTGCAATGAGAATTAATTAGTTGTGGACATAAAAACATGTGCTCGATTTTTAAACACAAAAGGAGTGTTATGCGCTATAGAAAAACTATTACCATACTTCATCAAGGCAATTTATTGACTTTTGTTATTTGTATCCATTCCAAATTGCAATCATGCTAAAAAAAACATCGATAAGAATGTTATATTTGAATATCGAAAAATTAAAACGAATGAATAAAACAAACTTATTTTACTCTTCAATAGGGAAAAAGCTTATTGTTGCATTAGCTGGTGGATTTCTGCTGGTTTTTTTATTGGTGCATTTAGGCATTAATTTGCTTTTACTTGTAAACGATAATGGAACGCTTTTTAATGAAGCCTCTCATTTTATGGGAACCAATTTTGTTATAAAAGTAATGCAACACGTTCTTGCGTTTGGACTTTTATTGCATGTGGTTTTTGCGATAATTGTAACATTGAAAAATTGGACGGCTCGTCCAAGTAAATATTATACTTCAAACTCAAGCGAAACATCCTTCTTCTCTAAATATATGATTCATACTGGCGGTATTATTTTAGCATTTCTGGTAATTCACTTGTTAAATTTCTTTTATAAAATGAAATTTACTGAAATGACAATGTCGGATTATGATTTAGTAAGCGGACTATTTGTTCAATGGCAATATTCTGTATTTTATATTGTTTGTTTTCTGTTTATGGGATTTCATTTAAATCATGCTTTTCAATCAGCATTTCAAACATTAGGCTTTAATCATAATAAATATACTCCAACATTGAAGCTTATTGGATTGATTTATTCATTGATTATTGCTGGTGGATTTTCTGCCATTCCAATTTTCTTCCTTATACGGTAGCATGTTAACTGTTATCTGGTAAACGGTGGCTGAGCGTTAGTTGTTGAGCGAAGCCGAAGTAAGTCGAAGCCACGAATCCTACCAATCACTATTCACCAATCACTTTTTCTCTATGTCAAAATTAAATTCAAATATACCAGCAGGCTCTATTTCAGAGAAATGGACTAATCACAAAGCAAATGTAAAGCTTGTCAATCCAGCTAATAAAAGGAAACTTGATATTATTGTTGTTGGAACTGGTTTAGCTGGCGCATCTGCTGCTGCCTCACTTGGAGAGTTAGGGTATAATGTAAAAATATTCTGTTATCAAGACAGTCCTCGCCGTGCACATAGTATTGCAGCACAAGGCGGAATAAATGCAGCCAAAAATTATAAGAATGATGGTGATAGTGTTTATCGACTTTTCTACGATACTATTAAAGGTGGTGATTATAGAGCTCGTGAAGCAAATGTATATCGATTAGCTGAGGTTAGCAATAGTATTATCGACCAATGTGTTGCTCAAGGTGTTCCTTTCGCACGTGATTATGGTGGATTATTAGATAATCGTTCATTTGGCGGCTCACAAGTTTCTCGTACCTTTTATGCAAAGGGACAAACAGGTCAACAATTATTGCTTGGTGCTTATAGTGCATTAAGCAGGCAAATAAATGAAGGGACTGTAAAACTATACAATCGTCAAGATATGCTTGATGTAGTAGTTGTAGATGGCAAAGCTCGTGGAATAATCACTAGAAACCTTGTTACAGGAGAAATAGAAAAACATTTCGGACATGCTGTTGTTCTTGCAAGTGGTGGTTATGGCAATGTTTATTATTTATCTACTAACGCTATGGGTTCTAATGTTAGTCCCATTTGGAAAGCATACAAAAAAGGAGCAATGTTTGCAAATCCTTGTTTTACTCAAATTCATCCAACATGTATTCCTGTTCATGGCGATTATCAGTCGAAACTGACATTGATGAGCGAAAGCTTAAGAAACGATGGAAGAATTTGGGTCCCTAAAAATATTGAAGATGTTCAAAAATTGAGGAATAAACAAATTAAAGCATCCGATATTACTGAAGAAAATAGAGATTATTTTTTAGAGAGAAGATATCCAGCTTTCGGCAACTTAGTGCCCCGTGATGTTGCATCTAGGGCTGCTAAAGAAAGATGTGATGCTGGATATGGTGTAGGAAATACTGGTTTAGCTGTATTTCTTGATTTATCTGGCTCTATCAAAAGACTAGGAGAAGATGTAATTCGAGAACGCTACGGAAATCTATTTCAGATGTACGAAAAAATTGTTGATGAGAATCCTTACGAAATGCCAATGATGATTTATCCTGCTGTTCATTATACCATGGGCGGAATTTGGGTTGATTATAATTTAATGACTAATATCCCTGGATTATATGCTTTAGGAGAGTGTAATTTCTCCGACCATGGTGCCAACCGATTAGGTGCTTCGGCCCTTATGCAAGGTTTAGCCGATGGCTATTTTGTACTACCCTATACTATTGGCGATTATTTGGCTGATGAAATTCACACTAAACGTATGACGACCAATGAACCTGAGTTTGTTGAAGCTGAAAAATTAGTGAAAGATACTATTGATAAGTTATTTGCCATAAAGGGAAAACAAACAGTTGATAGCATTCATAAACGACTAGGAAAAATTATGTGGGATTATTGTGGAATGGGTAGAACGGAAGAAAGCCTTACAAAAGCACTTAGTTTATTTCCACAGCTGAAACACGATTTTTGGAATGACTTAAAATTGCCAGGCGATAAAAATGAATTTAATCCAGAACTTGAAAAAGCTGGTAGATTAATTGATTTTATCGAACTTGGCGAATTAATGGTTCGTGATGCATTAAATAGAAAAGAATCGTGTGGTGGACATTTCCGCGAAGAATCTCAAACAGAAGATGGCGAAGCATTAAGAAATGATGAAATGTTTGCTTATGTTGCAGCTTGGGAATTTAAGGGCGAAAATATCGAGCCAAAACTTCATAAGGAAGAATTGAAATTTGAAGCGATAGAATTAAAACAAAGAAATTATAAATAATCTGGTGCAAGGTTCAGGGTGCACGGCAAAAGGTAAAAGAATAAAATCGAATACTGCTTAGCCACCATGCACCATTTGCCGTTTGCCGTTTACCATTTAAGATATGAATTTAAAATTGAAAATATGGCGTCAAAAAGATGCTAAAGCAAAAGGGAAATTTGTTAGTTACGAATTAAATGATATTTCGCCCGATTGTTCATTTTTAGAAATGTTAGATCAATTAAATGAGCAGCTTATCAATCAAGGTGGCGATTCTATTGCATTTGAAAAATGTCCTGTTTCTTTCGACCACGATTGTAGAGAAGGTATTTGTGGAATGTGTGGATTGTATATAAATGGTCGCCCTCATGGACCAGAAAAAGAAGTAACCACTTGTCAGTTGCACATGCGTAAATTTAATAATGGTGAAACCATTGTTATTGAGCCATGGCGAGCAAAAGCTTTCCCTATAATTAAAGATTTATTAGTGGATAGAAGCGCTTTTGATATTATAATTCAAGCAGGTGGTTATATTTCTGTTAATACAGGAAGTTCACCTGATGCCAATGCAGCTCCTATTTCAAAATTTAAAGCTGATTTAGCAATGGATGCAGCGGCATGTATTGGCTGTGGTGCTTGTGTTGCAGGATGTAGAAATGCATCAGCAATGTTGTTTGTTGGAGCAAAGGTTTCTCAATTAGCATTATTGCCACAAGGCAGACCAGAAGCAGCTCGCAGGGTTCAAAAAATGGTTGCTAAAATGGATGAACTAGGTTTTGGCAATTGTTCAAATACGTATGCTTGCGAAGCAGAATGTCCTAAAGGAATAAATGTTTCTAATATTGCCAGAATGAACAAAGAGTATTTTGCTGCAAAAATTTGTTCAGAAAATGAATAGATTTTATTTGAAAATTGTTTATGCTTTTTTAAAATGAATATCACCTCTCAGATTTTTTTGAATTTGAGAGGTTTTTTTATTACAAAATGTAAGTTACATTTTGTAAGTTACATTTTGTTATATATATTTGCAGGAAAAATACTTCTGCATGAAAACAAAAATAGATAATCCTTTTCTCACAACTACATACCAAGGTGCTGAATATTTCTGCGATAGACAGAATGAAACAGCAAATTTGCTTGACAACATTACAAATGGCAACTCAACAACCCTATTTGCCTCTCGAAGAATAGGCAAGACAGGGCTAATACATCATGTAATTAATCAATTACCAAAAAATTGGATAGGCATATATGTTGATATACTTCAAACAGAAAATTTAAGTCAATTTTTTGCTGAATTAGCCACTGCAATTGCAAAATCTCAATCAGAAAATAATAGTTTTGGACGAAAATTTATCAATTTTATCAAACAATTTCGACCCATAATGAGTTTTGATAATCTTACAGGAGTGCCTCAATTTTCTTTTAATATTGATAAGAGTCAAGTAGAACAAAATATTGAATCCTTATTTCAATTTCTAGAACAGCAAAACTTCAAAACTATTATTGCAATTGATGAATTTCAGCAAATAACCAATTATCCCGAAAAAAATACCGAAGCATGGCTGCGCTCAAAAATCCAACAGCTCAAAAATATAGTTTTTATCTTTTCGGGGAGTCGGCAACATATTATGAGTGAAATGTTTACTTCTTCAAAACGCCCTTTTTACAGAAGTACTCAACTATTGAAACTTGAAAAAATAGACAAGCAAATATATTCAGATTTTGTAATTTATCAATTTGAGAAATATAATAAACAGATAAGCTCTGAAATTACAAATATCGTTATCGATTGGGCGAATACCCATACATACTACGTACAGCAAATTTTTAATAGAATTTTCTCAGCAACAAAATCAGTTGTAACAGAACTTATATGGAAGCAAGAAGCCTTGCGAATATTAGAAGAGCAAGAAACGGTTTTTCTCACCTATCGAAATATGCTTACAAAACCTCAATGGAAGTTGCTTGAAGCAATTGCATTAGAAGGCATTGTAGAACAAGTAACCTCCAAAACATTTATAGAAAAGCACAAGCTAGGTTCATCAGCCACTGTGCTTCGTTCCTTAAAAACGCTTCTCGATGACGAACTAATCTATTATGATTTTGACATAAATGGAAATAAATTTTATGGCATCTATGATGTTTGGTTGCAGAGGTGGTTTGAGAATAAATATAATTGAATAAATTGAAAAATATATTGCTCTTATTGTAAATATTACGTATTATTGCAATGTTAAAATTGGAAATTAATGTAAGAAAAAAAGAAAATATTTAAAATATAGCGTTTAGCTGAATTCTGTACTTGAAATCGACCAAATTTAAAAGTCCCACAGAAAAAGATGAACGCCACGTGAAAGCGTGGTCGTTGCCTTTTATGTTGTGGGATGGGTTCTTGGTCGAACCTCAAGTACAGCGTGGCAATTTGACCACGCTGTTTTTTTTGTTTAAAATTCAATAAAACTACTAAAATATGGAAAAGCAACATCATGGATTACCCGCATTACTTTCATTTTTTATTCCTGGATTGGGACAACTAATAAAAGGGCATATTATAAAAGCTTTGCTAATATGGTTTGTAGGAGGAGCAGTCGCTTTCTTTCTGTTTTGGACTGCAATCGTCCCTTTTGCAATTTGGGCATGGAATGTTTATGATGCATATAATTCAAATTAGAAATATTGACGACTTATTTTGGCGGAAACACCAATTATTTTTGTGATAAATTAACAATAAAAATTATTCGAAATGAAAAATAACAAGCAATACCCAGAATACAAAGAAGAATTTGATAGTTTTTTCAAAGAGCTAAAGGAAAACAATCTTTTCGAAAGTGTACCTAATCATATCTTTATGATGCACAAGCCAATAGTTGGTGCCAACTATTTTGAATCAAAAAACAAAATCATGTTTGTAGGACAAGACAGTGATAAAATTAACAATTTTACCTCTGATTCTTTACGTAACATTGAAAAAGAAAATGCAATCAGAAATTATTACGACTGGAAAGAAACGTTTGATTTTACTGCTGATGATAATTTTCTTAACTGGTATTATAAAAACAGATATAAGTTTTGGGAATTTCCGTTGAGATACCTGAATATTGCCAATGGCAAAGGGAATGTCGTTTTGAAAAAAGACGAAATAATGAAAGATGAAAGTATTCAAAAATTGTATCAATCTTTTGGTTGGGCAAATCTTTCTCCAATTGTTTTTCCTCACATTTACGAGAAGAAGAATCAGGAAAAAATTGATCAAAATACCTTTTCAAAAATATTTAATATAGCACAAAAGAATTTTGGGAATATTAATTTCATAAACAAGTATTTTGAACCAGCCACTATTATTGTTCTATCAAAACACTTTAACGAAAAAATATTCCTTGCAAACGCCTCATTTACAAAGGAAATAATTGATATAAAAAACAATATTGCAAAATATGTAGTAGACATCAATGGCAAACCTGTTAATGTCGTTGCGACATATCATCCATCGGGAATGGCTCGACTTTATAATAATGATAAAGAACGATTATCATTAGCACAATTTGTTGATGTGATTTATGAACATTTAAAATAAGTTATCGAGGACTTTTAATAATTACTCATTTATATTTTAAATTAATGACAGAAACTAAAAAATGTCCGTTCTGTGCGGAAGAAATAAATATAGAAGCAATTAAATGCAAACATTGCCATGAAATGCTTGTTGAAAAAGCAAATTCATATAGTACTAAACAAAAAAATAATGCAAATTTCAAAATCAAACCAATAACAATTTGTTCTATTGGTTTATTAGTCTCGTTTTTCTTGCCATGGTTTAATATTCCTATTTTATATGTGAGCGGTTTAAATATTCCTCACTATTTAGATGCAATTTCCACAACAACAAGTGCTTTCTTATCTGACAATTCTAAAACTGAAATTTTAAAACTAAGCTATTTGCTTTATTTAATTCCTTGTATCGCTCTGTACAACATATACAAAGATTTTTCTTCGCAAAGAAAAGTGTTTTTGATTAATGAATTTACAGTTAGCATATTACTTATTCTAATATTAAATGTTTCACTCTTTAATTTAGATATAAATCTAAAACCTTTTATCGGTATTTATTTGTCATTTTTGTTTGTTATATCTGCACTGTTTATCTACTTGACAAATCAATATCCAAGAAATAAAATTGTAGTCACAAGTTTAGTTCTGGGTGTAGTTGCCCTTTTGATATTTCTAATTAAGCTTAACATCAATCGAATACCTTATCAATTACATTTGCCAATATCAATGCTTATTGATATTGCAAATATTGGATTTATTTTAGGAATAATTTCATTTTTAAAAAACAAAGATACTGTGTCAAAAAATCTTATTAATTCAGGTGTTATTTTAAATGGATTATTAATGCTTATATTATTATTTCTGCAAATCAGGGAATCGTCCAATCATTTAAACACTTGGATTTATCATTTAATTCTGCTCGCTATTGTGCTAATTTGTTTTTATCTTATTAAAGTTAATAAATTTAGATTTTCAACAAAAGAGATTTCTGCAATAAGTTTATGTATAGGAGTATTTAATGTCATTCTATTTTTTATGGATTATTACTACATTTTTTATTTTCCTGAAACAATACATTTAATTCTAGTTAATATCGGAATATCACTAGGAATATTTGCATTGTCAAAAACACAAATAGGTGAATCAAAAAAAGTTGCAATTGCAGGAATAGTGATAAATGGATTAATGCTTTCTTTTATATTTTGGTTCGTTATGGTTATTTATAGAATTTTTATTATGTTTATTTAATGTCGAAGAATTATGAATCAAAACATAAAGCTAAAACCAATTACTATCTGCTCTATTGGATTATTTGTTTCTTTCTTCTTGCCATGGGTTTCAATTTCAATTTTCGAAATAAGTGGGTTTAATATACCTCGCAATTTAGATTTAGTTTCTTCTATTTTAAAAATTTCGGATTCCAATAAAAGCATTTCAAATTACAGTATAAGTTACCTCTTGTATATTATTCCTATTCTTTGTATTTATAACATATACAACGATATATATGAAAAAAAAAGACGATTCGTTTTCAGCGAGTTTATTGTTTGTTTTTGCTTAATTACTTCTATATTATTTTTCTTTTATTTTAAAAACATTAAGTTGATATTAAACTTTGGTTTTTACTTGACAATGGTATTCACTATATTGGCTGCATATATGGATAATAAAGCTGGAAAACCTGTTAATAATAACCAATAAATCATTTAATAAATATGAAAATTACTATTTGCATTGTATGCTCTAGTTTGCTATTTTTACAAACCTGCAATCCGTTTAATTTTACAAATACTTTTGATAGTGATAAGCTTGTTGGAAGATACAAAGTGGATGTAATGCCGTAGGTAGAAGATAAATTAAAATTTACAGATTCAAAAGATGGATGGGGTGATATTTCTAATGGTATAGTTAAACTCGCACTGTATTCTTCAGAATTTGAAATTAGTTTTTACAAGGATAAAAAAGGTGTAATAACCATAGGGGGTGGAGTATTAGGTTTTTTTATGGATTCTAAGGACAGAATTACAGAGTTTAGTTATAAAGTTGAAAATGATTCTGTTATATATATGAAAGAAAAAGGTTCGGATTCATACAAAGAATGGGCTACTGTGAGAACATACAGTGAATCTTATGATTACTTGCAATTTATAATAAATGAAAAAGGACAAAAGAGATTTTTTAATCTAAACAAAATTAGCGAATAATCCATTTTAAATAAAATATCAATAATCATCCATTCTTAATTTACAATATTGATATTATTTGTCTAGTAATTCAATCTTTAAACTTTCTGAATCAGTTTAAACACAGCACATTGTTCGAATATTAGTTCTAATAAGTCGAATTGACCTGTTATTTAATAGTTTTGCATGTCTACTGTTTGTATAAAACAAGGCAGTTCGAATTTTTAATTTCAATAAATTGTGATATTATTGATATAGAGGCGTTCATGTAGTTCCACTTATACAAATATTCAATTAAAATAATTACAAGAAGTTGAAAATTGTATGCATATAGTATAATCAAATAAATTGGGACCCTTCAATTGTTTACTTTTAAAGTCTTAAAAAACCGCCACCCAATAATGAGATTTAAACTACTATTGCTTTTTTGCCTAGCATCATTCTATTGCTACGCCCAAATTCCTGATGGATATTATAATACAACAACTGGTAAGACTGGAGACGAATTGCGCGCTTCGCTCAGGGATATTATTAAAACTGGACATGTGAAAATTCCATATACAAGTTCGGCTTTTGATATATGGGATGCATATAAAGTTACTGATGTTAGACCAGCACCACTAGACACTGTTATTTGGGATATGTATTCTGATATTCCTACTAGTTCTCCACAATACACTTTTACTATTGTTTCAAATCAATGTGGAACTGCAAGTGCTGAAGGCGATTGTTATTCAAGAGAACATCAAATGCCAAATTCATGGTGGGGAGGTTTGGATAATGCAAGTAATCCTCAGTATACCGACTTGCACCATTTGCCTCCAACCGACCAATATGTAAATAATAAAAAGAGTGCGCACCCAATTGGGGAAACAAATACTCCCACATATACTTCCTCAAATGGAAGCAAGCTGGGACCATGTTCATGGTCAGGTTATACAGGTGTTGTCTTTGAACCTATCGACGAATACAAAGGCGACTTTGCCAGAGCATACTTGTATTTGGCAACTAGATATATGGATGTTATTGGTTCTTGGCTCACAAGTTATCCTACAACTGAGGCTCAATATATTATAAATTCTTCTGCCAATAATTACCAAGAATGGTTTCTTGAAATGCTTGTTACCTGGAGTAATAATGACCCTGTTAGCATTAAAGAAATTAATAGAAACAATGCTATTTATTATCAAACACCTCAGCATAATAGAAATCCATTCATTGATCATCCTGAATTTGTAAATTCAATTTGGGATCAAACAGTTAGTGCTTTAGCTATTGAAAAAGAGAATATTAAAATTTCGCCAAACCCAACAACTGGAATTATTAATATATATGGAATAAAAAATAGCACAGTAGTTTATATCTATAGCATTGATGGTCAACTGTTAAAATCAGCAATATTATCTTCTGAAAATACTCAAGTAGATATTAGCGATTATAAAAATGGAATCTATATTGTAAAAATTCAAAATCAGGAATCAGTTAAAGTCGTATGTATTTCAAAAGTTTAAATCAAATTATTTAGCTTTATACGGCTTTTAAATTACGGATTCAATTTATAGAAAGATAGTTATTAATCCTTAAGCAAAAATTAAATTATTTTGAAAAGCCCTTTGATGCTTTTTCTTTAAAAATTATTTATCTTTGACATAATTACTAAGATGATAATTAAATAATAACAAATGAACCAAGGTGAAATTGTTGTTTATCAAGAAAATTCCAATACTAATTTTCAAATACCTGTTAGAATTGAGGATGAAACAGTATGGTTAACTCAGTTGCAGATGGCGGATTTATTTGAAACTAGCAAGCAAAATATTAGTCTTCATATCGTTAATTTATACAAGGAAGAAGAGTTGATTCAAGAATCAACTGTCAAGGAATACTTGTCAGTTCAAATAGAAGGTAATCGAGAAGTAAAGCGAAAGACAATCATTTATAGCCTTGATGTTATAATTTCAGTTGGTTATAGAGTTAAATCTAAAAGAGGGACACAATTCCGAATTTGGGCAAACAAAATTCTTAAAGAGTATTTGCTTAAAGGGCACGCAATAAATAATCGCTTTGAGAAAATTGAGAAAGAAATTCATGATTTGAAGAGTAAAACTAAAGATTTAGATTTTCAGATAAGAACAAATCTTCCTCCTCACGAAGGTATCTTTTTCAATGGACAGATATTTGATGCTTACGTATTTGTTTCAGATATTATTAAAAATTCTAAAACTTCTATCATATTAATCGACAACTACATAGATGAAAGTGTGTTAACTCTACTATCAAAAAGAAATCCAAAAGTTAAAGCCATCATTTATACCAAACAAATTAGCAAACTTCTAAAATTAGATTTGCAGAAACACAATGCTCAATATCAGCCAATTGTAATTAAGACACTTGCGGATTCTCATGATAGATTTTTGTTAGTAGACCACCAAGAACTTTATCATATTGGAGCATCATTAAAAGATTTGGGAAAGAAATGGTTTGCCTTTTCGAAGATGAATTCCTTCGTGGAAAATATTTTAGAGAGGATAAAATAATTAATTATTGAAAACCCCTTTGGTGCTTTTTCTTTAAAAATTATTTATCTTTGACATAAATTTAACAATCAGGAATGCTTTTTAAAGATATAATTGGACAAGAGGAAGTTAAAAGACGCTTAATTCAAACGGTTCAGGAAAATAGAGTGAGCCATGCTCAGTTGTTTTTTGGACCTGAGGGTTCGGGAAAGCTAGCGCTTGCATTGGCTTATTCGCGATATATTTGTTGCGAAAATCGCCTGCCTGATGATGCTTGTGGCGTTTGTCCTTCATGTGTTAAATTCAATAAATTGGTGCATCCTGATATTCACTTTGTTTATCCTATTTTTTCTGTAAAAAGTGGCTCTAAATCATTGAGTACTGATTTTATTACTGATTGGCGTGAGTTGTTTCTTGATAATCCCTATTTTAATGTTAACGATTGGCTTCGTAAAATTGGAATCGAGAACCAACAAGCAATAATTAATACCAACGATTGTAATGAAATTATAAAAACACTGAGTTTAAAATCCTACGAATCGGAATATAAAATAATGATTATTTGGATGGTTGAAAAGCTTCATCATGCAGCTGCTCCCAAGTTGCTCAAGATTTTAGAAGAACCACCAGAAAAAACATTATTTATCTTAGTTGCCGAAAATACCGACCAAATTATAAAAACCATCCTTTCGCGCACTCAACTTGTGAAAGTTCCTAGGCTCAGGGATGCTGATATTAAAGATGCGTTAAAATTAAAAAGTGAAACCTCTGAAGAAACGCTAAACTATTGTGTTCATCATGCTGAAGGAAATTTTAATGAAGCTCTTAAACAGTTGATAGACAATAATCAAAGCGAAAGTTATTTTAAAACTTTTAGCGAATGGATGCGTATGTGTTATGCTATGGATTATATTGGAATGGTTAAATGGGTCGACGACCATTCGAAAATAGGCAGAGAACGTATGAAACAATTCTTTAACTATAGCACTGAAATGATTCGCGAATGTATTCAACTTAATTGTTTGCGAAATGATGATGTAATGTTGGATGCAGAAGAAAAGAGTTTTGCAATTAAATTCTCAAAATTTATCCATGCAGGGAATTGCATATTAATTGTTGAAGAATTAAATAAAGCTGCTTTTCATATCGAACGCAACGGAAATCCAAAAGTTGTGATGATGGATTTGTCGTTGAAATTTTCGAATCTCTTAAGAATGTAAGAGGATGAAATATTTAAACTTTTCATTCTCACATTTTAATAAATATTCCAAGCTAGTTTTTATTCTGCTTGTTTATTGTTTTTTATTTTCAAGCTGTATTTCTGTTGAAAAATACAATAAACGGTTAAATGATCTTCATTCGGCAAAGGAAATAAAAAAAGACATTGATTTTGTTTACAGGAAACTACAGTTACATCCTTCATTATACTGGTATATAAGCAAAAAGGAACTCGACTATAAATTTGATAGTTTAAAGGCCACAATTAATTGCCCAATGACGAGCAATGAATTTTTCTTTAAAATAAGCCCTCTTATTGCATCGGTTCATCAAGGTCACATGGCAATTACGCCAATAATAAAAAAGTATCCCAAAAAACAGTTAAAAACATTGAATAAAAGTAGAGGTCCAATTTCTCAATTCGATTATTTATGTTCAGAAGAAAAACTATTAATTATTAAAAATAATTCGAACTTTAAAAATGTTAAAATCGGTACCGAAGTTTTATCAATAAACGATATAAAGCCTTTTGATTTAATAAAAAAATACCAGAACACCTATACCTCTGATGGTTATAATCAAACATATATTGCGCAAACACTTGCAAGACATGTGGTTAATTATTATTTTTATGAATTAGGGTTTAAAGATAGTGTTAAGTTTGACTTGAAATACAACGATACAATTACTTCTTTATGGATAAAACGGAAATATGATAGCCCTTTGATAAAAACCGACTCTACAACAAAAAACAAATCAAATGTAAATAGAAAAGAAGAAACTATAAAAAAAATTATTAATGGTTTTAATAAAAACACAAATCAATATAGCAAAGAATTGAAAATTCTTAAGCCTGATAGTACAGTTGCAATAATAAAGATAAATGATTTTGTGTATGGAAATTTTCGAAAATTTTATAAGCAATCGTTTGCTAAAATTGATAGTTTAGGAATAAAAACATTAATAATTGATTTAAGAGGCAATAAAGGTGGAAGGCTAAACGATATTCATAATTTATATTCTTATTTAGTTGACACCAATTTTGTTTTTATGCAAAATTCGGAAATTGCTTCTAGAAAAAGTGTTTTTAATGTCGGGTATTTCGGGAATAGTCCTATCGCTTTGAAAATTTTTAAAGGCATTTTCTATCCTCCTTTTATAACGGTATTGCTCTTAAAAACGGAAAAATCATCAGAAGGGAAATACTATTTTAATTTTAAAGCGTCAAAACCATCTAAACATCGAAACCCCAATTTTAAAGGCAAAATCTATGTTTTAATTAATGGGGAAAGTTTTTCAGCATCATCAATTTTATCATCAAATTTAAAGGGTTCTAAACGTGCAGTTTTTGTAGGAGAAGAAACAGGCGGTGCATATAATGGAACAGTTGCTGGTGTTATGCCTTCAGTAAAATTGCCTCATACCAAATTAGATTTTCGTTTTGGCTTAATGGCAATAAAACCATTTTGCCAAACAGAAATCGAAGGCAGAGGGATTTTTCCTGATATTGAAATTATTCCTACACTTGAAGAGCGAATTAATGGCACTGATTCTGAAATGAATTGGATATTAGAAGATATAAAAAAATAATTTATGCTAACTTCTAAAAAAAATCGATATTCCACCAAAAATGTTTAATTTTGTTAGTTAATTGTGTTTTGAGATAAAACTATTATCCCATCGCAATTTTCTTAAATTATAGAGAATACTATGGCTTGCTATAACTGTAAAAAAAATAATCAAACATCCGATGAATTGTTTAATCCAAATCGTCAGTACAAAACTTGTTCGCATAAAATGGAAACTTGCGATTGGATGAGCGAAATGCCTCAAGTTGCCGAAGATGGAGCAAAACAATATGCTGAGATAAGGTTTAAAAATGGGAGAAAAGAATTTTATTTTAATATCAATAATTTAAAAGTTGAGGTTGGTGATATTGTGGCAGTTGAAGCATCTCCAGGACATGATATTGGAATAGTGTCTTTAGTTGGAGAAATGGCTTATATTCAAATGAAATATAAAAACATTCAATTAACACCCGAAACAGAAAAAAAATTATATCGTAAAGCTAAGCCTGCTGATATTGAAAAGTGGAAAAAGTGCACTGAAATTGAAGATTATACTAAAACAAAATCTCGTCAGATTATAAAACGCTTAAATCTGCAAATGAAGCTAACTGATGTAGAATATCAAGGCGACGGAACTAAAGCAATTTTTTATTACTCTGCTGATGATCGAGTAGATTTTCGTGAGTTAATTAAAATTTTAGCTGAAGAATTTAAAATTCGTATTGAAATGAAGCAAATTGGGGTACGTCAAGAATCTAGCCGATTGGGTGGAGTTGGTTCTTGCGGCAGAGAATTGTGTTGTTCAACTTGGCTTTCAAGCTTTAAATCAGTTTCTACCAATACTGCCCGAACTCAACAATTATCACTTAATCCTCAAAAACTTGCAGGTCAGTGCGCAAAATTAAAGTGTTGTTTAAATTACGAGCAAGATATATATATCGATTCACTTAAGAAATTTCCAGATAGCTCTATTGTTCTGAAAACAATGAAAGGAGATGCATTTCATCGAAAAAATGAAATTTTCAAAGATATTTCATACTATTCTTATTTCAATGCTCCAGAAGCTATGGTAGAACTTACATTAGAACAGGTTCTTACGATAATCGATATGAATAAATCGAACAAAAAACCTGAAGATTTAGCATTTGGTCAGGGAGAAGAGAAGGTTAAAATTTCTAACAAACAGTTAAGCGAATTTGATGAAAATGCCAATCCAGAGGATATTAAAAAGCTAGAAGGAAATTACTAGGATAATTTCCCTTTGCAAAATTATTCTAGTAAGTAGCTGAACAGAAATTTAAAATAATTCGTGAAATGCCCATTATTAAAATAAACACAAATCGAAATGATTATTGGGCATTACATCTGACTTATAAAAACAAACAAAATAAACGGATGAAAAATAATCGTGTTATATTGCAAATAGTTGTCCTATTTATAGTTCTTTTCTCGGTTTCTTGCGATAAAAACGTACTATATGTAGAAAATCAAACACTTGCCAATTCTGTTTGGAAAAAACAAGATAAACTTTCGTTTACGGCTGATATACAAGATACCATTAATCCTATCAATGTTTATTTAAGTGTTAGAAATAAAGGCGATTATAGCTATAGCAATTTATATTTGTTTTTAAATACCATTTTTCCAAATGGTCAAGTTTCTAGAGATACCATGGAATGTTTTCTAGCCGATCCTAAAGGAAAATGGTTAGGCAGTGGTATTGGCGATATAAAATCGGTTGAATTGCTTTTTATTAAAAACGTTCGCTTTGTTGCAAAAGGAAAATATACTTTTGAATTTCAGCAAGCTATGCGCGACGATGAATTAAAGGGAATTTATGAATTTGGATTAAAAATAGAAAAACCTTAATGCAATGGCTATCAAAAAACGTATAAAAATTATTTGGATTTCAGCAATAACTCCGTTTATACTTCTTTTTATTTTGTTTTTTTGCATTTCTGCAGGATGGTTTGGCTATATGCCATCGCTTAAAGACCTAGAAAATCCGAAGAGTTTCTTGGCATCAGAAGTAATTTCAAGTGATGGAAAGCTATTAGGAACATTCTATTTTGAAAATCGAAGTAATGTAAGATATCAGGAGCTTTCTCCGTATTTAAAAGATGCACTTATAGCTACTGAAGATGTTCGCTTTTACGACCATTCGGGGGTTGATATTACTGCAATTGGTCGTGTAATTTGGGGTTTAGCAACATTTAGCCATAAAGGCGGAGGTAGTACTATTTCGCAACAATTAGCTAAAAATTTATTCCCTCGTGAAAAAAATTCTTCAAAAATAGAAGTCGCATTCCGAAAGCTTAAAGAGTGGGTTATTGCAATTAAGCTAGAACGACGCTATTCTAAAGAAGAAATTATTGCAATGTATTATAATAAATTTGATTTTCTAAATCTTGCAGTTGGGATAAAATCGGCATCACGCGTGTATTTTAATAAACCTCCAGATTCATTAAAAATTGAAGAAGCAGCAATGCTTGTTGGAATGTGTCAAAATCCTTCTTTTTACAATCCTCTGCGTCGACCAGATACTACGCTACATCGCAGAAATGTTGTATTATCGCAAATGATGAAGTATGATTATATTACAAAGGCTCAATTCGACTCGTTAAAACAATTGCCAATAAAGTTAAATTTTCAAAAAGTAGATCATAAAGAAGGTATAGCAACTTATTTAAGAGAACATTTGAGACAAAAACTTACGGAATGGTGCAAAACACACGAAAAGCCCGATGGAACGCCTTATGATATTTATAAAGATGGACTGAAAATATATACAACCATTGATTATAGAATGCAGAAATATGCAGAAGAGGCAGTAACTGAACACATGAAAGGTTTGCAAAAAGAGTTTTTTAAACACTGGAAAGGAATAAAAAACGCGCCTTTTGATAGTGAAATGACTCCTGAAATGATTGCACAAGTTTATGAACAATCAATGAAAAGATGTGACAGATATTTTGCGTTGAAAAGAGCAGGTTTAAGCGATAGTGAAATAAAAAAGAATTTCAATACACCTACAGAAATGACTGTTTTTACTTGGAATGGTGAACGAGATACAACCATGACTCCTATGGATTCGATAAAATACTATAAATATTTTCTGCGATGCGGACTAATGGCGATGAATCCACAGACGGGATATGTAAAAGCGTATGTTGGTGGAATAAATTATAAGCATTTTCAATTTGATCATGTTATGGTTTCTCGCCGTCAGGTAGGTTCTACTTTTAAACCATTTTTATATGCATTAGCAATGCAAGAAGGTGAATTTACGCCATGTACAAAAGTTCCTAATGTTCCTGTTACTTTTGATATGGGA
Organism: Bacteroidota bacterium; assembly: GCA_037139195.1. Lineage (GTDB taxonomy): Bacteria > Bacteroidota > Bacteroidia > Bacteroidales > JAHJDW01 > JBAXGW01. The sequence continues at coordinate 28,369 of JBAXGW010000053.1, forward strand.
GAGGAAGAGCCTGCATGGACTCCTCAAAACTCCGACGACAAGCACGAAGGAGAGATGGTAACTTTGAGATGGGCTCTGGCAAACTCAGTAAATTATGTTTCCGCCTTTTTAATGAAAAGATATGGACCAGATGCTGTAATTCAACTTGCGAGGAAGATGGGAGTAAAGGGTGTTATTCCTGCTGTTGTGTCCATCTGTTTAGGTACTCCAGAACTAACTCTTTATGAAATGGTTGGTGCTAATTCAACTTATGCAAACAAAGGCACTTACGTTGAACCTATTTTAATTACTAGAATTGAGGATAAGCACGGAAATGTAATTGAGCAATTTACACCTCAAAAAAATGAAGCAATGAGCGAAAAAACTGCATTTTTAATGCTTCAACTAATGAAAGGGGTTGTGCAAAGTGGAACTGGAGGAAGATTGCGTTACCGTTTTGGTTTAAATAATCCAATTGCAGGTAAAACAGGAACTACTCAAAACAATTCAGATGGTTGGTTTATTGGTATTACGCCCGATATTGCCGCAGGAGTTTGGGTTGGAGCCGAAGATAGAAGCATTCATTTTCGTTCTACTGATTTAGGTCAAGGTGCAACTATGGCTTTGCCTATTTGGGGAATTTTTATGAAAAAAGTATATGCTGACAAATCGCTTAAAGTTTCACAAAGTGATTTTGAAGGTATTGATAAATATCCAGGAATTTATGATTGTGATAAATTCGAAGATAATATTCAAGATGAAAAAGATCCATTTGGCTCCTCAATATTCAATCAGTAAATCCTTGATTGAATTATGTTTAACAACAAAACCTCTTTTATTTTAATTCAATTTAAAAAAATGGTTTAGTATTTGTTTGTGGAAACACAAATAGTATAAAAAGGATGTCTTATAATTTAAAAATAAACAGATGAAACGTATTATTTACTTTCTAATTATAGCCCTAGCATTTTCTTCATGTATGTCATCGAAAAAAATGATGAATAAAGGCTATTACGACAGGGCTATTGCAAAGTCGGTTAAAAAATTAAAGAAAAACCCTCAGAATGGAAAAGAAATTGCAGTTCTCAAAGACGCTTATCGACTAGCAAATCAAAAAGATAACGAGAATATTTCTTTCCTTCGAAAAGAAGGTCGCCCTGATATTTGGGACGAAGTATTTAGCACCGTTTCTATATTAAAAAATCGTCAAGATATAATTAGAACATTGCCAACTGATGTTTTAAGCAAAATAGGTTACCAATATATTGATTATGACCAAGAACTCATATCTGCAAAGCAAAAAGCTGCCGAATATTTTTATGTACATGCAGTTTCTTTAATAGATAAAAAAGAAAAAATGGCAGCGCGTCAGGCTTATGATGAATTGATAAGGGTTAAAGGTTATTATCCATCATATAAAGATGTTGATCAAAAGTTATTATTAGCCAAAGAGCAAGGAATGAGTTATGTGATTTTTGTGATGAAAAATGTTACATCTGTGCCACTTCCTCCCGATTTTGAAAGTGAACTGACTAAAATAAGCCTATACGAACTTAATAATTTTTGGACAAATTTTGATACTAGAGAAGTCAAAAATAGAGTTTATGATTATGCAATTATGGTTAATATGAAAAATATTAACGTTAGCCCAGAACAAGCAAAAGAAATTGAGCGTACAGAAACTAAAAAAGTTGAAGATGGCTATCAATATGTTTTAGATGCGAAGGGAAATGTAATGAAAGATTCTTTAGGAAATGATATTAAAATTCAAAAATATAAAGACATTCAATGTTTTGTTACTGAGCATAAATTGCACAAACAATCTATTATTTCTGGTTCAATTGATTTTATGAAGTTAAGCAATGGACAACTAATGAAAAGTGATCCAATAACTTCAGAGTATTTTTTCGACTATTCTTGGGCTATTGCGAAGGGAGATATGAATGCAGCCTCGGAAGAAACAAAAAAAATGATAAAAAACAAAGCAATACCTTTTCCAGATAGTTTTGGAATGCTACTAAATACAGGTCAAATATTAAAAAATATGACTAAAGATATTATTTGGAGCAATAAAAACATGTTTTACTAGAAAAAATATTTGACAATAAAAATGCTGCTTAATGTTTTTTAAGCAGCATTTTTTATTGACTTAAAAAAATTAAAATTTATAAGTAAATGCTAATAAACCTCTTATATTTGAAACGGGTTTTCCATTAGTTACTTCAAGTTTTGTGTTTGTTTTAATATCGCCATAAGAAGCAACAGTATATTCTAATTCAAAAGCTATATCTAGTTTTCCAGAGATGAAAACAATTCTTGGAGATACTCTATAAACATTGTCAATATAAGTAGTTGCAGTTGCATTAGCACCTCTAGTGTATAAAGCAAGTTTACTAGTTTTTATTGTATCATTAGATCCTAAATTTTTGGTATAACCTGCAAATAAACCAACCTGAATTTTTTTACCATTAGTTGTTAAATCTAGCCATACCGATCCTGTTGTTATATTTGTATAATTTAATTCGCCAGTTGCAACGTCTTTAAAATTCATTGCAGCATAACCACCAATCATTGACATGTCATACGCATTTTGAGCGTAAACACCTTCTAATTTTATTGTAATTGGTTTAAATTTTAGCTTAGCAAATGCTATCGCTGAAAGACTTGCTATATTTTCATTAACAGCGTATTTTTTTGTAACTGCAGGCGTAACCTTTGTGGCCCATGTTAATGTGTCAACAGTAGTTACTGCAGCAGTTTCTGTTATTTCGCTATAAAGTCTTGGAGTATTCATTTTATAATCAACTCCAATTCCAAATACATGTTCAGTTGAATCTGGATTAAACTGAATTTGGAAATCAATATTAGGAACTCTAGCGTTTCTTAAATATTTTGAACTAGTACCATCAGGACCGTTTGAAGTAAAATCTCTTTGAGAAAAAGCGGTAGCAATGAATTTTAATCCTTTCAAATTGTAAGAAAAGCGCATTTGAGGATTACGAGAGAAAGGCTGAAATGGAGCACCAGTATTAAAAGAAACAGTTCCAGGAAAGCATTCAGCAACAAACATTGGATGCCAAGTTTGACCAAATAGTAATTCAGCTTTTGTCCAATTTAATCAAAAGAATTCCTCGAGGCTCTGCCTCGGGGTGAGTAATTTCAAGCGAC
>JBAXGW010000054.1:0-31385 GCA_037139195.1 Bacteroidota bacterium
CTGCTTATTTTGTTGATTTTCAGTAATTTATATTAATTTTTAACGAAGTATTGATTATGAAAAAACTAAATTTAATCTTATTTATCGCAACTTTATTCTTGTTTCAAAGCTGTGCAACTATTATGAATGGTTCTAGGCAATATGTTACATTTAATAGCGTACAACCTGATGCTATTATTTATACGTATCACTTTAAAAAGAAAAGTGAAATTACAAATATTGACAAATCAAAAGCAATTGCAATTTGTAAAACTCCAGCAACTGTTAAAATTAAGAGAAATACTGATTTAATTTTTGTTTCAAAAGAAGGATATAAAGATTCTACTATTTATTGCAGTGTGCCAAAAGTTAAATTAAAATATGTTGATTCTAAAACAGGCTTAATTACTAAAAAATCAATTAAAGTATCAACATATAAACCGTCAATAAACCCTTGGTATATTGTTAATATTGGTTTTGGCGTAGGAATTGGATCAACTCTTTTTATGTGTATAGATTTAGCTACTGGTTCTTGTTATAAATTGCCAAAATTAATGACTGTAAACTTGCAGAAAAAGTAAACTATTCATTTTAAATTTATAAACCCCAATATTATGAAAAAAATTTATTTTATATTATTTAGCGTAATTGCATTAAGCTGCACGAAAGAACCAGTTGCAGATTTTACAACTAATAAATCTGTTTACGATGAAGGAGATTTGGTGGTTTGCACAAATACCTCTCAAGATGCATCTACTTATGAATGGGGAAGCCTTTTGTCAAATGGAAATGAAAAAGATTTTTCGTTTTTTTTATTGCCCAATCAAATTTCTGCTACAATTGAAATGATAGCATACTCAGACAATTTGAAAAAATCTGATTACATTTCTAAAACAATAACAATTAGACTTAAGTGCGAAAAAAACAATACTGGCACATATTATTTTAAAAATAGCACGTCAGGAATTTTAACAATTAAAATTGATGGAGGTGCTGGGTTTAATGTTTTAAGCGGTCAGAATTCACAAACATTAACATTAAGTGCAGGCGTTCATTCATATTATGTTGTTGACAATAATTATCACACATGGCAAGGTAATTTTGATGTAATTCAATGCGAAGAAAATTGGTCGTATTTTATTTTATAGTAAACTATTTTCAAATTTTAAAAACACCAATTAATAAAAAAACCGCTTCAACAAGCGGTTTTTTTTATTAAATAATTCCCATTATCAGATAATATTATTACTTTTGAGCTGTTATTTTTAAATATGTAAAAACTAAAAATTTATCTATTATAGCAACAACTGAAGAAAAAAAACCGCACTCAACTTCCGAAACTGGGAACGCTAAAAACATCGCAAACTTCGACACGCTTATATCTTCAATTCAGGGATATGGCACTGCATACAATCCTTCAAAAGCAACTATAAAATTAGTCGCTTTGCAAACAACATCTACAAATGCAAAAAATGCAATTTCAAGTGTTCATGCCGCCATGCCCTCTTATAGTATTGCAGTTGCCGAACGCGAAATTGCATTTGCACCAATTACTACATTGTCCTCTCGCATTCTAAATGGACTTAAAGCAAGCGACACCTCTAGTCAAGTTATCGATAGTGCTAAAACTATAGTTCGCAAAATTCAAGGCAACAGAGCAAAACCAAAGAAAACCGAAGAAGAAAAAACCGCTCTTGCAGCCGAAGGTAAACCAGTTAAAGAAATTTCGGTTTCTAATCAAAGCTTCGATAGCCAACTCGAAAACCTCGATAAACTAATCAAACTATTATCTAGCATTGTAACCTATACCCCTAACGAAACAGAACTAAAAGTAGCAACTTTAACAATACTTTTCAACGATTTAAAAGCTAAAAACGCTACCGTAATTGCCAAAACTACACCACTAAGCAATGCTCGAATTGCACGTAACGAAATATTCAATAATCCAAAAACGGGTCTGGTTGCCTCTGCCTCCGATGCCAAAGCATATATAAAATCTCTTTATGGAGCTAGCTCTCCTCAATATAAACAAATTTCTAAACTCGCATTCAAAGCTATAAAATAAAACCAAAAACCCGTAATTGAATCTATTTCAATTACGGGTTTCTTTTTGTCAACTTTAATTTAGAGTTTGCTGAAAAAGTAAAACAAAGTAGATTTTAAATCATTGTTGTCCGGAAAAATAATATAAGATTCCTCCCTGCGGTCGGAATGACAATAAGTTGAGGAGAAAAAAGGAGAGAGGGGGTTGTCGGTGGCAAAGCCACCGACAACCCCCTCTTCCTAACCATAATATATTGATAGTCATTTCGAACGAAGTGAGAAATCTTTGAAGATTTTGTTTCTTAAGTTTTAATCGGACAATATTGATTTTAAATTAAAAAAAAGCTATGGCTGTAACATTGGCTGAGTAAGCAGTGCGGTGGCAAGGAAAATGTAGCGGTGATGTGTGATTTTGATGAATTGTTGCGACATGAAGCGATGATACGTGCGAAAAAGCAACAATTGCAGGGTTTTACATTTTCTTGGTTTTTTGCTTCTTTTTGATCAAGCAAAAAAGAAGGTTGATAAAAATAAAAAATATATGTTAGATTTTTATTATAATTATCTTAAAATCATGCATTTTGTTTCAATATATTTGTTGTAAAACACTGATTCAGCAGACCCTAATTTACCTTCTGCCTACCTCAATTTACATTTTATCTCCTGCATTTTACTTTCTTTGAGCTGCAAATTACTTTTTGCCACCTGCATTTTACTTTCTTCGAGCTGCAATTTACTTTTTACCACCTGCATTTTACTTTCTTCGAGCTGCATTTTACTTTTTACCTCCTGCAACTTACTTTCTTCGAGCTGCAACTTACTTTTTACCTCCTGCAATTTACTTTCTTCGAGCTGCAACTTCAAATAACCAATAGTCCTTCATTGTACAATTATGCATTTATCAGGTCTTCTGTTTCTTTTTCTTTGCAGCTGGAAATAAAACATTATTTAATATTAATCTATATCCAGGCGAGTTTGGGTGCAACTCTAAATCAGTTGTTGGGTCGCCCACAAAATGGCGATAATCTTCGGGGTCGTGTCCGCCATAAAAGGTAAATGTGCCTTTGCCAAATGAGCCATGTAAATACCGGGCTTCGTTAAATGCTTTGCTTTCGCCAAGTAATAAAACGCTGGGTTTTACCATGTTTTTGTTAAAAGCTGTGGATTGCCCCATAAATCCTTTTATTACCATTTCGTGGTTTTGGCAAAGCATAGTGGGAACTGGATCCCATTTTGCCGAAAACTCAAATAAAGTAAACAAGTCTTCTTTTTCATTCACTTTTCGGGTTAGCGATACATCAATATTCGATTTTGCGTAATCGTAAGGATTATTGCTTAATGTGAAATTTTGAAAAGCAAAAGTTTGCGAATAATCTAATTTTTCTTGCATTTGAGGGTCGGAGGGGTCGCCATCAAAAGGAGTTTGACAAATGTCAACGCCATCAGCAGCAAGAGCAATATCATAAGAGTCGCAAGCCGAACACATGGCAAACATAAATCCACCGCCTGCTACAAAGTCTCTTATTTTTTTTGCAACTGCTAGTTTAAGTTCCGATGTTTTGTTAAACCCAAACTTTTTAGCCATAGTTTCGCTCACACTAACTTCTTCCTGATACCAAGCTGCATTTTGGTACTGAGCCCAAAATTTCCCGTACTGACCAGTAAAATCTTCATGGTGCAAATGCAACCAATCATAAGTGGGAAGTAAGCCTGTTAAAACCTCTTCATCATAAACAATATCGTAAGGTATTTCGGCATATTTAAGAACTAAAGTAACTGCATCATCCCATGGTTGTTTGTTTTTAGGAGAGTAAACAGCTATTTTAGGTGCTTTTTCTAGCTTAACAACATCCATATTTATTTCAGGAGTTGAAATTTCGTTGATGATGGCAGTAGACTGTGCATCGGCAATAATTTCAATGCTAATACCTCTAATCAAACATTCGCTTTCTATTGTTTTAAAGTGTTTTAGCATAAAGCTGCCGCCACGGTAATTAAGCAGCCAATCTACTTCTATTCCATTTTGAAGTGCAAGATAGGCTATTCCATAAGCTTTAAGATGATTCTTTTGGTTCTGATCCATCGGAATCAGTATATATGCAGCATGCGCCTGCATAGCGAAAATGATAAAAACGAATAGATAGAAAATCCTTTTCATTTAATTACGTTAAAAACTTAAAACGAAATTACAACAAAAAAAGGAATGTAGTAATAATTATTTTTAGTAAGGAATGTTTATCTGCTCTTGCAAAACTTTTATTGCTTTTAATTTAATAAATATCAGATAAATTGCTAAATATTAATACTTGTTCCTTTGGTTGATTAATGAAAAAAAAGGCTGAAAACTCAGCCCTTAAACATTATTAAAATGAAAAACATGAAATAGTAAAAAAGTAATTTTTATTTGTCAAACAAAATATAGTTTGAGTATTTGCTATTATCAACAAGGAGGTAATTTGTTAAAATAGCAAATACTTCAACTAATTTACAGAAATCGCCTGATATCGATTTTTATTTTCAATATTTATTTAGGTCTCATCGAGTGTTCGCTTGTATATTGTTTTGTTTGAGGCAAATATTAAATGCGAACGTATCGAGATGTTGTGCTTGTTCTCGATACGCTTCGCACTCGAACAGACTCTTTATTTTTGATATTCTTTAATTATATCCTTAACACCGTCAGGTGAAACACGACCATACGTTTTTTCGCCAATCATCACAACTGGGGCTAATCCGCAAGCGCCTACGCAACGTAAACTACTTAATGAGAATTTGCCATCAACCGATGTTTCGCCAACTTGTATTTTTAATATACGTTTGAATTCTTCTAATACTTTTTCAGCACCTCGTACATAGCACGCTGTTCCCATGCAAATTGAAATTGGGTGTTCGCCTTTTGGTGTCATTGTAAAGTACGAATAGAATGTAACTACTCCAAATACTTTAGCAACAGGTATTCTTAATCCTTCTGCAATCACCTCTTGCACGTCTGCAGGAAGATATCCAAAGTGATGTTGTGCTTTGTGAAGTACATTTATTAACTCTCCAGCTTCGTTATTAAACGATTTGCATATATCTTTTAATTCCTGGATTTGTTTATCGTTGAGTTTATTTTTTATTTCAGACATTGTGAATTTTCTTTAATTGTTAATGAATCAAACTTTTAACTTGTTTTCAACTCTGCTCAGAAAACATTTTGCTATACTGAGCAAAGCCGAAATGTTTTAGTCATTCTTTAAATTATGTTTTTTATCGAAGTAATGTGTGTGAAGCAAGTGATGAGCTTTTTCACCCATTGGTTTTCCTAAAAATTCTTCATAAAGTTTGATGATATCTGGGTTCTCATGCGATTTGCGAATAGGTTTTTTTGCATCTTCAGTATAAAGAGCTTGCTGACGAGCTTTTAAAATGCTACTATCGCCATGGTGCAATGGTTGTCCGCCACCACCAATACAACCGCCTGGGCACGACATGATTTCTATTGCATGGAATTCTGATTTTCCTGCTTGAATGTCTTCAAGTAGTTTTCTAGCGTTTCCTAAACCGTGTGCAATTCCGATATTTAATTTTATTCCATTAAAATCAATAGTTGCATGGCGAATTCCATCTAATCCACGTAATTCTTCAAAAACAACTTTTTCTAATTTTTTGCCTGTATATAATTCATAAGCAGTACGAGATGCAGCTTCGATAACACCACCAGTAGTTCCAAAAATTACTCCAGCACCTGTAGATTCTCCCATCGGACGGTCGAAATCTTCTTCTGGAAGTTCGTTGAAGTTGTTTACCATTTGTTTTATCAAATGCGATAATTCACGAGTTGATATTGAAAAGTCAACATCTGGGTTGCCATTTACTTTAAATTCATCGCGTTGAGCTTCAAATTTCTTAGCTAAACAAGGCATTACAGAAACTACAACTAAATCTTCTCTCTTAATTCCTAGCTTATCAGCAAGATACGTTTTTGCAATTGCACCAAACATTTGTTGTGGCGATTTAGCTGATGAAGGTATATCAAGTAAATCTGGGAATTGTTTTTCGAAGAAGCTTACCCATGCTGGGCAACATGATGTTAATATAGGAAGTTTTACTTTTTTGTCTCCACTTAAATATTTGCTTAATCTATCTAATAGTTCAGTTCCTTCTTCCATAATGGTTAAGTCGGCAGCAAAATCGGTGTCAAAAACATAGTTGAAACCTAATCTACGAAGTGCTGCAACCATTTTTCCTGTAACTAATGTTCCAGCAGGCATTCCAAATTCTTCGCCTAATGCAGCTCTAACAGCAGGAGCAGTTTGAACTATAACCGTTTTTGTTGGGTCGGCTAAAGCTCTGATAACTCTATTGCTATCATCAACTTCAGTTAATGCGCCAGTAGGGCAAACAGAAACGCATTGTCCGCAATAAGTGCAAACAGAATGGTCTAAGTTCATTTCAAATGCAGTTGCTACTACAGCATCAAAGCCTCTGCCAATTCCAGAAAGTGCTCCAACAGTTTGAACTTCATTACACATCATTTCGCATCTGCGACACATAATACATTTGTCCATGTCTCTGATGATTGATGGAGAAGTATCTTTGCGATAAGCTGATTTTTCGCCTTCGAAATGAATTTTACGAATACCTAATTGTTGAGCAATGGCTTGTAAATCGCAAGTTCCGTTTTTAGGACAAACCAAACAATCGCTTGGATGGTCGGATAGGATTAATTCTACAACCGTTTTTCTTGCATTTAATACTCTAATAGAATGAGTGTTAACTTTCATGCCTTCAGAGCAAAGAGTAACGCAAGCAGGAGCAAGATTTCTTCTACCTTCTATTTCTACCAAACAAACTCTACAGCCGCCAGGTTTATTTTCAATCTTCATTCCGCCAAGTTCAAAATAACAAAGGGTAGGAATGTCGATATTTATTTTCTTTGCTGCTTTTAAAATAGTAGTTCCGCTTTCTACTTCAACTACTTTATTATCTATGATTACTTTTATAAGTTCCATTTTTCTTGAATTTTAAATCGAATTACTTGATATATATAGCGTTGAATTTACATTTTTCAATACAAGCACCACATTTGATACACATTTCTTGATTGATAAAATGAATTTGTTTGCGTTCCCCAGAAATTGCATTAACAGGGCAGTTTCTAGCACAAGCAGTACAACCAACACAATTTTCAGGTTCAACTATATATTGCATTAAATCTTTGCAAACACCTGCACGGCACTTTTTATCGTTTACGTGTTCTAAATATTCATCATAGAAATTGTCAAGTGTCGAAAGAACAGGGTTTGGAGATGTTTGACCTAATCCGCATAAAGAAGCATCTTTAATAACGGTGCTTAAATTTCTTAGTTGGTCGATATCATCCATTGTGCCGTTACCTTTGCATATTTTTTCTAGTGTTTCTGAAAGGCGTTTGTTTCCTATTCTGCAAGGAGAACATTTTCCGCATGATTCTTCAACCGTAAAATCTAAATAAAATTTTGCAACTGAAACCATACAGTCATCTTCGTCCATAACAATCATACCACCAGAGCCCATCATAGAACCAGCTGCAATTAAATTGTCGTAATCGATAGGGGTATCAAGGTGTTTTTCGGTCAAACAACCACCAGAAGGTCCGCCAGTTTGAACCGCTTTAAACTTCTTGCCATTGGTAATGCCACCGCCAATTTCGTAAATAACTTCGCGAAGTGTTGTTCCCATCGGAACTTCAATTAAACCAACATTGTTGATTTTTCCAGCTAAAGCAAAAACTTTTGTTCCAGTTGATTTTGGAGTACCAATTTTAGCAAACCATTCAGCACCTTTATTAAAAATAACAGGAACGCAAGCAAGAGTTTCAACGTTATTTACATTTGTTGGCTTTCCAAGATAGCCCGATTCAGCAGGAAATGGAGGTTTAACAGTAGGTTCGCCTCTGCAACCTTCCATAGAATGGATAAGAGCAGTTTCTTCGCCGCAAACAAAAGCCCCAGCACCGTATTTTAATTCAATATCGAAGTTAAATTTTGAACCAAAAATAGCGTTTCCTAAAAATCCAAATTCACGAGCTTGCTTAATAGCTATTTTCAGGCGTTCGATTGCAAGAGGGTATTCGGCACGAATGTAAATTAAACCTTTGTCGGCACCAATGCAATAACCGCAAATAGCCATTGCTTCTAATACGCTATGTGGGTCGCCTTCTAAAATTGAACGATCCATAAAAGCACCTGGGTCACCTTCGTCGGCATTACAAACTACAAATTTTTGATCCGATTTGTTTTTATGAGCATATTCCCATTTAATACCAGCAGGGAAACCACCGCCACCGCGACCTCTAAGGCCTGATTTTTTCATAACTTCAATAGCAGCCATCGGATTCATGTTTTTAAGTATGTTTCCAAGCGCTTGATATGCATCTTTTGCAATTGCATCTTCAATAATTTCGGGGTTGATATGACCGCAATTACGAAGTGCTATTCTTATTTGTGTTTTCTTTTCTGTTGTTTTCGTCATTTAAACTTCCTCCGATATTATATATTATCTACAGTTTCGTAATTAATTGGAATAACGCCATCAACAAGTTCTTTGTTCATGATGTATTTTGTGATTATTTCACCTGCTTTTTTCTCATCAACAAAGCCGAATGTAATTGGATTTGTGTTTGGTAATGTAACTTCTATAGTTGGTTCAGCATAACAATATCCCATGCAGCCAGCTTGTGTAACCACAGCTTCTATTGAACGTTTTTCAAGTTCATCAGTCATGAAATCCATTATTGTTTTTGCTCCAGATGCGATGCCACATGTTGCCATCGCAACTTTTATTTGAACTTTGCTATTATTCTTCAAAGAATCCTGATTTAGTTTGTTCTTTAAAGTTGTAAGTTCTTCTAATGATTTTATTTTTGTCATGATTCCTCCTTATATATATAAGTTTTTCTATTTTAGTTGTAAAAATATTCTTTTTTTTTTGTTATTAATGCAAATTGAATGATAAAATTAGAAATTAATATTTTTCATTATATTTTGTCAATTAATTTAATTGTTAAAAAAATAACAGTGTTAAAAAAATAACAGTGCAAAAATATATTTTGTTTTTATTGTGTGCAAGTTTTTAATGTTAAATTATTAACAAAAACATGTTGAAAGCTTTATTTGTATGGCTTCTAAATAAATATTGTAGATTGTTTAGATTTAATTTATTGTGTTTGCATGTTTGCAATATTGCTATTTGTCGATATATTTTAAAAAATTAAGCATAAAAAAAACCTGTTTGAAAACTCAAACAGGCTTTTTATTATTTATAGAATATCAATTATTCGAAAGAAAGAATAGCTTCTTTGATAATATCAATTGCATCATATAATTGTCCTTCAGTTATTACCAATGGAGGTGCAAAACGAATAATATCACCATGAGTTGGTTTAGCTAATAAACCTAAATCACGCATTTTCAAACATACGTCCCAAGCTTCTTTTCCATTTCTTGGTTTGATGATAACTGCATTTAATAAACCTTTACCGCGAACTAAAGAAATCATATCAGAGTTAATTTTGCGAATTTCTGATCTGAAAATTTCTCCTAAGTATTCAGCTCTTTCTGATAATTTTTCGTCTCTTACTACTTCTAATGCAGCAATAGCAACTTTACAAGCTAATGGGTTTCCACCAAATGTAGATCCATGTTCGCCTGGTTTGATGCAAAGCATTACATCGTCATTAGCAAATACTGCAGATACTGGCATTACGCCTCCAGAAATTGCTTTTCCTAAGATCAAAATGTCAGGTTTAACATTTTCATGGTCAACAGCTAATAATTGTCCAGTTCTAGCAATACCAGTTTGTACTTCGTCTGCTATGAAAAGTACGTTTTTAGATGCACAAATTTCTTTACATTTTGTTAAATAACCAGCATCTGGCACATAAACTCCAGCTTCACCTTGAATAGGCTCAACTAAGAATGCACATACAGTTGGGTCGTTTAATGCATTTTCTAATGCAGCTGAATCATTATAAGGTATTTTGATGAATCCAGGAGTGAATGGACCAAATCCTGCAAAAGAATCAGGGTCAGTACTCATAGAAACTATAGTAATAGTTCTTCCGTGGAAGTTATTTTCGCAAACTACTATTTTTGCTTGGTCTTCGCTTATACCTTTTTTCTCATAAGCCCATCTGCGAGCAAGTTTTAAAGCGGTTTCAACTGCTTCAGCACCTGTGTTCATAGGAAGAACTTTATCAAACCCAAAATATTCAGTAACATATTCTTCAAATATTCCTAAACAATTGTTATGGAATGCTCTTGAAGTTAAAGTTAAAGTTCTAGCTTGGTCAACCATTGCACTTATAATTCTTGGGTGGCAATGTCCTTGGTTTACAGCAGAATATGCTGAAAGGAAATCGAAGTATTTTTTGCCATCAACATCCCAAAGATATACACCTTCGCCGCGTGATAACACAACAGGTAGTGGATGATAATTATGAGCTCCGTGTTTATCTTCTAAATTGATAAGCAATTGTGCTCTTTCAGAAATCATTGGATCATTAATTTCGTGTGCCATAATAATTTTTTGTTTAAAATTTTTGGCAAAGATAAGTACTTAAACGAATTATAAAAGTTTTTGCTAATAAATTTTGGTATAATGTTGAAAATTCGACCAAAAAACGTATTAAATCAATGAAATTGTATTTGGACCTTCGTTGAATAATAAATCAATACAACTTAAGTTGTCAATATAGCCATGTTTTGCTTGAAACACTTGAACGTATTGCTTGTCAGAGTAGTTATTTAATAAGGAGCTTTTATATTGTTTTTGAGTTAAATCTTGAAAAACTATGTTAGTATTAAGGTTTTCAAAATTTTGAGAATAATTTATCATGCTTTTAATCTTTATTTTTTTTAAAAGCCAGTTTAATAGATTTAAATTAAAATCTATTAAAAATTTTTCTTGCTTATATAATAATGTAAAAAGTTCATCTTTATAGTAAAGAAAAAAAGGAGAGGAGTTGTAAGCAGATTCAATAGCTCGCCAATGAATATCTTGCCAACGAGTGGTGTAATCTATTGTAATGTCCTTTGTTAATTGATGGTTTTTGCGTGATGATAAAGGTATGCTTAGAGTTTGAATGCCATTTGACGTATAGATAAAAGCTCGGTTTCGGCTGCTTTGTTTTTGAAAACTTTCGTATATTTCTATTGTAATTTCTGAATTGGATTTAACATGCGAAAAGTAAGCTCTGCAAGGAAGATATGATGTAGGTAAAACTAAATTGCTCATTTTTCTTTTACTTTTTAATATTGCCTTAATTCCGCAAGTTTTTTTTGTTTTATTCCCATGATAGACTTCGACTTACTTCGACATACTTCTACGCCGCTCAGTAACCACTGCTCAGTAACCACCGCTCAGTATGCGGTTTCTCTGAGTGTAGTAGAAGATTATTAACCAATTTAAAATTCCTTGCAAATTTTGGTGTTACAAAATTAAGCAAAATATGGATTGAAATACTTTCTGTTTTAATATTGATATTTTAGTTTTTTTTATTTCTGAAATTAGATTGTCTTTTAGATTGTTATAAATCTTCTGTTAATTAATTAACAATAAACCCAATTTATTTTGAAATATTATTTTACTTTTGCCCCTAATTAACAAACAACAATCAATAATCAAAAATCAATCAAAATGAATTTAAAACAATTATTAAAATTTGTTCCAATAGGATTATTCCTTTTGGGCATGAGTTCAGTTGCAAGTGCCTCTGAGACGGTTGCTTCTAGTTTGCCATCTTCAATTATCGACGAGCAACAATACAATAAAGTAATACACATTATGGCTATGCTACTTATCGGCTTTGGTTTCTTAATGGTATTTGTTCGTAAATATGGCCGTTCAGCTCTTACTGCTACTTTTTTATTAGTAAGTGTTGCTATACCTATTTATTTCTTTATTCATAGTTTAGGAATTATGAACGAATCTACTTCTGAAATTCAATCGATGATTCTCTCCGAGTTTGCTGCAGCTAGTTTGCTTATAACCGCCGGTGCTGTTCTGGGTAGATTGAAGATGCCTCAATATATTTTATTGGGAATTCTTTTTGTTCCTTTTTACATGCTTAACGAATGGATTCTGCTTGATAATGGCTTAGGCTTAATTGCTAAAGGTGCTGTTATCGATACTGGTGGTTCAATTGGTATTCATGCTTTTGGAGCTATTTTCGGTTTAGGAGTTGCGCTAACCATGACTACAAAACAAGAGTTTGAAAAAGTTATTGAAGCAGATGCTACGAGCGACCGTTATTCAATTCTTGGAAGTATGGTTTTATGGGTATTTTGGCCAAGTTTCTGCGCGGCATTAGTTACTCCAGAGCAAATGCCTCATACCATTGTAAATGTAATTTTTGCTCTTTGTGGTTCTACTTTGGCTACTTATATTGTTTCGGTTGGCTTGCGTAAAAAAATTAATATTGCTGATATTGCAAATGCAACCCTTGCTGGCGGTGTTGCTATTGGATCGGCTTGTGCAGTTGCCTCTCATACTGAATCGATGATAATTGGTATTTTAGCAGGTGCAATTTCTACATTTGGCTTTGCTGTTATTCAATCTCGTCAACAAAATTGGATGAAATTAATTGATACTTGCGGAGTTACAAATCTTCATGGTATTCCTGGTTTGTTGGGTGGTATCGCTGTATTGCCAATATTAGCAGTTAGCGATATGAAAGGGCACATGATGGGTATTTTAATTACGATAATTTTAGCAATTGTTTCTGGTTATATTACAGGAAAAATATTGCCAATTATGGGTCGTAAGAAGGAGGCTTATGAGGATGCTGAAGAATTTATGGACGTTGAAGATTAAATATTAAGCTCAACTTCGTCGTTGTTTTAGTCTTTTAAATCATCATTTACTATTGTAAACTTCTGATTTAAAAGCCCGCAAACGCCTCGAATTTGAACTTAATATTACAATCAAAAAATAGTGAGATTTTATGAGTAAGACTCTTTGTAAATTAAATTTGCAAGGAGTCTTTTATTTTGGAAGAACGTTTTTCAACTTTTCCGAAATTAGAATGCCACCTTGTCCCATGTTTTCGTAAGGATTTTCCTTTATGAAAATAACAAAAGCTTCTTCAGGAATGCCTGTTATTTCATTTGCAAGCTTAGTGAATTCTTTAACTATTCGTTCTTTTTTTTCTAGCGACAGAACTGGTCCGTCTAATGTGATTACTGGCATAATTTGAGTTTTTTTTAGTTTCTAAATTTATTTGTTTCACAAATAGAGCAATATTATAATTGAAATTCTACTCTTTATAAATAATTTGTTTTTCCGTTAATAAATTAACAGATAATTATCTTGTTAAACAAAAAGTATTTGAATATATTTACGCTATTAATAATTAGAAATATATTTTTTATGAAGTCAGATATAGAAATTGCTCAAGCAGCCAAACTCAGACCAATTAGAGAAATTGCAGCTAAATTAGGAATTAGTGAAGACGATTTGGAATTGTATGGTAAATACAAAGCTAAAATTCCTTTGAATTTAATCGACGAAAATAAAATTAAAAAAAGCAAACTTATTTTAGTTACTGCCATGACGCCAACGCCTGCTGGTGAAGGAAAAACAACTGTTTCTATTGGCTTAACTGAAGGTTTGAATAAAATAGGCAAAAAAACTACCGTTGTATTACGTGAGCCTTCTTTAGGTCCAGTATTTGGAATTAAAGGCGGCGCTGCTGGTGGTGGTAATTCGCAAGTTGTACCAATGGAAGATATAAATCTTCATTTTACTGGCGATTTTTCTGCAGTTGAAAAAGCAAATAACTTGCTATCGGCTCTTATCGATAACAATTTGCAAAACAAACAATACAGCTTGAATATCGACCCACGAACTATTATGTGGAAACGCGTTATGGACTTAAACGACCGTTCTTTGCGCAAAACCGTTATTGGTCTTGGTGGTACTGGTGATGGTATTCCTCGCGAAACAGGTTTTAATATTACTGCTGCATCTGAAATCATGGCTATTCTGTGCATGTCGAATAATATTAAAGAATTAAAAGAACGTTTAGGAAATATTTTTGTTGGCTTTACTTTTGACAAAAAGCCTATTTTTGCTCGCGATTTGAAAGCCCAAGGTGCCATGGCAATTTTATTGAAAGATGCAATTAAACCTAATTTAGTTCAAACATTAGAAGGAAATCCTGCAATTATTCATGCTGGACCATTTGCCAATATTGCTCAAGGAACAAATACAATTGTTGCAACCAAGATGGGTTTATCGCTTTCGGATTATGTAGTAACTGAAGCTGGTTTTGGTGCTGATTTAGGTGCTGAAAAATTTATTGATATTAAGTGTGGTTATAGTGGATTAGATGTTAGTGCAATTGTATTAGTTGTTACTGTTAGAGCTCTTCGTTATCATGGTGGCGCTAAAACGGAAGAGTTTGGTACACCTAGTGTTGAGAAGGTGATTAAAGGCATGGCTAATATTGAAAAACATATTGAAAATATTAAGAAATTTGGAGTAACGCCTGTTGTTGCATTAAATATGAGAGTAGGCGATAGCCCAGAAGAAATAAAAGCAATAAAGGAATTGTGTGCAAAACATAATGTAAATGCGGTTGAATCAAATGGTTGGGCACTTGGTGGCGACGGAACAACAGAGCTTGCTGCTGAAGTTATTAAGAGTATTGAATCCAATCAAAATAAAATGAAAGCGCTTTATGATTGGAATTTGCCAGTAAAAACAAAAATTGAAACCATTGCAAAAGAAATATACGGAGCTGATGGCGTTGAATATTCTCCTAAAGCCGAAAGTGATTTGAAATTGATTCAAAAACTTGGGTTAGAAAATCTTCCAATTTGCATGGCGAAAACTCAAAAATCATTGTCGGATAACGAAAAACTAATTGGACGACCAACAGGTTTTACCGTTTCTATTCGTGAATTTGAAATTGCAGCGGGTGCTGGATTTATTATTCCAATTTTAGGAGCAATGATGCGTATGCCGGGTTTGCCCGCAATTCCAGCGTCAGAAGGAATGGATATTGATGATAATGGTGTTATTAGTGGACTTTCATAAATATACAAAGTGATATAATATGTATAAAGGCTGTCCATGGTGGGCAGCCTTTTGTTTGTTATTTACAGTCGGTGTCAATCCGTTTGATCTGTGTTATCTGCGTTCCATCTTAAAACAATCCAGGAATATTTGGCATAATGCCTTTTGCCATGCTTGCCATTTCTGCTTCGTTTATTTTTTCAGCGTTTTCAATTGCTTTGTTTACAGCAACTACTAATAAATCTTCTAATCCTTCTTTGCCGTAGTCGTTAATTATAGATTCGTCAATGCTTATTTGCTTGATTTTTTTGTTGCCAGTGGCGGTAACTTTAATTTTTCCATTTTCAGTCACAGCATCAACATAAACATTGTCTAAACGCTTTTTTGCTTCTTCCATTTGTTTTTGGGCTTCTTTAAGTTTGCCCATCATATCTCCAAACATATTTATCTAGTTTTAATTTTAATTGTGCAAACTTACTTATAAAATGATTTCAAGGCAAATCGATTTTTTAATTTTTTTTTAAGGTATTGTTTTTGTAAAATTTACAAATTTATAAAATAATAATACTATTTTTGTACCTTATTCGTTTTATTGTATTATATCCCAAAACTAAACTTTATACTATGAAAAGAACAATTTTGTTATTTATTCTGTCGGTTTGTATTTCGCTGCCGATGATTGCTCAAGACAAAGTGCTTGATGCATTGAGCGATGAAGTAAAACGAAATATGGATGCTTTGAAAAGTTCAGAAGTAGCTCCGTATTTTATTTCTTATCGTGTAAACGATATTCAGTCAATTACTATTAAGGCTTCTTTTGGTCAATTAGTAAGTAATGAGGTTAAACGTGCTAGTAAAATGGCTGTTAGTGTTAGAGTTGGAAACTCTACAATTGATAATAGTCATCAAATTAAGGGAGAAGACTATGGTTGGTTCGACTGGGATCAAGGGGTTGATGTTCCCTGCGATGGTTCAGTTGATGGAATTAAGCAATTAGCTTGGAAAGAAACAGAGTCGAAATATCGTAAAGCATGTGATTTGTATTCTAAAGTAGTTGCTAATATGGCTGTTAAAGTTGAAGATGAGGATAAATCAGATGATTTTAGCAAAGAAACTCCAGTTTTATTTTATGAAGCACCTTTAGCTGATTCTTATCGTCAGATTGATAATAAACTATGGGAAGAAAAACTAAAAAAATACTCAGCAATATTTTTAGAAAATAAAGACCTTCGACAAGGAGAAGCACTTTTAATGGTTAATATCGAACGTAAATATTTTGTATCAACCGAAGGTTCGAAAATAGCTGAAAATAGAATCACTTGTAGATTAATGCTAAATGGAGAAACTATTGCAGAAGATGGAATGGTATTGCCTTTGTATGAAAGTTTTTTTGGATTTGAAACTAAAGACTTGCCATCTGATGAAGAAATTATTGCATCTGCAAAGAATATGGTGAAATTATTTGGCGAACTTAAAAATGCACCAATTGTTGATTCATATACTGGACCAGCGTTGCTTGCTCCAGCATCAGCAGGTGTTTTTTTTCATGAAATATTCGGACATAGAATAGAAGCTCAACGCATGAAAAATGAAGATGATGCTCAAACATTTAAGAAAAAAGTAGAAGAAAAAGTTATTCAAGAAGATTTGTCAATTATTTTCGACCCAACTATTACTAAATTAGGTAAATATATGTTGAATGGTTCGTATAAGTATGATGACCAAGGGGTTAAATCTGAAAAAGTTACTATCATAGAAAAAGGAATTTTAAAAGATTTTTTGGTTTCTCGTACTCCAATTAAAGGGTTTCCAAAATCAAATGGACACGGTAGAGCTCAGGCAGGAATGCAAGCGGTTTCTCGTCAATCAAATCTTATTGTAACAACAGCTAAGCCATATACAAGTAAGCAAATGCGACAGTTACTAATAGATGAAGCAAAAAAGCAAAATAAAGAATATGGTTATTTGTTTGTTAGCACAGTTGGAGGTTTTACCACAACTGGAAGGTATATGCCAAATGCATTTAACGTAACACCTACAGTTGTTTATAGAGTATATGTTGATGGACGTCCAGATCAATTGGTTAGAGGTGTTGATTTAATTGGTACTCCGCTTTCTATTTTCTCAAATATTGAAGCTGCTGGCGATACTCCCGGCGTTTTTACTGGAACTTGTGGTGCTGAATCAGGAGGCGTTCCAACTTCAACAATTTGCCCTGAAATTTTCGTAAAACAAATTGAAACACAAAGAAAATCAAAGGAACAAAATAAACCAGCAATTCTTTCGAGACCATAAAATTTCAAATATAATTTCAAGGTGTTGAGTCGAAAAAAAAATTATAACTAAAAAAATAACAAAATGAAAATATATATTAAACCCACAATATTTGTTACTCTGTTAATTTGTTTCAGTCCTTTGATTAAATCGCAGGATATAAATAAAGTTATTATGAGCGCCATGCAAAAAGAAATTAAAAGAAGCATGGATAGTCTTCAAATAGATAAAATGGCAAAACCATCGTTTTTAAGTTACGGAATTCTGGATGCAGACTTTGTTACAGTTAATGCGATATTAGGAGGAATCACAGAATCAAAAGTTATCAATGAAAGATTTTATATGAACCGACTTTTAGTAAGTTCTGACAATAAAACTAATGAAAACTATTTGGATGAAAACATGATTTGGAGCTGGGATGATACTGATTATTCTGTTGTTAAAGGCTCAGACGAAAATGCTATTAGGCGTTGTTTGTGGCTTTCGACTGATAAAAAATACAAATCGGCAATCACAACATTAGAAGCAAAAATTTCAGCAATTAATCAACAAAACTTAAGTGCGGAAGAAAAGCAATTACCCGATTTTTGCAAAGTGTCTCCAGTTATTAAAAAATTTCCGTCTCCAGTTAATAATATTAATAAAGTAGCACTTGAAACTATGGTGAAAGAGGCTTCCTTAGTATTTAAGAAATATCCTAAAATTCAAGTTTCTGAAGCTAGTTTATCTGCAATATCAGGAACTATGTATTTTGCTAATAGCGAAGGGACAAGTGTTAGATTTCCAGTTGAAGTTGTTGCATTTAGAATTACTGCAAGAACTCAAGCACAGGGAGGTGAACCTTTAGTTGATCATGTTTTATTGTATTTTCCAAAAATATCAGATTTGCCAAGCTCTGCAAATATTAATGCTGAAGTAGAAAAAATGGCTAAAACGCTTTCACAACTTGTTGATGCTCCTATTATTAATGAGCCTTATAGTGGTCCAGTTTTGTTTGAAGACGAAGCAGCTGCAGAAGCTATAGTTCAGAAGTTTTTCTCAGATAAAACAGGTCTTTTTACTGTTCGCAAACCAATCATTGCTAGCCCCGAAATTGCAAGTATGGCGGCTGATAAATTGAAAGAAAATAGTTTAGAGGCAATGATGAACAAAAAGGTTATTTCAAGAGATTTTTCTATTACAGCAATTCCATTTCAAAAAGAGTATGATAAAATTAAATTAATTGGGTCCTTTGAAATTGACGCAGAGGGTGTTGTGCCAAGTCAATCAATCTCAATTATTGAAAACGGAGTTTTGAAAACCTTGTTTTCTGATAGAAATCCTTCATTGAAAGTACAAACAACAAACGGTCATAGTCGTCCATATTTTAATTACAATGGTATTGGTTCGTCTACAGGTGTTGGGGTTGCACAGTTTATAAACAATAATCCATTAACTAGCTTTACAAAAGATGAATTAAAAGCAAAACTAATAGCAGCAGCTAAGGAAGAAGATTTAGAGTACGCATATATTGTTAGAAAAGTAGTTTCGGAAGCAGCAAATCTAAATGAAGAAGGAGGGGTAACTTTCTTTGGTTCAGAAAAGAAAAAACCAGAATTAACTAAAGTAATTCAGATATATAGAGTTAAAGTATCTGATGGAAGCGAAGTGTTAATTAGAAATGCAGAAGTTCAGGGATTAAATATCAAAGCATTTAAACATGTTATAGGAACGTCAAAATATCTTCAAGCATACAACACATTATTAACTCCCGTTAAACAGTCTGTTTGGAATACAAACCAAATGATAACCGGATATGCCGCAAGTTTTATTGTGCCTCAAGGGATTTTATTCTCAGAATTAGAAGTTGTTTTGGAAAAACAAAATATGATTAAAAGAAATCCAATTGTTACTAATCCAGTTGCTGTAAGTAAATAAGTTTTTTATCCTTTTGAGAAAATGGCTGTTTATTAAAGATAGACAGCCATTCTTTTTATAGAAAAACTGCAATATGAATGCAAACTTCTTTTCTGGGTTTGATTTTGCACTCATCTTTTTATTATTTTTGCAAAAAAAAAAAACAAACATGGGAAAATACGGAAAATGGCTAGGTGGAGGTTTAGGATTTGCTTTTGGTGGTCCAATTGGTGCAATAATTGGTTTTGCGATAGGCGGAATTTTTGATTCTGCAAAAGTTGACATCAATGATATATCGCCTAGAAGTCGCCAGAATGATTTTGGTGTTAGCATGTTGATATTGTCTGCTGCTGTAGTGAAAGTAGATGGAAAAATGTTTAAATCGGAGCTTAACTATATTCGAGATTTTTATACACGCCAATTTGGTAGCGAAGCAACGCAAGAATATATTGCATTATTGAAAGATATTTTAGAAAAAGAGATTCCAGTTCAAGATGTGTGTTATCAAATTCAACATGGAATAGATTATTCTGCTCGTTTGCTTTTATTGCAATATTTGTTTGGCGTTTCTAATGCTGATGGTGCTATTAATCAAAAGGAAATTGCTTTAATTCAGATGATTGCTAGCTATCTAGGTATTTCGCAAAATGATTATGAATCCATTCAGTCGATGTTTATTAAATCTTATGATAATCCGTATAAAATACTCGAAATTGCTGAATCTGCTAGCGATGATGAAGTTAAAAAGGCTTATCGTCAAATGGCTTTGAAATATCACCCCGATAAGGTAATTGACTTGGGCGAAGAGCATCAAAATGCAGCCAAAGAAAAATTCCAAAAGGTACAAGATGCCTACGAAAGAATAAAGAAACAACGAAATATTAATTGATTCACTAATCTTCAAATTAATTAATTCTCAAATTAAATCATTTTCAAATTGAAAAATAATTCTTTCAATCAATTTTTCTGTAGGTTCAATAATATCATCTGGGAAATCGTAATTGTTGTTATGTAGCTGTGGGTGATTAATGCCAGCTCCAACACCAAACATAGCTGAAGGACAAATATTTGCAAAATGGCCAAAGTCTTCACTCCATCTAAATGATTCGCTTAATTCTATTGTTTTTAAATTAGTTTCAATAGCTGATTTTCTAATTAAACTTATCAATTCATGGTCGTTTACTGTTGCTGGAAATTCTTCCGTATATGAAATTTCAAAAGTGATATTGTTTTTTAAACAGATATCCTTAACAATTGTTTCAGCTTGAGTAGTCAGATTGGTCATATCTTCATTTGAAAAAGCCCTGAGAGTACACATCAAAGCGGCATTTTCCGGGGCAGTGCCAAATGCAATTTCTCCAAGTTTAGCGTGAATAATGGTTAGTAGTACAAAACTGTCGAATAATTTTGATTTTGCTGGTAGATGGTTTAAGTTTAGTATTAGTTCTGCTAATGTAATGTCAGGATTTATACCGTTTTCTGGGTATGCAGCATGAGAAGAAAAACCTTTTAAATTAATAATCATTCCTTTTGAAGCGGCAGCAAAAGAATTCTCCTTCAATAAAATAGCTCCCTTTTCAAAAGAAGGAATATTGTGAAATGATATTGCTAAATTTGGTTTTAATTCAGAAAATTGTGGATCTGAAATTACTTTTAAAGCTCCTTCGCCAATTTCTTCTGCTGCTTGAAACAGTAAAATTACTTTTCCTTTTTTTATTGGGTTTTCAGAAAGAAAATTTGCAATGCCCAAAAGTATAGCAGTGTGCCCATCGTGTCCGCAAAGGTGCGCCACGTTTTCTTTGGTTGATTTATATGAAAAGCTATTGGTTTCTTGAATAGGTAGGGCGTCCATATCAGCCCTAAATAATAAGGTTTTTCCTTGAGAGCCAGAATCAAATATTGCAGCAATTCCGTAGCCTCCAATTTTTGAAATGATTTTTGACGGCTTGGTGTCCTTTAAAAAATCAATAATTCTTATGTTTGTTTCTATTTCAAATTTTGAGAGTTCAGGGTATTGATGAAGTTGTTGGCGGAAGCTTATAATCTCTGAATTAGTTTTCATTATTTTAATTTAAAAAGTATTTTGCAAAAATAAGAAACACAGATTGAATTTTATGTTTTTTTTATAAAACAAGTGCTTGATTATTAAAATAATAAATATTTTTTAAATTAAATACATTAATTTTATGTACTATTTAATCTATTTCTGCGTTATATTAACCAATCCCCAAAAACACTAAACTATGAAAATTAAAATTTATTTAATTGCTGTTCAGTTGTTTGCTGCAAGTTTTTTGTTCTCACAGCAGTCGACTAAAATTAATTTTGAGCAATACAAGCTTAAAAATGGATTAACAGTTTTTCTTAACGAAGACCACACTGCTTCTAAAGTAATGGGTGCTGTTATTGTGAAGGGTGGTGGCAAAAGAGACCCGAAAGATGCCACCGGAATTGCTCATTATTTTGAACATATTATGTTTAAAGGAACCGATAATCTTGGAACAATAGATTATAAATCAGAAAAAGTTTTTCTTGATAGTATTGAATTGAACTATGAAATACTTGGTAAAACTCAAGATGAAAAAGAGCGTGCGAAAATTCAATTGAGAATTAATGAACTATCTATTAAAGCGGCTCAATTTGCTATTCCAAATGAATTTGACAAAGTTGTGAATGGTATGGGTGGTGCAAATGTGAATGCTTTTACAAGCAATGATAATATAGTTTATTTTAATGAGTTTCCTGGTAATCAAATGAATAAATGGATTGAATTGTATAGTGATAGATTTGTAAATCCTGTTTTTCGCTTGTTTCAATCGGAATTAGAAACTGTGTATGAAGAGAAAAATATGTCGATGGATCAATTCTTCAATCAGATGTTTGAGAGTTATATGAAGAATTTTTATAAAAAACACCCAAATGGTCAGCAGACAATTTTGGGTTCTGTTGATCATCTTAAAAATCCATCGCTTAAAAAAATGCGTGAATATTATAATACTTATTATGTTGCTAACAATATGGCTTTAGTATTTACTGGCGATTTTGATGCCAAAGCTTTAAAGCCATTGATTGAAGAAAAGTTTGGAAAATGGAGATCTGCAGATGTTCCAGCTATGCCCGATTATAAAGAAGAGCCATTTAAAGGTAGAGAACAAGTAAATGTTCGATTAACACCAGTTAGAATTGGAATGTTAGGATATAGATGTGTGCCTCAAGGACATCCAGATCAAAACGTAATTGATGTTATTTCTAATTTGCTATCGAATGGCTCAACTGGTTATTTTGATAAATTAACAAGTGATAATAAATTATTAGCAGCACAATTCATGAATTTATCTCACCCTGATATTGGCGGTTTAGGTGTTTTGTTTGTTCCTAAAATCGTGGGTCAAAAAATGGGAAATGCTGAAAAGTTGGTAATTGAGCAAATTGAACGTATAAAAAATGGCGATTTTACCGATGAAATGCTGAATGCAACAAAATTGCAATTGAAAATGAGCTTTTACGAGAATATTGAGAATAGCACTTGGCGTGCTTATACCATTATAGATGTTTTTAACCAAAATAAAACGTGGGATGAGGCAATGAAGTATCCCGAGGAAATTGAAAAGGTTACAAAGCAAGATATTATTGATGTAGCAAAAAAATATTTTGGCAACGATTATTTAGCTTTTTATTCTAAAACTGGTATTCCTAAGAAAACCAAGCTTAAAAAACCTCCTTATAAACCTATTCTTCCTCCAAATTCAGAAGCAAAATCTGAGTTCGCTAAGAAAATTGAAGCAATGCCAGAAGTGTTTAATGAAAAAAGATTTATAGAATTTAATCCAGCTACTGCTCCAAATGGCAAAGTGGATGTGTCTGTTGGCGATATAAGCAATAATATTCATTATTTTTATACTGAAAATCCAATTAATCAGATATTTACACTTAATTTAAAATATGGCGTTGGAACAGCAAAACTGTTTTTGCTTGATAATGCAAATGCCTATATTGGTTTTATTGGAACTAATGATATGTCGTATGATGATTTTCAAATGAAATTGAGTGCTTTAGGTGGCAGTATGTATACCAATGCTGATAAAAATTATTTTAATGTTGAAATTAAAGGTTTAGATGAAAACTTCAATGCTATTGTTGATTTGGTTTCAAATTATCTTAAAAACATGAAGGCTGATGATAAGCAGCTAGAAAAGTTGACTCAATGGGCTAAGGCAGAGCGAAAAATGGAAACAAAAGAACCGTTTTCAATTTCTTCGGCATTGAAGGATTATTCGATGTATAAAAATGAATCCGCATTTTTGAAACGATTGTCTATAAGCCAAATAAAAGCACTTAAGTCGGATTCATTAATAAGTGTTGTGAAAAAAGCATTGCAATACGAAGCAGAATACGCTTATGTTGGAACGAAAAAAATGGAAGATGTAATTGCAAAATTGAAGTCGGATTTAGTTTTAACAAATAACCCAATTAAATCAGAGTCGCCTCAATATTTCAAAAGAGCTGATTACACCGAAAATACTATTTACTTTGTTGATAATAGCAAAGCAGTTCAGAGTCAAATTGCTATTTGGACTAATAGTAATCAGACAAGTAAACAATCAAAATTGATGGCTGAGCCTTTTAATAAGTATTTTGGAGAAGATATGAATTCGCTTGTGTTTCAAGAAATAAGAGAATTTCGTTCGTTTGCTTATATGGCTTACGCATATTATTCTCCAGCCTTTAAAATAGGTGATTTGGGTAGTTTGAATGGCATGATGAGTACACAATCGGATAAAACAATTGATGCATTAAAAGTATTTATGGGTTTATTTAAAGATATGCCTCAAAAACCTGAGCGATTAGATTTGATAAAGAAAGCGATAGATCAATCAGTAAATACGAACAGAGGTTCTTTCAGAGATTATTATTACAGCGTATCTTACTGGAAAAAACAAGGATATAATGATGATCCCAAAAAAGAATATTTGAAATATTATAAAAACATGTCGTTTAATGATATAACTGATTTTTATAAAAATAATTTCGAAAATAAACCATTAGTTATCTGTATTGTAGGCGAAAAGAAACGTGTAAATATGGATGAATTAAATAAAATGGGGAAAGTGATTGAGCTAAAAACATCAGATATTTTTCGCAAATAATTACTGTTTGTAAAGCTTTGATTAAGAGTCTGCTGATTTTATTGGCAGACTCTTTGTTTTAAATGAACAATTCTTAATTGACTTTGAATACTTGAGCTAAATATTACGCTCATTTAATGAAAGCTCTTCGATTTACTTCAACACCGCTCAGTAACCACCGCTCAGAGTGACCGTCAGACTGAGCGGAGTTGAAGTCTAAAAGGAAAAGGAATAAATTGCTTGCGGATTTATGGATAGAAAATAATGTGTTTATTTTTATTTTATTAATCAATAAATATTTCATAAATTTGCACCCTTATTTCTGGGGGTATAAAATAATTGATTATTAACCAGTTTTAGCAAAATGTTAGGCACTCCCAATAACAAAGAACTAAAACATAGCTATTTTTAAATGACAGAACAAGAAAATTTCATGGCTGAAATTTTAGAAGAAAACAGCCCTGTAGTAGAAAAAACAGTTTCTCCAGCAGATTTTGACTGGAATTCAATCGGTAAAAAACAAGAACTTTATTCTGAAGCCGATAGAAAACAAATGGAAGACATGTATGATGATACTTTGCGTTCAATTTCTGAACATGAAGTTATTGATGGAACATTAGTTGCATTCAATAGCCGCGAAGCAATCGTTAACATTGGTTACAAATCAGATGGTATAATCCCTTTTAGCGAAATCAGATACAAAACTGACGTTAAAATTGGTGATATTATTGAGGTTTATGTTGAATCACAAGAAGATACAAACGGTCAATTATTATTATCTCATAAAAAAGCTAGAGCTCTAAGATCATGGGAACGTGTTAATTCAGCTTTAGAAACAGAAGAAATTATCAATGGTTATGTTAAATGCCGTACAAAAGGTGGCTTAATCGTTGATGTATTTGGTATAGAAGCATTCTTACCAGGATCACAAATTGATGTTAAACCTATCAGAGACTACGATGTATTTGTAGGTAAAACAATGGAATTCAAAGTTGTTAAAATCAATAATGAATTTAAAAATGTGGTTGTTTCTCATAAAGCTCTTATCGAAGCTGAACTTGAACAACAAAAAATCGAAATCATTGCTAAACTTGAAAAAGGACAAATCCTTGAAGGTACCGTTAAAAATATCACTTCTTACGGTGTATTCATCGACCTTGGTGGCGTAGATGGTTTAATTCATATTACTGACCTTTCTTGGGGACGTATTAATCACCCAGAAGAAATCGTTAAATTAGATGAGAAAATCAATGTTGTAATACTTGATTTTGATGATGCTAAAAAACGTATTGCTCTTGGATTGAAACAATTACAATCACATCCTTGGGATGCTTTAGATGCTGAATTGAAAATTGGTGATAAAGTAAAAGGAAAAGTTGTTGTAATTGCTGATTATGGCGCATTTATCGAAATAGCAGCTGGTGTTGAAGGTTTAATTCACGTTTCAGAAATGTCGTGGTCGCAACATTTAAGAAGTGCTCAAGATTTCTTAGCTGTTGGTAACGAAGTAGAAGCTGTAGTTTTAACTCTTGACAGAGACGAAAGAAAAATGTCTTTAGGCTTGAAACAACTTATTCCAGATCCATGGATTGATATCGATAAAAAATATCCTTTAACTTCAAAACACAAAGGTACAGTTCGTAACTTTACAAACTTTGGCGTATTTGTTGAATTAGAAGAAGGTGTTGATGGATTAATTCATATTTCAGACTTATCATGGTCGAAAAAAATTAAACACCCAGCTGAATTTACAAAAATCGGTGACGAAATAGAATTAATCGTTCTAGATATCGATAAAGAAAACCGTAGATTAAGCTTAGGTCACAAACAGTTAGAAGAAAATCCATGGGATGTATTCGAAACTATATTCACATTAGATTCAGTTCACCAAGGAACAGTTCAAACTATTAACGATAAAGGTGGCGTAGTTGTTCTTCCTTATGGCGTTGAAGGTTTTGCACCAGTTAAACATTTAACAAAAGAAGATAATTCAATGTTGAAAGTTGACGATGTAGCTGACTTTAAAGTAATTGAATTCTCTAAAGATGCTAAGAAAATTATCGTTTCTCATTCTAAAATTTTCCAAGATGAAGCAGAAGAAGTAAAAGCTGTTGAGTTAAAAGAAAAGAAAAAAACAGAATCTGAAAGCAAAAAAGCAGTGAAAAAAGTTAAAGATAATGTTGAGAAATCTACATTGGGCGATTTAGACGTTCTTTCAAATCTTAAATCTTCATTAGAAGAAGAAGAAAAAAATGCGAAGAACTAATTTTTTTCAATAATATTAAAAATCCTCAAGAAATTGGGGATTTTTTTTTGTCAATAATCTTGATTATTAAAGAAAAATAATGTAGGTTTGCTTTAAACTAAAAACTAAAAACATGAAAAAAAGACTTTTACCTTTACTTATTATTAGCGTTTTGTTTGTTGCTAAAGCCAATGCTCAATATTGCATACCAGATGTAAATTTTAATACAGAGGGTTATTCGCCTGATACCACTGCAAATTTAGATACCGCTTTTGCATCGGTTTATTATCAGGATGTAATTACTATCAATGCTCCAGTTGATACACTTGTGAGCGGTGTTACAGCAACGATAGATTCCCTTGTTATTACTGGTGTTACAGGATTGCCCGCATCAATAACGTACCAATGTAATAATAATAGATGTAAAATACTTGGTGGAGCGAAAGGTTGTATTCAATTTGTTGGAACTCCTCTTTTAAGCGATGTAGGAACTTATAATTTAATAATAAATGTAAGTCTTTCCGTAAAAGTTTTTGCGCAACCGTTTACATATCCTTCTTATGCTAAAACAGGTTATAAGTTAATTGTTGCAGCACCAAATGGGATAGAAGACCAACAACGCATGGGAGCTAGATTGTTTCCTAATAGCCCAAATCCATTTAGCCAAAGCACTGCAATTCGTTATTATTCTGAAAGTTCTGATAATTACGAGTTTTCTGTTTATGATGCTTATGGGAAAAAAGTTGCTACTGAAATGTTAAAAGCAAATAGCGGCGATAATACGTATCAATTTGTTTCAAAAGGTTTATCTGAAGGTTTGTATTTCTATACTTTGAAAAATGATAGAGGCGCAATAACACAAAAAATGATGATTATAAAATAATGAGTTTTTCTCTTACCATACTTGGAAACAGTTCGGCCACACCTACTAAAGACCGTTATCCAAGTTCACAGTTATTAAATATCCAAAATCAATTTTTTTTAATTGATTGCGGCGAAGGTACCCAGATGCGTTTAAAACATCTGGGTATTAAATTTTTGAAAATCGATCATGTTTTTATTAGTCACTTGCATGGCGATCATTTCTTTGGGCTGGTTGGTTTAATTTCAACAATGCATTTGTTTGGAAGAACCAAAGTTCTGAGAATTTATGCGCCTTTGGCATTAAAAGAAATTATAGAAATTCAATTGAAAAGCTCTGAAACCCAATTGAATTTTCAAATTGACTACGTTGTTTTGCGCGAGAATCAACAAAGCACAATATTTAACTCGAAGAATCTAAAAATCTGTTCTTTCCCTTTAAAGCATCGAATTCCAACTTGGGGTTTTATCTTTAATGAAAAGGAAAAGCCACTGAATATTAAGCCAGAAATAATTGCAAAATATCATTTAACCGTTGAGCAAGTTCTTGAAGTTAAAAATGGTTCTGATATTGAAGTTGATGGAGAGGTTTTGAATAATTTTAATATAACATATAGCAATTTCAAACCTAAAAGTTTTGCATATTGTTCCGATACAATTTTCGATTTGTCTATTGTAGATTATATAAAAGACGTAGATGTATTGTATCACGAAGCAACTTTCTTAAAAGAATTAGCTCATATAGCTAAAGAAAAATTTCATTCAACGGCAGAAGAAGCTGCTATTATTGCTAGTGAAGCAAAATGCAAGCTGCTTATAATTGGTCATTATTCTGCTAGGTATGATGATTTAACACCATTGCTTTCTGAATCAAAAGCAATTTTTGATAAAACAGTTTTAGCCGAAACTGATTATACGTTTAATTTAAGAGAAATAATATGATAGTTATAGCTGATAGCGGTTCTTCCAAAACCTTGTGGAAATTAATAAATAAAGAAGGCGATATTAAAACCTATACTACAAAAGGATATAACCCATATCATATTGATAGTGATGGTATTGTGGAAGATTTAAGAACCCATTTGTATCATGAAATTGAAGACGAGCATGTTGACTATGTTTTCTTTTATGGTGCTGGCTGCTCTACCGAAGCTAAGTGCGATATAGTTTCTTTAGCTCTGCGTATTATATTTCCTTATGCCGAAGTGATGGTAACCCACGATATGCTTGGTGCTGCCAGAGGAACTTTGAGTAGGAGAGAAGGCTTGGTAGGGATTTTGGGTACGGGTTCTAATATTTGTTTATACGATGGAACCGAAATTACCAAAGGAATTACTTCTTTGGGCTATGTTTTGGGAGATGAAGGTGGTGGTGTTTATTTAGGAAAGATGCTTTTGAAAACATTTATGGGCGATTTTATGCCCGAGCATCTTAGCAAAGAGTTTATTGAAACATATAAACTTAACAAAGAAGATATTTTAGATGCGATATATAAAAAACCACAGGCAAATAGGTTTATGGCATCGTTTAGCACATTTTTATTGCCACGAATTGAAGACGACTTTGTACGAAGCGTAGTTTGGAAAAACTTCTCCGACTATTTCGATTATATGGTTTCGCTAATTCCAAATTACAAAAGCTATCCAATGCAGTGCATAGGCTCAATAGGATTTCATTTTTCTGATGTGTTGAAAGACGTAGCCCGCTCAAAAGGCGTAAGTTTGGAGCAAATTCATCAATCTCCAATTGAAGGCTTGGTTAAATATCATTTGGAGCATTAGTTGATAATAAAAAAACTCCGATTAAACTTTTGGTTTATCGGAGTTTTATTTGTCAAGACTTTAAAGGTTTAATAGGTGTTTTTATTCTTTAATAAACTTCATGGATTCAATATTATCATCTGTTTGAATTCTTACAAAGTAAATTCCGTTATCAATTTTATTAACATCAATCTCAACCTCTGTATTGTTAGTTGTTTTTGTTAAAATAAGTTGACCACTAATATTATAAATAGATATTGAAGTTTCCTTTGTATTGCTCAAATTTTCAATTCTAAGTTTATCAGAAGTAGGATTTGGAGAAATGATGTAATTTGAGCTTGAGTTTTCAATTTCTTCTGATTCTGTAGTAATTGATGAATCATAGAATTTAAGAATTGTTGAATATTCTCCAATTGCATAACCCGTTTGATTGTAAAACGAAATTTGATATAAATCTGGAGTGTTGGAAGTGTAGCTTTGAGTTGGATTTGCAACTGACGTCCATGTGGCACCTCCATTTATAGTTTTCTTTATTGTGCCGCTTATTCCAACTGCATAAACCTTATTCGCATCAATGGCATAAATTGATGCTATTTTACCTATGCCAGTATATTGAAGAACCCAGTTACTTCCTCCATTAGTGGTTTTGTATATTTTGCCGTCAATACAACCGGCATATCCAACATTGTCAGATAAAAAAGAAATTGAGCAAGCGGATGTTAAGTTAACATTACTCCATGTAGCTCCAGCGTTTGTAGTTTTTATTATTACACTTCCATATCCACAAACATAGCCAGTATTAGCACTTGGGAAACTAATTTGAAAAAAACTATCTTGGGTGTTATTTGTGGTTAATTGAGTCCAGGTTGCCCCGGCATTTGTAGTTTTTAATACTATACCTTTATTGCCTATGACATAACCTGTGTTTGCATTTGTAAATTTCAAATCTATCAATTCTTCTGTAGTTCCACTAGTTTGTGCTGTCCAAGTATTTCCTCCATCAGTTGTTTTCTGAATTTTGCCACCAATTCCAACAATATAACCAGTAGTTGAATTTGTAAAATAAATGCCGTTATAATAGTTTGTAGTTACAGGAATAGGTATAGAATCCCATGTTGTGCCTCCGTTAAATGTTTTTAGAAAATATACAGACGATAATGCAAAACAAGTATTTTCATCAATTACTTGCATTTTTGTTAAATATTGGTCTGGTATTTTTGATAAACTGCTCCAAGTACTACCACCGTCGGTTGTTTTTAAAATAGTATTGTTTTCACCAACTGTATATCCTGTATTTGCATCTGTAAAGCATAATGCAGAAAGATTGTTGGTTGTTTTACTATTTACGTTTGCCCATGTAGCACCAGAGTTAGTCGACTTAAGAATAGCACCATTTGTACCCACTACGATGCCATTACTAGGACTCGTAAAAGCAATTGAATTATATACATCCCCAGTAAAAATATTATCACCAATTATAGTATTAGCTCCTGTGGAATTTAATTTTTTAATAGTTTTTCCAGAACCGCTAAAAAATACAGCATTAGTGTCCACTATATATGTGCTACTCATTCTTATACTTGAAAAATTTCCATTATAGGTTGTCCATGAAGCTCCACCATTTGTGGTTTTATAAATATTACTGCCTGCCGCATAAGCAATTTGTGAGTTGTAAAATCCAAAAGTAGATACTGTTGAAGGTAATGTAGTCCACTGCCCCCATGTTGTTCCTCCATTAGAAGTTTTATAAATTGCGCCACCCCAGATGGCATATCCTGAATCGGCTGTAATGAAATTGACATATGAAACAGATGATGCTACCCTAGGAATCTCTGCCCAGTTAGATCCACCATCTACTGTTTTTGTTATGATACCACTATCACCAGCGGCATATCCTACATTAGCATCAGCAAAACTAACTGCAAAAAGGGTGGCTTTTGTTCCACTATTTAATTTAGTTACTGTGTTGCCATTCGTAATTTTTAAAATTGTTCCGTATGATCCTACAGCATATCCTACATTTGGATTTGGAAAATTTAATCCGTATAGATATTTATTTAAATGCTCTACTGTTTGTGAAAATGAAACGGCTGAAAAAGCCAATAAATAAAACATACTGGGTATCCCCTTTACTCATCTAATATTATTTCGATTTTACTA
>JBAXGW010000055.1:0-29853 GCA_037139195.1 Bacteroidota bacterium
CCCCTAAAGATAGGCATTTTTTAAGATGAGCTAAGGGGATACCCAGTTAATTTTAATCAGATTTCCATTAGAATTGTATTCGTAAAAGGAGGAATCGTTACCTGTTTTTTTTAGAAAAGCAAAGCCATTTGCATCTAAAAAATAAATATTTTGATTAGTCAATATATTGTTGCTGTTAAAAAAGTGTATAGTTCCAATGATACTATTAGAACTATAAGTGCTAATATTTATCACATCATCATATATAGTATACTCAGTAATCTTAGTTATTTCTCCATTTTCATATTGATAAACATTACGAACTACACCATTTCCATCTTTTGCTTGATATAGCTGATAGCCCTTAATACTTTGACTAGACTTTGGATCAGTATCTTCGTCATTTTTTTTACAAGAAATAAGTACTAAAATAAGTACTAGCAATACAAATGGATTAATTATTTTTTTCATTATAATATTGATTTTCATTAATTTGAAATAGCAATGCAATATTAAAATTTTATTTTGACAAATCAAAGTGGAAAGATTTATGTGATTATTTTAGATTTTTCAACAATCACATAAACCTTTCCTCCTTCAATAAACTCCATTAATTTCAAAGGCTTTACTCCACTACATTCAATGTATCGTGGGCTATATCCGAGCCGTCTATTAAAGTTGTGTCGTTTCTTGCTCGGCGTATAGAATCTCTAATTGTATGGAATGAACCACAGGACCATTCTAACTTAGTTTTAAATTTAGGTTTTCTATTAAATTTTGCTTGGTATTTTACATAGTTTTTATCAGCTAACAGCTTCTCCATAAATATTCCAAATATTGGCAATGCCGTTTTGCATCCTTCGCCCATTGCCGAAGTACGGAAATGTATGCTTCTGTTTTCGCCCCCAACCCATGCTCCACCAATTAGCTTAGGCGTTACGCCAACAAACCAGCCATCCGAATAATTTGAAGATGTTCCTGTTTTCCCTCCAAATTCAGTGTTGTACCTGAAAATATCGTATTCCCAAAGTGCTTGCGTGGTGCTTCCATATTCGGTCATTCCTGCTGTGAACATTATTGGCATCATAAAAGCAGTTTCTTCCGAAAGCACTTTTTTAAGTTCGGGTTTACGCTCGTAAATAACTTTCCCTGAAGCATCTACTACTTTTGTAACTAGTATCGGCTCAATCTTGTTTCCACCATTAATCATTGGGCAATAAGCACTTACCAACTCTAACAAATTTACGTCAGCTGAGCCAAGACAAACAGAAGGAACATCTGCTAATTTGGATTTTATTCCTAGGCGATTAGCCATTTCTGCAACTGCTTTCCACCCAATTCTACTAGCAAGCTGAACCGTTACAACATTTATCGAACGAGCCATTGCATGTTTTAGTGGAACCGATTCTCCTGTGCATATCGCATCAGCATTGTGTGGGCGCCAAGATTTTTTAACTCCCTTTTCCATGTATTCATAAGTGGTTTCTACATCTGGAATTCTGTCGCAAGGACCCATTCCTTTTTCTATTGCTGAAGTATAAACAAATGGCTTAAATGTAGAACCTGGCTGGCGTTTCGACTGGTCAACATGATCGTATTTAAAGTTTTTGAAATTTATACCGCCTACCCAAGCTTTTACAAATCCCGATTCAGGCTCCATCACAACAAAACCAGCATGCAAGAATCGCAAATAATATCGAATAGAATCGAGTGAACTAATAGTGGTATCTTTGTCGCCATTCCAAGTGAAAACCCTCATTTTATGAGGTTTATTCAAATAGTAGTCGATACTATCTTTGTCTTCTTTAAATTTAAATTTCAAGTCGCTATAAACATCTGAATTTCTAACTATATTATCGAAAAACCCTGGTAGTTCAACACCATTGCTTTGCATCCATGGGTTTTCACCACGCCAATGTTCTTCGAAGTTTCGTTGAAGTCGTTTCATGTGTTTTTCTACAGCTTCTTCAGCATATTTTTGCATACTCGGATCTATCGAAGTATATACTTTCAAACCATCGCCGTATAAATCGAGCTCATTATCTTTTAGCCATGTTTTTAATTCTCGGGCAACAGCATTTCTAAAATAATTTGCATCGCTATCGTAATTATTTTCAACGCTAAAATTAAGTTTTAAAGGAAGTACTTTTAACGAATCAAGCTGTTCTTGTGTAATAACATGATATTTGCACATCTGTTGTAAAACAATATTTCGTCTAGCCAAAGAAGCTTTCCTATTCTTTGTTGGGCTATATTTTGTTGGTGCTTTAAGCATGCCAATTAACAAAGCTGATTGTTCAATTTTTAATTTAGATGGACTTGTATTGAAATAGGTTTTAGCTGCAGTTTTTATTCCATAAGCAT
Organism: Bacteroidota bacterium; assembly: GCA_037139195.1. Classification (GTDB taxonomy): domain Bacteria; phylum Bacteroidota; class Bacteroidia; order Bacteroidales; family JAHJDW01; genus JBAXGW01. Next base: position 2,344 of record JBAXGW010000055.1, read on the forward strand.
TGTTGCCAAAATCAACCGTATTCAAATACATTGTTAAAATTTCTTCTTTGCTGAAAAACATTTCAATTTTAACAGCACTGGTCCATTCTTTAAGCTTCATTATTATAAACTTAACTCCAGGAATATAGCCAAATAATCCGGTTGAATAGTTCGTTCTGGTTTTAAAAAGATTTTTAACTAATTGCTGAGTAAGCGTGCTTCCTCCACGTCTTTCGCCATGTGCCATCGACCAAAAAATTGATAGCGTGGCCTTTAAATCTATACCAAAATGATTGTAAAATCTAACATCTTCAGTTGCTATTAAACCCTTGACAAGCATTGTGTCAAGTTCTTTGTAGGTTATTGGGGTTCTATTTTCATCAAAATATTTTCCAATCAATTTCCCATTTTCTGAATATAATTCAGAAGCAGTTTTCATTTTTGGATTTTTCAATTGGCTAATTTTGGGTGATTTACCAAAAAGCCAAAATAAATTTAAATCAATTATTATTAAAATTCCGAAGAAAATGATGACCGAATATGCAATCCATTTTAATAAACGTTTGTACAATGGAAGTTTATCATTTTGTGAATCAGGCTTAAAAAAGCGAAGCTTTGCTAAAAAATCTAGTTTTCTCAATGTTGTATTTTTTTTTGCAAAATTAATATTAATGACAATATACTGTATGCAAAATTTCAAGGTAATTATAGAACATTTCAACCAGATATAAACATAAATTTAGTAGAAAGTTGTAAGTTAAAAGTAAAAAGTTAAGAATAAGTAGGGAGAGTTCTTAAAAAGTTACGAAAAAAAATCTGTCTGAACTTTCTACTTTATAAACTTTTAAACTTTATGAACTTTTAAACCTTCAAACTTAATAAACTTTCAAACTTTATGAACTTTTAAACTTTACGAACTGAAAAAAATCATTAAATTTGCAGTATATAAGAATTATAAGAATGAATACAAGCTCTTCAAAGCTAATTGAAAATGTAGTTGATCACTTTAGCAAGTTGCCCGGTGTTGGGAAAAAGTCAGCACTCCGATTTGCCCTTCATTTCCTTAAACTTCCTTTAGAAGATGCAAAGTCGTTTGGAGAATCGCTCATTCGAATGCGTGAAGACACAAAATTCTGCAAGAAGTGTCATAATATTTCTGACGCCGATGTTTGTCATATTTGTTCAAATCCGCGTCGCGACCAATCAAAAATATGCGTTATTGAAGATATTCGTGATGTAATTGCAATTGAGAACACAGGTCAATACAATGGTTTGTACCATGTTTTAGGAGGAATTATTTCGCCAATTGATGGTAAAGGTCCAAGTGATTTAAATATTGAAACTCTTATTCAGAAAGCTCAATCTGGCGACTATTCTGAAATTATTTTAGCCCTAAAAACAACAATTGAAGGCGATACTACTAATTTTTATCTTTTCAAGAAACTAAAAGATTGTCCGGTTAAAATTTCAACTATTTCTCGTGGAGTTGCTTTTGGCGATGAGCTTGAATATACCGATGAAATTACGCTTGGTCGTTCAATTCTTAATCGCACCCCTTATCAAGGTGTTTTACTTTAAAATCAAACTATTGTGAAGCTATCGGTAATTATAGTAAACTACAATGTTAAATTATTTTTAGATCAATGCCTTACTTCGGTTTTTGAAGCTAGCAAAGGTGTTGATATGGAAGTTTTTGTTGTTGACAATAATTCGGTAGATGGCTCTGTTCTTATGGTGCAGCAGAAATATCCTGAAGTAAAACTAATCTGCAATACCGACAATAGAGGTTTTTCTAAAGCAAACAACCAGGCAATAGAACAAAGCAAGGGCGAATACGTTTTGTTATTAAACCCAGATACGGTTGTTGAGGAAGACACCTTTCGCAAAACGGTGCAATTCATGGACGAACATCCAGATGCAGGCGGACTTGGAGTTAAAATGCTTGATGGCAAAGGTCGTTTTTTACCTGAATCAAAACGTGGTTTACCTACACCAAGTGTGGCTTTTTATAAAATTTTTGGTTTAGCAAATATATTTCCTAAATCCGAAATTTTTGGAAGGTACCATCTTGGGTTTTTAGATAAAAATAAAATTCATAAAGTAGATGTGCTCTCAGGCGCATATATGTTGATGCGAAAATCGGCATTAGCAAAGACAGGCTTGTTAGATGAAACATTCTTCATGTATGGCGAAGATATTGACTTATCGTACCGAATAAAATTAGCTGGTTTTGAAAACTATTATTTTCCTGAAACCAGAATTATACATTACAAAGGAGAAAGCACAAAGAAAAGCAGCATTAATTATGTTTTTGTTTTTTATAATGCAATGATAATTTTTGCTCAAAAACATTTCTCTCAGAAAAATGCTCGTTTGTTTAGCTTTTTTATTAATCTTGCTATTTATTTTAGAGCGTCTGTTTCAGTTATTAGTCGCTTTGTCAAACGTTCATTCGTTCTATTAGCCGACATAGCAATTATTTTTGCTGGAATTTTCTTTCTAAAATATTTATGGGAGCAATATTTACTTAAAGTTGAAAGTGATTATTATCCTAGCGAGTTTTTAACAATTGCCATACCTTGTTATATTGCTATTTGGCTTATTAGCATTTTCTTTGCAGGCGGCTACGATAAACCAATAAAAACTCCCGCAATATTAAAAGGAATTTTATTTGGCACGCTCATCATCTTAGTGATTTATTCTCTTTTACCAGAGAATTTAAGGTTTTCACGAGCTCTAATTTTATTTGGCGCTGTATGGGCTTCAATAAGCTTGCCGCTTTATCGCATTGTTTTCAATAAATTGAAATTCAAAGAATTTTATTTCGAAAATGACAAGATTAGAAGCTTTGCAATAGTGGGTTCAATTGAAGAATGCCAAAATGTTAGTCAGTTTTTAAAAAACACTCAAATTATTCCACAAGCAGTGCTTTTTATTTCGCAAAATGAAAAACAAAATAACCCCGACTATCAAGGAACTTTAAGCCAACTTTCGGAAATAATACAAATAAATAAAATCGACGAAGTAATATACTGTGCAAAAGACCTAAAGCCAGCTACTATTATAGAATCGATGAGTATTTTGCAAGATAAAAATATTGATTTCAAAATTGCTCCTCCCGAAAGCCTTTATATAATTGGAAGCAACTCTATTCACACTTCTGGCGATTTGTATACCATTGATTTAAATGCTATTTCAAAGTCCTCAAATAAAAGAAATAAACGAACTTTTGATATTTTCGCTTCCTTAATTTTGTTGATTATCAGTCCTGTTCTTTTTGTTTTCATTAAAAACAGAATAAATTTAATTAGAAATATTATCAATGTACTGTTAAACAAAAAAACATGGATTGGATTTAATCCAGAGTATATTAAAAATCAATCTATTGCAAGCACTCAAATTCCCAAAATAAAACAAGGTGTATTGTTTCCTACCGACCTATTTAACAAACAAAATCTAGAAATCGACGCAATCCATCGATTAAATGTTATGTATGCAAGAGATTACAAAGTAATTACCGATGCAAAAATAATATTTAAAAATACAATGAACCTATCAAGAAGCTAATCTTGTATATTCTTCGCATTTATACTTATTTCAAAATACCTATTTGATGTATGTGTTAATATTTCATTTGATTGAAAATCATTTGGAATATAAGCAGCGCAAAGAGTATTTGAAATATGATAAAGGTTTTTTCTTTTTTCTTCTGGCAATGCGTCTAATATTGCAGCGTATACACTATGTCGAACTGTGATTGGATTGAAAGCATAGTCGTGCCATACAATAACTGAATTTTCATTTTTCAGTAGCTTAAGTGCTAATAAAGTATCGTTTACCACCGACTCATAATGATGATCTGCATCAATAAAAATTAAATCAAATTTTTTATCTCCAAAAAAAGTCGAATCAATTTTCAGCGTATTTGCTTGTAAATGAGATATATTTTTTATGTTTTTTGAATAGAAACGATGTGCGCTAATATATTCAACAGGAAAATTCATCGCTATCATCTCGTTATCGGGTAAATTAACGGTTGTGCAATTTTCCACAACAGAAGAAACAACTGCAACGCTTTCTCCTCGCCATGTTCCAAATTCCAAATAATCTTTCACTTTGTATTTTAAACATAGTGATTTAAGCAATGCCATATCAGTAATTAATGAGCCTCCTTCTAAAAAAGCATAAGGAGTAATTTTTAAACCGTCCTGATTTAAAAAATTTTCTATTCCTATAACCGGCAAGCCATTTTGATTTGGATATTTTTTATTTATTCGTCTTTTAAATTTGCTTTCATCATCAATTATAAGATTAATCAACGAAGGCTGGTGTATTAGGTTATTAATTGCTGAAAATATTTTTGTTATTTTATTCATTAATAAAATTGTTTTTGATTTGTAAAACCTGTTGTTTTAAAACAGAATATTTTGGCAACAAATTGAGTATTGAAATTTTGCTTTCGCGAACAAATACATATATTACAAAAGCAGATGTAAATGCGTATGAGATACTTGAAGCAAGTCCAGCTCCTATATACGAATATTTATTTATCATTATTGGAGCAGCTAATGCAGTTGCAACAAGCCCAATCAGCGATGCGCAAGTGTTAGTTTTATATCTTCCAATTCCCGAAAAATAATGACCAATAATTAATGCAAAATTGTAAATAAAAATCCCCGGTATTAAGCTTTTTATTACCGTTGAAACCTCTCCAAAATCAGGTCCGAAAATAATCATAAATAGTTGAGCTGGCAAAAATAACAAGATTACACATAAAACAAAAGTAACCGCCAAGCCTATTTGAACCAACTGTGCTGTAAGCATTTGCGATTGTTTCAAATCGTTGCTATTGGAAATTCGAGCATATTGAACCATACATATACTGCTGCTTACAATCCAAATAGATTCGGAAATTTGAATTGCATTTGAATAAATTCCTACCGATGATTTGCCCGAAAAATAATCTAAAAAATAGTAGCTAATTCTGAAGTTTAAAAGCTGAAGGATATGAGACGCCTGATTTATTAAGCCATATTTAAATGAATCTTTAAACACAGGTTTCATTTCACTAAGTTTTAACCACTGAAATTTTATGTGTTTTTTTAATTTGAAACTAGAAATTATTATTGAAATAAAGTAAGAAATATAAAGTGCATAAAGGTAGAATTGGATATTGCACCAACCAAAACCCATATAAAAAAGCAATAAAAATGCAATAAGTGAACTCGATTGTATGCTATTCACCAAATTAGCACTTTTAATTTCTTCTTTCCCAACTAGAATAGTATTATTTACAGTAAAAAAAGAATTTAAAACGGTTAAAAGAACAATATGAAAGGTGTAGTCATTGTGAAAAAACGACGTTACAGAAAACAATACAAATGCACATAAGCCAATAAATATTGACCAAATATAAGCAGGAACAAGCAGTTGAAAAGTTTTATAGCGTGGAGTTAAATAAACCAATACAGCTCCACATACTATATTCGTAAAAATCAACAGCATTGCAATGTCTGTGATAATTATTCCCTGAACTCCTTTACCCGAAGCATGCAAATATTGAGATATTACAACAGCAACCAGTAAATTACATAGAGCAACCAGTATTTTAGAAAAAAAAGTATGAATAATTTTTTTTAACACTTCTTCTCATATTTTTGATAAATGACATCTAAAGCCCTAGCAACAGCTGAATAACTGTAACGCTCGTCGGCATCTTTTTTAATTTGCTCTTTATTGTATGTTTTATAGTTTTCAATCATTTTTAGCAGTGCATTGCTAAATTCTACTTCATTATTTGGAGAGACTAGAATTCCATTGTTTTCATTAATTATTTCCGATATGCCACCCACATTTGTAGAAACCACAGGCACTCCACAAGCCAAAGATTCAATTAAAACGCAAGGTAAATTTTCATAATTGCTTGATAGCACAAAAAAACTTCCAGCTTTTAATACTTCTGCTACTTCATCTGTTTTAAGAACACCATGAAAAACAATACTTTGATCTAATTTCAACTCTTTAATAAAATCCTGATATTGCTCAAAACCGCCTTCGCTAACTATATGTAATTCAATATTTTGCTGTTTTTGTTTTGCATTATAAAAGGACTGCAATAATAATCTGAAGTTCTTTTGATTTTCGTTTAACGTTGAAATATGAACAATTCGTATAAGCGAGCTATTATTTTCATTCAATTGAACAGTAAATTTTTTTGTATTTACTACATTTGGAATTATGGTATAATTTGATTTTAAACCATTTTTGATCATTGCATTTTTCAAATCCTCAGAAACAGGCAATAAACATGAAGATTTTTTTGCAATCATGCGCATGATTAGCAATTGAAATTTACTCGGCTTTTCTTTAGCATAAGAATGGTAACCAGTCCAATGCTCTGAAATTATATAAGGGATTCTGTAAAGTAATTTATATAAAAAAGCTACTATTCCTATTGGAAAAACAACATTTGCATGAACCAAATCGGGCTTAAAGCCATTGCTATGTAGCTTTTTAAATAAAGAAAAATAAGTAAAAATTATTTTAAGATAATTAATAAAACCTTTTAACAAGAAAATATCAGAGGCTTTTAAATAAACAACTTCCGAATAAAAAGGGTCAGAAGATATATCAGTCTTAGCGTTTTCTTTTAAATCATGGTCAATACAAACATGAATAAAACGAATATTGTTATTGATAGCAGCGCATTCGGCATGTTTAAATATAAAGTTTCCATTGGTTGGCTTTATATAGGTAGGATACCAGCTAGAAATAAACAATACTTTTGAGCCCAAATCTATTTTTTTATGCAAACCTACATTTTTTTTTAATACAAATCAATTGAGTTCAATGTAAAATTATTTTTCGAGGATTGGTATAAGCAAAAACGCAATCAAATTTTGTTATTTTTGCTTTTCGGCATAAAAAAATAGATAAAAATTTTAAAATAAGAGATAATATTTCTATATTTGCACCCTCAAAACAAAATGGTGGTTGTAGCTCAGTTGGTTAGAGCGCTTGATTGTGGTTCAAGAGGTCGTGGGTTCGAACCCCATCTCCCACCCAAAAAGACCGTTACTAAATTAGGTAACGGTTTTTTTTATATCTTCAACTCCGCTCAGACACCTAAAGAAAAATTAAAAAAACTAATAATTATGATAGATTTAACAAAGATAAAAAGCATTAATTCTGTAATAGCAGCTTATTTCAAAAAGAACAAGAAAAAAGCTATTATTCCTGTTAAGGAGTTAATGCCAGCTTTTATTGAGGCAGGTATCTTTGTAAAAGACTTTAAAAATGGAAAACCTATTCGTGAAATATTAAGAGAATTAGACAGCACAAATCAAAGAGAACTAATTCCTTTTCTTCATTCAGAAGAAAAAGACAATAATATTTACTGGTATTTTATTCCTGCCAACGCACCTACGCCAACTACGCCTTACAAACAAGAACAAACGTTTCAATCGAAAAAAGAATTAGCCGAAATTGCCCGTTCTTTAAGCGATGAATCATACATTATAGATTTGTGCGACGAAATATTAGGACAAAAAGCTGAGCGACAAAAGAGATTCGATTTTCTTTTAGGCGATTTGCATAAAGATGGAAAATCTAGGACTAAATTGCCTGTGGATGCTTATTATTATGCTCTTAGTTTGGTTGTTGAATACAGAGAGTTTGAAGATTCAACAATCGAAACTTCTTCAAATGCCGATGAAACCAAAACAGTTAGCGGCGTTAGCAGATTGCAACAACGCAAGATATACGACAAACGAAGAGCGGCAGAACTTCCAAAACATGGCATTAAAATGATTGAAATACCGTATGAAATTTTCGATTGTAACGAGCAAAATAAAATAGTTAGGAATATTAAAGAGGATACAAAAAAACTAACAGAACTTTTAAATAATGAGGGATTTTATTTTACATCAAAATAATATCCAATTCTAACCAAATCGCTTTCGCTTATTATTCCTAAATCTACTAATTTTTTGAGACTTGAAAATGAGCCGCTCACTTTTCTGATTTTAACAATTTTGCTTGCAGTATATTTGTCGATGTATGGGTGTTTTGCAAGCGAGTCGTAAATTGCAGTATTGATATTTTTCTTTTTTATAGTACTCGAATTTACAGAAATATAAGGCAAAAACTGCATAGTTAAATTGCTATCTAATCCCCAAATCTCAAAAAGCTGTTCTTTTTTATAAAAACCACCTAATTTATTTCGGTATTTAATAATTTTTCGAGCGGTATACCCTCCAATTCCTTTTGTTGCTGTTAAAGTTACCGAATCAGCCGAATTTAGTTCGATTATAGCTGTGCTTTTAGGTGTATATGTTTTATTTTCAGCAAAAGCTTGGGGCGCACTTGGAATAAGAATATAAGGCTCTAGTCTGCTAAATTCCTCTTTAGATATTCCATATATTTTTGATAAATCTTCTTTCTTCCTAAAACTACCACCCTTCGATTCGAAATTAAAAATTATTTTAATTTGCTTCTTGCTTAAACCCAGTTCTACCCATTTTCCCTCAGCCAAATTATTAGGATTGAAAAAAAACAATTCCGTTTTCGATGTTTTTATATCTGATATTAATGCTTCATAATTGGCTGGCGCTTCAACTTTGTTTTGTTTTGTATATTTGTTTGAATTTACTTTGCAATTCAACTCCTTTGGCAATTCTATGGGTTTTGATTTGAATAAAAAAGGCACAATAAAAACTCTAAATAGCAAAACAATTATTAAAAGAACAAGTAAAAGTATTGTCCCGTTTTTTTGTGAGTTATTATAGTTAAAAAAAGATTTCATAGGTTTTATTAATCCATATATCCGCAAGCTATTTATTCATTTTTCTGATAGACTTCGGCTCCGCTCAGTCTGCGGTCACTCTGAGCGAAGTCGAAGAGTATTTACTACTAACATGTTGTAACTTCCTAATCACTATACTAAGTGCAAAGTTATTTTTTTATTTGTTATTTGCAAACCCTGTTGCCTTGTTTTACATGTTACTCAACTCGTTAATTCTTGCTGCACACAAATACCCTGTACTAAAAGCAGCCTGTATATTATATCCGCCAGTATCTCCATCAATATCAAGAACTTCGCCAGCAAAAAATAAATTTTTAATAATTTTGGATTCCATTGTTTTTGAATTAACTTCATTTAGCGAAACACCTCCTGCTGTAACCATAGCAATATTGTACGATCCAACTTTGTCAATAGGTATCTTAAACTCGCACAAATTTGAAATTATAGCCATTCGCGCTTCTTTGCTAATAACAGCCATTTTAGTTTCTAAATCAATGTTGTTTTGTTTGAAAATCTGAATAATTAAACTTTCAGGAATACTAAATTTCTTTAAATAGTTTTTAGCAAGCGTTTTCCCTTGAGTTTCTGATGCTTTTACTAAATCAATTTTAAGTGCTTCGGGATTTATACCGCAAAGATTGATTTTCAATAAATCATTAACTTCAAAAAAACGAGAAAAATCTAAAATGCCTGGTCCAGATATGCCTTTGTGTGTAAAGCCAATATCGCCCGTATGCTCTCTTATTTTTTTGTTATTGCGATAAAGCGAAATTGTTTTTTGGGGCAATGAAATTCCCGAAATGTCGCTAAATGCAAAGCTATTGACAAAAACGGAAGTTAAAGCCGGCTTTATTGCCGAAATTGTGTGACCCATATTTTTTGCAAAAGCATATCCATCACCATCTGAACCAGTTGCAGGATAAGATTTTCCGCCAGTTGCGATAACAACGACTTTGGCAAATAATTTTTGTTCTTTGGTTTCAACAATGAAATTATTATCCGAAAGCTCAATATTAATAACAGTTGTATTTGTTTTTATTTCAACATTATTTTTGATGCAGTTGTTTTCTAGCACTTTTAAAATATCATCTGCCTTGTAGGATGCAGGAAAAATCTTATTGTTTTTATCGATTATGATTTCAATATTATTTATTGCTAAAAATGCCTTTAAATCCATGTTTGAAAAGCGATAAAGAGCTTCTTTAATAAACTTAGAATTATCGCCATAATGCGAAAAAAAATCTTTTATTTCGCATTCATGAGTAATATTGCATTGTCCGGCACCCGAAATCAACAGCTTTTTGCCAAGTGTTTTATTCTTTTCCAACAAAAGCACCTTTTGGTTTTTAATATTAAGTGCAGCAAATAATCCTGCTGGCCCCGAACCTACAATTATTACGTCGTAATTTTTCAAATTTTATTTAATTATAAATTTTATACATACCATCCATTCACTAATCACTGTTCACTATTCTCATTCCAATTTGGCAATCGAGACATTTTTTATTCGAACAATACATGTTTTTCAATTCTATCAATGCTTGCCCTTCTAGTGCATTATTAGATTTAATATTTAGTTCTTCAAATTTATTAATTATTGAATTTTTTTCAGAAGGAATTTCTTCAAGTAGATTGATTGCATGATTTTTGAAATTTTCATCTCCATTCATTTCACCCCAAAGAATAAGAAAAGGAGCAATGGTATTAATGCAAAAATTATTAATAACATCAGTTGTTATAGCTCTTTTAGAATATTTAGATTCTTTGCCAAATAAATAATGAGTAGTCCAATAATCCGAAACGGAGGTGTTAAATAATTCAGAAATAACTGACAAATTTGGTTTCTCAATTATTTTAGAAAATAATTTATTAGAATTTTCAATTAAACTAGCAAGTTGGGCTATTCTAATTGTAGGGAAATTAGCAGGTCGGGTACGAAGGAATTTCCAATTCGACGCATCCATTTCAATAAAATTGTGTTTTTGTTTTAAATGAGTAAACTCTTTTTTTAGTTGAGCCGAATATTCGTCAACCGGGTTTTGTATTAAACCCGAAATTCCAAATAAAATAGCCTCAATTTGAAAAAGATGTTTTTTGTATTTTTCTAGAACAGAATGATGAGCAGACTTTGCTAGCATTTCAAAAGCAACTGCATTCAATTTAAAGCCTAAATTTTTTGCTAAAACTATAAAAAAAGCCTGCTCCCAATCGTTATTTGTTTGATTTAAAATCAATTGAATGTCATGCGTCTTTCGTTCAATACGTTCAACACCAATTCTTGTAAGCCAATGAATTAAAAAAAAGTTTGAAATATTATTCTTCAGATTATTTTCACAAGGAATTTGTTGTTTACTGAAATATAAGTCGTTATACTTTTTTATAGTATTAGGACTGATTAAGTTTTTAAGTTCTAGCGTAGAGAAATTCCCCAAGTTTTCTTTACTATCATTATCAAAAACAACATGAAGAATTATATTTGAATAATTACTTTGTTCGGAATGCTTATGCAAATTCCAATCCGATGATTTAGTATGAATTTCTATATTTCCAGCAAGAATTGTGTCATCGATTTTTATTTTAGCATTAAAAAAATCGGGACCAGCATCAAAGTTCAAATCACCAGTTGAAATAATTGAAATATTTTCACCAGAAGTAGATTTTATATCTATTTGATTGAATAATCTGTACTTCCAAATAAACTGCAAAAAGGTCTCATTCATAAAGTTAAATATATGAAATGCGAAAATAGTAAAATGAAATATAAAAAAAAACTTGCTAACTATGAAATGTGATTTTATATTTGCATATATTTGCACATTGAAATTTTTGATTATGAATGATTTGTTGAAGTTACTAGAAGATCTTGATGTTCAAGCTCGTGAATTTCGTAAGGATGGTATAGCTCTAAAGGAAAGAGTTAATCAGCTTAAAGTTGAAAATGAAGAAATGACACTTAAGTTATCTGAAAAAGATGCTGAAATTACTTCGTTAAAACTACAATTGGCTGAAATTGCTGGAAAATTCGAGTTAGAAGATACAGATAAAAAGGTAATTAAATCGAAAATTCAGGATTTAGTGCGAGATATTGAAGAAACAATTAAACAGTTAAACGTCTAAAACAGTAACTCCCAATGGGGGAAATATCAATAAAAGTAAAAATTGCAGACAGGCCTTATAAGTTGCTTGTTGATGCAGAAGATGAGTTAGGGATAGTAAAAGCATCTGAATTAATCGGAGCAAAGATTGATTTGTATGCTGACAAGTATGCTTACAAGGATTTTCAAGACTTGCTGGCAATGGTATTACTAGAAATAGCAGTTGAAAAAGTTAGAAACGAAAATCAGCATGTTGAATTAGAAAAACAATTAGCTGAAAAATTAAGTAGTTTAAGTGAAATTTTTACTAAATAGACACGTTTAAGGTTCTTTGAACTTAAGGTTAATTCCTTATAAGATATACTCGCAAATATTCCAGAATGTTATTTAACTTCAACAGTTTAAACATTAATGGAGACTCTCGGGAGTTGCAAAAACAGGCCGAAGCCTTAGGGTTGTTGTTTTACAACACATCGGAAGTTTGACCAAGCCTGGTTATCCTAATCATTCAATGAGAAGGAGGTTATTTTTTAGCCTCTGTGGATATTTGCGGGTTTTTTTTGTGCCCGCCTAATTAATTTAGTTTTAAAACCAAAATATATTATTAGGTATGGATTTATTAACAATTATTTTAGTAGCACTGGGAGGTATAGCAGTTGGAGTAGCTGTTGCCAGTACTGTATTGAAAAATGCAATTACCACCAAAAGCCAACAAGTGCTTAAAGAAGCAGAATTGGAAGGCGAAAATATTAAAAAGGAAAAAATATTTCAAGCCAAAGAACGATTTTTACAACTAAAATCGGAACACGAGAAAAAATTTAATGAACGAAATCAGGCAATGCTTAATAATGAAAATAAAATTAAGCAAAAGGAATTAACGTTGAATCAAAAATTAGAAGAAACTCAACGCAAACAAAAAGAAGCTACTACCATCAAAGAAAATCTTACTTCACAACTTGACTTGATTAATAAAAAACAACAAGAGGTTGAGAAAATGCACGTTCAACAAATTGAACAACTTGAAGTTATTTCTGGATTATCAGCAAAAGAAGCTAAATTAGAATTAGTAGAGTCTTTAAAACTTGATGCCAGAACTGAAGCATTAGCATCAATTAAAGATATAGTAGATGAAGCAAAATTTTCGGCTCAAACAGAAGCTAAAAAAATAGTAATTGAAACTATTCAGCGCACATCTACCGAATATGCAATTGAAAATGCAGTATCCGTTTTCCCAATCGAAAATGATGAAATAAAAGGGCGTATTATTGGTCGTGAAGGACGTAATATTAGAGCGTTAGAAGCTGCCACTGGCGTTGAAATCATTGTTGATGATACTCCAGAGGCTATTATATTATCTTGTTTTGATCCAGTAAAACGCGAAATTGCCCGTTTAGCTTTAACAAAATTGGTAACTGACGGACGTATTCACCCTGCTAGAATTGAAGAAGTTGTTGCCAAAACAAAAAAACTTCTCGAACAAGAGATGGTTGAAATAGGCAAAAGAACTTGTATCGACCTAGGCGTTCATGGTTTAAATAATGAATTAGTTCGTTTGATTGGAAAGATGAAATATCGTTCATCTTATGGTCAAAATTTATTACAACACTCTAGGGAAGTAGCAAATTTATCAGCTACAATGGCTGCCGAATTAGGTTTAAATGCAAAATTAGCAAGAAGAGCTGGCTTACTTCATGATATTGGAAAGGTAGCTGAGAATGAGGAAGAATTGCCACATGCATTACTTGGCTTGAAGTTAGCTGAAAAATTTAAAGAAAGACCTGAAGTTTGCAATGCAATTGGTGCTCACCACGATGAAATTGAAATGGATAGTTTGCTATCTCCAATAATTCAGGTTTGTGATGCTATATCAGGCGCGCGTCCTGGTGCAAGACGAGAGGTAGTTGAATCTTATATCAAACGTTTAAAAGACCTTGAAGCTATTGCATTATCATACCCAGGTGTTTTAAAAACATTTGCAATTCAGGCTGGTCGTGAATTACGCGTAATTGTTGGAAGCGATAAAGTTTCAGACAAAGATGCAGATCAATTAGCTTATGATTTATCACAAAAAATTCAAACAGAAATGACCTACCCAGGACAGATAAAAATCACTGTAATTAGGGAAACTAGAGCTGTTTCTTTTGCAAAATAAAAACTTGTTAACAAATATTTTTAAAAACCTTGCAAATTGCAAGGTTTTTTTTTGGTATTTATTAAAAATTTTTTGCAGCTTTGCTGTGAAATAAAAAGACTAAATAATGAATACAATTGATGCAATTTATAGTAGAAGAAGTGTGCGCAAATACAAGCCAGATGTGTTGAGTCCAGAGATTTTGGATAAACTAATTCGCACTAGTATGCAAGCTCCAACAGCTGGAAATCAAAGAACTTGGCATTATTTAATTATTGAAAACACTGATTTGATTTTACAACTACCTGTTGTTCACCCTTACGCACAGATGGTTAGAGAAGCTCCGCTTATTGTACTTATTTGTGGAGATATTAATTTAGAAAAACACGTTGGATATTGGGATCAAGATTGTGCTGCTGCAACTATGTGTATGTGTTTGGCTGCCCATGAAATGGGAATTGGAAGCTGCTGGTTAGGAGTTCATCCTACTCAAGATAGAATAGAAGGTGTAAAAGATATTTTCAAGTTGCCAGCTAATATTATTCCTTATAGCGTAGTAGTTTTAGGCTATCCTGATGAAGAATTAGAGGTTGTTGATAGATTTCTTCCAGAAAGAATTCATTATGGCAAATGGTAAGCGAATAGATTAGTTGAGTTTTTAAATTATAAAGTTCATAATTGCAAAGTTTATCCCATAATATCAAAGGAGAATTTTGCTAGGCGACAAAACTGTAAAAAAAACAATTTGACTTTTTCGAAAATAAAAAAAATAATTATTATTGGTGCTGGGAATGTTGGAACAAACCTAGCATCTGCTTTTCACAAACAAGCAGTTCCAATCTATCAAATATTTGATATTCATCTAGAAAACGCTTTAGAATTAGCAACAAAAGTGAATTCGAAAGGCATTTCTGATTTATCATTACTGGATAAAAATGCAGATTTATATATTATATCAGTTCCTGATGATGCAATTTCGGCAATTGTAGATTTATTAGAAATAAAAGAAAATTCATTTGTTGTCCATACCTCTGGTTCAACTTCTATGAACGTTTTAAAAAAGAAGTTTGAAAATTGTGGGGTCTTATATCCGTTCCAAACATTTATAAAAACAGATATAGTTGATTTTTTAAATATCCCATTATGCATTGAGGCCACAAATGATGAACATCTTTCGTATTTAAAAGTGTTAGCGGAATATTTATCTTCATCTATAAATATTATTGACTCAAATAAAAGGCGAACAATCCATTTAGCCGCGGTTTTTGCTTGCAATTTTGTTAACTATATGTATACCATTTCCGAACAAATACTTAGCAAAGAAAATATTTCGTTTGATATTATTAAACCATTAATAATGGAGACCGCCCAAAAAGCGCAACTGTTTTCACCTTCGAAAGTGCAAACTGGTCCTGCAAAAAGAGGTGATTTTAACACAATAAATGCTCATAATTCAATGCTTTCTGCTAGCAAGGAAGACGCTAAAGTATACTCTCTTTTAACTCAGCAAATTATAAATTTCTATACGAAGTAATACTATTTTTTTTATTATATTTACCAATTAAAATATATTTCAATAATATGGTAAATTTTAAAGCTCAATTAAAAGAAATAAAAGCCTTTGTTTTTGATATGGATGGCGTTTTAACAGACGGCACAATGCTTGTTATGCCCGATGGAGAGATGCTTAGAAGAATGCATTTTCGCGATGGCTATGCAATGCAATTGGCTATAAAAAAAGGTTTTAAAATAGCAATAATTTCTGGAGGAAGAGCTGCCGGAGTTACTGAGCGTTTCGAGAAACTTGGCGTGAGTCATATCTATTTAGCTGTTTCTGAAAAAATTGAGAAATACGAAGAATTTTTAAAACTAACAGAATTGAATGATAATCAAGTTATATATATGGGTGACGATATTCCCGATTATCAGGTAATGAAAAGAGTTGGAGTGCCCACTTGTCCTAGCGATGCATCAGAAGAAATAAAGCAAATATCAAAATACGTTTCAAACAAAAAAGGTGGAGAAGGTTGTGTTAGAGATATTATTGAGCAAACAATGAAAATGCAAGGTTCGTGGATGACTGATGATTCTTTTGTATGGTAAAGAACGAATGCTTTTACCTTGCTAGTATTTGATTTTATTAGAAAATTATAGTTATCAATTTTTTTTAAATGAAAAATTATTTACGATTAGTTCGAATCGAAAATCTAATAATAATTGCTATTACGCAATTTTTTGTTTATATAAACATAATATTACCTATCAGATTTGAGTCTGAAAAAACACCCTTTTTAACTATAGTTGAGCTGTTTTGTATCATATTAGCCACTATTTTTATTGCTGCGGCGGGCAATGTTATCAATGACTACTTTGATATGCGAATTGACCGTATTAACAAGCCAAATAAAATGGTGCTTGGAAAGCATATAAAACGAAGAGTTGCTATTTTGTTAAACATCATTTTCAATGCATTAGGTGTGCTTTTTGGGTTTTTAGCGTCATATTTAATTGGCAGGTTTTCGTTGGGGTTGATTTTTATTTCCATGACATTTTTGATGTTATTTTATTCTTCAACATTGAAAAAACGATTTTTATCTGGTAATTTACTAGTAGCATTACTTTCTGCTTTTGTTCCAGTTATTGTAGGAATATACGAGAACATTGGATTAAACGCAGTTTCTAATGAAAAAATAATAATTCTTGCATTGGTATACGGTGTTTTTGCCTTTGTTATTTCTTTTGTCAGAGAAATTTCAAAAGATTTAGAAGATATTTATGGCGATGAAATTTGTGGATGCACCACTTTGGCCGTCACTCTTGGCTCAGAAAAAACAAAAAATATTATTGTTTTTGTTATTTGGTTTATTTCACTAATAATTGCTACAACCACAGGAGTTATAGCATATTTACATTGGTGGAATTTAGCTATGTATTCTATTTTATTTGTGTTGTTACCTTTAATTTTTATTGGCAAAAAAACAAGTAAATCTGTTAGCAAGGAAGACTTTCATTTTGTAAGTTCCTTGTTTAAATGGGTTATGTTAACAGGCATATTGTCAACTTTTATTTTAAAAAATTATTTGAATTAGTATGTTAAAAAATTTAGATAAATTTAAAGTAGTACTAGCATCACGTTCGCCACGTCGTCAGATGCTGCTAGATGGCTTAGGTGTTGATTTTGAAACTATTGTTTTAGAAACAGATGAAAGTTATTCGAATATTTTAAAAAGAGAAGCAATTGCAGAATATTTGAGCAAAAAGAAAGCCGATGAATTTGCAGCACAATATAACATGAAAGGATTGCTAGTTATTACTGCCGATACTATTGTTATGATGGACAATAAAGTGCTAAATAAACCCGTTAATAAAGATGATGCAGTTGCAATGTTAAACGCTCTTTCTGGAAGAATGCATGAGGTAGTTACTGGTGTAACAATTAAAACAGAAGATAAAGAAATTACTTTTCATGCTATTTCAAAGGTTTTCTTTAAGGTTTTAAATTCTGAAGAAATAGATTATTATATTGAAAGTTTTAAGCCTTTTGACAAAGCAGGTTCTTATGGAATTCAGGAGTGGATTGGATATATTGGAATTGAGAATATTGAAGGTTCATATTTCAATGTAATGGGCTTACCTACACAGCGCCTGTATGAATACTTGAAGGAGTTTTAGAATTTTGTTATTGATTTAAAATAAGCTAAAAATAAGTCATCTTTAACCTTTGCCATGAAGCATTAACAGTTGAGTAATGAGTAAAAAATTAAATATAAAAAGAATAGAATATCCCACTAAAATACTTATTGCATGGGGCGAGGCTATAGGCGGGAATCATGAAATTAAACATTGGTTGATTAAAAATGGGTACCCTGAGCTTGGCATATTTGTCCATGCTGTTTACAATCAAGATGAAGCCCGAAAGTGGCTAGTAGAAAATGATTTCCCTCACTTGTTAGCATTAATTAATGGTGCTGAAGGCAAGGAGGATGCAGTTTTATGGCTTGAAAAATTCAAATTTCCAACATTAGCAAAAGTTGCAAAGGCTGCGGATGGATATTATGCCGAAAGAGATTGGTTATTAGTTCACGATAAGCTATTTGCCATGATAGCGTTGAGGATAAAACGAATTAAAGACGAAATCCACGAACAAAACTCTGATTATCACCGAATCTCAATGTAGTTAAACCTGAAAACATAAGCAGCATCAATGCTTTCATTTCTTGCTCTTATTCCCTTTAAATAAATCCCAAACATTATCAAACTCTTTTCGATAAAATATACCAACTCCCTGAGTATATAGTGCATTCCTATTTAACATATCGGTTGTACTATTGGTTTTATTATAGGCCTTTGCTTTCAAAGCACCACTCTTTGCAATTTTAACCTCTACATCAACATCCCCAACAATATTACTTGCTTGCTCGGTTGTTCCACCTGTTTTACCAAAACTTCCATTTACCAATACTCTATCATCAAACAACTGTTTCGATAAAATAACAGCTACCTCCGAACTATTACGCAAATCGCCAGGTTGGTATTTTAATCCAACATTGAAATCTGTACTTATTTGAGACAACCAATTATTTAATTGATTGGTTAAAAACTCACTCGTATTTGCTCCCAAAGTATTTGATGTAGCATTAGAAGTTGCAGCATCGCCACCAAAATTGCGAAGATTAGATGGAACAATAAAACTATTTTGTATTAATAAAGAAAAAACTTGTTGAGTTAAATCTGGTTTAACCGCAGTTTCATAATAACTCTGTGACGAAGCTTCTAATTCTGGGAACTTAATATCAAAATTAATAGTTGGATTAAACAAATCATTTTTCATTTCAATAATACAATCTACAGGTAATCTTCGAGTAGTTGTATCTATCGACAAGCCAATATTTCCTATTGGTCGAAGAGGCTTAAGAGAAACGGTGGGCTTATAAATGGCTCTAATATCAACAAAACCCTCATAAGGATCGCCATTCCATTTAATACTACTACCCTGCTCTATTGTAAAGTGTTTGTTAAACGTGTTTTGAAGAGTAAACAAATAATCTCCCTCATTAATTACATAATCGCCATACATATAGAAATCACCAACTGGCGTTATCACAAATTTAAAATCAGCATTCCCTTTACCTTTAATAACATCACCTACTTTCTCATCCATTATTATTTGGGCTTCAGCATCGGGCGTTACTGTTAAATCCAAATTCATGCTAACGCCTAATAATTCAATTTCATCTTTTGTATTTAGTTTTAATGCAGTATCCTTTTTAACAAATGTGATAAAAGAATTATCTTCAACCTCGCTCGCAGTATTTAATGGCAAATAAAATTTGGTTCCCTTTTCAGTTTTTGCAGATATATCAAGATGTACATCATCAAAAGGACCAGTTGCTTTCATTATGCCCGAAACATTTGCTAACCCGAAATACAATTCGTTTTGTTCAAATGTAGTATTTAGGACAGAGAAATTTTTCATATCTACATTCACATCAAGCTTAAAATCACGATAGTTTTTATGAGTTATTTTGCCATTTATTAATGCCAAATTTCCAGCAGTATCGTTTAACACTAAATTATTAAAATAGAATCCATCTTTTGCTACATTAATTTTATTTGCAAACGTATAATAGGTATTTAAATAATCGACTCTAAAACCCACCCCCATCAAACTTATTTCACCTGTGATATCTGGCTTTTGGAGGGTTCCTTTAATTTTCAATTCGCCCATCGCAATGGATTTTCTACTAATATTCGATACTATATCAACCAAATAATGATCAAACATGCGTAATTTTAATCGATCAATTAACACATTAAAATCAAGGTTTTCATCATTTCTTTCTGGGAAATAATTACCATCTAATTCAAAAGTTTTAATATCGCCACGGTAAATAGCAGCATTAAGGTTTATTGCTTTTGCCATTGCCACCCATTTTGTGGAAATTTTTGCCAATCCTAATTTATCTTCATTTATTACTAAATCTGATATTTGAGCATCTGATTTAATAAACGGAGAATTGTATAAGTTAGATAAAACGCCATTACCATTTAGGTCTCCAGAAATATACAAACCAGCTGGTTTTGTAAGAAAATTAAGTTTTGAAATATCAAAATGGTCGAAAATAACTGTTAAGCTATCCGATTTATCTTCTGATATTTTTCCCGAAACCAATAAACTCACAAATTTATTACTAACCGACAAGTTTAAATCTTTCACTGCAACAGAAGATGTATCAATGGCGATAGGAAAATCGGAAGATAAAGTCCATATCGAATCGGCTAACTCAATTGTAGAAGGCTTTAATAAAACATTAATATTTGTTAGTTTATTGAAAATTGCCTTCCCACTTAAATCTCCAGCATAGTTATTTGTATCAAGCAAGTCGTCCCATTTCACATCAAAATTTGCTATATTTTGACCAATATCGGTAAGAGTGCTAATGTTGTTTATGGTTAATCCGGTGGAACTTGTAAATGATTTTATAGTCCCATTTAAAAAGAACCTATTGTTTTGAGTATAGAGTGCCAGATTTGATTTGTTAAATTGATTTCCTTGCAATAAAATGTTTGGCAACTGCACGTCCATTTTTATTTCCTGTTGAGCCGACTTATAAAAACCAGCTATTTCAGAACCATCCATAATTTCAATTTTTGGAAAGAACAGACGAGTTATTGGTTTGGTGTTTTTCAGGTATATAGAAAAATTAAAATCTTGAGTTGTAGAATCTTTATTAATATCGCTAGCAACAATAGACGAATCAAAATACGAAGGAATATATCGATTTATGAAACCATTAAAGTCGGAAGGCAAGTTTGCGAATTTCAGATTACCAATAATGTTTGCATCTAAAAAATCGGAACGCAAACGAATTGAGCGATAGCCATCACTTTCGTTAGTAACCACATCAATATTTTTAGCATAATATATAAGCTTATCTTTCAAATACTTAGTGTTTTCAAATTTAATAATGCCATTTATATTATCTATATTTGAGCCTGTAAAATTAAAAATCATGTGTGTAGTTAGCCTAGTATCTTGAAGTGAATCGATATCAATAATATTTAGGCGAGATAAATTAGCATTGGCAAGAGTAGCTTCGAAATTAAAAACAGGTATTTTTCCTGCAAAATCAATTTTGCCATCAAAATCCAATCGTACATTATCTTCATTAATATTTACTTTGCCTACAAAATTCTTTTTGTCGATGTTTCCATCCATTGCTATATTTTTATAATTGTAGCCATTTGCATAAATTGAAAAAATGTTTCCATCAATTTTTGCTGTAAGATTTTCGTCTACCCCTTCTCCATCAATATTAACCTTCATTGAAACATTGCCAAGCATTTTCTTTTGGTTTGCAAACGATCCAATATCAAAATTTTCACTTGACAATGAGCCTTTGTATCCAATTTTTCCATTAAACAAATTAAGCATTTTCAAATCGGTATTCACAATCCCTAAGCCAGTTTTAATATTCCCTTTGGCAACAACATTATTAAAAAACCCTACGATGTTTCCTTTATAATCAATATTACCTAGCGAATTAAACACTTCGGGCAAACTCACGAATTCTTTGGATGTGAATGGAGGAATTGGTATTTTATTTAAATCGGAAACCGTTGTTGAAAATTTTTCAAGATTAAGAAAAACGAAAGTATTGTCAATATATGGCAATCCATTTAATTCTATAGATCCCTTCAAAAATGTTTTATCAAAAAGTGTAATGGTAAATTCTTTAGCTCGCAAATCGGAAACCGGACCTCTTGCTTTTCCTTTAACCTCAACTGCATCGGTAAGACCTAACAATTCGGGCGCAAAGTACGACAAATCATAAAAACTTACCGTTGATTGTTTAATGTCGGCAATCATTTCAACACTATCAATATAATAGCTAAAATCATCACCATCGTGAAACTTCATTGCATAATCGGTTTTTATATTCGAATATGGCGTTATTATTGTTGTATTATTAAAATGAACAATATTGCTTAATATTTTCAAATCAGAATCGAGCTTATTAACCTTAAAACCAGAGCGTTCCAAAAATGATAAATTTTCAATTTTAGCAAGCGTGCTATCACTATATATTTCGATATGTGACATTTCCAAATTTAGTTCAGAAACCATCATTTTATCATAATCAATCAAATGAGTATAATCGCCTTTCATCGGTTCAACCTCATAGTTTAATTTGCAATTTTCTAATGAAATAGCTTTAATAGAAGTTTGCCATGGAGTAGAAGCAGTTGTGTCTTTGCTATTTCCAGATAATTTATCAATCAGAAATTGATAGTTAAAATCTGGATCAGATGGTGAAGTTTTAAGATTTATATACGCATTTTTGAGTAAGACATGGTCGAGCACAATATGATTTGTATTAAAATTAACACCTCCAATATCAACTAATATTCTATCGGCTGATATTAAAGTATCTTTTTTCAAATCACCAAGAAAAAATTTGTCAAATCCAAGCTCTAGTCGAATCGTAATTAAAACTCGTCCAATATTCACTTTCACACCTAATTCTTCAGACAAGGCTGTTGAAACTTTATGTGTAATATAACGCTGAACTGGAGGCAAAGAAAGCACAAATATTAGCGTGATCAATGTAAAAAACAATGACACCGCAATGATAGATAATATTTTTAAAAACTTCTTAATAGAATTCACTTTATAATTTAAAGACTTCAGCAAGAACAGAAATCAAGCCAAATCTCCTATATTCATTATTTTTTCTTTGTTATTAAACTAAAAATGCTATTCTTTAAAACCTTGTTACAACGGTTTGATGTCAACATTTTCCAGCAACCATCTATCTATATGCAAACTTTCATTATAAGTTTTAAATAATTCAGCGCACACTATTCGATATTATGCAAATTTAACAAATATAATTCAACCAAAACGGCACAAAATATTTTTTTATACTATTATATTTGTGTATTCGAGATTCTATTTATCTTTGCTATTAATAAACAGATGGAAAAACACATTTTTATTTTACTATCATAAAATTATGAGCATTATACTTGCAATAGAATCATCGTGCGACGACACCTCTGCCGCAGTGCTTAAAGACAATATAATGCTTTCTAATGTTATTGCCAATCAAAGTGTTCACACAAAATATGGCGGTGTTGTTCCTGAGTTAGCCTCAAGAGCTCATCAACAAAATATAATTCCTGTAGTTGATTTAGCTATTAAAAATGCCGAAATATCCATATCAGATATTGATGCAGTTGCTTTTACCAGAGGGCCTGGATTACTCGGATCACTTTTAGTTGGAACATCGTTTGCTAAAGCATTTACTTTTGCACGTAATATCCCGCTAATTGAGGTAAACCACATGGAAGCACACATTCTTGCGCATTTTATTCAGAACAAGGCGGGAACAAATAAGATTCCTACATTTCCTTATTTATGTTTAACTGTTTCGGGTGGTCACACACAAATAGTAAAAGTAGATTCGGCTTTTAGCATGACTATTTTAGGTCAAACCATTGATGATGCTGCAGGAGAAGCTTTTGACAAAGCTGCCAAAATAATGAATCTGCCCTATCCTGGCGGACCATTAATTGATAAACTTGCAAAAGACGGTGATGCAAAAAGATTTACATTTGCAAAACCTAGAATAAAAGACTACGACTACAGCTTTAGTGGTTTAAAAACCTCGTTTCTTTATTTTTTAAGAGATAACTTAAAAACAAACCCAAATTTCATAGAAGAAAACAAAAACGACCTTTGCGCTTCTTTACAAGAAACAATTATCAACATATTAATGGAGAAACTTATTTTGGCAGCGAAAGACACAGGAATAAGCGATATAGCTATTGCAGGAGGCGTTTCGGCAAATTCAGGATTAAGAGAACGATTAATAAATGAAGGCTTAAAACGAGAGTGGAATGTATTTATTCCTACATTTGAGTTTTGCACTGACAATGCTGCGATGATTGCAATAAGTGGATATTTCAAATACCTTAAAAAAGATTTTTGCTCAATTAATATTTCACCTTTAGCCCGTTATTAATGCGTGTATTTCTTTTCATATTAGCATTTGTTTCACTTAGCTTTACTAGCTTTGCCCAAAGAAGCTATGTTGATTCGATAAAAAGAGCAAACAGAAGAGAACTTTCGTATTTATGCATAAAAACAAATCCAAATGCAATACTTGCTGGCATAATTCTTCCTTACACTTCGGAATATAGGCTAATTTTGGAAACAAAAACTGGAAAAAAACAAGCATTACAAATTGGTTTATCGTATTTAAGCAAAAACTTACTAATGATGTATTTTGAAAACCAAAGTAATACAACAAATCAAAATAGCACACAAGCTCAAAGCCAACCTACTTGGCATGTTTTAGGATTTCGTTTTCAAACATCATATCGCTTTTATTTTAGCAATGATTATCTAACAAAATCATCATTTTATATTGCGCCACAATACTCTTATGGATATTGCAAAGTTTACGAATCGAGATTTAGTTTATCGACAAATTTTGTTGAAATTTGCTATCAAAATTATAATTTACTTATTGGACACCAACACTACTTAAGCAAACGAATGTGTTTTGACTGGTTTGTTGGAATGGGGTATAAGGATAATTACATGAACGAATTCTATGGTGGAAGACGATATCCTGTTGCAAATTTAAATCCAATTATTTTTGATACCCATTTAAAAATTAGTGCTGGTTTTAATTTAGGATTCTTTTTGTAGGGCATAACAATTAACGATTTACAAAAAATACTAGCAAATACATTTTAAAACTTCATAATAATTTTATCAGTACAAGTACGAATTCATCATTGTAAATAAAACCTAATTTATACTTAATATTCAATCCGTTTTTTATATCTTTGTTCATAGTAGAAATATGAAATTTATTGCCTCTTGTAACAATTGAATTAATTCAATAAAAACATGAAACAAAGTAGCAAAAAACATCAAAAAACTTCTTCCAAAAATTTTTGGAAGGCTTTGACCATATTTGTAATATGTATTATTTTATCCTTTGGAATAAGCTTTCACGTTAAACGCGATGTAGAATCACAAGAAAAAAAGGAATTTTCTTTAGTTTGCAACGAAATAAAATCAATAATATCAGCTCGATTACATGCTCATGCTCAACTATTACGTTGCGGCTCTACATTTTTCTCTGCCTCAGATAGTGTTACTCGTTTGCAATGGAAAATATTTAATGAACGAGCCAAAATAAGTAAAAATCTACCCGGTATTCAAGGAATTGGATATTCAAAAATTATTAAAAAAAATCAATTACAACATCACATTCAAAGCATTAAAAAAGAAGGTTATCCCAATTACTCTATAAAACCAGCTGGTGAAAGAGATATTTATACTTCAATAATATATCTCGAACCTTTTACAAACAGGAATCTTCGAGCATTTGGTTACGATATGTATTCGGAACCAGTTAGAAGAAAAGCAATGGAAGCTGCTTGCGACTCAGATTTAGCTGTTTTATCTGGCAAAGTAATTTTAATTCAAGAAACAAAAAAAGATGTGCAAGCAGGAACATTAATGTATGTTCCGGTTTATAGAAACGGCAAACCAATAAATACTGTAGACGAACGTAGAGCTGCAATTATTGGCTGGGTATATAGCCCTTACAGAATGAATGATTTAATGAATGGAATATTAGGTCGTTGGGACTTAAATCAACAAAATAGAATTCATTTGCAAATATACGACAACGAAAATATTTCAGATGAATCTCTTTTATATGACAGTCAGTTAAATGATTCAACAAACAATAATGCTCTTGTTCGAAAAATTTTACTTCCAGTAGAATTTAATGGCAAAAAATGGTCATTATTTTTCACTCAATCAGAAACTCATTACTATTCACTCAACAACAAAGTAACAATTGTATCACTTGGCGGACTTATTGTAAGCTTATTAATATTCTCGCTCTCCCTTTCATTATTTAACACCAAACACCGAGCAGAGTATATTGCGGGTAAACTCACAGCAAAGCTTAAGGAAAGTGAAGAAAATTTTAGTTCATTGTTTAACCAGTCACCAATTGCCATAGAATATTACAATTCTGAAGGCATATTAATGAATGCCAACCCAGCATGCCTTGAATTATTTGGTATAACAGATATAAACGAAATAAAGCAGTTTTCACTATTTGCCGATCCAAATATTTCCGAAGAACATAAAACAGCTTTAAAAGCCCATAAAAACATTAGCTACCAAGCATCATTCGATTTTGATAAGGTTAAAGAATTGAATCTTTATAAAACCACCAAAAATGGTTTGATTTGGCTAGATATAATAATTGCTTCGATTACCGACCGCCACAAAAAACCAAATGGATACCTTATTCAGATACAAGATATTACAATACGTAAAGAATCGGAAAATCTATTAATGCAAAAAACGCAAGAAATTGAAGCCCAAAGCGAAGAGTATAAACAAATTAACGAGGAGCTTATTGTTTCTAAAGAAAAGGCAGAAGAAAGCGACCGCTTAAAATCTGCATTTTTGGCAAACATGAGTCACGAGATTAGAACGCCTATGAATGGCATTTTAGGCTTTGCTGAACTGCTTAAACAAGAAAATTTATCCAATGAAAATCAAGAAAAATACATAGAAATCATTGAAAAGAGTGGTCATCGAATGCTAAGCGTTATTAATGATATTATAAGTATTTCAAGAGTTGAATCGGGGCTTATGTCGGTATATTATTCAGATACAAGCATTAACGAGCTTTTTGAATTTATTTACAACTTCTTTAAACCCGAAGTTGATAAAAAAGATATTAAATTTCTGAAAAATAATACTCTTATCGAAAAAAATATTTTCTTAAAAACGGATCGCGAAAAGATATATGCAATACTAACTAATTTAATTAAAAATGCGGTAAAATTCACTAATACAGGCAGCATTGAATTTGGCTGCATTGAAAAGGATGGATTTATTGAATTCAACGTTAAAGACACTGGAATAGGCGTTTGCAGCAGACATAAAGAATTTATTTTTGAGCGTTTTAGACAAGGGAACGACTCATTAACCCGAGAACACCAAGGAGCAGGATTAGGGCTTTCAATTTCTAAGGCTTATGTTGAAATGTTAGGAGGTAATATATGGATGGAAAGCGAAGAGGGAAAAGGCTCCACTTTTTACTTCTCATTACCCTTAAATACTGATTCTGCAAAACAGGACAAAACTGACAATACAAAAAAAATTATAGAAATAAACAACAAAATAAAACCACTAAAAATACTAATTACCGAAGACGATGAAGTTTCTGCAAAGCTTATCACATTGATTATTAGCAAATTTTGCAAAGAAGTTTTAAGAGCTACAACAGGAATTGAGGCGATAGAAATATGTCGAAGTCACAAAGATATTGACTTGGTGCTAATGGACATAAACATGCCAGAAATGAATGGACTAGAGGCAACTAGACAAATTAGAGAAACTGGGTATCCCCTTTACTCATCTAATATTATTTCGATTTTACTATCATTAA
>JBAXGW010000056.1:0-28842 GCA_037139195.1 Bacteroidota bacterium
TAATGATAGTAAAATCGAAATAATATTAGATGAGTAAAGGGGATACCCAGTTAATCTTATTGTAATTACATGAACAACTAGATAAAAAAAGGATAAAAGAAAAAATTATAGTTTTCATAATTTATTTTTTTGGTTGTGTAACAGAAACAGAAACATTTGTATTTGATGAAAAAGACCAACCACGTATGTCCATAGTTGTGAAAAACAAATTTCCACCAGCATTAACAGTAGTTGAACTTGGTTTGTTTACTGCTTCTACATATATATTTGCTGCTTCTGGCCCTACAGTAACTTTTACTGAATTGGTTTGACCAGATTTATTAGAATTTGCTTTTGTTGCTGATACCGAAACTGGTGTTCCAGAATTTGAAGTTCTACCAACAGAAACACTGGTACTTGAAGATTTTTCACCATTACTCGAAGTTGCATTTGATTTAGTAGTAGAAAAAGGTCCAAGTGTTGTAGTTACTTTAGTTTCGTTAGTTATTGTAGTCTCATTGCTAACTTTAATTTTAGGAGCGGGTATAGTTGAGCCTCCATTAGGAGAATATGAATTAGGATTGAATAATGACCATCCATTATAGCTTGCCGTTGTAGTATTAGAAATAGTTGTAGTGTTTGTTGCTGTTGTTGCACCAGCTGTCGTGCTGTTATTAGTTTTAGTAGCAGAAAATGTTTGTACAAAATCAAATGAGAATAAATTAGCCCAAGCATCCAAAAACTCACCACAGCCAACTGTAATTGCTCCCATTGGGTCATAAGCCATCCATCGTGGGTCTTCTTCTAAACCATCTAAATCAACTGAATTGATTGGTTTATTTCCAGCAAATTGATAAGGCGTGTACCATGGATAATCCTTCGTCAACGGGTCAACACTAAGGAACTTCGCAATACTTGGATTGTAAATTCTAAATCCGTAATCCTGTGTACCAGTCTCGCCATCGTTCTCCTTGCCATTAAACCCGTAGCGATAAGTACTATTTAAAGGGTATTTTCTGCCCCCCATTTCCATACCGAAAGCATAATAATCGGTACTACTAATAATATCAGCTTGGTAATAGTCGAAAGCACCATTTGTAGTATTGAAATGCGGTATTTTTCTATCGCTAATGGTAGTCAGTACGTTTCCGAGATGATTTGTTAGTTCGTATTGCTTTTTGCCTATCATGCTGCGAATATAAGTATTATCGAACGATTGTGCAAGCATTAAATCTTTTTTCAAAATTCCAATACGGCTGCTTCCATATATATTTAGCTCTGAAAGATACAGGTAATTAGGCTGGGTTTCTTTCACGTCGTAATTTGCCATTACATTACCTTGTGCATCGCGTGTATAATAGGTTATACTTGTTAATCCAGGCTCGTACAATCCAGTTGTACTGTTAAGTAATTTTTTTATCACTTTCTTGCTTATACGATTGCCCATTGGGTCGTAAGCAAACTCGAGGTCGGCTTTTTCACTAGAAGCTAAACGTATTACCTTACTAATTTTACCATATACGTTCCATTCTATTCTGTCTATTTGTTCGCTCTTATCAGAAATCAAATTTCCTATTTCGTCGTAGCTATAATTATTAATATTTGTTTGGTTCTGTATATCGGTTCCTCCAGTTATAGTACTTTCATCGCTTACACTTGCTAATTTATTGGTTACTTCCATTAGTAAGCCACTTCCATTAGTAAATGTAGTTTCATCAGAAGGGTCGTATGTTGTAACATTATCGGGCATATAATATTTGTACTTCAATTTGTCTATTTCCGAATTGTTTGTACTTCCATTACGATTAAGTGTAATAATATTTCCATTTCGATCGTAGGTATAATTGGTATTATAGCTATTATTTCCTCCTACAGGATTCCAAGAATTGCTTGCTATAGTATTAGATAATACGGTTGATGATTTTATTCGGTTCAACTGGTCGTATCTATATGCAACTAATTGTGGCATCGCTCCATAATAATTAGAATTAGTATTTTGAGCACCTACCATCAATCGTGCATCGCGAATGCTTGTAGCCATGGCCGATATATTCCCATTGTAAAGTGAGTTTACTGTAGGGCTTGTAGCCAAGAAACTCTTATAGGTTGCTGTTGCTTGAGCAATTGGGCTGTAATCGTTATTGTAATAGTGCAAGCTATAGCCATAAGCATCTTTGGCAATATTTTTATGCAAATTTGCGCTGTTATTGCTGTAGCTAATAGTACTGCCATCTTTTCCCATATCATTATCGGCTTCTAAGCTATTGCTATTTACCCCTTTTAACCAGCCTTGCAATGTATAGGCATAATCGATTCCCTGAACTTTTTCGTTGCCGAGTTCGGTTCGTGCTAATGGACCATGCAAATAGTAAAAGTATTTGGCATCATTATCCCATACCACTCCATCGCTACTTGTATATACGCGTGTTATTCTATTATCAGCATCGTATTCATAGCGGTGCATAAACTGGTCGGCTTGCCCATTTTGATAAGTGGCGTTTTGGTGTCATCATCTTATTTGATGCATGAATTGATTAATCGAATGAAGAAGAATAAATCTAATTTAACCAACCAAAATTTCGACTTATTAAGTTTGGATTTATTGATTGAGCAAAGTTTTTTCTATTCTGATAGTGTTTATATAATATATGATTCCCTGATTTTTTATCGAGAAAATGCAAATAGCGCTTTAAAAATTTATTCAGATAGTATTGTTCTTTATAAAAACAATACAAAAAACAGTTTTAAGCTCAATAATACGTTTGAAACATTCCAAAATGAGAATCTTCAAAATATGGGAAAGATTAATAAACTTCATATTGTAGCAACTGATTCTACCTTGAAGAATAAGTTGGTGGATATGGTGTATTGGGGTGAATAGCAAAATAAGGAGTTTCATTAACTAGCTCTTTCCCCTTATGATATTTAACCGATTCATAAGTCTCAAATCAGTAGCAAAAAGGTTCGAATTTAATACGCTTTGGACAACAAGAAAAAAGAGTTTTAAAACTCATAAAACAAAAATAGTCTTGCTTTTAGCAGGACTATTTTTGTTTAAACATATTCTAAAGTTTAAACAATATTTAAACATTTCAGTTATTTTTTCAAAGTTTAAAACTCAATTTCTCTTTTTCAAGAATACTATATCGTAAATAAATTCTTCTTTCTTGCCTTAAGGAAATTGTGACACAAGCTTCTTTATATCCGTTAAGAAAACATTATTTAATTCTCAAAAAAACACTAATTTTAACATCTGAAACTTCTTTATTTGAAAATAGTATTTAAATATCTGCTTTTAATTTTTCTTTTGCTTCCGCTCTTCTCTAGCGGACAGCAATTAAATACTATTAGATTCAAACAATTACAATTCAATAAACAATCAATAAAAATAGATACTTTAAGCATCATTCCTCTTAGTATTGTTCTTAAAGATGGCAGTGGCAATTATATTTCTGATTCGCTGTACACTGTTAATTTACAGCACTCTATAATTACTTTGAAAAACTTTAACCCTGAAGATTCTTTGCAGAAATATTCCATAAAATATAAAGTTTTTCCCATCGACTTCTCTAAAAAATATGCAAACAAAAACGCTTCTATTCTTTATCCCGACGAATCGGGTTTGTATAATCCTTTTACATTTACTCCAAGCGAGCGAAGAAACGAAGATATTTTCTCTTTAGGCGGATTAAACAAAAGTGGGAGCATTTCGAGAGGTCTGTCATTCGGGAATAATCAGGATGTGGTAGTTAATTCTTCCTTAAACCTCCAAATGTCCGGGAAAATATCCGACGATGTTGAAATATTAGCAGCCATTACCGACAATAATGTCCCTATTCAGCCCGATGGTAACACTCAGCAAATTCAAGAGTTTGACAAAGTGTTTATTCAGCTAAGCAATAAAAATAATAGACTGATTGCTGGCGATTACGAACTTCTAGGTCGCGACCAGTATTTTCTAAAATACATGAAAAAAGCTCAGGGTTTAACTATTCAAAACATTTCAAGAGCAAGCACCGATAGCAATTCGGGCGTTTTTACTACAAATGCTAGCGTTGCTGTATCGAAAGGTAAATATGCCCGCAATCAAATTCAGGGCATGGAAGGAAATCAGGGACCTTATCGTTTGCGAGGAACCGAAAATGAAAGCTATATAATCATCTTGGCAGGAACCGAAAAAATATATTTAGATGGCAGATTACTAGCACGTGGGCAAGATTATGATTATGTAATTGACTATAATACCGCCGAACTTTCATTTACACCAAAGCGTATCATCAATAAAGACTCCCGAATAATTGCTGAGTTTGAGTATTCGGATAAAAGCTATACGCGTTCGATAATGCAAGCTGGAACGGCATATCAATCGAAACGAATGAAAATTAAATTCAATTATTTAAGCGAACAAGATGCAAAAAATCAGCCAATTCAGCAAGATTTAAACGATGATAAAAAACTATTCCTTTCTGAAATTGGCGATAGTATTGGTTTGGCATTATTTCCAAATGTCGATAGCGTTGCCTTTAATGCGAGCGAAATATTGTATAAATTAACAGATACTACTGTTAATAGCATTGCTTACGATTCTATTTATGTATTTAGCATTAATCCTGATAGTGCAAGATATCGTCTTGGTTTTTCGAATGTAGGACCAGGAAAAGGAAATTATGTTCAATTAAACACTACGGCAAATGGCAAGGTATATAAATGGGTTGCTCCTGTAAGTGGAATTCCTCAAGGAATCTTCGAACCTGTAGTTTTGCTTGTAACGCCAAAAAAACAATCAATGGCGGTATTATCAGCCGATTTTATGGTTAATAAAAATTTAAAAACCTCGTTGGAAATTGCAATGAGCACGCAAG
Source organism: Bacteroidota bacterium (assembly GCA_037139195.1). GTDB lineage: Bacteria > Bacteroidota > Bacteroidia > Bacteroidales > JAHJDW01 > JBAXGW01. The sequence goes on from JBAXGW010000056.1 coordinate 4,842, forward strand.
ACAAAAATTTGTTTTCTCCAAAAGATGATAAAGATAATAATGGCTATGCGGTAAAATGGGGAATTAATTATGAAAAGCTACTGCGAAAGGATTCTATAAAACCTCTTTATTTCATAACATCAGTTGCTAATGAGATTGTGGAAAAACGTTTTAATCCTATTGAACGCTACCGCTCATCAGAGTTTAGTCGCGATTGGAATATGGGCTCTAATATTGAATTGTCGAATGAAGTTATTTCCGAATTATCCTTATCGCTAACCAATAAAAAAGATCAATATTTAAGCTATCGCCTTTCCGATTATAACCGAGGAAGCTTATACAACGGCTTGCAAAATGGATTAATGTTAAGTTATAGAAAGTTCGGGTTTAAACTATTAGGAAATACTTCGTATGTTGCAACAAAAGAGCCTAAGATGCAGTCGGCTTTTTTAAGGCATAATTTTACATTATCCCGAGAAATTAAATCAATAGAAATTGGAGTAAAAGAAGAAAGTGAGCAAAACAAATTCTTATTAAACGCAAATGATACGCTACAATCCAATAGTCATTACTTTAATTCGGTTGAAGCTTTTGTTAAAAGCTTAGACACTGCTAAACTGCAATTTAATACATCGTATAAAAGGCGATGGGATTATATTCCCAATTACACAAGCTTCTCTTTAGTAACTTATTCCGAAGATATAGCAGGAGGAATAGAAAAAAGAGCCAATATTAATACAAATATAGCGGTTCAGGGAATTTACCGAAAGCTTTATATAGCTGATACATTAAGCACTTTGCTAAAACCCGATGAAACGGCAGTTGGACGATTTGAATTTAGAAAACGAATGCTTAAAGGTGCCGTTGTATCAAACACTTTTTATGAAATTGGAACAGGAATGGAGCAAAAGAAAGAATATTCGTATATTGAAGTAGCTGCTGGCAAAGGGATTTACTCATGGACAGACTATAATAGTAACGGTTTACAAGAACTTAACGAGTTTGATATTGCTCAATACCAAGACCAAGCTAACTTTATACGAATTTACACGCCAACAAACAATTATATTAAGGCATACACAAATATGTTCAATCAGATATTAAACCTGACGCCTCAACTTTATTCTAAATCAAAAAGTCGAGCAGGACAGTTTATTTCCAAATTCTCTACTCAATCAGCTTATCGCATTGATAGAAAAACTACGGGCGAAAATTTATTTAATGCATTCAATCCGTTTCTTTCGGCAGTTGAAGATACTGCCCTGGTTTCGTTAAATTCAAATTTAAGAAACACATTATATATCAATCGTAACAGCTCAAGATTTGGCGTAGACATTAATTATCAAGATAATAGAAATAAAATATTATTAACCAATGGCTATGAATCAAGAACTAGTTTGCAAAATGGAATTCGGTTTAGATATAATTTCAAAAGAGCAGTGATGCTTTCGCTTGAAGGAAAAGAAGGCAAAAAAACCAGCAAATCAGATTACTTCAGCACTAGAGATTACAATATCAATTATATAGAAATTCAACCTCAACTAGATTATCAATACGGAACAAACTTTCGTTTAAGTTTGATTTATCGTAATAGCGACAAGCAAAACACTATTTCTGATAAAGAAAAAGCATTATTACAGAGTATTGGAACCGAAATACGATATAATGTAGCCACAAAAGGCAGTTTTCAGGCTCGAGTAAATTATGTTCAAATAAAATTCAATGGTATAGAGAATACTCCCATTGGCTACGAAATGCTTGAAGGCTTAAAGCCAGGAAAAAACTACACTTGGAATATAAATTACCAGCGTAACATATCAAATAATTTGCAAATGAATATAAGCTACGAAGGTCGAAAACCCGACCAAGTAAAAACCATTCACGTAGGAAGCGTTCAGTTTAGAGCCTTTTTTTAAAGCATTTTTGCAGAACTATTTAAAAATAAAGCATATAAAAATTATATGTATTTATCTCCTTTTTTAAGCATCACATCGTTTACAAACTGTCGAATTTGTTGTTCTTCGTCTTTTTGACAGATTAACAAAATACCATCCGATTCAACCACAATATAATTCTCTAAACCCTGAATAACAACTAGTTTATTTTTAGGAACATTAATTATAGAACCTTTGGTTTCATAGGTTAAAACATTTTGTCCGATTACGGCATTGTTATTTGCGTTTAGCTTAGAGTTTTCATATAATGAACCCCAAGTTCCTAAGTCAGACCAGCCAAAATCCGAAACGTAAACATAAACGTTATCGGCTTTTTCTAATACTCCAAAGTCTATTGAAATATTTTTGCAAATAGTATAGGTGTCTTTAATAAATTCAGCTTCATCAGGAGTATTGTACTTTCCAAGTCCTTCGTTAAAAATTTGAAAAACATCAGGCAAATGATTCTCAAATGCTTTTAAAATACTTTTTGCCGACCAAATAAAAATTCCTGAGTTCCACAAAAAGTCGCCACTTGAAATAAAAGATTTTGCTAATTCAATATTAGGTTTTTCGGTAAAAGTCTTTACCTTCTTCGTTCTTGAATCATTGCAATTGTCACAATCGGTATATTGAATATAACCGTATCCAGTATCGGGGCGACTAGGTGTAATGCCAAGAGTAATAAGCCAATCATTTTCAGTACAGCAATCTAATGCCGATTGAATAATATTGCAAAAATCTGCTTCTTTTAAAATAATATGGTCAGAAGGTGCAACAACAATATTAGCATTAGGGTTTTTAGCTATAATTTTATAGGTGGCGTAAGCGATGCAAGGAGCGGTATTTCTTCTAGCGGGTTCGCAAACAATTTGTTCTTCATTAATTAGAGGGAGTTGCTCTTTAACCAACTCTCTATACATTTCATTAGTTACAATATAAATTTGATCATGAGGGCAAGTGCCATTAAAACGATCAAAAGCCTGTTGAATTAAAGTTCTTCCTGTACCCAGAATATCTATAAACTGTTTTGGATGGGCTGTTCTACTCATTGGCCAAAATCTCGACCCTATTCCACCAGCCATAATAATGCAAAAATTGTTTTTGTTCATTTCAATTTCTTTAATAAAGAATTATTTAAATAATTGTAAAACTGCAAAAATCAGTTGTTTATAATTTTCTTTTGTTTTTCAAAGCAAACCTACATAAAATTTTGCTAAATAAAAAATGAAAATTTTTCACGTTGCGCCATTAGCAAGTTTGATTATTTGACTATTTAGCAAATAAATAAAACCAAATATAGTAAAAATGAGCAATTTAATTCTCTTTTTTTAGGAATAACTTTTTTATTGAACATTAAGATTCTCTTCATATTGTTTTATCTTTTTGAGTTGGAGTAATTTCCAATTTTATAAGGTTTCACGATAAAAAAATACTATTATTTCACATCAATTTCCCCAGAAAAAGGAATAGCTTTTATTGTTCCTGTCATAGGACTTCGCAGATAATAATTGACAGTCCATTCATAAGAACCAAATTGTTTTGGAACAAAGTTAAAAGTTGCAATTCCGTCTTCTATCTCTATTGTATAATCTACTTTTATATCCTTTCCATTTAATTTCATTTTAACTAACTCAGTATCAGCATCACTATAAGACATATCCATCATAGCAAATAATAAATAGGCAGAATATTTTTTATTAATCTGCTTTGATTTGTTATCAATTATTCTATAATTATAAGTAAATCCATCATCTGAACCATAATAATGTAAATTTTTCTTTAATTTTTTAACATATGAAAGAACTACAATTTGATTATTTAGAATATTAATCACTCTTATATCTTTATCAGTTGATACTTCTACGGTTTCTAAAGGCTTCGAATACTCTTTTATATACTTGCAAAAATGTTTATCTGGAAAACTGTCTAAAATTGCATTGAACTTTATTATAGTTGAATCAAACAATATTTTCAATTCTTTACTACTCATTTTCTCATAAAACAAAACTGAATCTTTTGGATGTAATACAAAATCAACTAATTTATTCCAATCTGAGAATGGTTTAATGAAATCTTTAACTCTATCAGGGTTTTCTATCGCATCACGTTGAATTTGAATATCCATATCATCATTTTCAGCAATTAGTCCATTTCTAACATCAACTAATTGAGCCTTCATTTGATTCAATTGCAACTCTTTTTTTGCATCTTTACATGAAAAGATAAAAAGAATTAGAACAAAAATAATATACCTCATATTTAAAATATTTATATAAAAAAAACGGACCATCAAATGATAGTCCGTTTAAAAATTGTTAATATTTTATATGTTTCTTAAAACCACCGCAGTTCCCATTCCGCCGCCTATACATAAAGAGGCTAGTCCCAATTTTTTGCCACTGCGTTTCATTTCGTGAATTAAACTTACTGTAATTCTATTTCCAGATGAACCTACTGGATGACCTAGAGCAATTGCTCCACCATTCAAATTACAATGAGTGCTGAACCATTCTTGATTTACACCATGATCTTCGCATAATTGTTTCATTACTCCAAGTGATTGAGCTGCAAAAGCTTCGTTCAATTCTACTACTTCAATCTCTGATAATTTCAAACCTGCTTTCTTTAATGCATTTCCAATTGCAGGAACTGGTCCCATACCCATAATTGCTGGATCAACGCCACCTTGTCCAACTGCTACTATTTCTACTAATGGTGTTAAGCCATATTGTTTAACTGCTTCTTCAGACGCAACAAGCACAAACGATGCACCATCGTTAATTCCTGAAGAATTGCCAGCAGTTACGCTGCCATCTTTCTTGAATGCTGGACGTAACGTAGATAGTTTTTCAGCATTAGTAGAACGATTCACATATTCGTCTGTATCAAAAATAATTGTTTCTTTTTTAGAAACAATGCTAATTGTAACAATTTCATTTTTAAAATTTCCAGCATCTATAGCAGCAGCTGCTTTCTTTTGAGAACTAGCAGCAAATTGGTCTTGTTCCTCTCGAGTAATATTATATTTTTCTACTATATTTTCGGCTGTAACTCCCATGTGATATCCTTCAAAAGCATCGGTTAATGCATCTAAAACCATGTGATCAACTGCTTTAAAATCACCCATCTTTATTCCATTACGAACAGATGATGGAAGAATAAATGCAGCTCCCGACATTGTTTCAGTACCACCAGCAAGTATTAAGTTTGCTTCGCCCGATTTAATATTAGAATAGGCATTTAAAATTGCTTTCATACCACTACCGCATATCATATTTAATGAATATGCAGGCACTTCTTGCGGAATTCCAGCATTAATAGCAGCCTGACGAGCAACACCTTGCTTCTGCCCTGCCATCAGTATATTTCCAACAATTACTTCATCAAGTTTTGCAGGATCAATTTTAGTTTCTTCAATAATATTTTTAATCACAGGTACAGCAATTTCAGCTGCAGATAATGTTGATAATGAACCGCCAAATTTACCTATTGCTGTTCTTTTTGCAGCTACGATATATACTTTAGTCATACTAGTTGTTTTAAATAAAATTTATTTTTTCTTTACTTGTGTGGTCTTTTTTGGAGCAGGCTTTGTTGCAACAGTTTGAGCGACTGGCTTTTCATTAAATAGTAAAAACAAATCTTTACCAGCAGCATTTCCAAAACATAATTTTACTTCGCTTACATTAACATTTTCATACTTATCATTCATAAAAAACACCACCGATTGATTTGGTTTTTCACCTCTTGTATACGATTTTACATAAGTTCCATTTACAAGAATATTTGGTTTCAATTCGGTGTAATTTATGGTTTCTTTATACGAACATCCTGCAGATACAACATCTCCGCTTACATCTTCTGTTCTAATTTCAATTTTTTTCTCCTTTTTAATATGTGACACAGTTACTCTATACGACAAGGTTTTATCAAAATAAACCAAGTAAATTGTTGAATAAACGCTGTCTTTATTACTAAGTTTTTTTTGATAACTTGTAACTTTACTGTCTTTGTAACTACCCGTACAAAGCTGTCCCATGGACTGAGAAAAACTAAAATTTGCAATTAATAAAAATGCAAAAAAAGCAAGAATTTTTATTGTTTTCATACCTATAAATTTATTGTTTCATATTTATTAAATCACTTGCAATTATTAGTTTAGCTTCGGTTAAAGCTTGTACCTCATCCACAGTGAAACAAGGGTTGATTTCTTTTAAAACCATTCCTTCAGGAGTAATTTCCATAACACCCATTTCGGTAACAATTAAATTAACCTGACCTGCCGCAGTTAATGGCAAAGTACATTTTTTAAGAATTTTAATTGAAGTTCCTGCTGTATGCTCCATTGCCAAAATTACACGTTTAGCACCAACTAATAAGTCCATTGCTCCACCCATTCCAGGTGTTTTCTTGCCAGGAATCATCCAGTTTGCTAAATCGCCTTTTTCATCTACTTGTAAAGCTCCAAGCACTGTAACATCAACGTGTCCGCCTCTGATTATTTGAAATGATGTTACACTATCAAAGCTTGATGCACCAGGCTTAGCCGTAATAAAACCACCACCAGCATTCATTAGTGTTTTATCTTCTTCGCCCTCAACTGGACTTGGACCCATGCCCAATAATCCATTTTCAGATTGAAGTGTAACATTAATATTTGATGGCAAATAATTTGGAACTAGGGTAGGAAGACCAATTCCAAGATTAACAACATCGCCATCTTTTAGTTCGAGAGCAACTCTTTTCGCAATTACTTCTCTTATCTCTTTTTTATCCATTTTATTCAGTTATAAAGTTCTTAAAGTTAGAAAGTTCATAAAGTTTTTTTTAATCTGGTGTCTGAGCGAAGTCGAAGACACATTATCAATTCTGACTTCGACTCCGCTCAGTCTCCGGTTACTTATCACAGAGCACCTGTCACCATGAACCGTGTAACGTTAACCGTTAATTCTTCTGTCCATTTCTTGTGCTATATACGAAGCTACATCATCAGCATAGGAATTCATGCTAAAACCAGCATCATAACCTAATTCTTTTGCTAATTCGTGCGAAATTCTTGGTCCACCACAAATTAAAATCATTTTATCTCTTAATCCTTCAGCTTCCATCATCTCTACCAATTCAATCATATTTTGAATATGAACATCTTTTTGGGTTACAGTTTGCGAAACCAAAAGAGCATCGGCTTTCATTTCAATTGCCTTTGCAATAAAATCTTCATTCAATACTTGGCTTCCCATATTCAACGCTTCAAATGCTTCGTAACGCTCAAGTCCGTAGTGACCTGCATAGCCTTTCATATTCATAATTGCGTCAATACCAACAGTATGAGCATCTGTTCCAGTGCTAGCACCAACAACAACAATCTTTCGTCCAATGCGTTCTTTTACAAAATCATCGACTTCGTGCATATCCATCACTGTTGATTCTACTTTTGGGACACTAATAGTAGTATAATCCACTGTATGAGTTGTTGTTCCGTAACAATTAAAGAAAGTAAAACCTTCTGTTAATTCTTTATAGAAAACAACTTGAGGATTCTCAAACCCCATTTTTTTCATTAATAACTTTGCAGCCTCAATTGATTCGTCGTTGCAAGGAACTGGTAGCGTAAAACTAATTTGTGTTTTTCCATCGTTCATTGTATCGCCATAAGGCTTAATTTTCTTAAGGTCTAGAGTTGTATCAAAATCTCTGCCTTCCATTGAATATAATCCGCCGCTCATACTATTTTGTCTAAAATTAATTATTTCGGTTACTGGAAAACGGTGCAAGGTGAAGGGCGCAAGGTTCCCATGCTTTAATATTTTTTTCTGTATTCTATCAATTTATATATTTTTGAAGAAAGCTTTTTTGCTTCCTCAATTAATCCTAAAGCAACATTCTCTTCTATTACTTTTAGATTAGAAGCAATTATCAACTGGGTTCTTAATTCACCACAAGAACCTTTAGCAATATATAAGAATTGAATAAACTCTTTATTTGTTTGTCGTTCAAACCCTTCTGAAATATTAGAAGGAACAGAAACAGCGCTTCGTTGCATTTGATCTCTTAATCCATAATCACGACAATCTTTAAGTAATTCATAAACTCTAACAGAAAGTTTAACTCCTTCTTGCCAAATTTCCAAATCCTCAAATCCCTTTATTGTGGTCATTTTTTTAAAATTTATCAGTGGTTTAACCCTGCACCGTGAACCGTTCACCGTGAACCATTATCTATTCAACATCAGATTGACGAAAGGATTATAATAATTCGTTCCTTTTTCGCAAACGCCTGCCAAACCTTTTCCTCCGTTTTTCGGACGTTTTACATCACCAAACATTCCTTTTTCTAATGCTGAAAACAAACCTTCTTTTTCAATTTTGGTAACGGTTTCTAATGCATCATCAACTACTTTTTGAGCACGTTTTTGAATTAAACCGTCCTTTTTAAACTCAACTTCTTCGCCAATATTTTTCATATTATTGAAGATATATTTTGCATTTTCAATTGCCAAATATCTATCCGACATAAATGGAGTGTGAATTGCTTCAGTAATCATTCCCAGCAGTTGCAATCCTTGACCAGTCCAAATTGAAATGGTATTGAATAATGCATCTTGAATTTGTCCTTTAAAAATATTCCCGGTTTTAAATTTCGTTGGAGGCATATATTTTAAAGGTGCATTTGGGAAAATTTCTCTTGTCATTTGAGCCTGAGCCAATTCATACAAAAATCCATTTTCTAAGTCAGGATGCATTTCAAACGCGTGACCTAAACCCATTTGTTCTTCTGGGATACCAGCAAGTAAAGCTAATTGCTCATTAATCAAATCTGAAGCAAGCACTGTATGAGCTTCTTCAAAAGCATCGGCTGTTGTCAAGTAGTTATCTTCGCCTGTATTAATAATAACACCTGCAAATCCATTGATAATTCTGGAAAAATATTGATCAACCAATGTGCGTTGCATATTAATATCACGGAAAAGAATTCCATACAATGCATCGTTTAGCATAACATCAAGTCCTTCCAGAGCTCCCATTACAGCAATTTCTGGCATACAAAGACCCGAACAATAATTACATAAACGAATATAACGTCCAACTTCCTGACTAACTTCATCAAGAGCAGAGCGCATAATTCTGAAATTTTCTTGAGTTGCATAAGTTCCACCAAAGCCTTCGGTAGTTGCACCATAAGGCACATAATCTAGAAGACTTTGACCAGTAGTTCTTATAACTGCAATAATATCGGCACCTTGACGAGCTGCTGCTTGCGCCTGAACAACATCTTCATAAATATTTCCAGTGGCAACAATTACATAAATATAAGGTTTTGCGCCTTCGCCAATGGTTGCTAAGAAATTTTCTCTGCGTTTGCGATTTGAAGTTATTTTTTCTATACTCGCATTTATAAATGGCTGCAATGCAGCATGTATTTTATCTGTAGAATGAATAGATATTTTGGTAATATCTAATTCATTTTTAGAAACTTTTTCAGCTATTTCTTGAGGTTTTAAACCTGTTTCAACTATTGCATTCCCTAAAAAGAACAATACTCCTTGACCAAGAACACCTTTTTCTTTCAAATCATCTACTAACAAATTGGGCAGCGGAGCTTCGTTAGTATCAATGCCGTCAATTCCCATTAATCTACAAAGAGTTCGTTCAACTGCAACAGTAGTATAGTTATTTACAAATTTTTGAACATCATCTGCAATATTTTTTGCTCCTTTTTTAGCCTGTTCAACTTTTTTAAAATCAAGACCTAATTTGCTTGTTTGCATTTGTTTAGCGTTTTATATTTTTTATTCTTAATTAGCATCGGATATTTATGTCCTACGCCAAAATTAACGAATTTTTACTGACCTAAAAAACAAATTATACAAATTATTTGATTGAAGCTATAAAATCGTAATAAATATTGGAATTAGTCAATTAAAAAATTAAAGCATTTTGCTGCAAACTATATACACTAAATAAAAACCTATTTCGGATAATTGTTGCAATGTACCAAGCACATCGCCCGTATAACCTCCAATTATCTTGTGAACGTAATAACGAAAATAAACAAATAATATTAACAGAATTACTAGAATAAAAGGGATATAAATAGTTGGTAAAAAACAGAGTGGAGTCAAACCGAAAATACTTGCAATTACAATAGTAGAAAAAGAGTGTTTTTGTCCGATGGGTTTCGCTTTGCTATTATTATCAAAACGCACATAATTCGAGCTGTATATCATTACAATAGTGCTAAGTCTACTTAATGCATGTGCAGAAATCAATATAATAGGCATTTTTGCAGTATCAATTTCGGAAAGAAGAAAAAATTTAGATAGCAAAAGCATTACAATAGCCACAGCACCATAAGTTCCAATTCTGCTATCTTTCATTATATCGAGAATTTTCTCTTTGGTATATCCACCACCAAATCCATCGCAAAAATCGGAAATTGCATCTTCATGAAAAGCACCTGTAGCCATAATCATACTTATCATAGCTGCAAGTACCGAAATATTAGTGGATAAAACAAGATGCGAAATTACAAATGTCAAAGCCCCAATTGCTCCTACAATAATTCCTACAAAAGGGAAATATCTAGTAGCCTTGTTTAACAACTCATCGGGATACTCAATTTTAGGCACAGGAATCCTCGAATAAAACATAATTGCCGTAAATAGTACTTTTAGCTCCTGTTTTATCATTTTACTCTAATCTTTATTTGTTACTCCAGCATCTTCAAAGCTCGCCATCTCATTTAAAAAAGCAACGGCCGATATTATTAAAGGAAAAGCAACGGCAACGCCAGAACCTTCGCCCAAGCGGAGCCCTATTGATATAAGTGGTTCTACATTTAAAAATTCAAGCATTTTTTTATGTCCTTTTTCATCGGAAGAATGACAAAAAATACAATTTTCAATTATTGAACTATCCTTTTTAAATGCAGCAATTAATGCGGCAGTGCAAATAAAACCATCTATAAGTATTGTCATTTCAAGCTTTTTTGCTTCTATCATTGCACCACACATCATGGCAATTTCCAATCCGCCATAACATGCAAGAATTTCTATTGAATCACTTATACAATACTTTTCGGAAGCTTGCTTTAGAATTTTTATTTTTCTATCTAGCCCTTCGTTTGTATGTCCAGTCCCTTTTCCTGTGCACTTTTCAATTGAAATGCCTGTATATTTATTCATAAGCAGGGCTGCTGCAGATGTATTGCCAATTCCCATTTCGCCAAATCCGATGATATTACAGCCATTTTCAAATTCTTTTTTAACAATTTCTCGGCCCTTATCCATCGCTTTTTGGCAAATATCTACGCTCATTGCAGGTTCTTTCAAAATATTTTTTGTTCCATACGCAATTTTAGCATGAATTAAATTTAGATTTTTGTCGAAATCGTAATCAACGCCCGCATCAACAACTTTTAAAATTAATCCATTTTGTTTGCAAAATACATTTATAGCTGCGCCACCTTGAAGAAAATTCATAAGCATTTGAAAAGTAACTTCTTTAGGAAATGGGCTAACGCCTTCCTCAACTATACCATGATCAGCAGCAAAAATAATTATGGTAGGATTGCGCAATTCAGGGCATAAACTTTTTTGAATTTTTCCTATTTGCAATGCCACTGATTCTAACTTCCCTAAAGAGCCAATTGGTTTGGTTTTAAAATCTATTTTATGTTGTAGTTGAGTTTCCATCGCTTATTTTATTTGGTTCTGTTCAAATATATTGTAGCACATTTTCTAGTTACACTGAATTTTTCTTTCGCCTTCGTCTAGTTGCCTTAGGCAAATAATTTATTTCACAGTGTTATACTGTGTTTTCACAGAGTTTCACTGTTTTCTTTTCTTACTGTGCAACACTGTGCTTTAACTCTGTGTTACACTGTGTAAATTAAGGAGCTTGCACTAGCAAGCTCTTGTTTAGTAACCCACATTATTCTTGAACAGAACCTTTTATTTTTAATTGAATTCCTGAAATCATAAGATAAACAGTAGTTGCAGTTTTTGCAATATATTGATTCATCCAACCTTGTAAATCGGCAAATTTTCTAGCAACTTCTGTTTCGGCATGTATTCCCATGCCTAGTTCGTTGCTTACCACAATAAGTTGCATGTTTTTTTTTGCAAGCAAATCCCATTCTTGCTTTGCAATATCAAGTGATTTCTGCACATCATATTCATTATCGCTAAAAATATTTGTAAGCCAAAGAGTAATGCAATCGAGCAAAACTGTTCTATTATCAACATTTAATTTCGAAATTGCAATTTCTTCTTCAATCGTTTGCCATGTTTCATTCCGGTCGGATTGATGTCTGATAATTCTTTGTTTAAAATCTTCGTCCCATACTCGTGCAGTTGCCAAATATATAGGATTATAAGAAATATTTTCTGCTAATTGCATCGCATATCGGCTTTTTCCCGAACGCTGACCACCTGTTATGAACGTTATTATTGCCATATTTTACAAATCCCTTTTAATCTAAAAAAAGCACTTGTTGTGGTGCAATGCCAGTTTCTTTTGTATCAAGCAAAGTTCCGGAAGAAGAATATACTTTTAACGAGCCATTAGCTGTTGCACTTGGCGATAATAATACATAAACATCATTATTTGCAGGGTTAATATTAACTCCGTTTACTCCAGTAATATTTTCAAGAAATGGGTTTTCATAAGTCTTACTTGTTGTATTAAAAACATGAATTCCTCCTTTAAGCACATAATTTGCATCATAAGCTGCTGCAACTATGTAAATTCTGCTTTTATCAGAATTAAACTGCATTATTGAGCCGTAATTGCTCGTTATCCCACTTAATAAATAATTATTTGTTAAAAGGTCTGTTGAAGTATTAATATAGCCAATTCCTGCAAAAGAACTAGTATCGGAATAAGTACTTACAAGAGATACATAAAGGTTATTGGAGTTGTCTTTTAAGAAATAGGACGATACAGCCGGCGTTGCAATATAAGAAACTTGGTCGTTGGATAAATTGATGCTTGCAATACTATCTTTATAGTTCAGTGCTGCATATAGTTTGCCATTTGCTATAGCCAATCCTTCTGGTCCGCCGGGTAACGCAATTTTTGATATTGAAAATGTACTTAAATTTATTTTTGCAATATATGAATCAGGCATTATATCCCAATCGGCAACGCCCCAACAAGAAACATAGGCTGTTGTGCCGTCAAAAACTATATATCTTGGATTTACAATATTTGTTCCAAATATTGGATTTACAGATTGAACAAGCGATGTAGCATTTATAACATCAATTTTATCGCCATTATTTGCTATACAATATGCCGAACCATTGAATATGCTCATAAACTGAATATTAGAATTATATGCAGTTGAATTTGCGGCGCTATAGGCATTTTGAGTAATTGTTTTGTCGGTGATATTGTAAATGCTGATTTCTGAGTTAGTGCCGCCATAAGCTCCGTAGTTAACTACATAAGCATACGATTTGGCAGGGTCGGGTGTTGGAATTTTTGATGGTTCAGGAACTGGTTCATCTTTTTTACACGCTAAAAAAATACTTGAAATAGCAATTAATAACAAACTTAATTTTTTGAAATTTTTCATACTTTTAATGGTTTTACTTTTTAGTGAATTGATACTTTATATTTATTCCATAGTTCCGGCCGGGCATGGCATAAAATTCTTGATTTTGATATAGTTGATCGAAAATATTATTTAATTTAAAACTTAAAACAAAGCTGTTCTTCTTTAAATTCAAGCGTTTTCCTAAAGATATATTTGTTAGAATATAATCCTCTAGTTCTTTTCCTGCATCATTAAAGCGCGTTCCAGTATAGGCGGACATAACCGTAAAATTCCATGTTTTATAGTTTATTCCAATATTAAAATTTCCAAGATGTTTCGGTGCATAGCTCAATTGTTTGCCAATGCTTGTGCTTGCAGAATCATAGCTTTTAATTTCTATTGATTGATTGAAGCTGTAGTTTAAAGCAGTATTTACAACTAATTTCCTTATATTAAATATCAACTCATAGCTTGATTCTATTCCTCTGTTCCTAACGTTTTTAACATTCACCGGACGCCATACATCCTGATAAACCCATTGTATCCAATTATCAACATTCATTAAATATCCTGTTACTTGAAATTTCATACTTGTTCTTTTCTTTGCTGCATTTAATACTAAACCAGTTTCGTTGCTAATTCCGCTTTCGGGTAATATGTTTGGATTTCCATTTGGAAGCCAATATCGATCATTGAAAGTGGGTATTTTATAACTATGCGAAATGGCATATTTCCAATTCAAATTATAGTTTGTTTTTCGCAATAGTCCGTAATCTAATCCAAAAGCAGGCGAAAACTGACTTTTAAATTCACTCGATAAAGCCTCTCTTAAATTCAATGCAGCATTTAAACGTTTGAAAAGTAGTTTTTTGTATGAAGAAAATACATCTGCTTTTTGTTCCCTAATATTTTCTTTATAGGCATAAACCGCTGGAGTTAATTGCGAAATATTTGCCCCAAAATTCAAACTGCCGCCAAAAAAATTAGACTTCTGATAATTTGCATTTAAAAACAAATTTTCTACTTTAATTACTTGCGAAAACGTGTTATTATACAACTGATAATCTTCAACATAACCAAAGTCTGTAATGATTTTTGTATCTCTAATGTTGAATTCAAAACCCGAAATAACTCTGGTATTTTTGTTCAAAATCTCATCGAAACTACCGCCATAGTAATTAGCCGACATATTGGGTTGAATTTGATACCAATTGTTTTCGTGCCATATTTTTACATAAGTATAAAGCTTTGCAGAAACTTTATAAAATAGCTCTTGCAGGATTCCGTAATTTTTAATCTCTGAATTACGATTGGTATCATGTACAAATACATTTTTCTGAAAATCCTTTACTGAAGTATTAAGAAAAGGAAAATTATTTTCTTTTTGCTGATTAAAAACTTTTAAAGCGTACTCTATTTTTTTAGAGCTATATTTTAGTTTTATTCCTGTAAAATAGGAACCAAAACTTCCAATTTCTTGCTGAAAACCAACTGATTTTTCATTGTTCCAAAGTGGCTGATTTACCAAATGTATACTTCCGCCAATTGCATCCGACCCATATAAAGAACTTGAACCACCGTACTGAATTTTTACCTCATCAAACAAAAACATTGGAATGCTTGCAAGATTAGAATGGCCAAGCGTATTCGAATTTAAATTAATTCCATTAAACATAATTGCCGTATGATTGGGACTTGTGCCTCTAAATCGAATTGTTGAAAGCCCTCCAGCATCTTGTTTAATATATATTGGTAAAAATTTAGAAATTGCTTCGGATAGGTTATCAGCCGATACTTGATTCATTTTTATTGAATCGAAACGTAAAATTTTACTTCCAACTAAGTATTGCTCTCTAGACGAAACAATTTTTATTTCATTCAATGCTTTTGCAGAATCGGCAATTTGAGCGAAACTATGACAAATAAAAAAAAGGAAAACTGGTAAAATGTATTTTTTCATTTTGCTTTTTGTTTAATCCCGAACTTTTTTATTGGAAGGTATTCTGGCTTGCCTTACTTTCCGAAGCCTTCCCATTCGTCAGTTGACGAACAGTGGCAGTTTTACTCAGAAAGCTTTTTTAAGGCTTACAGCTGCGGGTACAGCCCTCGATTTAAACGAGGTTCCCATTTTAATCTTTCCCGAGTGATTTTCGGGTCAGAACCAAATTCGTTGCAAATATAAATTAAATTTTTTAAATTTTATTTCACAAAAAAATGTTTATTATAAAAACTATTATAACTAACTATTAATCAACTATAAAAAAATTATTTTTTAAATTATTCATTTTTTATTTGACTTTATAAGAATATTATTTATATATTTGCGTATTGGAATACCACAATAACTAAATAAACAAATGCAAAAAATAATAAATATATCAGAAGCCACGTCAATAGCAATTCATAGCATGGTTGCTATAGCATCTAATGATAGAATAAATGCATTTGAAATAGCAAAAGTGACAAAATTTTCTAAAAATCATATTTCAAAGGTATTACAGCAAGTAGGCAAAAGTGGTTTAATAAAATCGGAACGTGGTCCTAGCGGAGGATTTTCATTGGCTAAACCAGCCGATGAAATTACTTTACTTGATATTTATCAAATAATGGAAGGCTCATCGAATGAAGAAATGTGTTGCAATGAAAAAGACCATACCTGCCCTTTTAAAACTTGTGTTTTTGGTGGTTTAACTAATCGTTTTGCAAAAGAATTTATAGAATATTTAAGAAATAAAAAACTATCGGATTTAATTTAGAATCAAGAAGACAGAATTAAGAAGACTGAAGAAATTCAAAAAATGTCAACTTTTAACTTTCAAACTTTAAGAACTTTATAAACTCAGAAACATGAAAAGGACAATAATTAAAATTGACGAAGACAAATGTACCGGATGCGGAAATTGCGTAACGGGTTGTCATGAAGGCGCTTTGCAAATTATTGATGGTAAAGCTCGTATGATTAGCGATTTATTTTGCGACGGACTTGGTGCATGTATTGGTGAATGCCCTGTAGACGCTATAGAACTTATTGAACGCGAAGCCGAACCTTATGATGAAATTAAAGTAATGGATCTTATTTCTCCAAAAGGCGAAAATACGGTTATTGCTCACCTAAAACATTTGAAAGACCACAATGAAATTGAATTATTCAATCAAGGAATAAACTATATTAAACAACATAATTTACCAATAAATATTTCAAGTCTTATGGAAACAAAAACTCCACAACACGATCCTAAAGATCATCAATGCGGATGCCCTGGTTCGGCAGCTAAAGAATTCAAAAAAACAGAATCTACCTCAACTTCAGCTGTAGATGCTCCATCAGAACTACAACAATGGCCAGTTCAATTGCATCTTTTAAGTCCTATGGCAGGTTATTTCAAAAGCGCAGATGTTTTGTTAGCTGCAGATTGCTTGGCTTTCTCAATGGGAAATTTTCATAGCAAACTGCTAAAAGGCAAAACATTAGCTATTGCTTGTCCTAAATTAGATTCAAACCAAGAATCGTATATTGAAAAACTTAAAGCAATGATTGATGATTCAAAAATAAATACGCTAACAGTTGCAATTATGGAAGTTCCTTGTTGCGGGGGGTTAACACGTTTAGCTAAATTAGCAGCGGCACAAGCCACTCGCAAAATTCCTATTAAAGAAATAGTTGTGAGCTTGCAAGGTGAAGTATTACGCGAAGAATGGATTTAAAGGTAAATGGTGAATGGTTCAAGGTGCAGGGCAAAGAAAAAATAGATGCATCAAATTTTTTAATATTTAATATGTATTTGCTATCCTAATTACATAATATAAAAAAATCAATAATTTACAATTAACAAATAATCAAAATTTTAAAAATAAGGAGAAAAAAAATGAGTATGTTCTGTTATCAATGTCAAGAAACAGCTAAAGGAACGGGCTGTACAATTAATGGTGTTTGCGGTAAAACAAGTGATTTATCAGCAGCTATGGATGTTTTAATTTTTGTAAGCAAAGGTATTTCTATCTATGCTAACGAAGCCAGAAAAAATGATGTTCAAACTTCAGAAGCCGACAAGTTTGTTTTTGACGCACTTTTTATGACTATTACAAATGCAAACTTCGACAAAGCAGCTATTTTTGCTAAAATTGATGAAGGCTTTAAAGTTAGAACTAACTTAGTTAGTGAAATTGAGCGTAAAAATATATCTATCAATAAAGCTAATTTGCACGAATCTGCTACTTGGACTGCTAGTTCAATTGCTGAATATGAAAACAAAGCTGCTACAGTAGGTGTTCTTAGCACAGTAAACGAAGATGTACGTTCGCTCAGAGAACTCTTAGTTTATGGAATTAAAGGTATGGCTGCTTATGCAGAACATGCAAATAATTTAGGACACAGAGACAACAGCATTTTCGAATTTATGCATCGTGGTTTAGCAGCTTCTACAGACGATTCATTAACAGCTGATCAATTAGTTGGGCTAGTTTTAGAATGTGGTAAAAACGGAGTTAATGTAATGGCTTTATTAGATAAAGCAAATACATCAGCTTATGGAAACCCTGAAATGACAACCGTTAATTTGGGTGTTAGAAAAAATCCTGCAATCCTTATCAGTGGTCACGACCTTAAAGATATGGAAGAACTTTTAGAGCAAACCGATGGAACAGGCGTTGATGTATATACACATAGCGAAATGCTCCCTGCTCAATATTATCCAGCATTTAAAAAATATGCTCACTTAGCTGGTAATTACGGAAATGCTTGGTGGAAACAAAAAGAAGAATTCGAAACTTTCAACGGACCAATTCTTTTTACAACAAATTGTATTGTTCCTCCATCACATAGTGCTGGTTACAAAGATAGAATTTACACTACTGGCGCTGCTGGCTTAGCTGGAGCAAAACATGTTCCAAGTAGAAGTGCTGACGGCAAAAAAGATTTTTCTGAAATCATTGCTCATGCAAAAAATTGTCCATCTCCTACTGAAATCGAAACTGGTGAAATTGTAGGTGGATTTGCTCACAATCAAGTTCTTCAATTGGCTGATAAAGTGGTTGAAGCAGTTAAATCAGGAGCTATTCGTAAATTCTTTGTTATGGCAGGTTGTGATGGCAGAATGAAAGATAGAAATTATTATGAAGATTTTGCTGCAAAACTTCCTAAAGATACTGTTATCTTAACTGCTGGTTGCGCTAAATATCGTTACAACAAATTAAAATTAGGTGATATTGGCGGAATTCCAAGAGTTTTAGATGCAGGACAATGTAATGATTCTTATTCATTAGCAGTTATCGCTCTTACATTAAAAGATGTTTTCAAATTAGAAAATATCAACGACCTTCCAATAGCATACAATATTGCTTGGTACGAACAAAAGGCAGTTATCGTTCTTTTAGCTCTACTTCATCTTGGCGTTAAAAATATTCATTTAGGACCAACTCTTCCAGGGTTCTTGTCTCCAAATGTAGCTAAAGTATTGGTAGAAAACTTCGGTATTGCACCAATAGGTTCGGTTGATGAGGATATTAAATTATTCCTTAGCTAAACGTTTAAAAATTTATAGCCAAATACAACGTTATTTTTGAATTAAAATTTAGTCATTAACTACTACTCCTAAATTTCAATTCTTCAAAAGCCTCGTATTTGGCTTTACTTTTTAAACTAGATTATAAATATCAATGCGCAGCCAAATTCAACACGAAAAAGAAACAATAAGCTTGATGATAGGGCTCTACTGCCGAAAAAAGCATCAAACTAATGTATTATGTTTGGATTGTAAAGAATTGTTAAATTACACTTTTTTTAAAATAGAAAATTGTATATTTGGCGAAGAAAAACCAACTTGCAAAAGCTGTAGCGTTCATTGTTATCAAAAGATTCAAAGAGAAAAAGTGAGAGAAATAATGCGCTTTGCCGGACCACGAATGATTTGGTTTTATCCGATTAGAGCTCTTATGCATTTTTTTAGAATCAAGAATACAGAAACCAGAAGTCAGAAGCCTGACGGATGCTGAAAATTCAGTCAACTTTGTTTACTTGTCAACTCGTTAACTCAAAAAATAATGGAAAAGATAGAAAAAGCAACCGTATTTAATCCTTCAAATGAAGTGGAATACACAGGAAATGGAATAGTTAGCAAAAGAATTCTTGAGCAAACCAACGGAAATATAAGTTTATTTTCGTTCGACCAAGGACAAAAGCTTAGCGAACACACTGCACCGTTTGATGCCGTTATTCAAGTAATTGATGGAACAGCAGAAATTATGATAGACCGCAAGCCTCATATAGTAAACGCAGGCGAATTTATTATTATGCCCGCAAATATTCCTCACGCAGTAAATGCAGTAGAGAAATTTAAAATGATTTTAGTGATGATTAAAGGGTAAAAAAGAATAAAGAGGCCAGAATCAAGAATTAAGAAGGCTACGCATAGATTTTTTAAACAATTTATTTCTTGCTACTTGCAACTTTAAACTTGTGACTATGACAGAATTATTCAAATTAGAAAACGCCGAAGTTGTGCTTCAGAAGCCCCTTGGACAAAAAATAGATAAAAAACAAAATGTAGAATTGGTGCATCTTACTTTGCAGCCTAAGGAACAAATTCCATTACATGCCAATCCGTTTGATGTGTTTTTTCACGTGGTAGCAGGCTCAGGTATTTTGAAATTAGAGGACGATGAAAAACAAATATCAGCTAGCGATACTGCTTTTATTCCAAAAGCTGCGCTACGCGGACTTCATAATATTGGAACCGAAGAACTAAAAGTGCTGGTGGTGAAGGTGTTTTAAATGGTTTAATATTTAAAAACAAAATCAATAAACCAAATTATATGCTTATAGATATAATTTGATAATATTTTATTGTTTTAATGCAAATAGATATAAAAATAAACAAGTGATTACTCAAAGGAGTTTACGAAAGTTATTCTTTATAATAGAACTTCAAAAATATTTTACAACGCAGCCCTAGAACTTGCTAATTATAAAGAGCGATTCATAGTGTGCATTCTATTTTTCATGGCAATTGTTGGTTGGCATTTTTATTAATCATTGCATACCTGTATTCATTACAAATTTTGTCATTTTTAACAATAGATTTCTCAAATATACCCTCTAGTTTAAAACCGGCTTTCTCCAAAACTCTTTGTGAACCTTTATTAAAATCGAATACACCAGTATGAATACGAACTAGTCCAAGCTTGTGAAATCCGTATTCTGTAATCAATCGAACAGCTTTTGTTGCAATACCTTTTCCCCAATAGGGTTCGCCTATCCAATAGCCAATTTCTGCAGTAAATTTATAAATATCGTTCTGCCTAATCAATCCAATCGTTCCTACAAACTCATCATTAAATTCTATTGCAAAAGTAAATTGTGGGGCTTCAATTTTACAATACTGGATAAAGTCATCTGCATTTTCTTTTGTATAGGGAAACGGAATATTGTCTCTTAGGTTATTCCAAATTTTTCTGTTATTACAGAGCTCTGTAAGTTTTTTTGAATCCGAATTCCTAAACGCTCTGAGTTTTAATTTATTGTCAATCAATTCCATATTTTTTATTCTAAAAATTAATTGATAATTTTTTATCTGATTTAAAAAAAATTAACGTTCCGCTGCTAGCCGCAGGCGGGGATTTGTCCGCACTACTGCCTACACGAAGAACGAGTTAAAATTACTAAAATTTATTTAATCAACGGATAATCTTCTGCGTTCCGGTCCTACGAGCTACTGAAACCCCGCTTGTGGCTAGCTGCTGTTAGGTGCTTGCGCTTCATTTTAATTACAATATGAATAAGTATTAGCACATAATTCGTTTTTTTCTATCCATCCTTTGAATATCTCTCCATTTTTGTGTAGTGAAACAAATACCCAATTGTCTGAAAATTTTTCAATTGTGAATAAGGAAGTTCGCCATTTTAAAATTATAACTTTATTGGCATCTGATTTATTTTTGTCTTTGTATAGAATTAAGTCCATTTCAGGTAGCACCTCGTGTCTCTTATATGCTCCTATATAGTCTGCCTTTTTAATCCATCCAGTCACACTGTCTTTTTTGGTTGCATAGTAAACCGAAGCGTAGAAATAAGAGTCTGTTTGACTCAATAGGTCTAGATAAATAAAATCCTCATTAGCAGAGTCATTTTTCATTTGCTGTTTGACTTTTCCGTTTGGCGAATCATAGATATCGACGACACCTTTATATTGCCAATTTACAATTGCTGGACATTTGTCTTGAGAATAAAGAGTCAAAACTGTCAAAAAAGCAATAATGGTAAATATTTGTCTCATAAGTCTAAATATGTCTGCAAAATTGTGTTTGCGTGGCACCTAACGGCTGAGGCTATATGCAGTAAGGGATTGCGGGCTACTTTCCTGTCCACCGACACGAAATTTTATGCGGGGCAGAATGCTTGAATTACCACTGAAACCCTTATTGCATATAGCCTTTGTTAGCGTTTCGTTGTTTTGTTTTTCCGTCCAGTTGTTCATAGTTGTCGATGTCGTGGTGCGGTGGCGGAGGCAAGCTCTTTGGCAGGTTTTGGAGGTGCGAAAGCTCGTGCGACCTGCCAATGTGCTTGACTTTGCATTGGCAATGTGATTGTTATTCCTTTTCTTTTAGCTTCTTCTTTTCTT
The DNA here is from genome assembly GCA_037139195.1 of Bacteroidota bacterium. Taxonomy (GTDB): domain Bacteria; phylum Bacteroidota; class Bacteroidia; order Bacteroidales; family JAHJDW01; genus JBAXGW01. Next base: position 26,914 of record JBAXGW010000056.1, read on the forward strand.
TTGCTGGTGGCAAAAAGTTTTCGCCAGTAACTACTTTTTTTCCTGTTTGCTCTTCTAATTTTAATCGAGCATCTTTTGCGATTTTACCACCTTTTTTGCTGGCTTTTGCATTTTCGATTATTCCTTTTGCTTCTTTGGTTTCGGCTATTTGTCGGGTTGAGAGTTCGGCAAGGGCTGTGAAAATTAGTTCGGCTTCGCTCATGTGGTCACGTAGGTTTTGGCTCTTTAATCCTTTTAAATCTTTATGTTTTTTAACTGTTAAACCTGTCCATTCTTGATGTATGATGTTTGTGAGTAGAGCAAATTCGTCTGATTTTTCAACTCCGCTTTCTTTCCAATAATCGGTTAATTTATTGCGCGTTTCTTGCCCTGTCATTCGTTGCTGAATCCATTTTTCGCTGCGACCTAATTTTTGCCAATTTTCACGGGCTCTATCAATGCTTTGGCTTGGGTCGGATATTTCTTGCATCCGCTCATAGCCAACTTTTGCTAACCATTGTTTGAATGGCTCTGCTTTTGGCGATGGTATGGATTGTATGATGCGGAGTAATGTTTGTGTATCGGCAACATCGGTTTCACGCATTTTCCCGTCTTCGGCTTGCATTTTCAAGTGTACGATATTTTCGTACACTTCACTTCCCTCATTGGATAACTTTTTTTTCAAATCGCTCCAATACCTTTTGGGTACTGAGCTACCAGTTAAAATTTCAACCACATCTATAATCGAAAAATACCAAATTTCTTTTTCTGTATCGTAATGACTACGGACTTTTTTGCTTTCGAATAATTTTATACTGCTCATAGGGAAAATGTTTTTAGCAAAAATACGGAATTTTAATTAACACATAAAAATAAACAGCCCCCATTAGCTAATTACTTTTTTGTTAGTTTTCTTTTCATTTCAAATTTACATATTCCGTCCGATAAGTAAACATAATTCCACCACCAAGCACTCAAGTTTTTAAAAATCATGTGTTTTCGTAGTTTGTAACTTTTGTAGTGTTTCATTATGCCTAAATACGAGTTCATGCTGCTTTGAAATATTTGTTGCTCTTCTTTTGTCGGCTTATGGTTTCGTGCTATTTCGTTTTGTTTTTCAATGGCTCTATAAAAATTCCCTTTTGTTCTACTTGCAATATAAATTCGATTGGGAAGTATTACAGTTCCTAAAAACTGTACACCTTTGCTGTAATGTTGCAGGTAAATCTTTTTTGGGTGAATGGTTGCTTGTAGGTTTGATTGTAAAAATTCCGACAATTTTGGAATAAGATTTTTCAAATACTCTTTGCTTTCATGCACTATTACAAAATCATCAACATATCTTCCGTAATATCGAATACCCAAATCGTGTTTTGCAAAATGGTCGAAACTGTCCATGTAGAAATTGGCAAAAACCTGACTGGTTAGGTTTCCAATGGGCAAACCGCAATTGGGTTTGCTGTGAAACAGGCTTTTTGTTTCTGGCAAATCGCCCCAATCGCTGTGTTTTCCCTTTATGATGCAATTCTTTGTTGAGTCGTTGAAAATTATCTTTTTACACAGTTCAATAATTAATTCTTTGTCGGTAGAGATATATTTTGCTTGTATAAAATATTCGAGTTTTTCAAATAGGATATTTTTGTTGATGCTCATAAAAAAGCCCTGCAAATCGAGTTTAAGTATGTAGCAGTCTTTGGTATAATTGGCTGAACATTGGCGTATGAACTTATCCACTCTTTGAATGCCAAAGTGGGTGCCTTTGCCAACTCGGCAACTGTAACTATCGTTTATAAACTGCTTCTCAAATAGATGATTGAGCTTGTTGATGATAAAATGATGAACAACCCTGTCACGAAAATCGGCTGCAAAAATCTCTCGCTTTACCGGTTTATTCACAATAAAAGCAATTGACCTGCCTATTTGGTAAGTGCCGTTGTTTATTTCTTCGCA
>JBAXGW010000057.1:0-28834 GCA_037139195.1 Bacteroidota bacterium
TTGTAAATGCCCTGCCAATAGCTGAAGCTGGCTCCAATCAAAGTATTTGCAGCGGAACAAGTGCAAGTTTAACAGCAACTGGAGGTGGAACCTATCAATGGGACACAGGTTCGTCAAATGTGAATATTAGTGTGTCGCCAAGCACACAAACAACTTATACTGTAACCGTAACAAATAATGGTTGTTCAGCAAGCGATAATGTGGTAGTATTTGTAAATGCCCTGCCAATAGCTGAAGCTGGCTCCAATCAAAGTATTTGCAGCGGTTCAAGTGCAAGTTTAACTGCAACAGGTGGTGGAACTTATTTATGGAGTACGGGTTCAACTAATGCAAACATAAGTGTAACTCCTGACACACAAACAACTTATACTGTAACTGTAACAAATAATACTTGTACAGCAAGCGATAATGTTGTTGTAAGTATTAATAATAACATAACTCCTACAATTACTGCACTACCAAGTCATTTATGTGCCGGTCAGTCCACTTTGCTTACTGCAAATGGGGGAACAATTTTTAATTGGAATACGGGCGAAAACACGGCTGATATTACGGTAGCTCCTTCAATAAATACTACTTATACTGTTACAGTTAGCACAACTACTGGCTGTAGTGGAACTACTGATGTTGCAATAAGTGTTCAAGCCCAGTTGACAATAATAACGAACCCTGCCGTTATTTGTTCTGGCGAATCTACTACATTAACAGCAAGTGGAGGTATCGATTATAAATGGGATAATGGTTCATTAACTCAATCGATAACTGTAAGCCCTACTACAACTACAACTTATGCTATTACTGTTACCGACCATGCTTGTAGTGCTACGTCAAGTGCCGTTGTAACTGTGAAAAGTTTGCCAATTGCAGAAGCAGGTTCTTCTCAAACTATTTGCGCTGGAAATTCGGCAAATCTTTCCGCTTCTGGTGGGGGAACATATTTATGGAGCACTACTGAAACAAACTCAACTATCAATGTAAGCCCATCAGTTCCTTCAACAACTTATAATCTTACAGTAACCAATAATGGCTGTAGTGCAAGCGATAATGTTATTGTAAACGTAACTCCTTTGCCAATTGCAGATGCTGGCTTGCCCAAAACAATTTGTATAGGAGATAATATTGCTCTTACTGCTACTGGCGGTGCTTCTTATTTGTGGAATACAGGTTCGGCTAATTCTACTATTAATGTAACCCCGACTGTTACTTCAACTTATGTAGTTACAGTAACTTCAAATGCTTGCACTGCTTCAGATAATGTTGTTGTTACTGTTGCATCAAACCCTATTGCTGATGCGGGTGCACCTCAAGCTATTTGTGAGGGCTCAAGTATTAATTTAATTGCAACTGGAGGAGCAGATTTTAAATGGAGTAATGGCGTTTTAGTTGCAAACAATAATGTTTCGCCAACAAATACCACTACCTATACCGTTACCGTTAGTAATGGAACGTGTTCATCAACAGACGATGTTGTTGTTACTGTTAATACTTTGCCAATTGCCGAAGCAGGCTTAAACCAAACCATTTGCAATGGCTCAAGTGCAAGTTTAACAGCATCTGGAGGTGGCACTTATCAATGGAATACAGGCGAAGCAGTAGCAAATATTACGGTTTCACCAATAATTACTTCTACATACACTGTAACTGTTACAAGCAACGCATGTACAGCATCAGATAATGTTGTTGTAACTGTTAATCCATTGCCAATTGCAACAATCGCAACTCCAGTCGCAATATGTAGTGGAAACAATACTGATATTACAGCAAGTGGAGGTGGAACTTATTTGTGGAATACGGGTCAAATAACTGCTACAATTAATGTTGCCCCAACTACAACTAACACTTATACTGTTACTGTTTCAAAAGATGGATGTACTTCCTCTACAAATGTTGTAGTTACTGTAAATCCTTTGCCAATTGCTAGTGCAACAGCTAATCCAACCATTATATGTAAAGGAACAACAACTTTCCTTAATTCAAATGGTGGAAATGCCTATAGTTGGGTTTCTAGTCCCATTGGATTTACTTCTACTTCGCAAAATCCTAGTGTAACACCTGATGTAACTACTACTTATACTGTTTTAGTAACAGATGCAAATCTATGTTCAGATACAGAATCAATTATTATTACGGTAAATCAAAATCCAATAGCAACAGTTAGTGCTTCGCCAATGGTAATATGCGAGGGCTCATCAAGTACTCTTAATTCTGGAGGTGGAACAACGTTTAGTTGGACCTCAAATCCAATAGGTTTCACTTCAACACTTCAAAGTCCGGTAGTTTCACCAATTACAACTACAACCTATTCTGTAGTGGTGTCAAATGCGGTTGGTTGCTCCGACACTGAACAAGTTGAGGTAAAAGTAAATTCGTATCCAATAGCTAGTGCTTCTGTTGCACAATCGACAATTTGCAAGGGCTCTAGTACCACATTAAATGCAAGTGGTGGAACTGTTTATAGTTGGACTTCTACGCCATCAGGATTTACATCAAGTAGCAGTAGTCCAACAATTTCTCCAACAATAACTACCACTTATACTGTTACAGTTAATAATGGCACATTATGCGAGTCAACGGCTCAAACAATTGTAAATGTTGATTATAAGCCTCAGTTGACATTGCAGCCTAGCAATATAATTGACATTTGTTCAGGAGCAGATACCACATTATCTGTATCTGGTGGTAATTCGTATATTTGGAGTACAGGAGAAACAACTTCTTCAATTTCAATAAGTCCAACAACAAATATAACTTACACGCTAACTGCAACTTCGGGAGTTTGCTTTAACGATACGCTTTTTATTGTTAATGTTTTAGTGCTATCACAAGTTGAAATAGGCAATAATATTACAGTTTGTAATGGAGAACAAGTAACATTCTCGGCTTTGAGTAATACCAATCAGCTTGTTTGGTCTAATGGCTCCACCTCAAGTTCGATAAGTGTTTCGGATAGTGGCATTTATTCAATAATTGCTAGTAATTTATGTGGAATTGCTTATGATACAGTAAAATTATTAAACCATCCAACGCCTACGTTGAATTTGGGAAGCGATACTACATTGTGTATTAATAATTTTCAAATTGTAGCACCAGCTAATTTTGATAAATATTATTGGTCGACAGGCGAAATCGCAAGTTCGATTGTAGCTAATACGGGAGGCGTTTATTATGTAGAAGCAATTGATGTAAATGGATGTAAGGCTTCCGACAGTATCAAATTAACCGATAGTTGCTACACTGATATGTTTATTCCTAATGCGTTTACACCAAACAACGATAATTTCAATGAAATTTTCAAGGCAATAGGAACTAATATTGTAGAGTTCGAAATATTTATTTTTAATCGTTGGGGAGAGCAGCTCTATCATTCCGAGGATATTTTAGAAGGGTGGAATGGAACCTTTAAAGGACGAACCTGTCCGCAAGGCGTATATTATTATTTGATAACATACCGAGGATTGCGAGATGTTAAAAAATCGGCAAAAGGTCATTTAACCTTAGTTAGATAAAAAGACAGCCCAATCAAATAAACGATTGGGCTGTTTTTTTTACCTTCGAGGTTTTAAAAACCTCACCCCATAATTTGTATTTTTTAAAAGAATGTTTACATTTGAGAAAATTTTGATGTAAATATTGGTATTTTAAAAGCTACATTAGAAATAAGTGCCATTAGTGGTTAACCAAATGTTGGGCGCCATTGTTAGAGCCCGTATATGAGACAAAGATTTAAAAAATAAATGCTAACTTTGCATAAAAAAACACGTAATTGAATGAAAAATAAATACGTAAGCTTCATAACTGACGAACATTTGTTGATTTGTATTGGGAATCTTCATAGCGCATATTTGAAGGCAAAAAATAATATCACCAAAAAGAGTTTCTACTCGAACAAGGTTGACACAATCAAACTGACATTTGACTCGAAATTTAATGATATTGACGAAGAAAAACTAATTCAATCTGAAATTTTGAGACAGATTGACAAATCTATAAATAATTCAATTGGAACATTTCACGAACAAATTTTAGGCGGAATAAAGGGTTATGAAACTGGAAATTTGAGTGGTTACGATGTCAAAGCAAAGGATGATACTCTATTTGCTGACATAAAAAACAAACACAATACAATGAACAGCAGTGCAGCAGAAGCACTCTTTCAGAAGTTAGCTCGTTATGCTAACGATTATAAAAAGGCAAAATGTTATTGGGTTCAAATTTTGGCTAAAGGAAGTTTTTGTGAATTATGGAGTGGTGAAATAAATGGTAAAGAGTACAGTCATAGCAGAGTTTATAAAATCTCGGGCGACCAATTTTACGCCTTGCTATCAAAACAAGAAGACGCAATGTTTCAACTATACAAAGCTCTGCCAAAAGCAATCAAAGATTATCTAAAATCAGTTGAAGAGACCAAGGAAATTGCTGAAAACTCTGCATTAGAAGAAATTAAATCAAAAACTAAAACCACTAAAAGAGCAGTTTTAGACCAAATTACTTTTGAGAATTACAGTTATTATCTTGGTTTCAAAAAGTTATAGTATTGATTTAAAAATTTCACAATTGAATAACCGACTTCAGTTCCCAAATTCACAGGAACAGCGTTCCCGATTTGTTTATATTGTTGAGCTATTGAACCCTCAAAAAACCAGTCATCAGGAAAAGTTTGAATACGAGCATATTCACGAACTGTAAAAGGTCGTGTTTCTTCGGGGTGACATCTTTCAGTTTGTTTTTGAGCAGGACTACATGTTAATGTCAAACAGGGTTCATCCCAGCCAATACGCCGTGCAATTCCAGTTTTTCCGCCACCTAAGTGAAAACTGCCACCCATAAAATCTTTTTGTATATCAAGTGGTAAATCACGCCAATAACCTTTTTGTGGCACTAAATCCAAAACAGCTTTTTTGCTTTGCGGATATTTTGCCCCACTAGACTTTGGAACATTTGTATCATAAAGTTCACCTTTCTTCAAGGCATCTTTCAAATTGTATACTTTATTATGGGGCTTCGGATATTCAAATTTCCAATCAATATCTTTTCTAACGCCAACTAATATTAATCGCTCTCTCTTTTGTGGAACTTTATAGTTAATGGCTTTCAATATTTTTACTGGAACAATATTGTAACCTATTTCATCCAAAATAGAAATCATTCCTTGTAAAGTTCTTCCATTATCGTGACTAAGCAAGCCACGGACATTTTCTCCAATACAAATTGGCGGATTTACTACTTTGACAACTCTTGCAAACTCATAAAATAAAGTCCCTCTAACATCTGCAAGCCCCAATTTTTTACCGGCATAACTAAAAGCTTGACATGGGAAACCACCAGTTACGACATCTACTTTATTGTGATATTCTGTGAAATCAAAGTTTTTAATATTACCTTCTAAAACTTTCCAGTTTGGACGATTTCTTCGCAAAGTTTGGCAAGCCCATTTATCAATTTCATTCAAAGCAACACATTTCAACCCTGCCTTTTCCATGCCAACAGCCAAACCACCAGCACCAGCAAATAATTCTAAAACAGTGTATTCATTATGCGGTTCAACATAGTTAGAAACAGTATCTTCAATATCGTGACTATATAAGTCAGCGAAAATAGTCTCAACTTGCTCCCGATTATAAACACGGTAGTTACTCATTGGCTCACGGACGGCAGACAATTTTCCTTCTCTATCCCAACGTCTAAGGGTTTCTTTGCTTTTGCCAATAAGTTCAGATGCTTCGGACAACGATAAATATTCTTTCATAACCAAGTTGTTTAACCTTATACAATGGTTACAAATTTACAACAAAAAATGAAGCGGGCAACAAGAAATATATAAAAATAATGAACACCCACATGGTATATAAAATATTTTTCAGAAACTGCTATATTTGACTATTGTACAATTAAAAAAACTTTGTAATGATTTGACAGGGATGTGCTTTTTAATGCCAAAATTTCATATAACCGTCCGTTGCCCCTCAATAAAACTAATTTTCAAACTAAATTCATATCCAAATTTCCCCTCAAATTTCAGCAATTTTATCCTGTTACAATTATGTTTTTTGGGCATAATATTAATTTGAGGTGCTGGCGAAGAATTTTTTAATTCTAAAGAAGAAGAAATCGACATCTCCCCTAAACACTTCTTTTTGTATATTTGACCACCTCAAACCTTAAAAAGCAAAATTATGAAATCAAATGTATATTCTACCTTTCCTAAAACCTTTTGGATTGCCAACTTAGTAGAATTATTTGAACGCTGGGCATGGTATGGTTTATTTGCAATTTTAGCGCTTTTCCTTACCGGTTCTACCGATGAAGGTGCTCTCGGTTTTAGTCAAACAGAAAAAGGAACCATAATGGGAACCGTTTCTTTTATTTTGTATTTCTTGCCCGTAATTACCGGTGCTATTGCCGATAGGTACGGTTATAAAAAAATATTATTGCTCTCGTTTGGAATTTTGGCTTCTGGTTACTTGTTGTTGAGCAAATTTACGGGATACAATGCCGTTTTTATGGTTTTGTTGTTTGCTGCAATTGGCGGAGCATTCTTCAAGCCTGTAATATCAGCTACTATTTCCCGAACTACTAACGATGGAAATTCTTCAATTGGTTTTGGCATATTTTATATGATGGTAAATATTGGTGCTTTTGTTGGTCCTTTTTTCGCTTCAAAGTTACGCCAGTACGATTGGGAATTTGTGTTTTATATGTCGGCATTTATAACTGCTGTTAATTTTATTTTGGTTCTATTTTTCTACAAAGAACCCGTTTCCGATATGCCTAAAAACAATAAAAAGATTGGAGCGGTAATAGTTGAAACGTTTTCAAATATTGGTAAAGTACTTTTAGATATTAAATATATCTTGTTTTTGCTTATTATCACTGGCTTTTGGGCAATGTATTTTCAGTTATTCTATTCATTGCCTGTGTTTATATCGCAATGGGTGGATACAAGCGTTATTTATAATGTCTTACATGCTATTTCGCCAGCGCTATCTTCCACTTTTGGAACCGCAGAAGGAACTATTGCTCCCGAAATGCTTACCAATATTGATGCAATGTATATTATAATGTTTCAAATTATAGTATCAAGCCTTGTAATGCGTATTAAACCCTTAACAGCGATGTCGACAGGCTTTTTGGTTTCAGCTATTGGCATAGCGCTGATGTTTGCTTTCCGAAATCCATTTATATTAGTCGGTTCTATCTTAATCTTCGGATTGGGCGAAATGTCTTGCTCTCCAAAAACAACCGAATATATTGGAAAGATAGCTCCAAAAGATAAAGTAGCACTATATATTGGTACTTCATTTATTCCATTAGCTGGTGGAAATATTTTTGCAGGAATACTGTCAGGTAAGATTTTTGAAACTATTGCAGACAAAAAAACACTAATTCTTAATGATGCAGTGTTAAGCAAATTTAATTATCCCGAAATTTCATCCACTTTTACAATTAATAAATTCTACGAATTGGCTGCATCTAATCTGAAAATGAGTCCAGCCCAATTAACCGAATACCTTTGGAATCAGCATCACCCATGGCATATAGCCTTTGTATATGGCGGAATTGGGTTATTTGCTTTTTTAATGATGATTTTATATGATCGATTTTTGGCTAAAAGATAGAATTTAAACTCATTTTGATTCCAGTAATACTTTTTCTCTATTTTTTTCGTTAATTGTATGATTAAAATATCTTTAATATGAAAAAATTACTTGTATTATTAATGTTCTGCATATATGGAATGTCAATAAATGCAAAAACAAGCATAAATGAAACCCAAAAACTAGCAACACTTTGCAAAGTATGGGGGCTTTTAAAGTGTTATCATCCAGGAGTTGCATCTGGGAAATTAGATTGGGATAAGGAGTTGATAAACCAAATTCCAAAAATTAAAAGCTCAACAACGAAAGCCGAATTTAATAGCATTATTAATGATTTAGTTTCATTAGCAGATAACACAAAAAGAATAAAGAAAAAAAAATCAAAAACAGAAATCAAATATGAAGTTGATTTTTGCTGGATTCAAGATACCACAATTATTTCAAATACAATTTCCAAAAAACTTGAATATGTAATAGAAAACTTTAATCCACAGCGAAATCATTATTTTAAGAAAGATATTTTTATTGGGAAAATAAAGTTTGTAAATGAAGCAAGATATAAATCGTATTATCCAGTGGAAGAAATAAGAATTTTAGCTCTTTTCAGATATTGGAATAGTATTAATTATTTTTGTCCAAATAAAAATATTATGGATAAGTCATGGGACTCGGTTTTAATTGAGTTCATCCCAAAGTTTATTAATTGTAGTGACTCCATTTCATATTTGAATACGGTATTAGAGTTGAATACAAATATCAACGATGGACACACCTCCTATTTCACAACAAGTAGCAGATTGTTAAATAAAGATTATTCACTTCCGTTTTCCGTTAAATATATTGATGGAAATACAGTCATAGATCAAATTTTATCCGACACCATTAAATCTGTTAAAGTTGGAGATATAATAACAAAATTTAATGGTGAAAACATAAATGAATATAGAAAAAGTCTCATTAAATATATGGGTGCATCCAATAATGCAGGTCTCCAAAAATATATTGATTGGTTTATTCCAATAGGACTATTAAATGAAAAGGTTTCTATTGAAATAAATAATGACACAAATAAGCTTGTTTATCTCAGAAATATAATTTTTGATAGTTTGTACTTCCTACAAAAGACGAAGAAAAGCCAAATGATAGACGGAAAATATTTATTTATTAATCTTCATGAATTAGAAAATAGGAAGAAAATCAAAAGGGCAATTGATAGTATAAGATTTGCAAAGGGAATAATATTGGACCTAAGAAACGGCGCACCTGATATAGAAAACTATTTATATAGAAAAATAAGTTGTAACGAGCGAACGGTATTTATAAAATTAAAAGGCCCAAGGAAAAATATTCCTGGCGCTTTTATGTCAAATGACAATAAATTAAGAGGAGGGAACCATTGTTATGATATAAAAATAGTTATTCTTGTTGATGAAAATACCCAGAGTCATACAGAATGGGTTTGTATGAAATTTCAAACACTGAAAAATTCGATAACGGTAGGAAGTCAAACTGCAGGGGCAGATGGAAATATGTCATTTATTTATTTGCCAGGTGGGATAATAACTGGCTTTTCTGGGCTGGGAGTTTTATATCCAGATGGAACTCAAGCACAGAGAAAAGGGAATAAAATCGATATTGAAGCAAAACAAACAATAAAAGGCATTAAAGCTGGAAAAGATGAAGTTTTAGATAGAGCCATAGAATATATAAATACAGGAAAGTGAAAATTATAAACATGAAAAAAATAGTATTACTAATGTTAATTGCAGTTTTGGGTATAGCCAGTAATGCCCAAAATACAATAAACGAAACCCAAAAACTAGCAACCCTTTGCAAAGTATGGGGATTCTTAAAGTATTATCATCCAAAAGTTGCCAAAGGTATATACGATTGGGATGTGGAATTAATAAAGAAAATACCTCAAATAAAATCAACAAAAACAAAAGAAGAAATCAATAAAATTTATGTTGAATGGATTGATGGATTGGGGAAGGTGAAAAAACGAAATATTAAAACCGACACAGTTGGATTGTTTACAAATAATTTTGATTTAATGTGGATTAGTGATACAAGCTTGTTTAGCGAAAATGTAATTAATAAGTTAACATTTATAAGAGATAATCGAGCCAGTAAACAAAAATATTATGTAAAAGAAACTTCTACTTCACCAAGTTTTTCAAAAGAACGTATTTATTCCGAAATGAAATTGCCTGCAGTTGAATATAGATTGCTAGGATTAGCAAGATATTGGAATATTGTAAATTATTATTATCCATATAAATATTTATTAAAAAACTGGAATAATGTTTTGCCTGATTTTGTGTCAAAGTTTATAAATGCAAACGATACTTTAACTTATCATTTAGCAATAATGGAATTGTCTGCAAAGATTACAGACAGTCATACTTCTTTTAGTTCAGAATACACAAACAATTATTTTGGGAATTATTATCCCCCAATTAAATACAGAATGATTGATAATAAGATAGTTGTGTTTGGCTTTTGGAATGATAGTTTGGCAAAAATTAACGATATTAAGAAAGGTGATGTTATTGTTGCATATGACAATATTAAAATGAAAGATTATATTGATAGCTATAAAAAGTATATGGGGGCATCAAATGAACCAACACAACTAATGCATATTAAAGCGCTTCTTTTGTTTAATAAGAAGGACTCGGTGTGTATTACTTACGAGAGGGATGGTAATATTTTTAAAAAAGATATAAAACTATATGAGTTTTCTGATTTTAAAATCAAAAAAGGAGAAAACCAATTAGGTTACAAAGATTTGAGTGGTGATGTTGGTTATTTAGATTTGAATAATTTAAGCTTAAAAAATATTGATTACGTAATGAAAAAGATGTTGAATAAAAAAGCAATTATTTTTGATATTAGAAATGGAAGTCATCAAACATTATATTCAATTGCTAATTATCTTAATAAAGATAGGAAGCAGTTTGCTCAGTTTTATGTTCAGGATTTTTCTATGCCTGGACAATTTAGATTTCAAAATAAAGCTTATTGTGGAAAGTATAGTAATCAGGGATATTATAGAGGTAAAGTGATAGTTCTGGTAAATGAATATACAATATGTCATGGGGAATTCACATGTATGGCATTGCAAACAGCCCCTGATGTCAAAGTAATAGGGAGTCAGACTGCTGGAACAGATGGAAATGCTTCTACAATATTTTTTCCAGGTGGAAATTCTTTAATAATGACAGGAATTGGAGTCTGTTATCCCGATGGCAGAGAAACCCAAAGAATAGGCATTATTCCAGATATAGAAGTAAAACCAACAATTGAAGGATTAAAATTAGGAAAAGACGAGGTTTTGGAGAGGGCAATTGAATATATAAATACTGGAAAATAAAAATACTTTTTTTCTTTCTTTTTCGTTAATAGCAAGATTAAAATATCTTCATAATGAAAAATATTTTTTGCATACTTCTCATGCTTTTTTTATCAAGCCAGCTTTTTGGTCAGTATTTTAACGGTGGCTTACATCTTGGACATAATTTTTCGCAAATGGTATTTAGTCATCGATATTATAAAAAGCAATATGATGATATTAAGCATGGTTGGGAAATTGGAGCTTTTACAAATTTCAAAATCAATAAAAAAACAATTGGTCAGGTTGAAATTAATCTTATTCCTAAAGGGTTGAACAATAATTATCAGAACTATGATGGGTCAATTAGTTATAACGCAAATTATATTGAGCCTGCTTTTTTATTAAAGTATCAATTAGGGAAAAAGTTATATATAGGCGGAGGCTTTTCAATGGGGTATTTGATGAATAATCGTGTCGTCCCGCATTTAGAGAAAAATTATTTAAATGTCGATAGTCTTACTTTCACAAAGTTTGATAAAAGCTTGGTAGCCCAGCTATCGTGGAGAGTAACTAATAAAATAGAATTAAATGTTAGGTTAACGCATTCTATAATTTCAATTTCCTCGTTTGACGAAAAAGCGTATTGGTTTATTTTTATTTATGGAAATGATAAAGGCATTTTTAATCAAGTGCTTAGTGCAAATTTTTATTATACAATTAATAGCAAAAAGAATTGAAAAATATAGTTAATTATATAACCCCATATATCTGCAAGCTTTTTGTTCTTTCACTTGATAGACTTCGACTCCGCTCAGTCTGCGGTCACTCTGAGCGTAGTCGAAGAGCATTTACTGTTAGTGTTTTAATAAATCCTTGCGGAATTAAGGTAACCATTAAATCTCTCCGAGCTTTTTTAATGGCGACTTTTGTATTAAGTACGGTTATTTCCATTGCTCAAACTGGAGCTTATATTAAATATTTTCAATCGGTAGATTCTGCTGAATATCGCATGTTTGTTGGCGACTATGAGATAGCTGAGAAAATCTATCAAATGGCTTTTGCAAAAGTTCATCGTCCGTTAGAGCGCGATTGTTATATGCTTGCACGTTGCTATTCTAAAATGGGTCAGTACGATTCGGCTATTGTTTATCTAGAAAAATCGGCATCAACTGCAATTGGCTCTAATAGAACTTTTAAAGTAATTCTTCAAGATCAATTTTATTTTCAAAACGTACTTTCGTTCGATAATGAGTTGTATGCTCGATTAGAAAAAATGGATTCGCTTAATGAATTATTGTATCAGAATGATTCGTTAATAAAAAAGATAAATTTTTTCATGTCGGATATATCTGCTGCTCAGAAAAAGAGCGACAATGCATTTTGGGATTCCGTAAGATTTCATAACGATACAGCAAATCCAGTCTATAAAAAGCATAAAGCTGTTCGTGATAGCGAAAGGATTGTTCAATTAAAAAGAATAGTAGATTTTATCAAGCTAAATGGATATTTTGGGATTTTAACTTGTAGTAGCGACATGATACGATTATATTTAATTGGAATGACTTTTGAAATGTATTTGGATATTAAGCCCTATTTGTTGAAGGAGCTAGACGAGGGCACAATGATGCCTTATGAATTTGAAGATATCATATATTGGTTTGAATGTCGGGGAGAAAAGAAATGTTGTAGATATCCAAATGAATATTGTTCAGAATCTGATTGGGAGTCATTAATAAAACGAAGACAGGAATATGGTAGCAGTATATATTTCGAATCTCTTAATAGGGATATTTTAGGCGAAAAGACTCTGTTTCCTTGGGTTGGCAGCATTGTTCATTAAAGCTTGCTTAGCTTGCTACAAAGATATTGTTCTTTATTATTGAATTTCAACAGTTATACCGAAATACGTATTCAAATAGCTCAATAATTATCTTTCGACTACGCTCAAGATGACTGATATTAGTCACCCTGAGCGTAGTCGAAGGGCTGATAGATTGAACTATATTGAATATTCAATTGGTATTACTTGTAGTAAAAAATAAATTTCAATCTCACATTCCTTTATAATTTAAAAAAAATATTTGCAAATATCATAATTATGTACTTACTTTGTATCTACAAAATACATTAATTTTATGGATATTTCAATTGTTCAAATAGGAAATTCAAAAGGTTTTAGATTGAGTAAAACAATTTTGGAAAAGTATAATATCACAGATAAAGTTGAGCTTATTCTTGAAAAAGGATATTTGATTCTTAAACCAAAACCAAATCCTAGAAAAGGCTGGGAAAAGGCTTTTGAAAAAATGAACCAAAATGGGGACGATAAGCTTTTGATGAATGATATATTTGAAGAAGAAAGTTTTGACGAATGGATGTAAGACAGTATCAGATTGTGCTTGTAAATCTTGATCCAACCATTGGAAGTGAGATTAAGAAAACCCGCCCTTGTGTTGTAATTTCACCAAATGAAATGAATAAACATTTGCAAACTATTGTAGTTGCTCCTATGACAAGTCAATCGAAGAGTTATCCAACTAGATCTGAGGTAAAACATGATAATAAAAAGGGTTGGGTAGTGTTAGATCAAATTCGCACAGTAGATAAACAGCGTATTGTAAAGATTTTGGATAAATTAAATGACAAAGAAGTTTCAAAAATAAAGTCAATTATTAGAGAAACATTTGTGGATTAAGTCTTTATCCTTTAAAGTGTGAAAAACCACACTCAACTAGCACCCAATAGCTTTTGATAATCAATTTTTGAGAAATGACGTGGGTCGCGAGGAATTCTGCTTACTATTTTTATTTCTTCAATTTCGGGTATCAAATTTTTTAGTGTTTTAAAAAGTACTTCTTTTGGCTTTTGTTTGTCGGCAATCTCAATAATGGCTATTATTTTCTCGTTTTTAAAAATTACGGTTCCACATTTTATGCCTTCAATCTGCGATATTTGGTATTCGGCAATAAATGGCGATATTATTTTGTCATCGAGATTAATTAAATTGCTGCATCTGCCTGTTAGATACAAAAGTCCGTCGTTACCAATAAATCCTGAGTCGCCTGTGCGATGCCAAATGGTATCTTTATCAATAATTTTATTCTGATTAAAAGCGTCTTCATTTCTAAAATAATTTTTTAAAACATGTTTCCCCGAAACGCTTATTTCTCCAATCTTACCTTTTGGAAGTTCAATTTTGCTAATCGATTTATTTTGTAGTATAATAGGCGTATTAATAATTGGAATAATTAATACTTCGGTGTTTTTATCCACTCTTCCAACTAATAAACCGCCATCATCAAGTGTATTTTGATTAATTAATTGTTTGGCATTAACCGAACTAATAGGTTCTGATTCAGTAGAGCCATAAATAATTTCAACTTCCGAATCCTCAAAAGCCCTGCAAATAGTATTTGCCATATTGGGAAATACAGGTGCGCCGCCAGTAAATACTTTTTTAACAATTGATGTATAGGTATTGTTTTTGTTAATGTAAAGCGCTAATTTTTCTACAAAATAGGGCGAAGCCGTTATTTTTGTAATTTTATGATCGAGAATTTGTTGTATAACAATTTCTGGTTTTAATTTTTCTGGCTTCTTTTGGTTGAAATCTGCTATCACGCTGGTTGAGCCAATTCCAAGGTTCATTAAAAGCACAATGGGCAAAGTTGTTAATTCAGTATCTTCGGCATTAGCTTTGGTATGCTCTTTTAATACTTGATATTGTGCATTTAAAAACTGATGGGTGCGATTAGCTGCTTTAGGTATTCCTGTACTGCCTGTTGTAAATGTAATTAAAGCAGTGTCGCTTTCTAATACTGATTCAGATAGGCTTTCATCGGAAATAATATCAGTAGAAACATCTAATTTTATTGGTATTTTTCTGATTTCGTTAAATAGAAGTCCTATAAATAGAAGTTTTTTAGGTGCAACAATTCCTTTGCAATCGGCAATTTTGCAACATAATTTAAGTCGCTTTATCGATGCCCACTCGTCAATGAAAACAGCTGTTGCGCCAATATTAAATATTGCTAATACTACAGTGTAAAGTTCTATGCTCATAGGAACAAAAACAAGTATCCTATCACCTTTTTCAATGCCTTTGCTTTTCAAATATGCCGAATAATTATCGACCTCCTTTTTTAAATTTCCAAAATTTATAGATTTATCAAGGTATTGTATGGCTTTTTTTTCAGGGAATTGTTTAGATGCTTCAAAGAAATAATTTACAATATTATTTTTAGCTGATGATTCAGTGTCTTCTAATTTTATTGGCATTCCATACAATGAATACCTCTGAAAAACCTCTCCACTCAAGTTTTTAGATACATTAGCACTAGTGCCGCCCTCAATTATAAATGCATGAATAATTGATGTATAATCTTGTTTCGCATTTAATATTATTTCATTTAGCAAAACCTTGCCAAGTCCTGCGTATCTAATGCCTTCTTTAACGGCAAGTGTTTTTACTATTAATTCTTTGCTTGCTTTATTGTTAAAATTATCGATGCAAAATAATAAGCCAACAACTTCATTGTTATCTTCGGCAATTAGTATGTGTTTTGGATTGAATAGCTGTTGCAAAGGCTTGTATTTGCTGAAAAAATCTTGAAATGAAATAGTAGTAAACAGAAAATTGTTTTTAAACGCTTTAACACAAAAATCAAAAAGCGTTTTCATTTCTTCTTCAAATTTATTTAGGTTAATTGGGCGTATTGTAATATTTTGTTCTTCGAAATAGACTTTTCTATTGATTACAGATTCTGTATTTGTAATCAATTGCTCGTCTTTAGCCGAAATATAATTTGCTATTGATGAAAAGCCGTAGTTTTCAAACTGATTCGAATAGTAATTATGATGAAAAGCTTCGGTTGTAAAAAGGTCTTTATTGTCATTTAATCTAAAACGATAGTCGTACCATGTTGAACCATTCATTGGTCCAATAATATACTCGGCATTTAGCAATTTGCATTCTTGGTAGGCTTTATCTAATAGTGTTTTTGATGTTATTAAGTCGTTTTCGCATTCGTAATTCCCAATACAAGATGCTTTTAGGTTTTGATGATAAAGCAATGTATTATTATAAATGGCAAATCTTCCTACTGGAACATTGTCTTTCAATAATACAAAGCATTTGTGAAGACAATCCAACTGAATATTCTCTTTTTGGTTTATTCGCAATGAATTATCGACATAAAGTAGTTTTGCTACTTCACCAAAAATTGAGTCATTGGGCAGACATTCAACAAATTGATAATTTTGCATGATTAATAAATAAAAAATTCAAAATAAATAATCAATATGCATACAGCTGTAAGTGGTATAGTTAGATTATCAAATCCTTTTGATGAAATAGCCTCAGTTATTGCAGTAGCCAATGCAATAATTGTTGATAAACAAAGTATTGTTGCAATTGAAAATGCGGTGAGCATATTAAATAAAACAATAGAAATGATAATTGCACTAATAAAGAATGCTAATGAGCCAGAAAGCGTTTTGTTATCGTTGAAAATTTTAAATTTCCCATAAGGAAATCGTTTGCCCACCAAAGCTGCAATAGGATCGCTTTTTGCCATAATAAGAATTGGCAAATAAAAGAAAATGAGGTTGTTGTGAAATGAATAAATGATATAGCAAATATAAACAATTGCCGGATATAAGAGCGAACCCCAAGTTAAACGGTCGACTGCATTAATAGATTTTAAAAAGTTGAATTTCAAACTGCTTAACAATAGAACCGCAAAAGAGCTGCAAAGCAATAGCACCGACCAATGCGAACTTAAGTAGATTGGAAATAGCAGTGTTAGTAAACCCGTTGCAACATGGGATAGTTTGCGAGTGTATTCTGCTTTAACATTAAAAAAGTGATATAAGATTTCACCAATTCCAAAAATCGTTAGAAACCCCGCACCTAAAAGAATTATTGAAAATAAATCGGCTATCATAATCGTTGTTCAATTATAAATTGTTTGTAAAAAAAGCCTTTGTCATGTTCTGTCAATTCATTCGAAAAATCTTCAAGATATTGAATCTGTGAAGAAAAATAATCCGACAACTTTCTGGGGACCATTAAATTCCAATAAGCTATTCGGCAATTTGGTGGGATGTTTTCAATTATTTTTTGTGATGTATTTTTAAAATCAGTACTATTCATGTACTCAAATATATTTGAAAAATTGATGTAATCAATAGGATTTTCTTTCGTAATATAGTTCTCGGCATATCCTTTTTCAATTCTTAATTTTGAAGCATTTCTTTTTATAAGTTCAAAATTTTCTTGACGTGCATAATGTGGCAATTTTTTGTCGAAAGAACCTGTAAAAATATAATGTAAATATTCGTTTTTTGTGCTGTCGATGCGGCTTAAGTGAGCTTCGGCTTTTGAAAAAATAAATTTAGAAACTTCAACTTTTACTTCATTGAAAAATTCGGGGTCTCTGCCAAATTTCCCCATTACAAATTTGCTAAAAAACACTTTAAACAACATTTTCCAACGAAATGTATTCCATGTTTTATGGTAAAATTCTAGTTGTTCATTGGCTGTTTTTTCTTTAAGTAAAGCAGTTGTTCGTTTTTTTGTATGAATTAATGGCAGTATTTTTTTTCTGAAAAGTTCAAAATAATGTTCAAATTTTCCTGTGTGAATAACGCCTTGTTCAATAATATCAATATTTTTGACCCAATATTTGTTGCAATCAATAGATAAAAATGGCTGAATTTTCTTAAAATATTCAAATCGCATATTTGATTCATAGAAACCTAAAAACTCAAGCATTTCGGAATAAGATAAGTTTATAAAAGCTTGTTTTTTCAGTTCTATCAGATATAATTGAATTTGATTAACGTCTACAGCAATAACTTCTGATGGATTGCAAGTAAGCAAAGATAAGCTATTATCGCCAGCAGAGCCAATAGAAAGAATTCTGCTTCCTTTTTCAGGCTTTAATCCTTCGAGTAGCAAGTCCGCATCTTCCCAGCAGTTTGAATAACGTATAAAATTAAAATCAACTCTTTTCGTTAAATTTTCGCTCATACCTCAATTATTTCTACTGTTCCTGTTGTTCCATTCATTATTACTTCGTCGCCAGTTTTTAGTTTGTAGAGCAAATTCGAGATTCCCACAACGCAAGGTATTCCCATTTCTCTTGCAACTATTGCCGAATGACTAAGTAAACTTCCACGCTCAACCAAAATTCCCGAAGCTGTAGGAAATAATGTAACCCAACCTGGGTCGGTGCTTGATGTTACTAAAATATCGCCATTTAAGTTTGATAGCTCATCGGGACTTCTTACTATTCGTACTTTTGCTCTGACAATTCCTTTGCTACAACCAATTCCTTTTATTGAGTTTTCAGAAGATGAATCTTCAATTTTTTCGTTTTTATATTGGTTTGAAAAATACGGAATGCACCAAGTTGTAACGCGTTCGTCCATTGGCTCGTGAGATTCGTATTTTAAGTAAACTTTTTTACGATATTCAATAAGCGAAATAACATCGGTACTTGATGATTTGCCTTCAATCAAATCAAAAATTTCTTGTTTTGTTAAATAGAAAATATCTCTATTGCTTGCTATTATTCCTTCAGCGTAGAATTTATTTCCTATTTCAGCAAAAAGTTTTCTTGCAGTTCCAAAGCCTTTAGTTCTGTAAAAACGTAGGTTTTCTCTATTGCTAATTAAATCCCTCGATTTATTTAGAAAATAATTGAAAATCATTCTTTTGAACGCCTTGTTTTTAAGCTTGTTTTTTACAATTTCTTCGGCATTTTCGCGTGTTGTTCCATTCGACAAGCTGAAATTTGCCCAGGATGCCTTGTTTAGAGAATAGGATTTTAAAAGCTCAATAAATTTAAGCGGTTTTGTATTGTATGTTTCAGTTTCAAGCTTTAACTCGCCAACATAGCGGTCGCCAAAGTTTTTTAAGTAATTATCAATTTTAGTTTTAATACTAAAATATTTTTCTTTTTCTAATTCTATAAATATCGTGTTTGCTGGTTTTTCCGAAAATAAAGCTAATGCATCGGAATTTGAGTTTATTTCTTTAGCAAGTTCAATAAGTAAACGGATGGGCTCGGTTGATATAATATCTTTAGCACCGCCCACCAAATCATTGTGCAGTGTTCCGCTTTCATCGATGCCGTAACTTACAACTAATTTTTGTAGTACTCCGAAGTAAATCATAGCAAAGAAATCGTTTACAAGCGGGGCTTTCCAACGAGTAAGAAGCGTATGCTCGTATTCTCTGTACAAATTCATCAATTCATATAAATTACTAGCTGATAAATCTGTGTTTTGATACTGAGCATTAATTTGGTCGAAGTGATTTGAGAAAAGTATTCTTTGTTTTGGCAAGGATCTCAAATTTGAAATTATGGATGAAATCATTCCTAAAATTCGTCTGTACGATTTTAGTTTTCCCTCTTTTTTCACATCATCTAAAACAAAACGTTCTTTTACTCCCATCATCTTTTCCATAAACTCTGCATTTACTGAGTATCCTGGAAGCATAGAAAGTAAAACGTACCAACTTCTGAGGTTATAATAAACTTTGCCGTGAATAAGTCCCAACATATTAGCAAAAACCTCTTTGTTTTCTTCTATTTCAAAATCTTTAACTCCCATCATTTTCATAAACTGACGGTAAGCAGTTTCGTAAACGCCCGTTATGAAAGAAAAGGTAAGTGGTGAAGTGATGCCTGGATACGATTCAATAATATTGCTATTATCCCAAACTACATATTTTGCTGATGCGTCAGGAATTGTATTTAGCGTTGTTATTGGTCTTGTTTGCAATAAAAAAAGCTGATTATCTTTAAAACAAAACTCAATATCCTGATATTTATGAGTTATTTGATAAAGTTTTGTAAGCACAGCCCCAATTTGCTCAATTTGCTTGCTCTCTAATGCAGGTGTTTCTTGTAAATTTGTGGGTACTGATTCTTTAATAGTGCCGCCATTATTTCCAATAATAATTCTATCGCTTTTCTTAGAAATAAAAGATTCGTATTTTGATATGTCTTTTAAAATAAAGGTATCGGCAGTAAGTTCTCCCGAAACAATTCCTTCGCCTAAGCCCCAAGTTGCATTAATAACTTTTTCTTTGCGATTGCCAGAAATAGGGTTTATTCCAAAAGCAACGCCCGAAACGCTAGGGTTAATCATCTCTTGCACTATAACTGCAATCGATAGCTCGTTGTTTATGTTGTTTGTTTCACGATAAGTTGCAGCACGTTGATTATACAAAGATATCCACACTTTTTTTATGTGTTCAGCAAGATGTATAGGCGAAACAAATAAATACGAATCAAACTGACCAGCAAACGAATTTTCCGCCCCATCTTCGCCTTTTGCCGAAGAACGAACAGCGAAATAATTGATTTGAGGTAAAGATGAAAGGATATTACTTGTTAATTCTGCCAAGTCTAAGGCTTCAATTTTCTGAATGGTTTCTTCTTTGTTTTCGTAAGTAGGTGTAATTCCAATATTTTTTAAATAGTTGGCTGGAATCACAGAAAATGCAGGCACATTAAACCCATTCTGAGTTAGAAGAAATAAGTTAGTTGCTTTTCCGCCTAATTCCGAATTGGGTAATGCAGCTATATCGGTATGTTTTATTATCATAATTTAGGCTAAAAGTTTGCTAATCATTGGAACAGCACCCAAAGTCATATACATTAAAAATGTCCAAACAGCTGATGAAAGTTCAATCATTTTTGATGATTTCATGGTTTGTTTGTTTAAGAAGAATAAAGCAGGAAGTACACATAAAGCAAATTCTGCAATAAGTACGAAAGCTCCTGTTTGTCCATAGCCAGCATAATAAGCTGCCGCAATACTAAGAATTAATGTAGTTAATAATACAGCAATCCAAATATAGGTAGCATTTTTTGCCCCGTATAAAGTTGAATAGGTATTATGCTCTTCGTTTTCGGGCACTTTTATTTTTCTTCCAAATTCAATTACTACGCCATTCATATACGAAACAGCAAAAAAGAACATCAAGCCTTTTGGCGCTGAAACATCGCCCAATAACCAATCAGCGCCACTTGCGTAAATGTCAATTAATGGTACAATAAACATGTGTGAAACAATGTACCAAACGGGTTTATGTTTAAGCCATTCTGAAACAAAAAATTCTTTTCCCATCAACGACATGTATATTATTACAACCGCCCATAGGATAAGCATTTTTGGAAAAAAATAAATGTTGATCATTATCTGCAAAGCAACTACAACAATTCCTATCCACTTAAGTTCTTTAAAGTTGATTAATCCACGAGGAACAGGCAGATGTTTTCTGAAATTTGCATCGTCTTCAGCATCTTTAAACTCATCCACAACGCGTAGAAGAAAGAAAAGTGTAATGGTAGTGAATGCCGTTGGAAAATAATAAGTCCAATCGATAAACCCTTCCATGCCTCTGCAAATGCGAGAATAGGAAATTGCCGAAAAGGTAAAAGCTCCAATTAAAAATATATGAGCTAAAAATGGAAAGCGTTCTTTCTGATATTGAATAAAGCGCAAGAAAAATGAAGAATTATTTGTTATCATAGTTAGTTATTAAAGTTCATAAAGTTAAAAGTTCTTTACGATGACTGAGCGGAGTCGAAGTCTGAGTTTTAAAGTTTTTAAAGTTTTTAAAGTTCATAAAGTTAAAAGTTTCTTACGTTTACTTCGACTCCGCTCAGTAAACGTTTTAAAGTTAAAAGTTCTATACAGTGAATTAGCGTAGCTGAAGGCAATGTTTGCATGATTTCTTATTTTTTTCGTCCAAGTTTTTTGTGTGCGTGAGAAAACTGTCCTGCTGAAATGGCTGCTGCTATTGATATTTCGCCCGAAAGTACCACTGCTGCACAAATTTCAGCAAATTTCCGTGCTTTTCCAGCTCCATTGCAATCCATAATATTTAAACATTCTTGTTGAGTAGGAAGAATTGTTCCTCCGCCCACTGTTCCAACTATTAAGTTTGGTAATGTTACGCTAACGTATATACCTCCATTTTTATGGTGTTCCATGCGAGTAATTCCTATAGCTGCTTCTGTAACACATGCTACATCTTGCCCTGTTGCTAAAAATAGCGCTGCTAATCCATTTGCAAAATGACCTTGTGCTCCAATTGCTCCACTCTGAATAACACCAATTGTGGAGGTTTGCCAATATTTAACAATTAATTCGGGAGTTGTTTTAAGTATATCAACAACTATATTTTGTGGAATAATTACTTCCGCAACTACTTTTTTGCCTCTAACATTGGTAAACGAAAGAGCAGTTGCCTTTTTATCGCCCGAATAGTTTCCTTCCAGAAACCAATATTCAGGTTTTATAGGGCAATTTTCAATAATATAACTGCAAATTGCATCGGTGCAAATAGTAACCATATTCTGACCCGCAGCATCGCCAGTATAAAATTCAAATACAAGTATTAGGTTATTGCCTTCGATATTTACTTTTGTTTCAGAAAGCTTTGCAAATCGGCTATTTTGGGTGGTTATCTCTTTAAACTTCTCGTCTTGTTCTAGTGCCCACATTAAAAAGCTTGCTAGATCACCAATACTTTCAAATGTAAATACGGGGCTTCGTTGAACGCCTTCTGTTAAACATACAGAAGTAATTCCTCCGCTAAGATAGGCTGCACGAGCGCCTCTATTGTATGATGCAATTAATGCACCTTCGGTAGTAGCCAGTGGAGCATAAAAATCGCCATAAGCATCAATTCCTTTAACTTTTATAGGTCCAATTATACCTGTTGGAATTTGTGTCATTCCAATATAATTTTCAATATTACCAGGTAAGATATCAAAATTATTAAATTGAACTTTATTCGATAAAAATGGAATTTCGGTGTTAGTGGCTTTTTCTAATGATGTAATACGAGTTTCTGTTTTTATTTTTGTGCACTTCGAGTCGGTACGAAAAATGGTCTCTGCGAAATTATTAATTTCTGTAGATTTCAACTTTTCGATTAAATCAGTAGTTCGGTTGGTGTTAAGTATTTGCAGCGTTTTTCGCGCCTTGTTGCTGGATGACGTCATAGCTTCGATTAAAGTTACTCATTGTTCGCTCTAACAAACATAATAAATTTTATATTGTAATGCTACAAAATTAATGATTCTTAAGATATTGCAAAAAAAAGATTAAATAGGTTTTATAAATATATATAATATAAAAACTATTATTTAAGGTTCTTATAATCAAATACTAAATGGATTTAAGTATAGTAGAGTTTTTAAATATTACGCTTTTGAGGTTAAAATCTTTAACTATTTTTAACAGCAGACCTGAGTTTTATTAAAATTTCAGAATTTCATCTGATTTGGATTTTTAGAATCCTCTTTTATTAAAAAAACGAGATTAGTTTGCTGTTAGGATGTAGTTTATGAAATAATTAGCTTGTTTTTTTGTAACAAAAAAAATGATAATTATTTGTTTAGTATCAAAATAAATTTACATTTGTAATGTTAATGTAAAAAATAAAAAAAGAGGAACCGGTTTTGTGTTTCGCGACCTTCCCCGGTTCTCTCCAATTGAAACAGTTCTTTGAAGAAACTGATAAACAAATATACTAAAATATTTAGGGATATGCAAGACGAATTTATAGGTGTATTAGGAGAAGTTTGTTTGTTGTAATGTAAAAAGCTAGAAAAATAGGTGAATTGAATATAGTAATTGCTAAAAAGTTGAAACTTTAATTATGTTAATAAAATATAAAATCTGTTTATTGAAATTTTTTTTGAAGAGGAAAAATATAGAATTATTATGTTATTTATTTTTAATTAGTTTTAACCTATTTTCTCAAAATGAATATGTAATTAATGGCGGATTTGAAGATTACACTAATATGAGAGTGAAAGTATGGAATGGCAAAACGTATAAAAATATTGCAAATAATTGGACTTCGGCAAGTTTTGAAAATTTTAAACCTTTAGTTGATTCTATTGTTAATTTAGTTGAAGTTGTTAGAAATGTTGAAAAAACAATTATTGGCAAAAATTATATTGAAATATCTTCTGTTATAACCACTACTGTACCTGTTGGTCTTACATCAATTCAAACCAAATTAAAAGAAAATTTGGTTAAAGATAAAATGTATCTTTTGTCTCTTGATTTAAAATCGTTTGGCAGTTGTTGTGATAGATATATTAAATCTTGCAAGTTTATCTTTACAGATTATGCTTTTACAAAAAAAGATTATGCTCCTGTAAATAAACCATTTGTGTTATTATACAATTGTGATAGTAGTTTGCTTAAAGAAGATTGGATAACTGCATATAATAAATACATTGCAAAGGGAGATGAAGTTTATCTTACAATTGAGTTGAATTTGGATCGAAAGCAAACTCAAAATATACCTTGTAAGCCAAACACAGATTGTTCATCCACAGGTCGGCATTCCATTGATTCATATTATTACCTTGATAATGTTTCCATTAAAGAAAATATAGATTGTTTTAAAATAGATTGTAACAAGAAAATTGTATCGACTTATACAAAAGATGCCGTTCTTGTTTTGCCCAATATTAATTTCTTTACCAATAGCGATTCGCTTACAAAAAGTTCTTTTGTTGAGTTAGACAAACTCTTGCTAGAATTGAAAAGCAATCCAAACTTAGAAATTGAAATATCGGGGCATACCGATGATGTGGGTAGTGCCGAAAAAAATATGAAATTATCAGATTTGCGTGCAAAATCAGTAAAACGCTATTTTGTTTCGAAAGGGATAAACGAAAAAAGAATGCAAACAAAAGGCGAAGGCTATAATAAACCGCTGTTAAAAGCTACCGATGAAGCTTCGAGAGCGAAGAATAGAAGGGTGGAAATTAAAGTATTGAAAAATTAAATCACACAAAATGAAAAAAACAATTTTACTTGCAATAGTATTGCTATTTGCTAATGTTAAAACAAAAGCAGACGAAGGAATGTGGATTCCTTATTTATTAGAAAAAGGATTAATAAGCAATATGCAAGCAAAAGGCATGAAAATAAAGCCAGATGAAATTACATCGCTCAATAAAGCTTGCTTAACTAGCAATATTATTCATTTTGGCGAAGGCTGTACCAGCTTCTTTATTTCTGATAGCGGCTTGCTGCTTACTAATTTTCATTGTGCATTAAGCTATATCACGCCCTTGTTGGCTGACCATAAAGATATATTAGAAAAAGGGTATTGGGCAAAATCAAAAGCAGATGAAATTCCAATAAAAGGCTTAGTTGTTTCTCAGCTAAAAAGCGTTTCAGATGTAACAGAAATAGTAAAAAATTATTTTAGAAATAATCCTGCTATTACCGAAAGTGCTGCTGTTGCTAATGTGCAGGATTCGTTGCAATCAGATGATTACAGCCTTTCAGTTTCAGTAGAAAACTCAAATGGTAATTACCTTTGCTTTTCATATACTCGTTTTAGCGATATTCGTTTGATTGGTATTCCGCCAATTAATATTGCAAATTTTGGTGGCGAACAATACAACTTTGCATGGCCTAATTATAATGCCGATTTCACTATGTTTAGGGTTTATGCTGATTCTGTTAATAATCCTACTTATGAATACATAAAAACAGCAAAGCCCTATTTTGTCAAAAATCATTTGCAAATTTCGAGCAAGGGCTATAATGTAAGCGATTTTGTTTTTACTTTAGGTTTTCCAGGATATACAAAAAGAAAACTTTCGTCGGTAGAATTCACTATGCTAAAAGAGCAGGAATTGTCCGATTCATATGCTTTAAATGATACTTTGATGCAGATAGTTAAAATAACAATGAACACAAAATCAGAACTCAAAACAAAATATTTATACACTTACAATATGCTTGAAAACGAGCATAAAATATTGTTAGGACAAAAATCAGGCTTAAAAACGGAGAATGTAATTAAAGAAAGACATCTATTGGAAAGCAAATATCTTTCGCAAACAAAACCTTATACGGATTCAATAAATAGCTGTATTAACGCGCTTAAAATATTAAAACCATCAAATATTTGGATAAGTATTTTTAACTATCAAGCATTTTCTTTTGTTCCATCAATGACTAATGCTGTATTTTACAAAGGGAAAAGTATTTTTATGGATTGTGTTGCAGATACAAACAATGCCCAGTTTCGAAATAGTATAAAAGAATCAATTCTAGCTAAAATTGCTGAATCCAAAAAAAATACGGATGCTGTCGTTGAGAAAAAAATATTTGCAGCTTTGCTAGTGAAATATAGTAAAATGATTCCAATAGAAAAGCAATTGCCTATTATTAAAAAAGCAAGCAAAATGGGGATAACTAAATACGTTGATAATTTATGCGATAATTCAATATTTTTTAATTGGGATATTCTTCAGACTGTAATAGAAAATGATGAGGTAGAAAAAATAAGAAATGATGAGTTTTATAAAGTCTACAATCAATTTAGTGATGCATGGTGGAAGACAGATGATTCTAAAATTTATGATAGTTTGCAGAATAAAATAGCCGATTTAAATGCTAGACTAACAAAAATATATCAAACGAAAAAAGAATTGAGTTTTATATATCCCGATGCTAATAGTACTATGCGTTTGTCGTATGGTACAATTAGAGGATATGAAGCTGGGAATGCAAAATTCAATTACAAAACAACAATGTCGGAAGCATTAGCCGCAAATGAAAAACTAGAAAATAAAAAATTAGGGTTTTCATCAGAATATAAAGACTTACTATTAAAAACTGGAGGTGGTAAATATTTCAAAGACAATCAAATGCAAGCGTGTTTTGTTTCTAGTTTAGACATTACCGGCGGAAACTCTGGAAGTCCAGTATTAAATGCCGAAGGAAATATTATTGGAATTTTATTTGATGGAAATATAGAATCTACCTTAGGCACGTATCAATATTACGAGAAAAACCAAATGACAATTGCATTAGATATACGCTACCTCCTTTGGATAACTGAGTATTATGGCAAAGCAAATGATTTGATTAAGGAAATAAATCCACAATAATTCATTATTATTTTTTGATTTTTTAATCATACGACAAGCTTTAGTTCAATTCAAATGCTTTTTTGTTGCCAGGAAGCAATGCCTGACCATTGGTTGTTTTATCATTATATAAGTGCTAAATAAATTTTTTTAAAACACGCTAATTACTATATGTAAATACGCTGTTTACTGTATTGAAAATGAATTAATGTTCATATACCTTTGTAAAGTATTCATTAGTGAATATAATTAATATTAAGTTTAGATGATTTTTGTCGTCTGTTTTGGCGGGTGGCCGATAAAAATGAAATTTTTCGATTTGGTTAGTTAGTCTTTTTTTTATCAATGTTTCAAATCTAAGCTAAATAGTAAAAGTGTGCAAAATTCTGGTAGCCTAGCTGCCAGAATTTATTTTTTTGAGCTCGTATATAATGTAATTTATACAGTTCAGGCGTTAAATTCAACAGCTTAATACAAATATTTGACAATTCGCAATGTTAATCTTGCATTTATTATGAGTTTATGATGCAAAATATTATTATTGTGAAGAAATATCATTAGTACTATATCGATATAGTTTAATTTGTTGTAAATCAATTAAATATAATTAAAAGATTTAAATAATGTAAAAATAGTTTAATAGGAATGTAATAATTTATATATTTGTTTCGTTATAATATAAAATCAACTAAAAAATGCAAAAACAAATATTGGTTGATTTTAATTGCTAAATTGCAAAGTTTGGCATTTATAAACAAGAGAGAGAGGAACCGGATTAAAGTTTCGCGACCTTCCCCGGTTCTCTCCAATTGAAACAGTTCTTTGAAGAAACTGATAATGTTGATAAACAGTTAGTATTATTGCTCTTAGCAAGTTGCATTTGTTGGTATTTTTTTAAAGTTTTTTGAAACTATTCCACGAACATACAAGTTGATGAATATTCTTCAAATTAAATCAACATATATCGATATAATTTTCTACTCAAAGTTTTCTGTTTCAAAATTGTTGAGTTTGTATATATGCGCAGATATTCAAACAAGGCAAAATTATTTGAAAAATGTTTTTCTAATAAAGCATATTGTTGGACGCAACAACTATCTTGAAAAGAAAAATAACGGAAAGCCGATGCCGTGAGTAGGTATTATAATTAAAATAAAAAAAATGAAAAAACAAATGTTAACTCTGGAAGAGTTTAAAGCTAAAAACCAAGAAAGTTGCTTAGGTGATTTATCTATCAATGAAGTTCTAGCTATTGGTGGTGAAAAACAAAAACCAAAATCAGAAGAAGTTGCAACTATTACATATAGTGGCAATTGTTCACAAGCTGATGTTAGAAAAGATGGAACAACATCATCAGTTGGCGATTGGTATTGTGAATAAATTAAAATACATAAAAGTGAGCTTTAAAACTCACTTTTATTACTAAAATTATGGTAATATAAATATGATTTTAATATTTACAGACAAAAATGATATTAGCACTGATAAAGTGCTTGATTGGATAATAAAATGCGACAGAAAATTTATCCGAGTAAATACTGAAGATACGATTGATTTTTTTGATTCAATTGACATGTCAAAAGGAGAAAAAATCATAATAAACTATAAAAAAAACAAAATTGACATAGATGATATTTCATGTGTTTGGTATAGAAGAGGGTATTTTTTGCCTGATTTCAATTTTATGAATTCAATAAATCTCAATAATAAGATCAAAAAAGAACTAAATATTTTTTTTAGAAGTGAGAAATCAACCATTGTGCATTTTTTTTTAAAAAAGCTATCCACAAAAAAATCAATTGGGTCTTTTGATAAATATGATATAAATAAATTGGAACAATTGTCTAGTGCTCTAGAATGTGGGCTCAAAGTTCCTCAAACATTTATTACTACTAATAAAGCTGATTTAATCAAACTGGGTATCCCCTTAGCTCATCTTAAAAAATGCCTATCTTTAGGGG
>JBAXGW010000058.1:0-26898 GCA_037139195.1 Bacteroidota bacterium
GATAGTAAAATCGAAATAATATTAGATGAGTAAAGGGGATACCCAGTTTGTATTAATCTTAATAATTGAAATTGCAAACGCTCAAAGCGTCAAACAAAAGGACAAATATGGTTCTTCTATCGTTTTTGTGGAAGGTTCAACGCTAAAATCCAAAGATAGATACGGCGATGCGTTATACTTTTATGACGGGCAAACTATTCGCACGAAAGACAAATATGGCGAAGCACAGTATTTTATCGACGGCTTAACCGTTAAGGTAAAAGACAATTATGGTGATGCACTTTATTATTTTGATGGAAGAACCATTCGCAGAAAAGATAAATATGGAGAAGCTTTGTATTATCTTGATGGTCAGACCTTAAAATTTAAGGATAATTATGGCGATGCAGCTTATTATTTTGAAGGAATTCCAGATAAATGGGTAATCATCTGCCTTATCAGATAATGATGATTATATTTTATTCGAACCAATACATATTTATAGTGTCTTAAAAGGACTTAAAATAATTATGAACAAATCAATTTGTTGTGTTTTATAAGTACAAAAAAATGCAAAGCATATAGCTATATTGCAGATTTTAAATCTATTGCATTATTTTTGAAATAACGAAAGGAATTTATAAGGAATATTTGTTTCAAAACTCATGTTTTCTTTTGTTATAGGGTGAGTAAAAGCGAGTTTTCTGGCATGCAAGCCAACTCTGCCAATTGGACTTTGAGAACCGCCATACTTTTTATCGCCTATAATGCTGTGTCCAATATCTTTCATGTGAACTCTAATTTGGTTTTTACGTCCAGTTTCAAGCTCTAATTCTAATAATGAATAATATTTATTTTTCCGTATAAGTTTATAGTGAGTAATAGCTAATTGCCCGTCTTCAGAGTCTTGAGTTGAATACATTATTAAGGCTTTGCTTTCGTATAGCCATGATTTTATCGTTCCACTTTCTTGTTTAACAGCACCTTCAACAACTGCCACATACTTTCTTTCTAAAACAGTATCTTGCCAATGTTCTTGCATTAAATGCTGAATTTCAAGGCTTTTGGCAAACATTAGTAAACCCGATGTTTCTCGGTCAATTCGATGAATAATGAAAATTTTATTTGCTGGATCTGTTTTTTTTACGTGCCCACTTAAAATGCTATAAGCAGTCTTTTCATCTTTTTTATCAGTAGCAATTGTTAAAAGTCCAGGATATTTTTCAATTACAATAATATGTTCGTCTTCAAATACAATTCGCAAGTCTCTGTATTTAGGTTCTTCTGGTGTAATATCCCAATTAATAACAACTTCATCGTTAGGTTTTAACAAATGGTTGTATTGAGAAATTGCCTTTTTATTTACTTTAACTTGCTTATGCGTTAAAATTGATTTTATAACAAAACGTTTTTTATTTGGCAAACTTTCAATTAAGAATTTCATCAACTCATTAGGTTTATCAACTGTTAAAGATGTCTTGTTTTCTTTTTTGATAGCAGGAGATTCTTTTTGTTTTCTTTTCGGTGTTTGCATAACAATGCGTTTATTTATGAATTCTTTTTTAATATTTCAATAATCTTATCAGTGGCAATATCAAGCATTTGAAAAACATCTTCAAAGCCATTTTCGCCACCATAGTATGGGTCGGGGATATCGATATTTTTATTTGGATATACAAGATTCATAATCATTTCAACTTTCAGTTTGTCGTTATTATTTCGTGAAAGACTTATAACATCCTGTTTGTTGTTCAAATCCATAACATAAATTTTATCGAAATAATCAAAATCTTTAATTGAAAATTTTCTACTCCTTAAATCTGAAATGTCGATATTGTGTTTTTTAGCAACCAGTATTGATCTGTTATCTGGAGCTTCGCCAGAATGCATTCCTATAGTACCAGCGGAATCCGTTGTTGCATTAATGTTGTATTTATTTATTTTTTCTCTTAAAATGCCTTCGGCGAGGGGTGAGCGACAAATATTGCCTAAGCAAACCATTAATATTTTGTTCATAAACAAATATGATTGAAAAAAAATATCCGAAAACGAGTGTTGATAAACATTGTTTTCGGATATTTTAACAGTTAAACAAAAAATTACATTTTTAATTTTTTCTCAATATCATCAATGTATGTTCTAAATGCTTTGTCTGTTTCAAGTAAGTTGTTTACGGTTCTACAAGCATGAAGCACAGTAGCATGATCTTTATTTCCACAATGCAGACCAATAGTTGCTAATGATGATTTAGTCATACTTTTTGCAAAAAACATTGCAATTTGACGAGCTTGAACAACTTCACGTTTGCGTGTTTTAGAGTTAATCAAATCTAGATTAATTGTAAAATAGTCGCATACAACTTTTTGAATGTAATCAATTGAAACTTCGCGCACTGTGTTTTTAACATAACGGTCAATCATCTGACGAGCCAGTTCTAATGTAATGGCTTTTTTGTTCAATGAAGATTGAGCAAGCAGAGAAATTAGCGCACCTTCTAATTCTCTAATGTTAGTAGTAATGCTATAAGCAAGGTATTCAATTACTTCTTTGGATATTTCTAAGCCATCTGCATAAATTTTCTTTTCAAGAATAGCAACTCTGGTTTCGAAATCAGGAGCTTGCAAATCAGCAGAAAGACCCCATTTGAAACGAGATAATAAACGATGTTCAATACCTATAATTTCTACTGGTGGCTTATCTGAAGTAAGCACAATTTGTTTGCCGTTTTGATGTAAATGGTTGAATATATGGAAGAAAACATCTTGAGATTTTTCTTTTCCAGAAAAGAATTCAACATCGTCAATAATTAAAACATCAAGCATTTGATAGAAATGAACGAAATCATTTGTACTGTTGCTTTTAACAGAATCTACATACTGATTTAAAAATTTTTCAGCAGGCACATAAAGAACTGTTTTGTTAGGAAAGTTGTTCTTTATTTGTATTCCGATAGCGTGGGCAAGATGTGTTTTGCCTAAGCCACAGCCACTGTAAATAAACAATGGATTAAATGATGTGCCACCTGGATTGTTTGCCACTGCGTAACCAGCTGAACGAGCTAATCTATTACAATCACCTTCGATAAAGTTCTCAAATGAATAATTTGGGATTAGTTGTGATTGAACTTGAACTTTTTTTAACCCTGGAATGATAAATGGATTTTTGATAGGGTTGCCTTCATTCAAATCGATTGGCATGTTCATTGGCGGATTGTCCAATTCTTTAGAATTAGAAGTTGGAATTTTAACGGTAATTGGAGGTCTGCTATCATTATATGAGTTTTCAATAATAATGCTGTACTCTAATCTGCCTTCATTTCCAAGTTCTTTCTTGATTGTCTTTTTTAAAATTTCGATGTAATGCTCTTCCAACCATTCATAGAAAAACTGGCTAGGCACTTGAATGGTTAAAACACTTCCTTCTAATTTCATTGGTTTAATAGGGGTAAACCAAGTGTTGAAACTTTGAAGATTAATGTTATCTTTAATCACATTCAGACAATTTTCCCATACTTGTTCGTGATTCTTTTGCATCTAATTTGTAATATTATATTTGTGTTATAATTTCAAATTTCAATAGTATTCCTATAAAGTTTAATTAACTCCTTTTTGGAATAACAAATATTGATAGAAAAAAGTTAAAAAAAAAATTATTTTGCTATTGATTATTTAAATTTTTTATTATAGACTTTTTCCTGTTTTTTCCTGTTTTTTCTCTATCTATGTATAATTCAACGCATCCCAAATTTCCGCCTTTTGATCCTGTTTGAACTATTATTGTTTCGTTATTATTTTTATTGTTAATAACAGTACCTTCTTTTAAAATAGTATGAGAATGACCTCCAATTATTAAATCAATTCCAGTTGTTTCTTTTGCTAATATTACGTCTGAAACTAAATTATTTTTATTTTCATAACCTAAATGCGATAAACAAACAACTAAATCACATTTCTCATCATATTTCAGCAAATTTATCATTTTATTCGAAACTTCCAAAGGACTTTTATACAAGATTTGGTCGAAATTTTTATTATCTACTAAACCAGCCATTTCCACGCCTAATCCAAATACACCAATTTTAATATTGTCTTTTATAATGATTTTATGTGTAGATATACAATTGTTTAAAATAGAGCTACTTACATCGTAGTTTGAGTTGATAAAAGGAAAATTAGCTTTTAAAATTTGATTTTTAAGGTTTTCTACTCCGTAATCAAATTCGTGATTTCCAATTGTTCCAGCATCGTATTTCATTTCGTTCATTAGCTTAATTTCTAACTCACCTTTGAACATGTTAAAATAAGGTGTGCCTTGAAAAATATCGCCAGCATCAAACAGCAATACATTAGAATTAGCTGCTCTGATAGATTTTATCATAGCACTTCTTTCGGCAAAACCGCCCATGTCAGGATATTTTGAATCGTTTTTGGATATTGATTCAATTTGACTGTGAACATCATTTGTGTGTAGAATTGCTAATTTCTTAAGGCTTTCGGAATTTTCAACTATTTCTTCGCTAAATAAATAATTGGGTAATGACAATGCAATTCCACCTAAAACTACATTTTTAATAAATCTTCGTCTATTATACAAATTGTTTGTCATTTAATTCCTAATTATTCTTTGGTCCTTTGAAACCTTCAATGTTCCTAATTTATTTTTATCAATCAAATAATATATAATTTCGTCTCTTATTTTTGCCCCAATATTAATGTATTCTATGGGATTTAAAAAGAAATTCATATTATCGCCTCCATTTGCAAGGTAATCGGAGGTAATTATTATATATTGGCTTTTATTTATTGTGTCTAAAGAATTTTTGACAATAAAATTGTTTTTAATTTCTAAACGAATTCCTGAAAAGGTTTTTTCGTTTTCGAGTACAATGTAATTTAACATTTCATTGTATTTTTCTTTAGAAATTACTACTGCAACTATTTTGTTTTCAAAGGGCATTAGTTCAAAAATAGAGCCAATAGTAATTTCGCCTTGTGGCAATGTTGTTCTAATCCCGCCATCATTTAAAAGACATAAATCAGCTTTTGTTTTGCCAAGCTTAATTAAATTATTATTTCCTGTTTGAAAAACTATGTCGGCTATTAAATTGTTGATTTTACCTTCAATAATATCGGTTCCGATAATAGAATCCGATTTTATTAGTACTTTGCTCATACTATCTTTTATGAAATTTTGATAAGGCAAAATTATTTTCAAGCACGAACTGTCGGGTATAATTTCTTTTGTTTTTAGTGGAATTAATTTTGTGTTGTGCTGGGTAACAATATAATTTGTGCTGCAAGCTGAAAATAAATAGCTTAAAAGGAGTAGGGTGAATGTTTTAAGAATTTGCTTGCTCATAATCGAGCAATATTAGTGAATTTTTAAATGTAATACAAACCCAAATGGTGGAATTAACTATTCTGTTCTTAAATAAACAACCTTGGTTTTGTCAATTTTTTGAAGTTGATCGGTAATTTTGTTTGCCATTTGCTTTCTAATAGAAAATGTAATTTTGCAAATCAATTCAAATTCTTGATTTAATTGTTTTATTTGATCGTCTTTCAAAATGCGCATTACATCGTTCATTGCCAAATAATCGAATGTAACTTCGTAAATTTCGTCAACGGTTTTTTCAATAATAACAGCGTTGTTAATGGCTTCTGAAGCAGATTGTTTATATGCATTTATCAATCCACTAACACCAAGCTTGGTTCCACCAAAATATCGAATTACAATTACAAGAATATTGGTTAAGTCTTTGGATAGAATTTGTCCGTGTATAGGTTTTCCAGCTGTTCCAGAAGGTTCGCCATCATCGTTTATTCGGTAAGCAGATTTGTCGGAACCCAAAATATAAGCATAGCAATGGTGTGAGGCATCGTGATATTTTTTCTTAGTGTCGGCAACAATTATTTTAACATCTTCTTCGGAGCAAACGGGAAAAGCAAAACCAATAAATTTGCTGCCACGGTCTTTAAATTGTCCTGTAGCTATTTCTTTTATTGTTTTATAGGTATCTTCAAACATCATATTTTTTCGGCGAAAGCAATTAAAAGTATGGCTGCAATAGCTAACAAGATTCCCGCCCAATTGATTAGTTTTAATCGTTCTTTGAAAACTAAAAAACCTATGATAGCAGACATTGCAACTATTGAAACATTAAATATTGGAAAAAATACAGAGTTATCGTATAAACTCAATGATTTGAAAAAGTAAAATGTTGATGCATAGTTTAGTAATCCTAAAATAATTCCGGCATATATGTTTTTTAATTCAAGTTTTACTTTGCCACGAATGATTGAAATTGAAATATAAACAACACCTATAATTAATGAGGTTGTGAAAATTACATTTAATAGTAGCATTACATCATTATCTGTTGCAATTCCAAAAGTTTTTTTTGTAAAACTCATGGTTGTATCATTTATCCCGTTTCCAAAAAATAAAATCAACGGAAGTAACATGTATTTTTTATCAATAACTGCCGTCTTATCCTTTTTAAAAGTTAGGTAAAATGCTAAAAGTGCAAATACAATTCCTATTACTTTCAACCAAATAATATGTTCTTTAAATACAATAAAGCCCAAAGCAACAGGAAGAATAACCGACATTTTGCTCGATACTGCTGTTATTGCTACTCCAGCTTTTTGAGCAGATAACGCAAAAATATTAAAAACAACAATAAATAATATTCCAATAACAATTCCATTTGGTAGCCATGGTAATTCGGTGATTTGATTGAAGCTTAAATTTGAATCAACGGTGATATATCCAAAAACACAGGCAATCAGGTAGTTGATGGTTATTGCTTGAAAATTGTTTACTTTAAATCGATCGAATAGTTTAAAAGTAACAAAAATCAGTGTGGAAAGTAATATGCAAAGAAATATATATATCATATTTGGTTTTTAGGATTATACAACAAAGTAATCGAGTCTGTACCGAGCGCGGTTGTTGCTTTTGTTATTCCTTTTATTTCAGGTGCTTTTATACCTTCGTTGAAGAATTTATTCCCAGTAAGAATTCGAGCTTCATCCCAAATTTCGCTTCTTATAAAAGAGCACAACGTTTCTCTGCCACCTTCAATTATTACCGAAGAAATTCCTTTGTTGAATAAATGAGAAAGGATTTGATTTATTGCGTTTTCAGAAAAATCAATTTTTATAAATGAATTTGAATCATTATCATCCGTTTTTAATGAATTAAAAATATAGGTCGGTGCCGAATTATCGAATATGGATGAATTTAAAGGTGATTTCAATTCCGGGTCTATTAAAATTCGTGTAGGGTTGGAGCCTTCCCAATTTCTTGAAGTAAGCATTGGATTATCAAAAATAACAGTGTTAGCACCAACCAATATTCCTTGTTCTTCGGTACGCCATTTATGAACAATTGTTCTTAGATTTTCGCCAGTAATCCATGTTGGACGGTTATTTTCGCATGGAATTCTAATAATATCAATAAAACCATCTTTTGTTTGAGCCCACTTTAATATAATGTAAGGACGTTTTTTTGTTTGGTTGGTAATAAAACGTTTGTTTAATTCTTTGCATTCATTTTCGAGAACGCCAACTTTAACATTACATCCTGCTTTTTTCAATATTTCAATTCCTTTTCCAGCAACTTTTTCATTAGGGTCAATCATTCCAATTACAATGTTTGGAATGCCCATTTTAACAATCAGTTCGGCACAAGGAGGTGTTTTTCCATAATGAGCACAGGGCTCAAGGTTAACATATATTGTTGATTGCTTTAATAACTCCTTGTTTTCTACATTATTTATTGCATTTACTTCAGCATGAGCTTGTCCAAACTTTTGGTGAAAACCTTCGCCAATAATTATGCCATTACAAACAATAACAGCTCCAACCATTGGATTTGGCGCAACATTTCCTAAGCCGTTTTCAGCAAGTTGAAGACATCGCTTAATATAGATTTCATCTGAGTTCATTAATAAAAATATAATTGTTTATATTGAAAGAGCTTAAAAACAATAATTTATTTCATATCAGCTTCCCAAATTGAGCCTTGTTCAGGTAAAAACCTGTAAACATCTGTTATTTTAGACTTTGGAAATGCTAGAACAGCCCCAAATTGAGAAATAATCAACGACTTTTCAATTTTCACATCGTAACCTTGTTTTACAGTAAATGTAGCTGATTCAGGTATTCTATAATAGATGCCATGTTTCTTGTTTTTAGATGCCATTTGAGCTTCAATATAGCTTTTTAAAATTATGCTTTTCATGTTTCTTTGAATGGTAAGCACAACTGTATCACCTTCATAGCCTTCTGCAGGAAGAATGCCTTTTGCTTTGTCGAATTTAAAAAGCACAGCCATGTCATTCGTTGCCTGGCCATCAGGAGTGTAATAAAACGTGTATACTTCAGGAACGGTTAAAGTTGTTCCAGTAAATAGTTCTAAATACTCTTGCTCTTCTTTATCTAGTTCATTAATCATTAGTTGAAGTGTGTTTTTTTCATAAGCTGTTTCTGCTTCGCCTGAAATCAGACTGAATTTGTAATTTCTAAGCTTAAAGATTGTTTCTGAAGCTTCCTTTGCTTTTTCATCATTCGATTTTTGCTTAAGCGATTTGTTAAACCTTTTCTTTTCAACCAACACTGAGTCAACCATTACTTTTTCAATCACAGTGTCAATATCCACTTTTAAACTACTAGTAACAAATGTCTTAGAAAATGCTTCAATTTCTGATTCGGTATAATTATGATAATCCCTAACAGGTTTTTGCTTTTTATCTAATGCAATATTTTGATTGATGGAAGAAATAATGCCAGCAGTATTTACTTGGATATTATAATTGTTTTTATTAGTACATTTAGGCATTTCAATATAGTAATAATTTTCAGGATCAGGAATCACAGTCGTTGTCATTTCAATATTGCTAATTTCGTTAGTAATAGTGTCGTTTTTAATAACTTCTGCAATGTTTAAATATTTTTCTGCAAATTGAGCATAAGGTCCTTTTGCATAATGAACTTTATTAACTGTAACTTCAATTTTAAGCATTGTTTTAGGTAATGCGTAGTAAAAGCCTCTGCCTTGAGCAACGTCACTTTTTTCGTTTATATGATAAACATTAACGAATTTCGAATTGCAGGAAAACATAAAAACCAAAGAGATAAAAATTATTTTTTTCATAATGATATTGTTTTTTTATTTTTCAATGATGATAAGTATAAGAATAAAAACATGAGGAAGCCATTTAATATTAATAGCTCAAATCCAAATTCGTATTCTTTAAAAGTCGATTTTAATGTTAATTCAATTAAATAGCATAAAATTGGAGAGAGTATTGCCATAAATGGAATATATCTGTCAACGGGAATTCGTTTTGTAAATAAACCAAAAGCATATAAACCTAAAAGAGGGCCATACGTATAACCAGCAATAGTAAATAAGGTATCGATAATTGCTTTTTTGTTGAGAGTATTTAAAATAACAATTACAATTAGAAAAAGCATTGCAAATCCTAAGTGAACATTTTTTCTGATTCTTATTTTTTTATCGTCAGACCAATCTGTTCTTTTGTCAACTCGAAGCAAGTCGATGCTAAAAGAGGTGGTAAGCGAAGTTAATGCGCCATCTGCACTAGGAAATGCTGCTGAAATAAGACCAATAATAAATGATAATGCAGCAATTGCTCCAAGAGAATTAACAGCTAAAGTGGGAAATAATTTATCTGATTTATCGGGTAAAGTAATTCCTTTTTCTTGAGCGTACAAATACATTGCAGCACCTAAAAACAAAAACATTAAATTGATAACAACGATAATTGCGCTAAATGTGAGCATGTTTTTTTGAGCATCTTTAATGTTTTTACAGCTTAGGTTTTTTTGCATCATTTCTTGGTCTAAGCCTGTCATAACAATAGTAATGAACATTCCGCTAAGAATATATTTAATAAAATGAGTTTTTTTAAGCCAGTTGGTTTCAATAAGTTTAGTATAGCCAGCAATATCTGCTTTTTCATACAAGCCAACTAAATTAATATTTAAATCTTTGCAAATGACATATAATGTGATTATTACAGCTGCTAACATAAAGGTAGTTTGTAATGTGTCAGTATAAACTATAGTTTTAATTCCTCCATTGTATGTTAGTATCAATATTAAGGAGATGAATAATGCTGCAGTTACAATAAAAGGAACATTCCAAGCATCGAAAACAAAAAACTGTAGAACCATTACTACTAAAAACATTCGCACAGCAGCACCTAAAACCCTAGATATGATGAAAAAAACGGATCCCGTTTTATAAGCCCAAAAACCAAAACGTTGTTCAAGGTACGAGTAAATCGATGTTAAATTAAGTCGATAATATAATGGAAGCAAAATTTTTGCAATTACGAGATAGCCTAAAAAATAACCCAAAACCATCATGAAGTAGGTAAATCCAGTATCTTTAACCCAACCAGGAACAGATAAAAAAGTAACTCCTGAAAGAGAAGCTCCTATCATGCCGTAAGCAACAATAAACCACGGCGATTTTTTTTCGCCAATAAAGAAAGTATTGTTAGTTGCATTTTTGCCTGTTAACCATGCAATTAACAGAAGTATGCCGAAATACAAACCAATAAATAACAGTATTAATGCAGGCGACATGTTTTTTTAACTTTGTTTATTGCAAAGTTAGTTATCATTAACATGGCAAAAAACAAAAAACAAGAAGTAATAATAAATAGAAATTAACAATTTGTTATTTAAAACAACATATTGATTAATTTTTTAAGTATTTATTAATTAATTTAAATAGAATGTTTTTTTCTATTGGTTTAACTATGTAGTCATCTGCACCAATATCCATTGCTTTTTGTATTTCAGATTGAAGGGAATAGGCACTTTGTACTATTATTGGAATTGTTGAATTGATTGATTTGATTTTTTTTGTTGCATCATATCCATTCATTTCGGGCATTCTGATGTCCATTAAAATTAAATCTATATCTTGCTTGTTGAATATATCAATAGCTTCAATGCCTGAATTGGCTCTAAAAATATTAAAGTTTGATAGATTTAACATTTTTTTAAGCAGCAAGAAGTTAAGGTCTTCATCTTCTGCTATTAAAATATTTTTCCCTGCAAGTTCAGGTAAAATTTC
Organism: Bacteroidota bacterium; assembly: GCA_037139195.1. Taxonomy (GTDB): domain Bacteria; phylum Bacteroidota; class Bacteroidia; order Bacteroidales; family JAHJDW01; genus JBAXGW01. Next base: position 11,098 of record JBAXGW010000058.1, read on the forward strand.
AATGCATTTTTTTTCGTTTTCAACTTTGATATTTGAATTATATGGAAGAGTAAAATGAAAAGTTGTACCTTTAAGTGGTTCTGATTCAATAGATATTGAGCCTCCAAGCAATTCAACTAGGGCTTTGGAAATTGATAAACCAAGTCCAGTTCCTCCATATTTACGGCTAATAGTTAAATCGGCTTGCCTAAATCGTTCAAAAACCTTATTGTGTAAACTTGCATCTATCCCAATTCCAGTATCTTTAACAAAAAAAACTATAAAATCACCTTTTATATTATAACCAAATTCAACAAAACCGTTGTGTGTAAATTTAATTGCGTTGCCAATTAAGTTTGCAAAAATTTGTTTTAGTTTTGATTCATCAGTGTTTACATATGTGTTTATTTGCAATTTTTTGTCTAATCGAAGCGATATGTTTTTTTTAGTTGCCTGATTATTAAATATTATAAATAGGTCATTTAAAGTGTTTGTTACGTTTACAGTTTCCTTTTTTATGGTTTCTATACCTGTATCGATGGAAGATATTGTTAATACATCGGTAACAATTGATAATAATTGCTGGCAAGATTCTGTAATAATTTTTGAATAATTTCGTCTTAGCGAAGAGTCAATACTATCGTCGTTAATAAATTCCGAAAATCCCATAATTGCATTCATTGGAGTTCGGATTTCATGAGATAGGTTTTGCAAAAATGATGATTTCAATCGGTCGCTTTCTTCTGCTTTTTCCTTAGCAACAATCAATTGCTCTTCAGCAAATTTGATTTGAGTTATATCAAATGCAGTTCCTATTAAACAAGGTTTGCCATTTAAAGAAATAAGCTTTGCTGAAACATTTGCCCATATATAACCTCCGTCTTTTTTGCACATGCGACATTCGTAAAAACCTGGAAGTTTTTCACCTAATCTACGTCTACTCCAATAATCTATTACCATCTCTCTGTCATCAGGATAAATCAAATCAATGAATAACATAGTTGATAAATCCTCTAAAGAAAACCCTGTTTCTTCTATAACAGTTTGATTTACATATTCAAATTTCTCACCATTATGAATAAAAACACCAGCGCTAGAAGTTTCTGATAGTGTGCGAAATTTCTTTTCGCTTTCCATTAAAGTTGTTTCTGAACTTCTAATGTCAGTAATATCCGTCATACTAACAGCTAGACTTCTTTTTCCGTTTGAATCGATATAATCGGATATGTGTTTTTCACACAAACGCTTTTCTCCGTCGGCTCTTAAAAAATAAAACTCCTCATGTTGGATGTACTCTTGATTGGATTTAAATTTCAGAAAATCGTTCATTAATATTTCGATAGATTCAGGGGCAACAAACTCAGTAAAATCCTTTGCTTCCATCAATCGAGTTAAAGAATAACCTGATAGTCGAACCAGAGATTCGTTAGTCCAAACGATTTTCGCATTTTCATTAATAATACATATAGCATTATGTGAATTTCGAGAAACAGCCTTAAACATTTCAACATTATCGTTTGTTTTTTCTTGCTTTTCAATAAGCTTAATTTTAACTAAACCCATTTTTGCAATCATTTGAGTTAGTTTAACAAGAAAATCCATTATTTTCTCAATGTATTCAACATCAAAAACTTTTACTTCTTCTAAAGCTTTAAGATACTCGTTTTCATCAAAGCCGAATTCTTTAGCTTGCTTTATAAAATAATTTACATCTGGTTTCTCAATAAAAAATTGCCCAGTAAAAAAGTTGCCTACATGTTTGTTCTCGATAATTATAGGAACAGCAACGTCTATTAGACCATTTTTGCACGTGTATAATTTGTATTTTTGATTTGTTTCTGGAAGTTTAGACAAAAAAGTATCGCTTTCATTGCATCTAGCTTCCGAAAGTTTATTTTTCCTATGAAACTCACTGCAAATAGATTTCCAACTAACAGAAACTAATAATTCTCTATTTAAATCAAGAATAGCACACCCAATTCCAGAAAAACTAGCAAAACTCTCGCATAAGTCCTGTAATTCATCCTTGTTTATTAAATCTTTTAAATTATATTCCATGAAATAAATGGTTTTCATTTAATGCGATAAATATATGAAAATTTTTAACAATGAAAAAACAAATTTTATTACTTGACCAAAATATAAAAATAGATTAACAAGTAATTCTTTTCTCTAAACAAAAACTAATTATCTTTGTGTTTTAAAAAACTAAATAATGTATTTATTTTTTGACACTGAAACAACGGGTCTGCCTAAAAATTGGAAAGCACCTGTAACCGATACTAATAACTGGCCTCGTTTGGTTCAATTAGCATGGCTTGTATATAATGAAAAAGGAGAGCTAATTGATGCTCAAGATTTTATTATAAAACCTGATGGCTTTACTATTCCTGCTGAAGCTTCGCGTGTTCATGGAATAAACACACAAAGAGCATTAGAAGAAGGTGTTGAGCTCACCGAAGTTTTAGTTAAATTTAACGAACATATCAGCAATATGCCATATTTGGTTGCTCACAATATGAGTTTCGATGAGAAAATTGTTGGTGCAGAGTTTGTGCGTACTCAAATAAATTCAGATTTATTTTTTTAAAAACGTCTATGCACAATGAATGCATCTACTAATTATTGTAGAATACCTGGTCCTTATGGCTTTAAATGGCCAAAACTTTCTGAATTGCATGTTAAACTTTTTGGCGTTGATTTTGAAGAAGCTCATAATGCAGCAGCAGATATAAACGCTACAGCAAAGTGCTTTTGGGCAATGAGAGAAAAAGGTTTAATTTAAAAAATACAACTTTTGAATTTTAGCAAACATCAAGAAATATTATAACTAAATATCAAGAATTCATGAAAGATTTTAAAAAATATTATATTATACCAGCAACTCCAGAGGAGTTATATTTGGCATTGACAAATCCTCTTTCAATAAAATTATGGAGTGGAGATGAAGCAGAAATGTCAACAGAAGTTGGTTCCGAGTTTTCGCTTTGGGAGGGTAGTATTGAAGGTAAAAACCTTGAATTTGAATATGGAAAAAAAATCGTTCAACAATGGTATTTTGGAGAACAAGAAGAAGATTCAATAGTAACCTTTTTACTTCATGAACACAAACAAGCTACTTCATTAGAAATAAGACATACAAACATTCCAGATGAAGACTACGATGATATTGTAGAAGGCTGGAACAGAATGTATATTCCTAGTTTAATTGAATTTTACAAAGAATAAAAGCGAGCTTTATCATCAAATATTGACTTAAAACTTCTGAATCTTTCCATTTAAAAATACCGTTTCCACTTTATTGTTCCCAAAAGAATAAGGCATAAATTCGTAGCTGGAAATAGGTTTTGTAATAAAGAAATTGGCTTTTTTACCAATTGCTATGCTTCCTAATTCTTCGCTAATACCCATAGCATAAGCCGAATTGATGGTAGTCGCATGAATAGCCTCTTCTGGCAGCAACTTATACTTAATACATCCCATAGAAAGAATCAATTGCATATTGCCAGAAGGAGCAGAGCCTGGATTGAAATCGCTTGCAAGGGCTACTGGTAAACCTGAGTCAATAAGTTTTCTTGCTGGACCATAAATCATTCCTAAGAAGAAAGCAGCACCAGGCAAGAAAGTTGGCATTGTTTCTGATTCCAACAAACAATTAATTTCTTCTTCACCTGTATATTCTAAATGATCTACCGAAAGTGCATTGTATTTTACGCCTGCCTGAATTCCACCCGAATAATCCAATTCGTTTGCATGAATTTTTGGACGTAAACCATATTTCATTCCAGCCATAAGCATACGTTCAGTTTCTTCAACAGTGAAAAAACCTTTGTCGCAAAATACATCAATATAATCAGCTAAATCTTCGGCTGCAACCATTGGAATCATTTCGTTTATAATATGGTCAACGTATTCGCCTTGTTTACCTTTATACTCAGCAGGAACTGCATGTGCGCCAAGAAAAGTAGCTTTTATTGTAAGTGGAGAATCATTTTTTAATTTTTTAATAACCCGAAGCATTTTAAGTTCTGCTTCTGTAGAAAGTCCATAACCACTTTTTATTTCAACAGCACCAGTTCCGTAAGAAGCTATTTCTTTAAGTCGAGTCATTGCTGAATTATAAAGCTCTTCTTCAGTAGCTTCTGCCAAACGTTTCGCAGAATTTAATATTCCACCGCCCCGTTTTGCAATTTCCTCATACGATAAGCCTTTTATTTTGTCGATATATTCAATTTCACGACTACCAGCATAAACCAAATGAGTATGTGAATCGCAAAAACTAGGGAAAACCATTTTTCCAGTTGCGTCAATAGTTTTTAGCTTGCTTTCTTCATTCATAAACAAATCGTCCATTTTGCCAAAATCAGCAATTTTTCCGTTTTTAATTAAAAGAAATGCGTTTTTTATGGTTTGTAACTTACTCATTTCCTTGCCACAAACTTTTAGTTTAGGCTTTGTTTCAACCTGAATAAGTTCTTTGATGTTTTTTATCAGAATTGTCATAATAATACATTGAATTGAAATACATTGCGAAAGTAATAAATTTGATAGAAATAAAGTGTGAAAATGCTTAGTTTTTTATTGAAAATTTTATCGCTGCTTTTTATTTGTTATTAACGATAATTCTGTATTTTTACAAAATATAACAACTTTAGGTTTAAACTAAATAACTTCTAATATTATGAAAAAAAGCTTGAAAATTTCGCTTCGTATTTTATTAGCAATCATTGCATTGTTAATATTGTCAATCATTCTTATTCCATTAATGTTTAAAGATCAAATAAAAAATAAAGTTTTGGAAGAGGCTAATAAAAATTTAAATGCAAAAGTGGCAATTGCTGATTTTGGTTTATCGCTTTTTAGAAGCTTCCCCGATTTTAGTTTAACACTTAACAATATGTATATTGCTGGTGTGGATGATTTTTCGAAAGATACTTTAATTAAAGCGGAAAAAATATACGTTCGTATAGATTTAATGAGTGTTTTCAAAGGCGAAAAATATGAAGTAGAAGCTATTGAATTGAAAAATGCAAATCTTAAATTTAAAGTTTTAAAAAGTGGAAAAGCAAATTGGGATATTGCAAAAGCTTCTGCTGATACTACGAAAAAAGCAGCTCCTGAAAAAGCTTCATCGTTCAAAGTAGGTTTGCAAAAATTGGTTTTAGAAAACGTGAATGTTGATTATTCTGATGCTTCGCTAGGTTTTGCTATGAATATGAATGGTTTGAATCATACATTAACTGGAGATTTAACTGAAAAATACACGACTTTAAGAACAAAAACGCTTGCTGCTAAAGCAACAATGTCATACGGTGGAGTTTCGTATTTGAAAGATGCGCAAATTGATATGGTTGCTGATATTGAATTTGATATGGAAAAATTCAAATTTATTTTCAAAGAAAATGAATTGAAAATTAATGATTTAACTTTTGGTGCAGATGGATTTTTTACCATGATGGATAATGGGTATGATATGGATTTAAAATTCAAAGTGAAAAAGGCTGAATTTAAAAGCTTCTTATCTTTAATTCCAGGTGCATTTACAAAAGATTTTGAAAATATTCAAACTTCTGGAAATCTGCAATTTGATGGATTTGTTAAAGGTCAATATACCGAAACGAAAATGCCAGCTTTTGCTTTAAACTTGAAAATTGACAATGCACGTTTTAAATATCCTGATTTACCAAAATCGGTTGAGAATATTAATATTGACACTAAAATCAACAATTCAGATGGAAATCCAGATAAAACGGTTATTGATATTCGTAAATTCCATTTCGAAATGGGTGGAAATCCAATGGATATTACAATGCACGTAGCTACACCTGTTTCTGATCCTGCAATAAAAGGGACAATTAAGGGTAGGATGGATTTAGCAAGCGTTAAGGATTTTTATCCTTTAACCGAAGGCGATAAATTATCAGGAATTTTCACTGCAAATCTTTCTTTAAACGGCAAAATGTCTTCAATTGAAAAAGAAAAATACGAAGAGTTTGAAGCTAAAGGAACATTGGAAGTAAAAGCGTTAGATTATGTTAGTAAAGATATGCCTAAAGGTGCAAAAATCAATGAGTTATTATTGAATTTTTCTCCAAAATTTGTTTCTCTTGATAAATTCAGTGCTAAAGTAAATAGTTCCGATTTCAACGCAAATGGAAGATTGGATAATTTCTTAGGGTATTTTTTAAGAAATGAAATGCTTAAAGGTTCATTTAATTTAACATCTAACTTGATTAATGTTGATGAATTTATGGGCGAAGAAACAACAACAAGTACTTCTGATACAGCATCTGCTCCAATGTCGGTTGTTGAAGTTCCTGGTAATATTGATTTTACAATGACAACCAAAATCGCAAAACTGATTTATGATAAAATGGATATTACAAATGTTGAAGGTTCTTTGAAAGTTGCTGATAAAACAGTTGATTTAAGCAATATGAAAATGAATTTGCTTGATGGCTCTATGATTATGAGTGGAAAATATGCTACTAAAACAGATAATCCTTATGTTGACTTTATTTTAGATATGCAAAATATTGATGTTAAAAAATCATGCGATGCATTTGAAATCATTAAAACGTATGCTCCAATAGCAGCAAAATGTGTTGGCAAAGTGAGTATGAAAATTGATTTTGATACTTATCTAGACAATACAATGATGCCAAACTATAAAACATTAAATGGATTTGGAAGTTTGAAAACTAGCAACATTGCTTTTAAGGGAATTAATACGTTTGATAAAATTGCTACAGTTACTAAAATGGATAAATTCAAAAATTTAGAATTTAAAGATTTGAATTTAGCATTTGAATTTAAAAATGGAAGAATTGAATTGAAACCTTTCGATTTGAAAATCGATCAAATGACAGGTAAAATGCAAGGTTATAGTTCATTTGATCAAAGCATTAATTATGTGATGGATATGATAATTCCTACAAAAGTAATGGGTGCTCAAACTATGGCTTTTGCAAATTCTTTAGTTGGCGAAGTAAATAAAAAAGCAGGTACAAATGCAAGTGTTGGTGATAAGCTAGATTTGCAAGTATTAATAACCGGAACTGTTACTGATCCTCAAATAAAAACAGGTATAAAAGGACAAATGAATGATGCTGTTGATGATTTGAAAAATAAAGCAAAAGAAGAAGCTGATAAATTGAAAGCCGAAGCCGAAGCAAAAGCTAGGGCAGAAGCTGATAAATTAAAAGCCGAAGCAGAAGCAAGAGTAAAAGCGGAAACCGATAAACTTAAATCAGAGGCAGATAAAGCAAAAGCTGATGCAGAAGCAAAAGTAAAAGCTGCTGCCGATAAAGCAAAAGCAGACGCCGAGGCAGCTAAGAAAAAAGCCGAAGAAGATGCTAAAAAGAAAGCTAAAGATGCTATAAATAAAAATAATCCTTTTAAGAAATAAATAAGATTTTTTTATATTTTTAACCTCTGGGGTTTCGTAAACCTCAGAGGTTTATTATTTAAAGACATTTTTTAATATATAAATTATGACACTCAAAGAAAAAGACACACAATATATTTGGCATCCATATACACAAATGCAATTAAATCCAAATGTAATTCCAATTGTGAAAGGCGAGGGGGCGCATCTTTTTGATGAAGATGGAAACAGATACATTGATGCAGTTTCTTCGTGGTGGGTTAGTATACACGGACATGCCAACAAATACATTGCAGATAGAGTTTATCAGCAGCTTTTGCAATTAGAACAAGTTATTTTTGCTGGTTTTACTCATCCTTCAGCTGTAGAGTTGGCAGAGCGACTATTAAAACATCTGCCTGAAAATCAAAAGAAAGTATTTTTTAGTGATAATGGATCTACAGCTGTTGAAGTTGCAATGAAAATGGCGTTTCAGTATTTTCATAATCAAGGAATTGAACGAAAAAAAATCATAGCATTTAAAGACGCTTATCATGGCGATACTTTTGGAGCAATGTCAGCAAGCGGAAGAAGTATTTTCACAGCTCCTTTTACACCTTTTTTGTTTGATGTTGTACATATTGATGTTCCAACAAAAGACAAGGAAGGTGATGTAGTAAAAGAATTTGTTAAATTAATTGAGAAAGAAGATGTTGCAGCGTTTATATTCGAGCCTTTAATTTTGGGTGCTGGCGGAATGATGATGTATGAAAAATCGGTATTAGATAAAATGCTGATGTATGCAAAAGCTGCAGGAGTAATAACGATTGCAGATGAAGTAATGACTGGTTTTGGTCGTACTGGGCGTATGTTTGCAAGCGACCATTTGGAAGTAAAACCCGATATTATGTGTTTGTCGAAAGGTTTAACTGGCGGAACATTGCCAATGGGCTTAACTACTTGTGCTAATTTTATTTACGATGCCTTTTTATCCGACGAAAAAAGTAAAGCATTATTTCATGGACATTCTTTTACTGGAAGTCCTGTAGGTTGTGCTGCTGCTTTGGCTAGTTTAGATTTAGTGGAAAAATTAGAGTTTTACGAAAATATTAAGCGCATAGAGTCTGCTTTGCACGTATTTGCTGCATCGCTTTTCGGGAATAAAAAGATTTTTGATATTCGACATAAAGGAATAGTTTTAGCAATCGACATAAAAACATCTGAATCAACTGGTTATTTAAATTCATCGCAACAAGAAATAGTTAATTTCTTTTTGCAAAGAAAAATAATTCTTCGACCACTTGGCAATGTTTTATATCTGATGCCTCCAACCGTTATTTCTGATGAGGATTTAAATTTGGTATTTGATGCAATTAGAGAGTTTTTGAAATAAGTTAGAATTTCCTTCAATTATTTCCATTTACTCTCAATCCAATTTCTTTGTTGTTCATTGTTCAAAAACGACCAAGCAACAATGCGACTAACTTTGTTTCCTTGGCCCATTATTAGCGTTTTTATTTCAGATACTTCTATGTTTTCTAATAATGAATAAACACTTTTTAAACTCGATTGTTTAGATACCAAAGTAGAAAACCAAAGTACCGAATTTGCAAATTGCCTGCTCTCTAAAATCATTCTTTCAATAAATTTTTCTTCCCCGCCTTCGTACCATAGTTCATTGTTTTTTCCTCCAAAGTTGAGAGAAGGGGAATTTATTTTTTTTTGATTTAAATTTCGCAATTTTCGAATATTAACTGATTCGGCTTCTGCTAATGACGAATGAAAAGGAGGATTGCAAATACTTAAATCAAAATATTCCTTTTCATTGATAATTCCTTTGAAAATATTTTCAGCGTTTGATTGCTGACGAATTTCAATATTATCTTTTAAAATGGGGTTGTTTTTAATTATTGATTTAGCCGATTCAACTGAAATGGCATCAATGTCAGATCCTACAAAAAACCAGCTGTATTCTCTGTTTCCAATAATTGGGTAAACACAATTCGCTCCAACTCCAATATCTAAACATTTTATTATATTGCCAGTAGGAATTTTATTGCTGTTTATTGCAAGCAAATCTGCGCAGTAATGAATATAATCTGCTCTTCCTGGAATTGGTGGGCATAAATAATTATCAGGAATATTCCAATGTTCTATTTCGTAGAATTGGTTTAATAAAGCTTTGTTTAGTGTTTTAACGGCTTGCGGATTGAAGAAATCTATAGATTCATCATTGTATTGATTGATACTAACAAATTCAGCTAATTCAGGACATTTTTCTGTTAACTGTTTGAAATCATATCGTTCACGATGTTTGTTGCGTGGGTGTAGCTCTGTTTTTTCTTTAGGGTGTTCTTTCTTAATTTTCGACATTCAAAGGAGGATAACTATAAATGAAATATGATAAGTTAATGGTTTTCTAATGATGCTAGAAAATCAGTGATGTTTTTAACATTAACAGGTTTTAATAAAATATAGTCAAAGCCAGAATTTTTCATTTTTAATTCATATTCATTAGAGTTGTGTGAAGAGATAGCAGCAATTGGGATTTTCAATTTTAAAACATTCTTTATATAAGAAGCTGTTTCTAATCCGTTTAGTTTTGGCATTTCTATATCTAAAATTGCAGTATCAGCAATATTTTCGGATAGATAATCAATTACTTCTTGTCCATTATTGCACTTTACGCATGTGTGACCTAAGCTTTCAATTATTTTAGAAATAAATATTATATTGAAAAACATATCATCAGCTACAATGATTCTCATTTTTGAATATTGTTAAAAGATTAAATAGAGTTTTATTAAACTTTATTCTACTATTATTGAAAATATAAAAGGATGAAAGTTTTAAGAATTGACGGCAATTTCTTCTTTGATTAAATGCAACTCTTCCTCAATCAGTTTAATAAGCTTTAAATTTTCCTCATTTGTATTATCTTCCAAGTGAGCTAACTCGGAAGCATATTCTGCAAGTATATTAAAACTAGAATCTAATGCAATACCTTTTATTGAATGTGCATTGAACCGAACAGCATCCAAATATTTTGCTTCGTATGCTTTACTTAAAATTTGTATGTTTTCGGGTAACGTAACTAATGCCATATTAATCATTTTATTATACAAATCAATATTTTGCATTACACGTTCCATCATTTGTTCTTTGTTAAAATGAACAAATGTTTTCATTAAAGAATCATTACCAATTTGCTTATTTTGCAAGCTTAAGTGTTTTATCAAAATATTTTCAAAAGTGCTTAAAACAATAGGTTTAGTCATAAAATCGTCCATTCCAGATTTCAAGCATTTTTCTTTGTCCCCAATTGCTGTTCCTGCAGTAAGCGCTACTATAGGCGTATGTTTGTCAATGCCTGCTTCAATTTCTCTTATTTTTATAGTTGCTTCATAGCCACTCATTACTGGCATTTGAATATCCATAATAATAATATTGGGATTATGTTTTAAATAGGACTCTACAGCTTCTTTTCCGTCTTTTGCTGTAATTATTATTGAGTTAGGAAATAGATGAGAAACATACGATTCGGCCAAAATCGTATTCATAGGGTAATCATCAACAATTAAAACCGTATATTTTCTATGCTTGATGTTTGTTGATAATAGTTTTTCATCTAGTTCTTCCATATCAGAATTTTATTTTATTTCTATTTTTAATTCAAAAGAGAACGCGAAATTAGTATATTTAAATTATTAATCAAAAAAAACACTTTTAATAATCCAAAATTATTGCTTTACTATTTTAGTTACAATGTTTAATTCTTTTTCAAGCAAATCAATTAGTGTTATATTTTCTTCAAATGAATTCTCTTTTACATTTTCTAATTGCAAAGCATAATGAGCTAACAAATTGAAACTAGAACCCGAAGCCACACCTTTGATAGCGTGTGCACAAAATTTTACTATTTCTAATTTGTTATCATTAAATGCTTTTTTTAATTCAAATATACTCTCAGGCAATGTTTCTAATGAAATGTTAATCATTTGATTATAAAAATCTACATTATTCATAACTCTTTCCATCATTTGCTTCTTATCAAAATGAATTATTGAGTTTTCAATTTTATTTTCAGCACTTTTGTCATTTGCTAATGATTTTATTGTTTTCAGATGTTTTATTATTACAGTTTTTAATGCATCTAAAACTACTGGTTTAGCAATAAAATCATCCATTCCAGCAATTTTGCATTTCTCTTTTTCGCCTAATAAAGTACCAGCCGATAGTGCAATAATAATAGTGTGTTTATCTGCGTTCTTTTCAATTTTTCTGATTTCTATCGTCGCTTCAAATCCATTCATAATTGGTATTTGAATATCCATTAGAATAATATCAGGGGAATGTTCTGAATATAAATCTATAGCTTCTTTGCCATTAATAGCTGTAAAAATTTTAGAGTTGGGGAAGATATCAGAAACATAAGCTTTTGCAAGCATTAGGTTTGTTGGATAATCATCAACAATTAATACGCTGTAGTTCTTTGCATAAAAAAGGTCAAAATCTGATTTGAAATCTATTTGATTTGAAAATTCTTTAGGAGATTGGTTGTTTTTATTTTTTTCTGAAGGTAATTTTATTTTGAAAAAGAATCTACTACCTTTTCCTTCTTCGCTTTCAAGTTGAATTTTTGAACCCATTTTCGCAATAAGGCTTCTCGATATTGACAAGCCTAATCCAGTTCCCCCGTATTGACGTGTAGTTGAATTGTCGGCTTGTGTAAAGGACTCAAATATTTGTTTGTGTTTATTTTCAGGTATGCCAATGCCAGTGTCAGAAACAGAAAAAACAAATTCATTATCTTGATTTTCAAGTTCATTCATTTCTACGTTTATTTGAATTTTGCCTTTTTCGGTAAACTTAACAGAATTACTTAGTAAATTAATAATTATTTGACGTAATCGAATTGGATCAGCATAAATAAACCGATGTACTGATGGAGAAATATCAACAATGAGTTTTAGTCCTTTTTCATTTATTTTATATAAAACTACTTCTGATATTTGTTTAATTAATTCGTATATGTCAATTTTCTCAGGGTTTAGTTCTAGTTTCCCAGCTTCAATTTTCGAAAAATCAAGTATGTCATTAATTAAATCTAATAAAGAGGTTGCAGAATAATTCACCGTTTCCATGTATTTTAGTTGGGTGGTGGTTAAACTAGTTTTTAGCAGCAAATCGGAAAATCCAATTACTCCGTTTAATGGAGTGCGTATTTCATGACTCATATTAGCAAGAAACTCCGATTTTGCTTTATTGGCTTTTTCAGCGGATTCTTTAGCTTTTAATTGTGAAAGCCTTAGCCCAATAGTAAAGCAAATCCCTTCGTAAAACTCAATCATATCTAAAGAGAAATGATTTGCTTCTATTCCATTTAACTGAAGTGTGCCAACAATTTGTTTGTTTTCACGTATTGGAATAATTGCCAATGAAGTATATCCGTTATGCATGCATATATTACGTGGTTTATTTCTTGGGTCTTGATCGAGAGGGATTTCAAGAATAGGGCTGGTATTATTGCTCCAAAAGCTGCCTCCTTTAGTGAAAAGTGAATTATTGTAATCTATTTTTTCGGAAATAACAAGCCCGCATGTGCATTCTAAATTTGGATTTCCAAATTCATCTTTGCAAATTTCGCCACATAAATTATGTTCAACTATTGAATTTTCAGTAGCAAGAAAAGCATCTGGAAAACCTTTTTGTGCAAAATAGGGGAAATCTTCGCCTTCCTTAAAACGAATAGCAACAGCATCAAGCCCCGTTTTTTTGATGACACAATCAATAAAATCATTTAAGCATTCATTAAAATTAAGTTTGTTATTTAATATATTTAATAATTCGTTTGAATGAAGAAGTTTTGATTCGATTAATTTACGTTTCGTAATATCTCTTTCAATAAACAATATTTCTTTTGGACTTCCAAATTCATTGTATAGTATTGACGAATTCACATCAACAAAAAAACTTGTTTTATCATCCTTTATAGCTAAATATTCGGTTATATCTATTTTTAAACCAGAAAATAATTTTAGCATATTATCTTTTAATGCTTGGTGTGATGATGAATCAATAAACTCATAAACGTTTCGTCCAATAAAATTATGCTTTTGATCTATTGATATACCAAACATAGTTGCTAATGTATCTGACATGAATTTCAAGTTTCCATTTAAATCAGATATGCCTATACCATCAGGGGAAGCCGCAATGATAGCTTCGAATGAAGTTTCTTTATTAAATAATTCTGTTTCAAGTTGTCTTTGCTCTGTAATATCATTCATAAAACCAGTCCAAAGAATTGTTCCATCAACTTGTCTTTGTGGAGATGAAGCGGCTTTTATCCATCTTAATCCTTTGTTTGGTAATGTCATTCTAAATTCGCCCGACCAATTAGTGAAATCCTGATTTGCTTTAATACTGGTTTCAATAAAATTAGGTAAATCATCAGGATGTATCATTGAAAATACCAAACTGGCATCATTTATAATGTCTTTGGGTAAAATACCGTATATAAGACTGGCATTTTGACTAATATATGGAAATTGGTGGTTTCCTTCAAAAGAAAAAATAAACTGATAAATAATACCAGGTACTTCGTTCAATAAATTTTGATAAAAAATATCTTTTCTTTTAAGCTCGTTTTCTGCTTCTACTTTTTCGGTTATATCATGAATAATAGAAAAGAGTAAAGATTGTTCCTTGGTTTCAATAATTGATGAATGAACTTCAACAATTTTAATAATTCCATTGGCTAGCTTATGGGGAAAAATAAAGTTGTTTTGCTCATTGTTCTTTGCTTTTTGTCGATAAGAATCTATGTCCTCCTCACTTAAACAGTTAATTTCGCTTATATGCATCGAGCAAAGTTTTTCTTTTGAATAATCATAAAAATTAACAGCAGCAGCATTGGCATCTGTGATGTTTCCAGTATTTGGTTCAATTAAAAGCATAACAGCATTATGACTAGTAAACATTTTGCGAAACTTTTCTTCATTCTCGCTTAATGCCTCCGATTGCTTTCTGTTAAATCTAGCTTTTTGACCTAGCATAAAAGAAACAAATACAAAACCCAATGCAAATAGCATTAAACTAACAGGCACAGCACACTCTTTTATTATTTGAATATTCCAGTTTTCTGATGACATATCAGTGCCAAAAACAGCTACTACTTGACCATTTGTAGGATTAATTATTGGAACCAAGCCGCTAACCCAAGTGCCCCAGTCGTCAGTAAACGGACCTTCGATATTTGCTTGTTTCTGAAAAAAAACATTTCGTAAAAGGTCAGATGCTTCCTTGTATACAGAGCCAGGAAGCGATAAATCTTTAGAATCAAATGGTTCAGAGTCGACATAAAAAAATACGCGATTCGATTTTATTCCCATTAAATATACAAACCGAGAATTTATTAATTCACCCTTTTGATCTTGTAGTTGCTTCTTTAATAACAAATAATTTTCAGCGGTAATATCAGAACTGTCACCACGAAGTGATAATATCTGATTGTAATTTATTGAACTAGCTGCAATTTTAGTTTCTCTAAGTATAGCTTCCTTGAGCTCATTTTTATTAATATAGGCAGTTAGCCATGTAAAGCCAGTTCCAATAATAAGTAGAGCAAATAAAATTAGAGATAATTTATTCTTTATGCTTTTAGTATCAGATTTTGAAGATATATTACTTTTATTGTTAAATATCATTTTTGAAAAGATTTACAATTATTAATCGAACGTAAAATGTAGTAATATATTGACACTTATTACTATTGGCATTTTTACTATGTTTTAATAATTAAAATAACGAAAATTAAATGATAAAAACAAATCAAAATATCTAAATGGAATAAAATGCAGAATAATTGCTGTACAATAATGAACATGAAATGCCAAATTGAACATAATTTGTTTATAATGAAATTGTAATAATTGGGCTAATTATCAAATATATAACAAATTGCAATTTTCGGCATATTGGTTGATAATTTGGAAAAACATTATTTAATCATCAATTATTATCTAAAGTGAAAATAATTAATTTTGCAAATTAGAGCTTCACTACAATTGATTTTATTTTAATAAAAATAAAAATGAAAAAAATAATATTCTTTGTTGCAATTTATTTTTTGTTAAGTAATAATTCATTTAGTCAAGAAGCTGCAACCCCAAAAGAAGTAGCTCCTTTTTTATATGAAGTTCCCTTAATGGGCTGTAATGCTGCTTTTTTTGTTTCCGATTCGGGAGTTATTGTTATTGATGCAGGGATGACAACTGATGATGGACTTCAATTAGTTAATGCAATATCTACTGTTACAAACAAGCCAATTAAATATCTAATTTTTACACACTATCATTTCGATCATACGGGTGGAATATTAGCTTTTCCGAAAAATATAAAAAACTGGGTATCCCCTTTACTCATCTAATATTATTTCGATTTTACTATCATTA
>JBAXGW010000059.1:0-26838 GCA_037139195.1 Bacteroidota bacterium
AGTGAGAAATCTTTTAAGTTTTTGTTTAATAATATTTTATCGGACAATAGTATTTTTATTAGTATAAGGGTAAACAAGTTAACATGTAAACGAGTAAACAGGTTAACAAGTTCCTAACGGACGCTTAGGTACTCGAAGCCATAATTGGCAAATTAACTGGAATATGTAGAAAAGCTTGTATTACCTTCATAGATGGCTTCGCATTAATTTGCAATGTGAATACAGTTTTTAAATTAAATATTGCTTTGCAATAATAAGGTCTATTTTCATATAAGGTCTCAACTAATCATTAGTGAATCAAGTTACCATATACGCCGTTGTATATTCTATTCTGCTTCCTATATTATTTGTATAAAATTGAATAATAACTCATAAATAAGCCATAGATAACCCATACATAAGCTATAGATAAGCCATTATATAATATAATGACTTATCTATGGGTTATCTATATGATAAATATATATTAATTACATTATTTCTATATATTATATTGCTTTTTTAAGGTCAGAGGGAACCATACATAAATTTTTATATAGTATTTTTTTATTTTAGAAAATTTATGTAGGTTTGTGGGTGGTGGACAGTGAGGTGGTTTTTGAACCCTGCACAAAAAGCTAGCTGCCACTGATGAATCTTGAAAAAATAAAGATGGTAAAACTATTCAAGTACATATTATTTCTCTTTTTAATTCAATCAACTTGTGCTTTTGCACAGCAAAGCACAATTAAGAAAGGTGCCTATTTTACACATAATAGTTTTGTGGCTAATTCGCCTGCTATTACCGATAGTTTTGTGATTTCGTATTTATATCTTGAAAAGGAGTATCAATTGTTTAGCGTGAAGTCTTATGATGGAAAAGTGAGACAAAAGGATATTAATAAAAGTATTTGGGCTATTTATGATGGACATAGCTTGTATCTGAATTGTTTCCGCTTGTTTATGACTAAAGAATATGCAAAAGTTATTCACTTAGGCAGATACTCATATTTCACGGCGCCACCTTTAATGTCAGACAAGCAGCAGCTAGCCGTAAGCAACTCAACCGTTATATTTGGTGTTGTGGGGGGAATAGTGGCGAGCTCAAATGTAAACAAGCAAATTAGAAATAATGTTCATTATGTTTTGGATATGAAAACCGGTATTCCTCATGAGTTAGACAAAGTATATTTGTTGCATATATTAAAATCGAACGAATATTTATTGTCTCAATTTAATGCAGAACTGAACCAAGATGATATCAATGTCATTATTAAATATGTGGTTTTGTTGAATAAAGAAGAAGCAGGATTGTAATTTTAAATGATATATTTATGATGCGGTTTTTAGATATTCAATTTTTTTTTGTTAATTTTATTTAATACAAAATAATAACAATACGAAATAATAAAATTATGGAAATATTCAGTTTTGGGGAATACATAGAAGGAAAGCCCTATAAAGTTCTAGACGAACGAAAAATGAGAGCCAGTGCAGGTATCATGTTTATTGGCGGATTAGTTGCTTTTATTAATGGTTTTATATTAAACCGCTACTCAATCATCCCATTTATAATGGGTGGATTTGTTATAAACTTCATGATTGGTTTATTTATCAATCCAAGGTTTTCACCAACCGTGGTACTCGCATCTATATTTGTATGGAGACAATCAAAGCTGCCAATTGGAGCTGTTCAGAAGAAATTTGCGTGGAGTTTGGGTCTTGCTCTGTCTGGAACTATATTTGTGCTTTCTCTTTTTTTACAGAACGACAAAAGCTTTTTTCAGCCCGTTTGTATGCTATGTATAATCTGTTTATTGCTAATTTATCTTGAAACTGCATTTGGTATTTGTGTGGGTTGCAAGTTGTATGAGTTGGCTGTAGCAATAAAATTGCTTCCTAAACCTAAAGAAAAGCCAAACTGCATGGGAGATAGTTGTGCTAAATAATTTGGAGAAGCAATTTCTAAAAAATGATTGAAAAGATTGCTAATCTTTGATGTCAGAAAAGCTTAAAGTAAGTTGTTGTTAAAACGTATATTTCTTTAGGATTACAAATAATACGAATTTCAGAAGTTTGCTTCCACTTTTCATGAAAGTAGTTTGGCTTTCCTGATTTTTTTATTTAGCTAATATGTTTCAATTATGAACCAACGAAAACTATTATTACAACTATCAATTGGCTTTATTCCATTGTTTGTTTTTATCATTGCCGATGAGCTGTGGGGAACAAAAATTGGATTAATGGTTGCCATTGCCACTGGTATTATTGAACTGGCTTATTATTGGATAAAAGACCGCCGATTTGATAAGTTTATTTTGTTCGATACCTTACTAATAATTGTTCTCGGTTTGGTTTCTATTCTCTTAGATAATGATGTTTTCTTTAAAATAAAACCTGCACTAATAAGCATATTAACATGTGCAATATTAGGTGTTTCGGTATTTACTCCTAGCAATATCCTTTTAAATATGTCGAAAAGATATATGAAAGGCGTTGAAATTAACGAAGAACAATATAAACAGATGAAAAAAAGCATGAAGATGCTGTTTTGGTTACTAGTTGTATATACTATGCTTGTGCTTTATTCTGTTTTCTATATGAGTTCAGAAGCGTGGGCTTTTATTAGTGGCGGATTGTTTTATATTATATTTGGCGTTTATTTTGTTTTCGATTTTTTGAGCAAAAGGTTTTTTAAGCACTAATGAAAAATCCTTGTACCATTTCATTATTTTTTCGTTTTATAATTACATTTCCCTTAAATTATCTTGGAATTTTAATGTGTTAGCTATAAACATACTTCGAATTTACTAAGAGTGTCCGCAGACTGAGCTATGGTTGCTGAGCGAAGTCGAAGTCTATCAAGAAAAGTGACAAATAGTTTGCGGAATATAGACATTTGCCCAAGGTTCATTGTAGTATCCATTTAAAACGTTTAAAGATGAAAAAGCTAATCCTAGTATTACTTGTAATTGCATCTGTAAACAATGCAATAGCACAAAAAGTTAGATATAACTTGCTTTTTAAACCCGAACAAACAAAACTTACAGAAACCCAAAAGAATGAAATTGCCGAACTTATTGAAAATATTGCCGATGGTGAGCTGATAACAATCTATCCGCTTACTAACGATACCATTTTTCAACGGTTAGTTTTTGCAAAGAATGCTAAAATACAAGCATTAGAAATTGCTAAATATGCCGAATCAATTGGCTTCAAAACCATGGGAACGCCATCAAATTTCCCAAGTTCATACAAAGGATTAAGTGTAAGTGTTAGTTTGAAATATTACAAGCAACAAGAAGAACCTACTTTGGCGGGTTCTATGCTTAAGAATCATTACCCAGATAAGCCTTCGCAATTTTTTGTTATCGACCCAACTAAAGATACGCTGATTACAGGTAATGAAGGAACTAAATTGTTTTTTGGCGCAGGCAGTTTGATGAGCAAAGAAAAGGTGCAAATAGAATTGAAAGAGTTCTACACAATGAGCGATTATTTGAAAAGCGATTTGCCCACGATTTCAAATGGCGAAATGATACAAACTGGAGGCGTGATTTATCTTAATGCAACACAAGAAAGTAATAGCAAGCAGCAAGTAAAGATAAACCCTGATAAAGGTGTAGATGTGGATTTCACCATTGGCAAAGCCGACCCCGACATGCAAGTGTTTATAAAAGATACTCGATCGCCAAACTCGATGAACTGGGTACTGCCTCCTCAAACAAAAATAATTTGGGAAATGACAGAAACCACTTTGGATACAAAGGGGAATATCATTTCTGAGAAAAAATTCAACTCAAAAGCTGAGTGGGAAGCTCATTTGAAAGCAGAGGAAAACGAGAAAAAACAAGAAATTGAAAGGCAAGAGGCTCGAGTTAAATTTCAAAGTAAATTAAATATAGTAAATCTAGGTTTTATCAATTGTGATAAATTTTTCAATGAGCCTATGATTCAATACGAAATTGCTATAGATGCAAAAATTAAAGCCGATTATTATTTGGTGTACAAAGATGTTCGAGGTGTGATGTGTGCGCAAATAGAAAATAACAAGGCTGTTTTTGGAAGTGTGCCCAGCAATAAGCAAGCAATCCTTATTGCTGTTGCTATTATTGATAAACAAGCCTATTATTTCGAAAGTCCAATAACTGCAAATAGCAAAATATTTCCAAAAGTTGAGCTGAAACCTGTTGATGAAAGTTATTTGAATAAACAATTGGCATTGTTGAAATAAATAATACAAAATCACGTTTTACTGCTTAGTTTTAAAATATTTTAATTGAAGAGTAGAAAATATTTAGTTATATTTGAAAACTTGAAAATAAAAGCAGAAAATTATTTTTTTATTTCTAAAAACTTCCAAACTTATGATAATTAAAAGAAATTCAATAATATTAGCAATAGCCTTTTTAGCTTTTTTCATGTTTAATAGTTGTAAAAAAATTACTATCCCTGATCCGAGTTTAAAAGAGTTATTTAGGAAATGGGAGTTTAAAAAAGGTACTAGTGGCTGGGGTGGTTCCCTGTGGCCCGAAGATAAATCGATTTGGATTGAGTTTAAAGAAAATGGATATTTCAAAAAACATGAAAAGGGAAAACTAACAGAAAGTAAACGTTTTACTTTTAAAGAAGAATCCAGCAATCCAGGTCGTTATATAATCGATTACAAGGGTAAGAATGAAATGGATCAAATTTTTGAAATTTCTGGCGATACTTTGATTTTAATGGACAATGCTTTTGATGCTGGGACATATATTTGTGTGAAAAAATAATTACTATTGGGACATGGAAAATAAAACAAATATTGAAATTCTGAGCGATATAGCAACAGAAACTAATCGCGTAATTGAGTTTAAAGAAGAGCAGTATCCATTATCAAGTTACAGCCAAATCCCTAGGCTTCGTACTTCGGTTTATATGCCTAATAATGCCAGTAAAACAAGTTATTTTGTTTGGTCATGCGATCCTTATGGGGAAATTGGAGAAAATACAGTTTTTTGTGGCGCTTTTATTCCAATTTCATCGGGAATTACAGGTAAAATTAATATCCGAAAAAAGAATATAATTGACAAGTTAAATATTTTCAAAAGCAACGATAATCATTCTTCGCTTCCTGAGACGTTTGATTCAAAGGTGATTATTTCAGGTGATGATTTGTCGATGATGAAAACATTTTTTAATAACGTAAAACTTCAAAATAAAATTCTAGAAATTCTTGATATTTCTGATATTATAAAGATTTCAATCAATGAGATTGACGTAGATTTTGTGCCAGAACTAAAAGGTAAATCTCATTTGTGCATCCTAAATAAACAGGATTGGTATATGGAAAAAGAACAAATTGAAAAATTATTTGGATTAATTGAACAAATAAAAAAGCTGCTTTGAAAATATTACTGATATACAGTGAATTATTTTAGGAGTTGATATTCGCTTTTTTTATAATTTTGTATTTATAATCTACTCAACTTAATTTTGATATGAATTTATTTCTAAATAATGTGTTGCTAAACATAGGTCTTAATCCAAGTAAAAGTGAAATGACGAGACCATATAACAGTGCCGAGAATGGAAATTCTACTATGTTTTTAACCATATTGATAATTCTTCTGATTATTGGATTGTATATAGGCATTAAAGTTTGGTTGAGTATTAAAAAAGATAAAAAGTAAATTAATTTATAAATGAAAAAAACTATTGTTTGTTTGTTAGTGTTATTTGTATTTGGTCTAACGTCTTGTTTGACTGTTGAAAAAAAATCATACACTATAAAACTCGAAAAAGATGGGAGCGGAGTGCTAACCATTGATTATTATAATATTTTTGCAGAACTCTCGGAAGATGAAAAGCCCGAGGATGCTAAGCAATACTTTGATGAGCTGATGAAAGATTATTTTAATGGAGAAATTTTAACTAAGCTTTATCCAAATGTAAAAACAATTAAGAAAGAGTTGTTTGAAAAGGATGGAAAGCTATGCGGTAGAGTTATTATTGACTTTGGGAAGATTTCGGATATTGGTTTGTATCAACAAACTAAGAAAAGTGATTTGATGTTTGCTCTTTGTTCTTCAATGTTTTCCGAAACTTATCTGGCTTCCAACGGTATGTATGGCGGTGAGTCTATGCCTGTTGTATTTTGGAATAAAAAAGAGAAAAACTTGCAGCTTGATACCTCTCTAACAGAACCCACTGATAAATCTGTTAGCCTATTAAATTATTATTTAGATTCAAAAAAATAGATAACCATTAAAGTTTTTTTCTGTTTATTATTGTTTGTTCAGAAGCGAGCTAGTAATAAGTTTAGTGAAGTGTTTAACGTGCAGATAAATAGATGTGTAGGAATTGAATATATTTCAATATAACATATGAAATTTGAATTTAAATTGTGCTTATACAATATAATTTTCGATAATTTAAACAGTTTTTAGTGATTTATAAATTCCCTAAAAATTGAAATTTTTGAATGCGCCATAACTAAAAAAAAACGATGAAAAAAATAACATATTTAACAATATTAATAGTAGTTTTAGCTGCTTGCAAAAAATACGAAGAAGGACCTTTTATATCAATACGCACTCCAAAAAACAGACTAAAAGGAGACTGGTCTTTTGCCAAATACACAAATAATGGGGTAGATTCTACTGCAATTATGCTTGCAAAGGCAAATTTCTTTTTCAAATGGGGACTTCACATTGGATACTCTTCACCTTCAGAAGCCTATTGTTTTATTGGAACCATGGATGTAAATAGTATTTGGGACAACGACTTCAGTGAAAGCAACTATGAATATTTAAAGTTTACCTTTATTCCCTCGCAAATGAGAGCGTCAGAGAATCTCTTTTTAGTCACTTTGCCCACTCATGATACAATTAGTGAGCGAGTTAGAACAAAATGGAAAGTGATGAAATTATCGAATCGCGAGTTGAAAATACGTTATGTAGACTCAAATAATAATCCATCAAATATATTTATTGAATATGAAAAATCAAAATAAATATAGAAAGCAATAAATGCAATTCACTAAATTATCTTCAAATCGCTTTTGTTAATCCAACCTTTGCTGCCATTGGGTATTTTAATCTCGTACCAATCGCCAATATTATCGCTTATTCGTACTTTTGTGCCTTCGTGTATAACAAATATTTCCTTACTATTAATATCGGGCGATGCTTTAACATTTACGGTATAAGAAAATATTATAGCTTCGCTTTTATTGTTAATGCCAATATACTCATAACTTGCGGCAAAAGAAAATAAAATTATTACCAAAACAGCGAAAATTGCAGCAAAGAAAGAGTTTTTCTTATAGGAGTAAGTTTTGCTAAATAAATATATGACAACCAAGGAGAAAAATACTACTAAAGATAGTAATATCAAAATACTCCATGTCTTCTCTGAAAAAATATTTGCAAAAATATTCCACCATCTTTTGTAAAATATTTCGGGTAATTTGTCAATTTTATCCAATATTTTGGTGTTCGACAATTCTAAATTGAAATTAATATCTTCGTCGGAAGGTGATAGCTTTTTAGCTTTTTCATAATTGTAAATAGCGTTTGTAATATCGTTGTTTTTAAAATACGAGTTGCCTAGGTTGAAATACAAGTCGGCCGATTCATATCCTTGATTTAAAGCCGATTCATATTTAACAATTGCTTCTACATAATTTTCTTTCTGATATAATTCATTCCCTATTTTTAAACATTCTTCAGCCTTGATTTGCGTTTCATTTGCAGCTAAAAAAGTAGAAATAAATAATAAAACTATAATTAAATTCAATTTTCTCATACACATCATTTTAACTCTTTCTCTATTTTAATAATAAGGCTATGACATTGTTTGTATAAATTTTCATTCTGGCTATCATCATTGAGCGGCGAAAATCTATTGTATTCAATTTCATTTAATAGCGATATTATATCGTTAATAGTATCTTCAGAAGCTTTAGTATTTCTAAATGTATCGTTCACGTTTTCAAGTGATAATTGCGATTGAGGAATATTAAACTTGTCGCTAATATAACCCCAAAGTGCTTTGGATATTTCGATATAAAACTCATTAGAATTATTTGCCGAAATACTTTTCTCAGCTAATAGTAATCGTTTTTTTGCTATTTTGGTGGCTCTTTTATTTTTCAAAAGCGAATTATTGCTTTTCAAGGTCATTTGTTTACGCAACAGGATTGTGGTAATAATAAATAATATTATTGGCAAACAAATCAAAATCCAAAAATAACTAGAAAGAAAAAATAAATTGTTTTTTTTGTTAAGCGTTGTATTCCCTGTTTTAATAAAACGAATATCAGAACCCAAATATTTAATGTCTTTTTGATTTGTGCTCACAACTGTTGACGAAGCCACATTTTTACCTTTATCTACCTCAATGTTAAATGCATCAGTACTTATTGTTTTATACTGCTTGCTATTTAAATCAAAATAGCTAAAATTATAAGCAGGAATAACGAAGCGACCAGGTGCTCTGGGAATAAATACATATTCGTATGATTTGCTTCCTGACATTCCTTTTTCATTGGTAGTTATTTGTTCCGAAGTTTTTGGATCATAAGCTTCAAAATCGGTTGGAAAATTAATTTTCGGATTGTCAATTAATTGTAAATTACCGTTTCCAGAAATTTTAATTTTTAAAGTAATAGCATCATTTGTACTTACTTTTGTTTTATCAATAGACGATGTTAGCTGAAAATTACCTACTGCACCTGTAAAGTCTGAAGGTTGGTTATTAGCAGGCAAGGGCTGAATAGTTAATGTAACCGCATTTGATTTAATGCTTTTTTTAACTGTTTGCGTTGATGAAAAGGCATTATCAAAAAATGGGTCGTTGAAAATATTATCGAAAAAATTATCATTTCTTCTTTTTACTTTTTCTTTAACAAGGCATTCTACTTTCAAAGGCTCAATTGTAAGCTTTCCGCTCTGCTGAGGTACCAAAGATACTTTTCTGATTTCGGCAACAGTATAGCGTTGTCCGTTAATCATCTCTTCATATTGCTTAGGAGGGTCGGTTTCTTTTAACAAATTTTGCGACCAAAATCCCTTATTAGAAGGAGCTTTCTCTATTCCATATTGCGAAACTCCTACTCTAGTGTACAACTTGTAAATTAATATTAATTGTTCGCCAACAATTGCATTCGATTTATTAAGAGTAGCTTTGATAAAAATATCTTGTGAATTATCCCCATTCCCATTGTTTGAATTAGTGTTGGCTTTAGCTTGCGGACGCGAAGCAACAACATCAATTACAGTTGATTGCGATTGTATTACAACTCCATTTACCTTAGCTTTTGCAGGTTCAATTGTGTATTTTCCAGCTGCTGATGCTGAAAGTTGATAAATAAACTTGTCCTCACTTTGCCCACCTTGAACTATTTGTCCATTTACAATTATGGTTGTTCCGCCACCAGAACTTCTCATGCTTCCTAATATATTTAAACCTTTGAATGATGGCGGCTGAAAAGTGGAAACATTGCCTCCTGAAATTATAAAACTAACCTGAAAAACAGTGTTTGGTGTTATAATATTAGGATTAACAGCTACTTTCATTTGCGGATTTTGAGAAAACCCAGCCAATGAAAGCATTATTAAAACAATTAATTGAATTATTTTTTTCATAATTTACCAATCTTTTTGAATCTTAACTTTAACTGCTTTATCAGTTTTATCGATATTTTCAAGTGTTTTCTTTTCTTTATTTTGTACTGCATTCAGCATTCGTTCTGCATCCTCTTTCGACATTTTCGACTCAGGACTCTTCTTTTGTTCTTCTTTGTCGTCCTTCTTCTGATCGTTTTTATTTTCTTGATTTTGTTGCTTGTCTTTATTGTCTTTGTTGTTTTTATCGTCTTTGTTTTGGTCTTTTTTATTATCTTTTTTGTCCTTGTTATCCTTATTGTCTTTATTTTGTTGGTTTTGTTGTTTCTGAATTTGCTGTATCATTTTTTGAGCATACGACAAATTATATTTTGTATCAGCGTCTTTCGGATTTAAACGTAATGATTTTTTGTAAGCATCAACACTTTTCTTTGCTAACTCTTGTTTTTGTTCGCCTTGGATAGTTTTATTATTTATTGCTTCATTCAATAGCGAATTGCCAAGGTTATGATAAAGTTTAGCCTTTAAATCATCGCTTATTGTCGCATTAGAAAGCAGTGTGTCATAAAGTTTTGTTGCTTCAGCATATCTATTTTGCTTATATAATGAATTTCCTAAATTATAAATACCTGTTTGCGACTGCTTGTTTTTTTCAAGGGCTTTTCGATAAAACTTCTCAGCTTCAGTATAATTATTCTTTTCATAATTGCTATTTCCTTTACGTAGCAATGTATTGTCGCTTTGTGCATTAGAGCATAAAGAGAGAAGCATAAAAAGACATATATAAACAATTTGCTTCATAAAACTATTTTGTATTTTTAGTCCCAAATAAATTAACATTAGAAAAAAGCTTTCCTTTCTTTTCGGCAATAAAAAGTTCGAAAACAAGTACTAACAATGCTGCGAACAATAAATATTGAAATCTACTTTCAAATTCAGAAAATTCTCTTGCTTCGAATTCAACCTTTTCAATTTTATTTATATCATTAAAAATAATATCCAAACCATCATTTGTATTATTTGCATTTACATAAACACCATTTCCTGTTGCAGCTAACTTTTGAAGTGTTATTTCATTCAATTTGCTTATTATTACGCTGCCATTTTCATCTGATTTAAATGTAAGTTGCATATTTCTACTTATTTCTGGTATAGGCGAACCTTGAGGTGTTCCCATTCCAATAGTAAAAATTTTTATTCCTTTTGCAGCTATCTCTGAAGCAATGGTCATAGCGTCTTCTTGGTGATCTTCACCATCTGAAATAACGATAATAGCCTTGTTTTTTTTGTCATTTTCTTGAAACGATTTTTCGGCTAATTGCAATGCTTCGCCAATATTTGTTCCCTGTGTGCCAATAAGTTTGGTGTTTGTATTGTCTAAAAATAATTTTGCGGCAGAATAATCGGTTGTAATTGGAAGTTGAATGAATGCTTTTCCAGCAAAAACAACAAGTCCAATTCTATCATTATCAAGTTTATCTATCAACTTCTGAATAGCTTGTTTAGCTCTTTCTAGTCTGTTAGGCTTTATGTCTTGTGCCAGCATGCTATTAGATATGTCTAAAACTACCATTAAATCAACTCCTTTTCTTTTGGCCGTTTCTATTTTCGAACCAACTTGAGGATTTGAAATTCCAATAATAATTAATGTAATAACCATTATTAAACAATAAAACTTTAATCGAGGTCGAATATCTGAATATTCGGGTATTAATTGTTTAATAATGTTTGAATCGCCAAAATCATTCATTGCACGCTTTTTCGCTTTGCTAAATGCAATAAAAAGCAATATCAGAAGTGGTATTACCAACAAAGAATAAAGAAAAAAGCTATGTTCGAATCGTATCATAATATATTTATGGTAATGTTTTAAAAAATGTATAACGCAAAATAACTTCAATTAACAAAAACAAAAATGCAATTAAAGCTAATGGGGCAAACATTTCTGTTCGTTTACTATATTCAGATATATCTATTTTTGATTTTTCGAGTTTGTCAATTTCTTGATAGATTCCTTTTAGTTTATTTTTACTTGTAGCCCTGAAATATGAACCATTAGTGGTTTTTGCAATACTTTTTAATAAAGATTCGTCAATTTGAACTTCCATGTTTTGATATTGTTTTCCAAAAGGAGTCATAACAGGGTAGGGTGCTGTTCCATAAGAACCAACTCCAATTGTATAAACTCTAATTCCATTCAGCTTTGCAATATCAGCAGCTGATTTTGGATCCATCGATCCTTGATTGTTAATACCATCTGTAAGCAGAATTATTACTTTGCTAATGGCTTTACTATTCTTCAATCTATTAATCGATGTAGCTAAACCATCGCCAAGAGCAGTTCCATCTTCTATCATTCCACTTTTTATATCTTTAAAAAGATTAATCAAAACAGAATGATCAGAAGTTAAAGGGCATTGAGTGAACGTTTCTCCACTAAATACTACTAATCCAACTCTGTCATTAGGTCTATTTTTTATAAATTCACTAGCTACGTCTTTTGCAGCCTCAAGTCTATTAGGTTTAAAATCTTCAGCTAGCATACTGCCCGAAATATCAAGGCTCATGATAATATCAATTCCTTCAATATTAATATCTTGCTTGCTTGATGTTTTCTGAGGTCTAGCAAGAGCTACAATAAGAAGTGTAATTACAATTAACCTTAAAATAAAGGGAATATGCATGTATTTTACTCGCCCCGACTTTTTGTCGTATATAAATATTGAGGTGTTTGATAATGTAATTGAAGGTTTTTGTAATGAGTATTTTTTAATATATAAAACAATCAATAATGGAATTATCAAAAGCCCCCAAAGGAAAAATATGTTTTGAAATGTAAGTCCTTGAAGCATAATTTATTGTTTTTCAATTATTGGTTCGTTAAAAATTGGTTTTGATAAATTGACAATTTCAATTGCTTGAATCATGCATCTATCATGGTCTTCTGGTAATGGATCCATTTTAGCAAACTTTACATAGTCGGCAATAGTTAGTATGTTTTTGAAGTTATCAATTATTTTAGTGTCAACTTCATTTAACTTAAGATGAACGTAAATTTCATCAGAAGTCATTTCCATAGCGTTAATGCCTTTTGATAATTCAATGTACTTTCTTAAAGTATCCGTTATTTTAGTGTAATAAAGTTTTGTTTGACCTGCTTGCCATAACTTGCTATTTTTAATATTTGCTAGTTCAGACAACGCCCATTCATGAGGCGGAATAGCAGGTTTTTCTTTTATACTAAACAATGGTTTGTTATTTTTATACCTATTAACAAAGAAAATAATTGCTAAAATCAAAACGATTAATAAAAATCCACCTATTGCCCAAGGTAAAATTTCTTTCCAGGTAAGTGGAACAGATAAAATTTCCTTAATATCCTTAATAGATTTTGTTGTGTCAACAGCAGGTGAATTTACATTAACAAACAATGAATCAGAAAAATAAATCCATTTGTTAGTATCTTTAATAGAAAAGGTTTCAATTTTCACAACTGGAATAACCTGCTTCCCTGAATCAAAAGAAGTTATTGTTAATTTTTGATGTAGAGTTAATTTGTCTTTAGCTTTCAATGTATCTATTTTTGAAATTTTAATAATTTCAATTTTACTAGATAGTGTATCTGAAAACAAAGGCCACTTTGCTGATATGTTAGTAGGTATTTCTAAAGAAATATCTAAATTAAATTGATCTCCAATTGAAATAGAATTGGTGTCAATTTTTGTTTTTAGTTTTCCTAAATTATTTTGAGCAGATATATTCTGACAATAAAAAAACAAAAGAAAAACTATCAAGCACTTTAAAGTATATAATATTGATTTTACCATCTTGCTTCGCGCTTTTTAAAAAGATTTTTCAAAGGTTTAATATAATCTTCGTCTGTATTAATAACAATATTATCAATGCCATTTTTCGAAAATGTTTGGTTTATATCAGTTTCAAAATCACGCCAATAATTAGCATATTTTTTCTGAATTTCTTTATTTGAAGTGTCGGCCCAAAAATATTCGTCGGTTTCAGCATCTTTAAATTTTACAATCCCTATAGAAGGCAGCTCTTTTTCTCTATCATCAGTAATCCTTAAAGCAATTATATCGTGTTTTTGACTTGCTATACGTATTGAATCTGTAAAATATGTATTCATGAAATCTGAAAGAACAAATGTGGTACAACGTTTTTTTTGAACGTTGGTTAAAAATCTGAATGCTTCATCAATGTTTGTTCCTTTGCTTTCTGTCTTAAAATCAATTAATTCTCTAATTATTCGCAAAATATGAGAGCTGCCTTTTTTTGGTGGAATGTACTTTTCTACAATATCTGAAAAAAATACAACCCCAACTTTATCGTTGTTTTGAATTGCCGAAAAAGACAATACAGCCGCCACTTCAGTAAGTATATCCTTTTTTAAGGAATTTTTTGTTCCAAAACAAGTAGATCCGCTAACATCTACTAAAATCATAACCGTTAGTTCGCGTTCTTCCTCAAAAATTTTCACGTATGGATGATGAAAACGAGCAGTTACATTCCAATCTATGTTTCTAATATCATCCCCATATTGATATTCTCTAACTTCGCTAAAAGCCATACCTCTGCCCTTAAAAGCACTGTGGTATTGCCCCGAAAAGGTCTGAGACGACAATCCTCGTGTTTTTATTTCAATTTTTCGTACTTTTTTTATTATATCTGGTGTCTCCATTGCTAATCGGTTAATGGTTAATGGCGAATGGCGCACGGTTGATTTGTTTAAAAAACAATAATATTATTTCTTTTGTCGCGAACCATTTACTTTGTAACGTCTAAGGAACTTCAACCGTGTTAATTATTTCGTTAATAATATCTTCTGTTTTAATATTTTCTGCTTCAGCTTCATACGTCAAACCTATTCTGTGGCGCATTACATCTAAGCATATTGCTCTTACGTCTTCAGGAATAACATACCCTCTGCGCTTGATAAATGCATAAGCTTTTGCAGCTAAAGCAAGATTAATACTTGCACGTGGCGATGCACCATAACTAATGAGGTTTTTGAAGTTATTTAATTTGTATTCCTCAGGAAAGCGACTTGCAAAAACAATATCGGTAATATAATTTTCAATTTTTTCATCCAAATACACATCTCTAACTATGTTTCTTGCTTTTATTATATCGGCAGTTCCAATTACTGCATTTGAAGCAACTTTAGTGTTTTCGATATTTTGACGAATTATCAGTTTTTCTTCTTGTTTATTTGGATATCCAATAATTACTTTAAGCATGAAACGATCAATTTGCGCTTCAGGCAACGGATATGTACCTTCCTGCTCTATAGGGTTTTGAGTTGCTAGCACAAGAAAAGGTTCTTCAAGTTGATATGTTTTTTCGCCAATTGTAACCTGACGTTCTTGCATCGCCTCTAGTAAAGCAGATTGAACTTTTGCTGGAGCACGGTTAATTTCGTCGGCTAAAATTAAATTTGCAAAAATAGGTCCCTTTCTAACTATGAATTCTTCTTGCTTTTGGCTGTATATAAGCGTACCAATTAAATCGGCAGGCAGCAAATCAGGAGTAAACTGTATACGGCTGAATTTAGCATTGATGCAATTTGCCAAAGATTTAATAGCTAATGTTTTAGCTAAACCAGGAACACCCTCAAGAAGAATATGGCCATTGGATAATAACCCAATCATCAATCGTTCTGTCATGTGTTTTTGACCAATTATTACCTTGCCCATTTCAAGGGTCAATAAATCAATAAATGAACTTTCTTGTTGAATTCGTTCGTTTAATTCTCTTATATCAACGGATGTTTGCATAATGGTAATTGTTTTAATTTCTATTTGCTGCTCAAAATTATTTAAAATAGTCTGGTAAGCAAGAAAAATAGCTGTTAAAAAGTATTAAGTTTGAAGTTAAAGTTTGTTAACATATCGATTTTTTTATTTATATTTATCGAAAATTTAAATTAATCTACCATGAAAAAAATAATGAAAACTTCAACTACACTTTTTATTGCAATGTTTTTCTGCATGATTACCAGCTCATTTGCTCAAAACCCTATTAAAGACACTAGTATTATGGTGGCAAATATTTCGTCGGGTGAAATTTCATACGATTTGTTTTTCAACAATGACTTAGATATTAATATTGCTGGCTTGGCAATTGAAAGTTTTGCTTTTGAATTTACTAACAAAGAAGGAAAGCTTACCACTTTTAGAGGAGAAGGAAATTTATTAAATGATGAAATGAAATTTGCTATCCGTGTTATTATTAAAGATGGCGGAATTTTAACGTTTAAAAATATTGTTGCAAAAGATAGCAATGGTAAAAAGTATTCTGTCAAACCATCTGTTTATCAATTGAAAAAGAAAATTTAATTTTAAGAACTACACCGTAATTCTAGATTGAAAATCCATTAAACAAAAAGTTTGATGGATTTTTTTTTATTTTTACACAATAAACAAAAAAAAATCATGTTTTAACATGTATATCGACCATAATAGTTAATTGTTTTATAAACCAAATTTTTGCTATTGAATAATATTTACTCATAATTTTTTTATTAACCCTAAATTATATTTTATGAGAACTATTATTATCACAACAGCAATGGCAATTGCTCTTTTTTCATGCAAAAAAGATGAGCCAGTAATTGTAACACCTAAACCGAATGTTGTAGAAACAGAATCTTATATGCCTTTGAAAATTGGCAATTATTGGATTTATAAAAACTATGATAAAGATTCGCAAGGCAATGAGACTGAACGAGCTGAAATTGACAGCATGTACATTTCTCGTGACACATTAATAAATGGAAATACATTTTATATTTTTGAAGGGACAAATTTTCCGTTAGCGAAGTCATATACTGCTCTCAGAGATTCCGGGGATTGTATCATTAATAATAATGGAAAAATTTTATTTTCTTCAACTGACTTTACAAACATTCTAAACTATTCTGTTGTTATGAATGGTTCAGACACAGTTTATACTTCTACTGGAAAAATGTACAATTCCACTCCTCAAATATCAACCCCTGCTGGATTGTTTTCAGTTTTAAATTTTAAATGTGAAATATTCATGCCACATCCTAATAGCAATGTTCAAAATCCAAGATTCACTGAAGATGCTTATGCAAAAGGAATTGGAAAAGTTTATAAATCATTCTTTTTTGCCAGTGCGCCTAGTTTTATTGTGAAAAAGTTGCTAAGATATCATGTGTCAAACTAAAAGGAGATTCTGAAATATCAATAAAAAGCTGCAATTTGCAGCTTTTTTGACTTAAAAGAAGTCGGTATCATTATTCATCTTCGACTGTACTGTCATAGTACGCTGCATGTCTGATGGAATGTTTGGCTCTATTTCTGGAAATTTAAAATCAGAATATTCAATATTTGTGAATTTTGCCAATTTATCAATAAAACGAAGTTTTATGTTTTCTAATCCTCCATTTCTATGTTTTGCAATTATAATTTCGGCAATTCCTTGAGCCGTATTGCCATCTTCAAAGGTGTCGAATTTGTAGTACTCTGGACGGTAGATAAACATAACCATATCAGCATCTTGCTCAATAGCACCCGACTCACGTAAATCAGAAAGAATAGGACGTTTATGCCCAGTTCTAGTTTCAACTGCACGACTCAACTGCGAAAGACAAATTACAGGAACATTTAGTTCTTTTGCTAAGCTTTTTAAAGAACGAGATATTTGACTAATTTCTTCAACGCGATTTCCGGATTTTTCGTTTCCAGAAGACATTAATTGTAAATAATCGATAATTATTACTTGAACATCGTGTTTTTGTTTTAAACGTCTGCATTTCGCTCTCAATTCAAAGATAGAAAGCGCAGGTGTGTCGTCAATGTATATTGGTGCCTCTGCCAGTTTAGATATTTCAGAGTGAAGTATATTCCATTCTTCAGCATCAAGATTTCCCTTTTTTAATTTATCGGCAGAAATGCCACTTTCACTAGCTATTAAACGTGTTACTAGCTGAGTAGCCGACATTTCTAGCGAAAATACAGCAATAGGACGTTTGAAATCGATAGCCATATTTCTAGTCATAGATAACACAAATGCTGTTTTACCCATACCCGGACGAGCTGCAAGAATTATCAAATCTGATTTTTGCCATCCTGCCGTTACCCTGTCGAGCTCAGAAAAACCTGTTGGAACTCCACTAATATGGTCTTCGTGCTGTGATGCTGTTTCAATTTGCTTGATAGACATACTAATTAATGAAGCCATGTCTTCAGTCTTCTTTCGAATATTTTTTTCAGTAACTTCAAATAGTTTCTGTTCGGTTCTGTCTAATAAATTTAAAACATCTGTTGTTTGATCATAGGCATCATCAAGGGTTTCGCGCGAAATTCGAACTAATTCTCGCTGTAAATATTTTTCTATCACAATTCGTGAATGAAATTCGATATTGGCAGCTGAAGCAACTTTGTTCGTAAGATGTGCTATATAATAAGGACCTCCAACTAATTCTATGTCACCGTTTTTCTTTAGTTGTTCAACCACTGTTAATGAATCAACAGGTTGACTTGAATGAAAGAGTTGGTTTATTGCTTTAAAAATTGCTTGATGTTTCTCAAGATAAAAAACTTCAGGCCGTAAAATGTCTATAACTGTAGAAAGTGGGTCTTTTTCGAGCATCATTGCGCCTAAAATAGCCTCTTCTAATTCAATTGCTTGTGGTGGAATTTTTCCTGTTTCCAATTCATTGTTAAATGAACCCAGTGGTTTTCGTTTTCGTTTATTGTCAATTATTTGTTTTGAGCTTTCTTCCATCTGTATTTCGAATATACTAATAATCTTGAATCATTTATCGTTTGTCTTTCAAATCATTGTAAAATCAACTTCTTTTGAGAGCACCGACTTCAAAAATACAAATAAAAAAAAAGTGTTTGAAGATAAAATATAAACAAAATGATTGTTGATATTTTGTTAATAACTTGAAATTAGACTTCTTTTACAAAAAAAAGTTTCCACCCTAAATGGATGGAAACTAAAAAAAACTAAAAAAAACTAAAACTATTTTATGATTTTAATATATTCAACTTTGTTCTGATAAATTGCTTTAAGCATATAAATACCAGATGCGAATTCTTTTAAATTGATTTTTGCCTCTTTTGAATTTGATACCATGGTATTTATCAATGTTTTTCCGTCAATGCTTTGAATTTCTATAGAACAAAAATCAACTTTTTGCTTAAACGTAACAGTAAGTTCATCCTTAACAGGATTTGGATAAACACTTATGCTTTGTGAAGCATTGTTATTTATATTGCTAATCAAATCAGGAAATCCTGTAATTGTGATATCATCGATAGAAGACGATGCATCTGACAAAACAGGAAGTAGAAGGTATGTTGAAGTATTTGAAGACATTAGCCAACGTAGATAAACTGATTGTTGATTATTACATTGAGTTGGTAGTGGAAGATCGAATAACAATCCACTTGTCCAGTTTGCACCAACAACAATTGCACTGTTTGGAACATCAGCCCAAACTCCTGTTGTACCAATTCTGTATTGAAGTTTAAAGTTTTTCGGACCTCTACTGGAACTATTTTGTTTAGAATACACTTTCAAATCTTTGTATCCAACAGTTGAAAAGTTAGCCATCCAATATTTAGCATTTGAACCATTATCCCAACCTACAGAACTAGCCGAATTTGTTGTCGCACCAGAGCTAGCAAAATCTGGAGTTCCGGTCCATTCTGCAGTCATTGTTTTGTTTAAATTCAAAGATATGCCATTGTCTGCTATATTGTCATCTGGACTATTTGGGAAACTCCACTCAACAATAACATCTGGAGCTGGAGGGGCACTTGTAACAGTAACCGTCCAAACTTTTTGAGTAGTCCCATTTTGAGCAGTTACTGTATATTGATATGGGCTACTTAGGTCTACCAAAGCATTTGAAGACGGATTGATTGTTGCACCTTGTGAAATACCGATTGTTGGTGTTAAAGTAGTTAAATCAGTTCCGTTCGTTACTTCTAATGATACCGTTGCATTCGCACTGCTAATTGTTGCTGGTGCAGTTTGAGCAGTCAATGCAAATGTTGTTATTTCTGCTTCATTTGATGGTGCTACATTAATAATAATTGCCCAAACTTTCTGCGTCGTTCCGTTTTGAGCAGTAACCGTATATTGAATGGTGTTATTGAAGTTTTGAGCAGTTCCTGATGGAGGATTGATAGATGCATTGTTTGAAATAGTAATAGTTGGAGTTAATGCAGCCAAATTTGTATTGTATTGTACTTCAATAGTAATAGTGGCATTTTGACTATTGATAACTGCTGCTCCAGTTTGTTCAGGCAATGTAAAAGTTAGTATTTCTGCTTGTGCACTAAGCAGAGGAGCTTCAGTAATGGTAATTGTCCAGTCTTTTTTAGTGCTATCTGCAGCTTTAACGACTAACTCTTTTGGAGCTGTTGCATTATAAGGACTTCCTGTTAAAGGATCGCTAGTAGCTCCATTCGATAAAGTAACTGATGGATTAAATGCAGTAAGGTTTGTTCCATAAACTACTTCAAGTTGAACAGTTGCATTTGCACTGTTAATAATGGCTGGTCCAGTTTGTGAAGCATGAGTAAATGAAACAATTTCAGCATCAGAACTAACAAAAGGCGCTGTTGTAACAGTAATAGTCCAGTTTTTAGTAGTTGAGTTTTCTGCGGTTACAATATATGTTACAGGATTTGTAAAATCTCTTGCAACTAGAGAATTAGGATTGATGGTAGCACCAATTGAAACTCCAATTGTTGGAATTAAAGTCGTTAGATTTGTTCCGTAAGCAACTTGAATATTAACAGTTCCATTAGCTGCATTTATTACAGCTGCAACAGTTTGTTGAGGAAAACTAAATGAAAGAATATCTTTTTCGGAACTTAATGTAGACGTTCCATTTACTTGAACATCATCAACGCATGCTCCATGTCCATACATTGCTGTGCCTTCAAAAGCAATATAATATTCAGCACTAGCATTTGGAAGAGTTATTGTTTCTTGCGTCCATGTTAATATTGAATTTGTATAAGTTTGAAGCAAAGTCCAAGCTCCAGCAGCCGATGTTTTGTAATAAACTCGAAGTTCATCTTGATCCCCATCCCAATCAGCTTGCGTATGCCAGAATTTAAGCACCGGATTTGTTAATGAAGTAAGATTAAATGCAGGAGTTATAAGCTTAGTAACATCTGCAATAAATCTTGCATTGTTAAGACGAGCGTTGTATGAGCCTGTATGAGCAGCAGAAGGCGAGCCGCTTACTCCACCAGAGTTATAGCCGCCATTAGCAAATTTCCAATGTTCGGGACCTGAAACAATTTGTTCAGACCAGCATGTAGGTATAACTCCACCTTCAAAGCCTTCATTCCAAGGAAACACTGATATTGGGGCACCACATGTTGTTTGAAAATTTGTGGTAGCCGACCATGAGCTTTTGTTTTGTGCATCGCAAACACTTCTAACAAAGAATTTATAGGCTGTATTTCCTGTTAAACCTATTAAAGTGTAAGGTTTTGAAGTAAAAGTAACAGTTGTTCCACTGCCTTGAGTAAAGGTTGATAAGCCATATTCTATTTCCCACGAAGTTGCTGAATTATTTTCAGTCCAATTGATAGTTACCTGATTCTCTTGTGCATT
The DNA here is from genome assembly GCA_037139195.1 of Bacteroidota bacterium. Taxonomy (GTDB): domain Bacteria; phylum Bacteroidota; class Bacteroidia; order Bacteroidales; family JAHJDW01; genus JBAXGW01. Next base: position 21,219 of record JBAXGW010000059.1, read on the forward strand.
TGAAGTAAGAATACTTGTTGGAGCGGCACAATTAACGGTAGTGCCAGTTATTGAAATATCATCAATACAAGCCCCATAACCATATTTTGCAGTACCCTCAAATGCAATATAATATTGAGATGATTTATTAGGCAGTGATATGGTTCGCTCTGTCCAGCTAGTTACACTTGTTGTATAAGCATTTAATAATGTCCAAGTTCCAGTAGGTGATGTTTTATAATATACTCTCAATTGATCTTGATCAGAACCCCATGATTGTTGTGTATGCCAGAATTTCAAAACAGGGCTTTCTAGATGGCTTAAATCGAATTGAGGTGTTATTAAACGAGTGGTATCTGTTCCTGTAATTGTTCTTTTTAAAACTGCATTCTTTGTTCCAGTGTGAGCATTTAAAGGATTGCTTGTTCCATTACCTTTTAAATATTGCCAACTATTTGTTCCCTTTACCAAAACTTCTGACCAGCATGTAGGAATTACACCGCCTTCAAATCCTTCTGTCCAAGGGAATGTAGATACACCGCAAGGATTATTAACTGTTGTAAATGTAAATGGACCTGTTGCAGTGCTGTTTTGACTTCCACAATTAGCTTTTATATAAAACTCATAGCTAGTATTTGTTGTTAATCCAGTTAATGTAGCATTTGGAACACTTGTATTCACTATTGTTCCTGTACCTTGAGTAAAACCTTGTAATCCCCATTCTAAAACCCATTGAGTTGCAGTGCCAGTTTCTGTCCAACTTATATCTGTTGAATTATAAGTTGTATTTGCTACTGCTAAATTAGATGGAGCAGTGCAAGTGGCAGGTGTTCCAGAAATTGTAACATTATCGATTCCAATTCCGTAACCATAATTTGCAGTTCCTTCAAATGCAATGTAGTACTGACTGCTTTTATTTGGAAGTGATATTGTGTGTTGAGTCCATGTTGCAATTTCGCTAGAATAAGTGTTTAATAAATTCCAACTGCCGTTTAGGCTAGTTTTATAGTAAACTTTTAAAACATCCTGATCGGCACTCCATTTTTCTTGAAAATGCCAAAAAGTTAATTGAATATTTGAAATGTTTGATAAATCAAGTTGAGGAGTAATTAATTTAGTAATAACACCTTTGTTTGTAGGATTAGTAATTTTAAAAAACACATTTAAACTATCATTCTGAGACGCAGATAGATGATTAGAGTTATTTCCTTTGCCATTATTCCAAGATACTACTCCGTTAACATACGATTGACTCCAACAATTTGGAATAATTCCTTCACTAAAACTTTCATTCCAAGGGAAGTTACTGATTGCTACATCACAACTTACAGAAGTTGTTTTAAACGTAAATGGTCCAGCCCACGTGCTCGATTTTCCGCCACCACAATCTGCTTTTACATAAAAATCATAATAGGTTCCATTATTTAAGAATTTCAATAAATACGGCTGTGAGCTTGTATTAACTAAAGTTCCAGTTCCAGGTGTAAATCCTGAAACACCCCATTCAATAACCCAGTTAGTTTCTGAACCACCAGCATTCCATCCTAAAATAGCTTCGTCAATATCAATATTAGAAACGCTTAACGATGAAGGAGGAGGACATGATGACAATGTTGAAAATGTATAAGGACCTGCAAAACTGCTGAGTTTCCCATTTCCACAGTTTGCTTTTACATAGAAAGAGTATGAAGTTGACTCCTGCAAACCTGTTAAACTGTATGGTTTTGAACTCGTATTAATAGTAGTTCCTGCTCCTAAAGTAAATCCGCTGTTACCCCATTCAATTATCCATTGACTTTCGGAACTTCCTAAGGTCCAATTTAATGAAGCTGAATTCGTTGTAATATTTGTTGCTTCCAAATTAGCAGGATTAAAGCAGCTGCTAAGTGTTTTAAAGGTATATGGTCCAGCCCAATTGCTGCTTAAACCACTTGCACAATTGGCTTTTACATAATAACTATATTGCGTATCATCAGTTAAACCAGACAAAACATAAGGTTTTGATGTTGTTGAAACTATAGTGCCGCTACCTAAAGCAAAACCTGCTGGTCCATACTGAACTTGCCAATTGGAAACCGTACCAGTTGAATTCCAGTTTAAACTTGCGCTATTTGTAGCAATACTTGATGCCGATAAATTAGTTGGATCGCTACAAACTAATGTCCAGTTGTATATTAATTGAATGTCATCAACAATTAAATAGGTACCCACTTTTGCAGAGCTTTTTAATGATGACAAAAATCCAATATTCAGCATATCGGGAGTTAGCGAAGAAATATATGTGATAGGCATACTCAATCGTTTCCAAGTAGATTGGGTTGTAGTTAAAAATTTTGAAGCTTTCCCAACAGTATCGCCATTATTAAAAATACCTAAACCTAACAAAGCCGTGTCACCAGTTTGAGGGTAATATTTATACCATATAACCAAACTGTCAGGTTTTTCAGTAAAAGCAATGCCACCATCAATAGTATTAGCACTAGAATTAAATGTTCCAAGAGTAAGTAAACCTGGAACTGCTCCATTTAAAATAACATTTTTTGTATCCAGACGAGCTGCATTAGTTCCGCTATGCGCTGGAGTAGCTTTGCTCACATGATTAACTTGAGAAATAGAATTCCAACTTGCGGGCAAAGTGCTTGTCCATGTTTCAAAGCCAGAGTTAGGTGCTTGTGTTTGTGAAAATGAAATCGATGAAAATGCAACAGTAATTAGTATTGCCAAAAATTTAAGGTAGATTTTTCTCATATATTAATTTATTGGTGGTTCACTTGCAATAATAATAAAATAAATTTCAGTTTCATATTTTTCGACCGTTAAAATTTGTTATTCGATATAAATTTTATGAATTTTTAAGATTTTGAAATTATATGAAATTAGAATTCAGAAAATTTTATCTATTTTTACCAATAAAAACTATTTACAATGAAAAACAATCTGATTTTATCAAGAATTTCTCTTCTATTTTATGTTTTATCAAGTATTATATTTATCAACAAAACAGATGCTTGCACTAATTATTTAGTTACAAAAGGCGCCTCAGTTGATGGCTCAACAATGATTAGCTATGCAGCCGATTCGCATGTAAGATATGGCGAGCTATATTTCCGTCAGGGTGGAAAATGGGAAGCTGGCACAATGATAAATATTAGAGACAGAGGAACTAACAAATATCTAGGCATGATTCCACAGGCTGCAGAAACATATACAGTTATTGGTTTCATGAATCAGTTTCAGGTTTCTATTGGCGAATCAACTTATGGTGGAAGACCTGAATTAACTGATACCACAGGAATGATGGATTACGGTAGTTTAATGTTTATAGCTCTTGATCGTTCTAAAACTGCCAGAGAAGCAATTAAAATCATAGCTGAATTAGTTGAAAAATATGGATATTACAGTTCTGGCGAGTCGTTTTCAATTGCTGATAAAGACGAAGTTTGGATAATGGAAATTATTGGAAAAGGAACTGAATTTGAAATAGACAAAAAGTCGGGCGAAAAAATTAATAAAAACAAAGGAGCATCATGGGTTGCACTCAGAATTCCTGACGGTTATGTTTCGGCTCATGCCAACCACGCTCGTATAACAACTTTTCCATTAGAAAACAATTCAACTTCAATAAGCAGCAAGAATCTTTCTCAAATAAATAATCCGAATGTTGAATGTGTTTATTCTTTTGATGTGATTGATTTTGCTAAGAAAAAAGGCTATTATTCAGGTTCGAATGAAGATTTTAGTTTTTCAGACATTTATGCGCCAATGGATTTCAGTGCTGCTCGATTTTGCGAAATTAGAGTTTGGAGCATGTTCAAAGAAATCACTTCTGGAATGGATAAATATATTGATTATGTTGAAGGTCTAAATTTGAAAAACAGAATGCCGTTATACGTAAAACCTGACAGAAAATTATCTGTTGCTGATTTAATTCGTTTTAAAAGAGACCATTTAGAAGGAACAAAATTTGATATGACTAAGGATTTTGGAGCTATGCCTTATGGCCTACCTTATCGCTGGCGTCCGCTTACATGGAAATACAATGGCAAAACCTATTTTAACGAAAGAGCCACTGCCACACAGCAAACAGGCTTTTCATTCATCGCCCAAATGCGTAGTTTTTATCCCGACCCAATTGGAGGTATTCTTTGGTTTAGTGTTGACGATGCAGCATCAACTGTTTATGTGCCAATTTATTGCGGAAGCACTGGTGTACCAAAAAGCTACGCCGAAGGAAATGGCGACATGCTTACTTATTCAGCCGATGCAGCATTTTGGGTTTTTAATAAAGTTGCAAACTATGCCTATTCACATTACGACTTAATGATTAAAGATATTCAAAAAGAGCAAAGCAAACTTGAAACAAAACATTTTTCACTGTCGAAGGAAATGGATCAAGAAGCCACGGACTTATATAAAACCGACCCAACAAGAGCGATTGAAAATATCACAAAATTCTCGCAGGCAAATGCTGATTTTACGGTGAGAAGCTGGGAAAAACTATTTCAATTTCTTTTAGTAAAATACATCGACGGCAATATCAAACAAGAGGATGGCAAACGCGGATTTAAACGAAATGCAAATGGGTTTCCAGCCTCCCCTACCAATGTCGATTATCCCGACGAATGGAAGCAAGTTATAATTGAAAAAACTGGAGATAAGTTTTTAATGCCTGAGAAAAAATAGACTGAATTGTTGATGTGTTATTTGGTTGATATGTTAATTTGACAAAATACGAGTGCTAAATAGATAACAATTAATTGTATTATCTACAAAACAAAATCATGCATAGCTTGATTGATAGATTGTTACGAAGAATTATTGCCACGACTTATTCTTCTCATCTATATTTGCAAGTTTGTAAAGGAATTGAATAGAAATTTTGAATAAAACAATTTATTATTATTCAATAAAATAACAAAAATGAATTTATGATAATTGAGAAAATGGCAAAAAGATTAAATTAAATAGTTGTGGTGGATATAAAAGCCACTTGTTGGGATGGAGAACAACAAATTTGATAAAAAAAATATGAGCACAGAAATTATTTATAAAAATTATTCAGGAGAGATACTAACTACTCAGCAATTACAGCTAATTGACAACTATTTCAAGGAGTTCTATGAGGATGGCATTCTAAGAAAATCTGAAAGATATTATGATTTCAAAGGAAATAAAAGGATGAAATGTTGTTTGTATCTCTTGCCAGGCGAAGACAAGTCAGTTGCCATTGCTGAGCTTGCATCCCAATATGGGGGAGGGGGTATTATTTTCAATAAACAGCAGATGGGTGACTTCATTCAAGATGATTTTGAGGCGTATAAAGGAACACAATTAATTCAAAAGAAAATAAGTGTATTTGACAATCAAGGACGTTATCAAGCAGTAAAAAGGTTTAATGTAGAAACAGGAGAGATTATCGAAGTAAAAAAATATCATTATTTAGATTTAGGAGAGGATTATGATGAGGTTTGGAGAAGAGGAGAGTTAACATTCATTTATAGATTAGATGATCCTGGTGCAATATTTTTTACTGCAGCATTAGCAGGTTTTGAAGGAGGTTACGAAGTTGATGAAGATGGAAATGATTTAAATAAACTGGGTATCCCCTTTACTCATCTAATATTATTTCGATTTTACTATC
>JBAXGW010000060.1:0-26026 GCA_037139195.1 Bacteroidota bacterium
ATTAAAAGTTTCGTTTTCATCTGCTTATATTGTTATTTATCTGCTATTAACTAAAAAAACTTATCAAAATTAAAGATAGCTTTTAAAAAATGCTTCACAACTCAAAATTAATATTATAAACTCAATTTTAAACATAATCAATACGAAAGTACAAAAATAAATATGTAATTTTGAAAAAAATATATCAATGAATATTATTGTTACAGGTGCAAGTAAAGGCATTGGTTTTGAATTAGTGAAAAAATTTGCTTCAAATGGTAATCATATTATTGTTGCAATTTCTCGAAATTCATTCTTGTTGAATCAGTTGAAAAACGAATGTGTCATTATAAACCCAAATGCCAAAGTTTTTCCTATCGGGTTTGATTTAACATCAACTGAAATAAAAAATATTTTGCTTCCAAAAATTCTTTCATGCATTAGCAATGTAGATATTTTAATTAATAATGCTGGATATTTGGTAAACAAACCTATAAATCAAACCACCGAAGAAGATTTACAAAGTGTTTTTGCCGCCAATTATTTCTCTGTATATCATCTGATTAAGCATTTAATACCGGTTTTTAATAAGGAAATTTCTCACATAGTGAATATCAGCAGTATGGGTGGAGTTCAATCTTCAGCAAAATTTGTTGGACTTTCGGCTTATTCTGCTAGCAAAGCAGCTTTATGTAATTTAACCGAAACTTTTGCTGAAGAATTAAAAGACAAGAATATTCGGGTTAACTGCTTGGCTTTAGGAGCGGTTCAAACAGAAATGCTAAACAATGCTTTTCCTGGTTACAAAGCACAAATAAGTGCAGAAGAAATGGCCGAATTTATTGCAAACTTTACTCTAACAGCCTCAAAAACAATGAATGGCAAAATAATTCCGGTATCGATTAGTACGCCGTAACTATATAAAACTAAAAACACTCTCCAAAATCCATGGCATCGCACCTAAAACCAATGTAATTCCTAAAGACAACACCAATAAAATAATTAATTCAGGTGTTAGTGCTATTTTATAGCTAGATTTTTCATCTTTTGAAAACAAGATTTGAATTGGTTTCAAGTAATAATATACACCAACAGCAGATGCTAAAATTGCCAAAATCAAAATTGCAACAAATCCGTTTCCTGCTAAGGGCAAAAACATATAAAACTTAGCCATAAAACCTGATAATGGAGGAATTCCAGCTAAAGAAAACAACGCAATGGTCATACAAACAGCTAAAAACTTGTTTTTATATGCTAAACCTTTTACTATTTCAAAAGCATCTTCATTGCCTGCTGGACTAATAGTTAATAAAACAGCAAAAATAGTGAATATCGATACGGAATATGAAACTGCGTAAAGAAACAAAGCATTTGCAGAATCTGTATCAAGAATTAAAATAGACAAAAGCATAAATCCGGTGTGTGCAATTCCTGAATAAGCAACTAATCTTTTAAATGTATTTTGCTTAGTAGCAATTAAACTGGCTATCACAAAAGATGCTACTGCAATAATTCCTATTGTTAATGCAAACTGAGATTTTACTCCATTGAAATAGAAAAAATACAAGCGATACAACGTAGCTACCGATGCAACCTTAGCAACTGTGGACATAAACGACGTAATTAGCATTGGCGAACCTTCATAAACATCGGGCGCCCAGAAATGAAATGGAACTGCTGCAACTTTAAAGAGCAATCCAACTGTTAACATAAGCGCACCTACAACAAACATATTGCTTGGGGTATTATTTACAGAAACTAAATATTCCGAAATTTTATGAAAATCGAAACTAGCAGTCTGCCCGTATATTAAAGCAATTCCAAAAAGCATAATTCCTGTAGCAAACGAACCCATTAAGAAATATTTCATCGCAGCTTCATTCGAACTCAAACTAAATTTCTTACTTCCAGCTAAAACATATAGCGGCAACGACATTATTTCAATTCCTAAAAACAAGGTAGTTAGATTTCCAAAAGATGTCATAATGAGCATTCCAACGGTAGAGAATACTAATAACACCGCAATTTCGTCGGCATGTGGAGCCTTAACCGAGCATTGCGACCAATACAAAAGAAAAGTCAAAAATGTCAGAAAAATCAATAATGCATTGAATCTAACAGAGAAAAAGTCGCTAATAACCATGTGATTAGCAAAATCGTGCTCAACAAAACAAAAACCAATATTAGCAGCAAAAGCTACTGTCAGTCCAAAAAAGGCAATAATCAAACTAAGCTTAGGACGATTAGCAGCTCCTGCTAACATCATTAATACTCCGGTGATTGAGGTTATTATAATTGCTTCCATATTTTTCGGTTCAGGGTTCAGGGTAAATGGTGCAAGGTATTTTCTTAATCCTTGAACCTTTCGCTCAGAACCTTTTTATTTAATTATCAAATTTAATATTTCATTTATTGTTGATTCACTTATATTTAAGAGAAAGTTTGGATATATCCCAATGAAAACAACTATCAACATTACGATTGATAGAATCAAAGTTTCTCTTAGGTTGATATCTTTGAAAACAAGCGATTTATTTTTCAATTCTCCTAGCATTTTATACTGATACATTCTGAGCATATAAACTGCACCCAATATAATACCTGATGCTGAGAAGATTGCAAGCACCGAATGAGTTTTAAATATTCCTAAAAGCATCATAAATTCACTGATAAAACTTCCAGTAAGCGGAAGAGCAATTGAAGCAAGTGTTAGCAATAGGAACATCAGCGCAAATCGAGGTGCTATACTTGCAATTCCACCTCCTTCATTGTTTTCTAAACGAGTTTCGTAGATATTTGCAATAAAGAATAAAGCTATTACAATTATTCCGTGAGTAATAACTTGCAATGTGGCTCCCTGAATTGCATTTGAATTAGCAGAAAATATCGCCACTACCATTAAACCAGCGTGAGCCATAGACATATATGCAAAAAGCTTTTTCAGTTCAGTTTGTTTAATTGCAATTATAGACGCATAAAGGATTCCAATACTTGTCAAAATAGACAATCCAAATCCTAATTCATTTAGAGCTAAAGGACAGATAGGCAATAAGAAACGAAGCATTCCATAAATTGCCATTTTCATCATAACACCAGCCAAAACCATTGTTGCGCTCATTGGCGAACTAGAATATGTTGGTGCTTGCCAAGTATGAAATGGGAAAACAGGAATTTTTATGGCAAAGGCAACAAAGAAAGCAAAAAATATCCATATTTGCTCAGTTATCGACAAATTCAAACCGTAAAGTCCTGAAATGGAGAATGTTTGGCTTGCAGGCATCTTTGAATAAAGATAAATAAAGGCTCCAAGCATTAGCAAACTTCCAAAAACTGTATAAATAAAGAACTTGTTCACAATTTTTTGAGTTAAATCTTTCCCCCAGAATCCACAAATAAAATACATTGGAATAAGCCCTAATTCCCAAAAAATATAAAATTGAACGGCATTGCTCGTTGTAAATACGGCTAATAGCGCAAAGAAGACAATAAATAATAGAGAATAATAAACATTTGAACGATTGTGATTTTCTGAAAACGAGCTCCAAATAACAAGAGGCGCAGCCAAACCAACTAAAAGCACAAAAATATATGAGAATCCATCCATTCTGAAATTTAAACTTCCAGTAATAACAGTATTTTCAGACAAGAAATTAGGGAGAAAAGTCAATACGCAAGCTAATATTGAAATAGCAAAACCCATTGACACATAATTCAACAGCTTTCTATCCTTGATAAACAAAGCAGTTACTGAAGCCAGAATTGGCAATATATATAGAATTTCTGTTTGCATTTTTAGAACATTAAATTAAAAAACAAAATAAGCGCGATTCCCAAAATCATAACTAAAAGGTAAAATTCAGTATATCCATTTTGAATTAATCGAATAACTGAACCCGCTTGAACTACCAAATTGCCAAAACCATTAACTATAGCATCAATCAGTTTTATTTCAATTACTTTATGGAACATATCCGAAAACCACATCATTGGTTTCACAAAAACGAAGTCGTAGATTTCATCTAACCAATATTTTTGTTCGAAAATCTTAAAGAAACGAGGATTTTCGCCCAAACCTTTTCCTTTCTTTACAAACAAATACCATGAGCTTAAAAACGCAACAGCAACAATTCCGACAGAAATAGCAATAAGCATAAGTTCTTCGCTAATATTTGCATGACTTGTATGACAAAGCACTGCGTTAGTTTTTTGAAAAACTGGTGATAAATAGTCTTTTAGAATATGTCCCGACCCTAACCACTCTGGCAATCCAAGAATTCCACCAAAAATTGATAGAATAGCAAGGACAATCAATGGAATCAGCATCGAGCTCGGAGACTCGTGAATATGTTTTTTGGTTTCTTCAGAACCTCTATATTTCCCAAGGAAAACAAGGAAATACACGCGAAACATATACAAGGTTGTCATCAAAGCTCCAGCAATTGCCATAATCCAAAGAATTGGATCGCTTTCAAAAAGTGAAGCTAGTATTTCATCTTTTGAAAAGAAGCCTGAAAATGGAGGAATTCCAGATATAGCAATTGTACCAATCAAGAAAACCAAAGAAGTAACTTTCAAATGTTTTCGCAAACCACCCATTTTTCTTAAATCTTGCTCTCCACTTAAAGCGTGAATAATACTACCGGCAGTTAAAAACAATAAAGCTTTGAAAAATGCGTGAGTTGTGAGATGAAACATGGCACCAGTAAAAGCTCCTACGCCAAGAGCGGCAAACATATAGCCAAGCTGACTAATTGTAGAATAGGCAAGTACTTTCTTAATATCATTTTGAAAAACAGCAATAGAAGCAGCAACTAGTGCAGTTATCATTCCTACATAACCTATCAAATGAAGAATGTCAGGCGTTAACACAAACAGAATACTAGAGCGAGCAATCATATAAATACCGGCAGTTACCATAGTTGCTGCGTGAATCAATGCCGAAACTGGAGTTGGACCCGCCATCGCATCGGGCAACCAAGTAAATAGAGGAATTTGAGCGCTCTTTCCTGTTGCACCAATAAAGAGCAACAAAGTAATCCAAGGCAAAGCTGGAATAGCTGTTTTTAAACTTGAATGATTAAATACAACACTGAATTCAAGGCTATTAAAATTAATATAGATTAAGAACAACGCTGCCAATAAGGCTAAATCACCTATTCTATTCATTATAAATGCTTTCTTTGCAGCATTATTATATTCGTGATTTTTGAACCAAAAGCCAATCAATAGATACGAACACAAACCAACGCCTTCCCAGCCGATAAACATAACCAAATAGTTACTTCCCATTACCAAAATCAGCATAAAAAAGACAAACAGATTCAAATATGCAAAAAACCGACTAAATCCATTATCTTCCGACATATATCCAATTGAATATATGTGAATTAGAAAGCCAATTCCGGTTATTACAAGAAGCATTATTGACGTCAATTGGTCAACAACGAGTCCAAATGAAACATTAAAATCGGTTGTGGCAACCCATTCAAATAATTTGAGCGAAATTGCTTCTTTAGTTTGAGCAATATTGAAAGTTAAAATTACCGAAAAGACGAATGGAATTAGGATGCACAAACTGGCAATTGTTCCAATAAGCTTTTTGGGCAACTGATTCCACGAAAGTCCTGAGACAAGAAAGCCGACAAACGGGAATAGTAAAATAAGAGCTAAATATAAGTTCATATTATCCTTTGAGTTTACTTAAGAAGTTAATATCTATTGTATGCGCATTGCGGAAAATCATAACTAGCAATGCTAAACCCACAGCTACCTCTGCAGCTGCAACTGTCATAATAAAGAAAACAAGCAATTGACCAGAAGTATCATTATGATAAACTGCAAATGCGGCCAATAGCAAGTTTACTGAATTGAGCATAATCTCAATCGACATAAAAACGACAATGGCATTTCTTCTGATAAGAACACCAGCAACACCAATAACAAACATTATGCTGCAAAGCCAAATGTAGGAATCGATTGAAATTGTTCTTAAAGCTGTAATTATATTTTCCATAATTTAATTATTTCTCTTTGTTTCACAGAGTTACTCAGAGTTTTCACGGAGTTTCACTGTGTTTATTTATCTTCTTCTTACACTTGTTTATAAAATTCTTGATGATTTTTTACAACATCATTTTGGGTCATAGAACACAAAGTTTTATCATATAAGTCAATAAGCTTTCTCGCTGATTTTGGATTCTCTGGACTTCCAATCAATAAATCTTTGCCTTCTATATCCCAACCATCAGGGCTTCTATTTGAATTTACCGGTTTAATTTTTTTATGTTCTTCCATTTTGGCACTAGGCATTCGTACAATTGCCAATTCCGTTTTGAGCACTTTTATCTTTTCGATAAACGTTTCCGAAAAACATTCTTTTGCTTGAGCAATAGTCCGTACTACTTCGTATGCACCTAATGTCCAAAACCAAGTCCAAGAAGAAGCATCACCAATCAATTTGGTATTAATCGTTTCGCCAAATCCTTTATCTAGATTTTCAACTATTTCGTCTGATAAGCTTAATAATAAGTTATTCTTATCAGACAAGTAAAAAGAAAAAGTAATAAGAGGTTCTCTTTCTAGAATTTCAGCCCTAGTCGGGTTTACTAAACACTTAATATTTTTTCTATTCTTCATATAGCGACTTTTTTCAAACTTAGCATACAACTTCTATATTCTTACTCCTTGATTCCATTTTGAATTCTTTCCTCCTTCTTCCCAATCATCAATGTTCCAACAATTGCCGATAAAAATAGCACCGAGGTTAATTCAAATGGAATTAGGAAATCAGTAAATAAAGCTTTTCCTAAATTTTTGATTAATCCAATTTCTGTTTGAGCAGGTAATTCTAACATCTTAGTATCAAATCCTTTCAAACTTCCAACTAAAGTAATTCCAAATAAACATGCAGCTATTGTTACAATTAATTTCATTAAGGCCGGTTTTTTAGGCTCTATTTCTTTATTCAAATTCAGAAGCATCACCACGAAAAGAAATAAGACCATAATTGCTCCAGCATAAACGATAATATTTACAACTGCCAGAAATTGAGCATTTAGCAAAATATAATGTCCAGAAATAGCAAAAAATGCAATGATTAATCCAATTACGCTATTTACAGGTTTCTTAGTCATAATAACTATCAATGAAGATGTTATCAGAACAAAAGAAAGAAAATAAAAAAGTATCGATGCAAACATATTTAATTTGGTTAATGGTGCAGGGTTAATGGTGCAGGGTGCTGATATTTATTACCTTTTACCCTGAACCTTTTACCTTTCACCTATTGTTTATTATGTTTTAAGTTTTTATTCTTTTTAAAATCAATTACAGCTTGTGTTTGACGTTTTGAAATGTCAATTCTTTTATCTGGGTCAGCAGATTCAACAAGTTCTTCTTTGCCATAGATAAACTTATCACGCTTATAATCAGCTTTCACCATTGTTTGTGTAAGAAAAATTGCTTCTTTTGGACAAGCCTCTTCGCAAAACCCACAGAAAATACAACGAAGCATATTTATTTCATACTTTGAAGCGTATTTTTCTTCTCTGTATAAATTTTCTTCGCCTTGCTTTCTTTCTGCGGCAACCATTGTAATAGCTTCGGCAGGACAAGACAGTGCACACAACCCACATGCGGTACAACGTTCACGACCTTCTTCATCTCGTTTCAGCACATGTCTGCCTCTATAAATATCAGAAAACTGACGAGTCTGCTCTGGATATTGTATCGTAACCTTTTTCTTGAAAAGATGCGAAAATGTAATACCCATACCCTTGACAATAGCCGGAAGATACAACTTCTCAACCCAAGTCATGGTTTTGTTTGATACAATTTTTGATCTGTTTGTTAAATTATTCATTCTGCTTATTTGCACTTAAAGTGAGTCCTTTTTTTGTAAGTTTATATTTTTGAAATCTATGTTTCGGTTTATCAGGCATTGTCATTTCAATAAAGTTAAGATTTATAGCCGGACGAAGATAATAAATTTGAAAATTTGGTCTGTGACTCAGATTTAAAGTTCTCATTATTTCAGCACTCGACATCTCTCCCCTTATACTTTTAATCAAAAGCATTACTTGTTCGGTTACTTGTTCGGTTACTTGTTCGGTTACTTGTTCGGAGAATTTAGTATAAGAATCTTCAAATGGGAAAACAATTTCTAAAAAATTCGAGCTCAATTTGAATATGCTTTTATCATATACTTTTAAAATTCTACTCATTCCAGAACCTAAATGTTCAACAAAATCCAAATCTTTAAAAACTCTCATTAATTCTCTATTTCGAGGCATTGAGCGTCCATTAAAGAAATCATCCTCAGAAAGACCTTCCACAAGCCCACCATAAGACGTAATAACAAGTCTATTTGAAAATATTTCTACCAAAGGTGGAACTTCTCGAGTATAATCATTATGAACTATTGCATTTATTAAAGCTTCTCTAAGAGCAATTTTATCTATCATTCTGTGTTCTAATCGCTTGGCCGCTCCTGTTATTTTAGAAAATGTTTTATTTTCAATTTCAAGTTTATCTAAAACTCGTTCTGTAGCTTTTACCAATGAACAATACCCATACTCTTCATTTTCAATCAATTCGCATTTATCAGGACCAGCATATTTTGCAACTTTAATTGAAACACTATTAACATCAGCAAGTAAGTATGAAATATAATTATACTTGCCATCTTGTGTGAATAAATCTAAATTATTTAAGAATGCTTCATTTAACTGATAACCACGTTCTTCATAATAAATTTTCAATTGAGCAAAAGTATGATTAGAATATCTAGGTGAAGCAATATTTCGCAAAGAATTTCGGGTTCTAGAAGAATAAAAACTGTCTATCATTTTCAAATCCATCTGCTTTAATCCAGAGCCAACCCTCATATAACAACCAGCAGGAGACATTCCAAAGGATTTAATATAATAGGGCTTTTCAGTCCCACTCGAAACAACAATATGAATTACTATTTTCCCTTCAATTTCATCAGAATACACGTCGAAAAGACCTAAACACGTGGGTAAGATATTGTTTTTAATTCTGTCGGTAATTGCTAATTGTAATTTATCAGAATTTTCCACTCCCAGAATAGTGCCATTATCAGCAACTCCAATATATAAATCACCTCCTGTTTTAGAGTTAAGAAAAGACACAACAACTCTCTCTAACTTATCATTAAGTTCAGATTTGAATTCAGTTTTATCGTTTTCTATCAATTTTGATTTCATCTTATTTTAAAGTATCTGCGTTGTTTTTTCTCTCGTTGGTATTCTTGATTCTCTTTTCACTTCTCACGTTTCACGAAATATCTTTCTTACTTCCACAACATAATCACAATCCCCGTAGCCATCAAATTCACAATTGCTAATGGAATAAGCCAAATCCAGCCAAGTCGCATAAGTTGGTCATAGCGAAAACGAGGTAAGGTCCAACGTATCCACATAAACAAAAACACGAAAAAGCCTGTTTTTAGAAGGAAAATTCCACTTCCAATAAGAGTTATAACATTTTGCGAAAATGGCAAACTCTCAAGTCCAGGAAAATTATATCCACCAAAAAACAAGGCTGCAATTAACGCACTGGAAATAAACATATTGATATATTCTGAAAATAAATAAAATCCTAATTTCATACTGCTATATTCTGTATGAAATCCCCCAACAAGTTCGGTTTCGCATTCAGGCAAATCGAATGGTGCTCTATTACATTCAGCTAAAACACAAATTAAAAAAAGTAAAAATCCAACTGGCTGGTAAAATATATTCCAATGGAAACCTTTTTGTTGCTCAACAATTTCATTTAAACTTAAAGAACCAGTCATCATCACAATGGCTAAAACGGCTAATCCTAAAGCTAATTCATAACTAATCATTTGCGAAGCAGCTCGAATTGCGCCAAGTAGCGAATATTTATTATTTGAAGCCCAGCCTCCAAGCATAATTCCATAAACTCCAACAGATGTAATTGCCATTATATAAAGAACTCCAATATTTATATCTGCAACTTGCAATGGATAAGATTCTCCGCCAATCTCAAGCACTCCTCCCCAAGGAATCACAGCACTTGTAAGCAATGCAACCATCATTGCCAACATTGGACCTAAAATATAAAGACTTTTATTTGCTGTATCTGGCATAAATTCTTCTTTGAAAAGAAGTTTCAATCCATCAGCTAGTGGTTGTAGCAATCCGAAAGGACCTGCACGATTTGGACCATGTCGGTCTTGAAACAAAGCTGCAATTTTTCTTTCAAAATAGGTTGCATACATCGCTATAACTAGGCTTAAAAGCATAATTACAGTAGCAAGTATTATTTTATAGACGTAATAATTCATAGTATATTCTTTTTGGTGCAGGGTACACGGTTAATGGTAAACTCTTTTACCATTCACCTTGCACCTTTTACCTTTAACCTTTCATCTTTCCTTCAACTGGTGATATTATATTTGTTTTCTTAGTTTTAACATAATGATTTTGACTGATAACAGAAGTCCTCTCAATTTTTCGTTCTCCTTCAACTGTCCAATCCGATAAATTTTTCTTTTCAAATCTGCAATCGTTGCAAATAAAATCTTCTAACTCACCGTATTTGTCTTTTCGTCCTGTAACTCTTACTATTTCATTTCCTTTCATCCACAAAACAGCTTTACCAGAGCATTTAGGACAATCGCAATGAGCATCCATAGGTTTTGTAAACCAAACACGGTTCTTAAATCTTGAAGTATAATCCGTTAAAGAACCAACAGGGCAAACATCAATTATATTCCCAGAAAAATCATTTTCAATAAAATTTTCTACAAACGTGCTAATTTCAGAATGATCACCACGATATAAAACACCATGAACACGTTTGTCCGTGATTTGCTCCGCAGTATAGACACAGCGATAGCATAAAATACAGCGGTTCATGTGTAATTTAATCTTATTTCCAATATTTACAGGTGCAAATTCGCGTCTTTCTTCTTCATATCGAGTTTCTGAAAGTCCATGCTCAAAACTTAAATTCTGCAAATCACATTCTCCAGCCTGATCACAAACGGGACAATCTAAAGGGTGGTTAATTAAAAGCATTTCCACAATTGCTTTGCGTGCAGACATAACCTCATCAGAAGTTCTATTCATTACTTCCATTCCATCAACTGCTAATGTAGAACATGATGGAACCAACTTTGGCATTGCTCTTTCATCAGTGGCAGATGAGCGAGAAACTTTAACCAAACAAGTTCTACATTTTCCTCCACTTTTTTTAAGTTTCGAATAATAGCACATTGCCGGCGGAACGACTTTTCCTCCAATCTTACGGGCAGCATTTAGGATAGTTGTACCTTCCTCAACTTCAACGGATATGTTATCTATGGTAATTTTAATCATATTCTTTCTGGTTAATGGTTCAGGGTGCAAGGTAAACGGTGGATTATCCTTGAACCTTTTACCCTGCACCTTGTACCTTTTATATTAACTTTCCATGTTTTGTATTCTTCACTATTTCAGGATGTTCAACGTGATATTCAAACTCTTTTCTGAAATGTCTTATCGCGCTGGCAACTGGCCAGGCAGCGGCATCACCAAGCGGACAAATGGTATGTCCTTCTATGTTTTTCGCAATATCGACCAATAAATCAATGTCTTTCATTTTGCCTTCGCCATGCTCTATTCGATGAAGTACTTTTTCCATCCAGCCAGTTCCTTCTCTACAAGGAGAACATTGTCCGCAAGATTCGTGATGATAAAAACGAGCAAAAGTATAGGTGTTTTTCACCATACAAGCATCTTCGTCATAAACAATGAACCCGCCAGAACCCAACATACTTCCCGATTCAAAACCGCCTTCAGCAAGTGATTCATAGGTCATTAATCGTTGATTTCCAGCTTTTGTTTGATAAATCAAATCAAATGGCAATACTGGCACTGACGAACCACCAGGTATCAATGCTTTCAGTTTCTTTCCATTTTTTATTCCACCACAATATTCATCCGAATTTATAAATTCTTCAACAGGCAAACCCATTTCAATTTCGTAAACACCCGGTTTATTAATGTTTCCACAAGCAGAAATTAGTTTTGTTCCGGTGCTTTTACCAACACCTATTTTCGCATATTCTTCGCCACACATATTGATTATAGGTGCAACAGTTGCAAGCGTCTCAACATTATTCACGACTGTTGGGCAATCATAAAGTCCAGAAACAGCAGGAAATGGAGGTTTCAACCTTGGATTTCCACGTTTTCCTTCTAATGATTCAATAAGCGCGGTTTCTTCTCCACAGATATAAGCACCACCGCCAGGTTGAACATAAATATCCAAAGAAAATCCACTATTTAAAATATTTTCACCAAGCAATCCATTCGCATAAGCTTCGCTTAAAGCTTTATTAAGAATTCCTATTTGAGTTTTAAACTCACCACGAACATAAATATAGGCCGTATGAACATCCAAAGCAAATGCAGAACAAATCATTCCCTCAATAAGCAAATGAGGAATATGGTCAATTAGATAGCGGTCTTTAAAAGTTCCAGGCTCGCTTTCATCTGCATTGCAAACCAAATAATGAGGTTTATCGCTTTTTTTATCAATGAAACTCCATTTCATTCCGGTAGGGAAACCAGCTCCTCCTCGACCTCTTAGTCCAGACTTCTTAACTTCCTCAACAACATCAAGAGGAGACATGATTTTAAGCACCTTCTCTACTGATGAATATCCTCCTGAATTTTTATAAACATCAAATTGAATGATGTTTGGAATATCTATTTTTTCAAGCAAAATTTTTCTACCCATTGTTCTTCAATATTTATCGTACTATTTGCTTCATTTCTTAATGTTTCAATAATATTGTCAATTTTAGCTTTATCTAATTCTTCGTGAAAGCGCGTATTGACTTGCATAACAGGAGCATAACCACAGGCACCAAGACATTCTACCGTTTTAAGCGAGAATAATCCATCTGTTGTAGTTTCTCCATCATTAATATTTAGTTTTTCACATAAATAATCAATCATTTCTTCTGCGCCACAAGCCACACAAGGACCAGTTCTGCAAATTTCAATTACATATTTACCCTGAGGTTCTAGATAGAATTGTGTGTAAAAAGTTGCCACTTCATAGACTTCTATTGGCTTAATATTCAAAATATTTGCGATATAATCCATACTATCCGCATTCAAACTACCGCCAAATTCTTCCTGAGCAATATGCAACAAAGGCAATAAAGCTGACTTCTGTTTTCCTTCAGGATATCTTGCAATTATCTCCCGAACACGGTTCATCGTGCTATCAGAAAAGGTGTATTCGAGATTCTGTTTTTTATATATTTTGTGTTCTATCATTTTTTTTATTGTGATTTCGACTCCGCTCAATCACCGGTTAATCGTTCACTGAGCGGAGTCGAAGTGAACTGAAGTAAATATATTTTAATTATTACTTATGCATCAAGCTCTCCTGCAATTACATTCATACTACTCATAGTTAAAATTGCATCCGAAAGCAATCCTCCTTTTATAATCTCAGGAAAAGCCTGATAATAAATAAAACAAGGTCGGCGGAAATGCAATCTATAAGGAGTTCTGCCACCATCGCTTATTAAATAAAAGCCTAATTCGCCATTTGCTCCTTCAACTGCATTATAAATCTCTCCTTTAGGCACATCCAACTCTCCCATCACGATTTTAAAATGCCAAATCAATGCTTCCATATTATTGTAAACCTGCTCTTTAGGAGGCAAATAACAACCTGGAATATCAGCATGACTACTTCCTTCAGGTAAATTCCTTAGTGCATTTTTAATTATTTCTAAACTTTGCCACATTTCAGCGCTTCGAACGCAAAAACGATCGTAAACATCGCCATTAGATCCTATCGGAATTTCAAAATTAAAATCGCTATATGAACTATAAGGTTTAGCAACACGCACATCATAATCAACACCAGCAGCACGAAGATTCGGCCCTGTAAAACTATAATTCAAAGCCCGTTCTTTACTTATAGCGCCAACATTAATTGTACGATCCATGAAAATTCGGTTTCGCATAAGTAGCTTTTCAAATTCTCTTAATTTCTTAGGAAATCTAACCAAAAAGTCTTCAATTTTTTTTATTACACTATGCGAAAAATCACGGTCGAAACCACCAATTCTTCCCATATTTGTAGTAAGACGCGCGCCACAAATCTCTTCATAAATCTCATATACCGCTTCACGTTCTTGATAAATGTATATAAATCCTGTCAAAGCACCACTATCAACTCCAATTACACTATTGCAAATAAGGTGATCCGTAATACGAGCAAGCTCCATAATTATAATTCGCATATAATCCACGCGCTTTGGCACTTCAATACTCATCAATTTCTCTACTGTCATGTGCCAACCCATATTATTTATCGGCGCAGAGCAATAATTCAATCTGTCAGTTAGCGGAGTTATTTGATAATAAGGTCTTCGTTCGGCAATTTTTTCGAAAGCACGATGAATATAGCCAACTGTAGATTCTGCATCAACAATTTTCTCGCCATCCATAGTTAGAATATTTTGAAATATTCCATGAGTAGCTGGATGCGTAGGACCTAAATTCAGCGTTGAATAAGGAGTATCAGTATTTGTAGTTTGAGTTGAGCTGTATATCTTTTCCATATCTTCTATCTTCCAAAAAAACTATTATCCTTATCTTCTCTAGTAGGGTCTTCCAAAGCAAATTCTTTTCGCATTGGGAAATAATCCAAATATTCGACATTTAAAATACGAATTAGATTAGGATGACCAAGGAATTTAATTCCATAAAAGTCGTAAGTTTCGCGTTCCATCCAGTTTGCTCCCGAATAAAACTTGCAAAGCGAAGGTATTTCAGGCTTATCTTTTGAAACAAAAACCTTAATCCTAATGCGAATATTCGTTTCCATATTCATCAACTGATAAATTACTCCGAGTTCATTTGTTTGATCTGGAAAATGAACTCCACAAATATCAACCAGAAAGGAAAAGCTAAGCTGATTTTTCAGATAAGCCACCAAAGTCGGCAAAAAGCTTGCCTCAGAAATAACAACAAGCATATCTGTCGGTTCTTCCTGAAATTTTATTTCCTCAGAAAAAACCTCAGCTAATAACTCTTTTAATTTATCTTGATTCATAATTGTTAAAATCTTTGTTTACCCATATTAATTAAAAAAAAATCCTCTAGTACATTTACTTCAACTTCCAATATCCAGTTCTATCACTTCCCTCTCTGTACAAAATCCCTTTTTCTTTTAATTTCTTGATATGTTTATCTATCGCAGTTGAGCTAATTCCAATGTTTTCGGACATTTTGATTTTAGAAATTTTCGGATTTATTTTTATTAAATTAATAATTCTAATTTGATTCTCTACCAACCCATCTACCAACCCATCTACCAACCCATCTACCAACTTTGTATTATTTTTCTGAAAGATTGAAATCTGAATGCCTCCATTCATCTCGAGAATTTCAGCTTCTGGCAATCCCGCATTTCTACATGCTTTAATAATTTTCAATGTACCACGTCCCCATGTATCGATATAACCAGCCATAAAACATGCATAAGCAATTTTGGGATTTCTTGGTCTTGAATTATGCTCGATTTTCAGATCTTCAACACTTAAACCAAAAGGCAAGCCCCCTTCATTCCAAATAGAAAGATGATTGTCAAACACTCTCATTTGGACAGGTGCGCCCATATAGGTTCGGTGAACCAATGCATTTAGCAACATCTCACGAAGTGCATCAATTGGATATTCATCTTTTTCAATACGCTGCATTCCTGTAAATTCAATAGGTCGAGTTAAAAACTTATAATTCAACTGCACTTTCACCTCATCCAACATTTGCACTAAATTTCCTTCAACAATTTCATGAAATCTTAAATCGGTGCTGTCTTTACTAAAGCGACCAATTTTCACCTGAATATTTGGATAAAAGTTATTCGGGTCTTTTCCAAAAAGTATTATTGCAGCTCTTTTTAACTTATCTCCTTCGGTAAGTTTTAGCTTTTCTAAAATCTGAAAACTAGTTAAACCAATAGTATTAGGCATTCTGCCTTTATCTTTACTATCTAAAACAAATTTAGCGATGCTTTTTTCATCAATATCCTTAATGCTAGCACTTTCCTCGACAATATCGTCCCAAGTTTTTCCAGCCTTTTTTAGTAAAAACTCATTTAATTCAACTCCAACCAGTTCCATTTTAGTACTACCGGTTCGATAATAATACCTTCCTCTTAATGAAACAGCGACAGAATTCGGATTCACTTTAATTGAAATATACTTTTTCCCATCCTCATCTTGTAATTGAACATCACAAATAATTCCCATGCTATTTCGAATCTTATTCGGAATATCTTCCATCAATTTGGCATAATCCATTAAATGAACAACAACCCCATTATCATCCATGCCAATATAGATAATTCCTCCAATGGAATTTGCAAAACCACAAACCCATTTCAGGTAATCATCGTGCCAGCTAAGTTTAAATTCTATGTTTTGTTGTTCGGGCATTTATTATTTTTTATGATTTTTAAAAGATTTGCAATTATTTTAAATATTATTCCCAATATTATATCTTTCTAAAAGCGCTCTATATTCAGGCGAATATCTTCTTCTCAATGATTCTTCTCCAATCAAATCCTGAATCCTTAAAATTCCATCAATGATTTGCTCAGGTCTTGGTGGACATCCTGGCACATACACGTCAACAGGGACAACTCTATCAATACCTTGTAAAACACTGTGAGTATCGAAAATCCCACCGCTAGAGGCACAAGCCCCAACTGCAATTACCCAACGAGGTTCAGCCATTTGCTCATAAATTTGAACAACAACTGGAGCCATTTTCTTAGCTATAGTGCCCATAACCATTAGTAAATCTGCCTGACGCGGAGAGAAACTAAGCCTTTCAGCACCAAAACGCCCTAGATCATAAGTTGCAGCCATTGTCGACATAAACTCAATTCCACAACAAGAAGTTGCAAAAGGTAATGGCCAAATAGAATTTTTGCGTGCCAATCCCACAACTTCGCTTAGTTTAGTTGCAAAAAAGCCAGGTTCTGAATGTCCCAGAGGTGATTCAACTATATTTATTTTTTTGTCTGTCATTATTTTAATTTTCACAGAGTTACACAATTTTTCCACTGTGCCCCACTGAATTTTGAATTATCTAATCAAATTCTTTAATTACCATTTACCTTACACCGTCAACCCTTCACCATCGATTATTCCCATTTCAAGGCTCCTTTCTTTACCAAATAATAAAAACCAACCAATAATAAAACTACAAATGGAATCATTCCTAAAACAGCTGTATTCCCAATCTCTCTGATATTTATCGCCCAAGGATAGAAGAAAATAATTTCTACATCGAAAAGAACAAAAAGTATAGCAACAAGAAAATATTTAACAGAGAATGGAATACGTGCGTTTCCTTTAGTTTCAATTCCACATTCGAAGTTTAATTGTTTTTTTTGCGAAAATATTTTTCTTCGTTTTACTGTTAAAAAGTGCGTAAGCAACATTGTAGTAACCACAAATCCAAATACTATAATGGTTTGAATCATTATTGGCAAATAATCGGAAGGTATAGAATTGTTCATTGACTGTTATAATCTTATTTAGAACAAATATAAATTAATTTTTCATGAAATTATAATTTTTTGAGAAGAAATTGAGCCATTATCTGGAAAAATATTAAAGTGGTTGAAATATTTTTAGGAATTTGCTATAATACAATCTAAATAATTTTTAATATTGCATAACGAAACAAAACATACAATAAAATGGGAAGAGCATTTGAATATAGAAAAGCCAGAAAAATGAAACGTTGGGGTCAGATGGCTAAAACGTTTACAAAAATTGGCAGAGAGATAGATATGGCTGTTAAAGCTAGTGGTCCAGATCCAGAGACAAATTCAAGATTAAGAGCATTAATGCAAAATGCACGTCACGCAAATATGCCTAAAGACAACGTAGAACGTGCAATTAAGAGAGCAATTTCAAAAGAACAAGCAGATTATAAAGAAGTAACTTTTGAAGGCTATGGTCCTTACGGTGTTGCAATAGTTGTTGAATGTGCAACTGACAACAATCAACGTTCTGTGGCTAATGTACGAAGCTATTTCAACAAATACAATGGTTCTTTGGGAACAAGCGGCTGCTTAGATTTTATTTTCGACAGAAAATGCGTGTTTAAAACTACTATGAAAGAAGGACTAGACCTTGAAGAACTTGAACTAGAGTTAATTGACTTAGGTTTGGATGAGCTTTATGAAGACGAAGGCGAATTAAATATATACGGTGAATTTGAAGCTTTTGGAAAACTCCAAAAATACCTTGAAGAAAATAATTATGAAATCCTCCGTTCTGAATTTGAAAGAATTCCAACGGATTTCAAAGAACTAACCCCTGAACAGGAAGAAGAACTTCAGAAATTGCTTGATAAATTCGATGAAGATGATGATGTACAGAATGTATATCATAATATGAAATAAAAAGAAGGTGTCCAAAAAGTCGTAATTTATTCTCAAGCTCATGAGTACGCTACGCTTTGTTCATCGTTTTGCTCGTTTTTGAATTTAGTCATTACATCAGTAAACTCCAAAATATCAAAAACTTCGCAACTTCGAACTTTCAACTTTAGAACACCTTCAAAGAACATAAGGGGCTTTTTAGCCCTTTTTTATATAAATTAGTAAATATTAACTTCAGTTTCCAATTGAATAGAAAACTTTTTAAAAACAGATTCTTTTATCTTTTCCGAAAGCTCTTTAATCTGCAATCCACTTGCTTTGCCATAATTCACTAAAACCAATGGTTGATTTTGATGAACACCAGCATCGCCATCTCTATAGCCTTTCCAACCTGTTTGTTCTATCAACCAGGCAGCGGGTATTTTATATGAATCAGCATCTACTTTAAATGAAGGGATTTCAGCAAATTTATTTTTCAATCGCTCATATTCAACAGCACTTATAGTTGGATTTTTAAAGAAACTACCAGCATTTCCTAATTCGTCTGGAACAGGAAGTTTTCTAAGCCTTATACCTCTAATAGCTTCCGAAACATCTTTTATTTTAATATCATATTTATCTGCCAACTCTTTTTGTATATCAGAGTAATTAATATTTGGGAAAAATATTTTTGATAACTTAAATATTACCGATGTAATTAAATATTTGTCTTTTTCTTGAAGCTTAAAAATACTAGATCTGTAACCAAATTTACAATCTTCATTTTGAAAAGTTACTGGCTTTTTCGATTTAATATTTATCGCCTCAACAGCATAAATAGTATCTTTTACTTCGGTGCCATAAGCTCCAATATTCTGAATTGGACAACTTCCAACATTGCCAGGTATCTCAATCAGATTTTCAATTCCACACCAATTATTATCCACACAATGACTTACAAAGTCATCCCATTTTACACCTGCCATTGCTCTAACGTACACATCAGTCTCATTTTCAGAAAGCACGTCAATTCCTTTAAAATTCAACTTCAACAATAAGCCATTAAAATTTTTAGTAAAAAGCATATTACTTCCACCACCCAAAACAATTCTAGGTAAATTTGAATGGGTAGAATCCATAAATTCTAAGAGTTCTTCAATAGTGTCAATTTCGGCTAAAAATGAGGCATAACAATTAATTTTAAAAGTAGTATAATCTTTTAAATTTACCTGCTCAGTGATCGTAATCATAATGAAAATAATTTTATGCAAATCTAAGGTTTTTAAATATTATTTTTTAGAAAATTCATTAGATTCGGTTGATATTATAAAGAAATCATCTAAATTAATTGCGTATTCCATTATTTTCATGTAGGTTTGAACTTAAATTATCAAACATTGAAAAAAGTAATTGTTTCTGTTATTAACGATTTAGTTACCGACCAACGTGTAAATAGGGTTTGCTGTACTTTGCACGAAATGGGATTTGATGTAACACTTGTTGGACGTAATTTGCCCGATAGCAAAAAACTAGACGCTAGAAAATACAAGACCAAACGCTTTCATCTTTTATTTAATAAAGGCTTTTTGTTTTATTTAAATTATAACATCCGATTATTTTTATATCTTAAATCACATAAAGCAGATGTGCTTTTGGCTAACGATGCAGACACTTTATTAGCGAATATTTTTGCTGCAAAACTTAAACGCAAATCCTTAATTTTCGATTCTCATGAATATTTCACAGGAGTTCCAGAGCTAAAAGGACGTTACTTTGTACAGAAAATATGGAAAGCGATTGAACGAATTGGGATTAAAAATGCCCATCTTTGCTACACTGTAAATCAATCGATTGCAAACTTATATAAAGAAGAATTTAAAGCCAACTTTTGTATAATTAGAAACGTTCCGCTTAAGCTTAAATCATGCGAAATAGTAAGTCGTGAAGAACTCGGATTAGAAAATGACACAAAAATTGTTTTTTATCAAGGGGCTGTTAACGTTGATAGAGGTTTAGAAGAAGTTATTGACGCAATGGCTTATGTTAAAGGCAATGTAAAACTAATTATTGCTGGAATTGGTGATATTTATTATGATTTACAAAAATATGTGAGGGAAAACGAATTAGCTGAAAAAGTAATTTTTCTTGGACAACTAAAATTTTCTGAACTTGCTAAATACACAATGCTAGCTGATATTGGTTTAAGCATTGAAAAACCAACAAACATCAATTACATATACAGTTTGCCAAATAAATTTTTCGATTATATCCAGTGTAATGTTCCGGTTTTAACGTCTGGGATGGTTGAAGTAAAGCGAATTATGGACAAATACGACATTGGAGTTATCATTAAATCTCACGATCCAAAGCATATCGCTGAAAATATCGACTATATGTTAAGCGATAAAATGCAAATTAAACGCTGGAAAGAAAACTTACATTATGCTGCTGAAGAGTTTTGCTGGGAAAAAGAAAAAATTAATTTTATAGAACTTATGCAGCCTTATGTCTGAAAAACATATTAATATTATTTCTTTCGATATTCCTTTCCCTGCTGATTACGGCGGTGTTATTGACGTTTTTTACAAAATAAAATCTCTTCATGAACAAGGCATTAAAATTCACTTGCACTGCTTTGAATACGGTCGAGAGCAACAAGAAGAACTTAATAAATACGCAGTTGAAGTTTTCTATTATCCTAGAAATATGGCAAAGGTAAATTTGCTGAGTTCAAAACCATTTATAGTTGTTTCCAGAAAGCATGAACAGCTTATAGAAAATATTTTAAATAATAATTATCCTATTCTATTTGAAGGGCTTCATTGCTGTGCCTACATAAATGACGAACGATTGAAAAACCGATTAAAAATTGTACGAACTCATAATATTGAGCACGATTATTATTCAAACCTGGCAAGTGTTGAAAAAAATTGGATTAAGGAATATTATTTTATAAGAGAGTCTAGGCGTTTAGAGAAATTTGAAAGCAATCTTAAATACGCTAATAAAATTGCTACTATTTCAAAAAATGATTTAAATTATTTTTCTTCAAAATATGCTAATTGCCAACATATTTCAGCATTTCACCCTAATATCACTGTTAAAATCAAACCGGGGAAGGGCGATTTCGCCTTATATCATGGCAATTTAGGTGTTGGTGAAAATAATCAAGCTGCTCTTTTTTTAGTTAATCAAATTTTTAGTGATCTTAATTACCCTTTGATAATTGCGGGAAACAAAGCATCAAAAGAATTAATTAATGCCGTTGAAAGCAATAAAAATGCACGTTTGATTTCTGATGTTGATAATGACACCATAAATCAATTAATTGAAGATGCACAGATAAATATTTTGCCAACTTTTCAGGCAACTGGAATTAAGCTAAAACTCTTGGCTGCTCTGTATCGAGGACGCCACTGCGTAGTAAATTCGCCCATGGTTAAAGATACTGGATTAGAATGTTTGTGTAATATTGAGGATTTAAAAGATGAGATGAAAGCTAAAATTATCGAATTAAGCAAAATTGATTTCACTGATTCAATGATTGAAAAAAGAGCTCAACTATTAAACAAGGATTTTTCTAATTTGATGCAGGTTGAAAAATTGGTTAAATTAATTTGGAATTAGTCTTCGTCTTCAAACACCAATTTCCCAGAATCAAGTAATCTTCCTCCTTCACATTTAAGCGTTCTAGAAGGATTTTTTTCAAACAATGAATAATCGTGAGTTGCCATCAATACGGCTCTCCCACTATTGCTTATTTCTAACAATAAATTTAATATTTCCTCTGAAGTTTCTGGATCGAGGTTTCCCGTAGGTTCATCTGCTAAAATTATTTCAGGGTCATTGATTAATGCTCTAGCAATTGAAAGTCGCTGTTGTTCGCCACCCGATAACTCATGAGGCATTTTATGTCCTTTAGTATCTAATCCAACTCTTTTAAGCAAATCCTGCACTCGCTCATTCATCTTATTTTTATCATCCCAACCAGTGGCTTTCATAACAAAAATTAGGTTTTCGTTAACACTACGGTCAGTAAGTAACTGAAAATCTTGAAATACAATACCCAATTTACGGCGAAGAAAAGGAATTTCTTTGCGTTTTATCTTTGTAAGGTTATAGCTTGCTATTGATGCTTCTCCTGCATGCAAATCCAAATCACTATATAAAGTGCGAAGCAGCGATGACTTTCCGCTTCCTGTTCTGCCTACAAGATAAACAAATTCGCCCTTATCAACAGAAAAATTAACCTCAGTTAAAACGATATTGTGTTTTACAGAAATAGTTGCGTCTTTAAACTCAATAACAGTAATATTTTCCGCTTGTTCCATAATGTTAAATTATTTTCATTATTTTGCCAAATTCTCCTTCGTTTAGCAATTTAACAATTTTGCTTTCGAGATGAGATAATCCATATTTTTTTAAACCCTGACAAATATTATCTAATTTGATATAGCTAATCAAAGTAAATTCATCGTCCCTAATTTGAACAAAATCAGGAATTTTAGCTTTGCCTTTAATTTTCAAAAGATACATTGAGCAGTTGAGTTTTATTATTCCCAAAGATAATAAAAATATGCTTTTGTAATTTTTTTGATTTAATTTTTGTTAACAAGCATTTCTGAAACAAATTTATACACCAGCAATGGAACTAAAATAAAAAAGCCATCAATAAAAAATCATTGATGGCTACCATATAAAAGTGTGATCTAATTTTTCTGTTTTAAAACTTCAATTTCAGCTTTTAAAGCTTCAATTGTAGAATTAGTTTCTTTTTGATTCTCATGAAGCTTAGTAATATCATTAGCAATGCAGATTATTTTCACAACCTGACCACTTTCATCAACTACAGGTGCGAAAGATTCGTAAAACCAAAACTCTTTACCATTAAAGAAATACTGATGCCCGCCCGATTGAGTTTTGCCATTTAATAATGCATTCCAAAAATTTGAGTATTTTTCTGATTTAACAAAATCTGGATTTACGAAATGGCTATAATTTTTATTTAATAATTCCATTTCGGATATTCCAGTAAATTTAACAAATGAACTATTTACTTTTATTAATACTGCCTGTGCATTGTATTCTGCAATACCGTAACAATGGTCAACTGCTTTTGTTAAACCCGACATTTCTCTATCTTTTCTTTCAATCTCCTCCTGAATAGCCTTCATTTCTTCAAGGTTCTGTCGCATTTCCTCTTCTTGTGCTTTTAATTCCTCCGCTTGCTGCTTCATTTCTACTTCGCGAGTATGAATCATTGTAATATCATTGGCAATTACAATAATTTTGTCGAAAATATTCTCTTCGTTTTTTTCTGGAGTATAAGTGCAATACAACCAAATTTCTTTTCCATTAAAGATAAATTGATGCCCTCCTTTTTGCTGAATTCCACTTTTTAAGTTATTGAAGAAATTTTCAAAGGCAGAAGTTTTGACTTTATCTTGAGGCATATAATTGAAAAGAACATTTCCAACTAATTCATTTTTTTTATAGCCTGATAAGGATACAATTAAGTCGTTGCAATCTGTAATATTCCCTTTCATATCCAATTCTAAACGGCAATAAGCTGAATCTACTGCGTTTTTAAGCATACTCATTTTATATTCATTAGCAGCTAGCACAGCTTGATTACGATGCATTTCCTCCTGTATAGCGCTCATTTCTTCAAGGTTCTGGCGCATTTCTTCTTCTTGTGCCTTCAACTCCTCCGTTTGTTGTTTCATTTCCATTTCACGAGAGTGAAGAAGAGTAATATCATTTCCAATTATAACTATTTTATTATAAACACCTTCTTCGTTTTTGCCAGGTGTATAAGTACAAAACATCCAATACTCTTTATTTTTGAAAATATATTGATGTCCTCCTTTCTGTTGAATACCGCTCTTCAAATTACTCAAAAAGCCATCAAATCCAGCGGTTTTAACCTTGTCTTGTGGCATAAAACTAAACAATAACTTCCCAACAATCTCGTTTTTCGACATTTTACTAAGGTTTATTATCGAGTCGTTGCATTCTGTAATATATCCATTAATATCTGTTTCCAAACGACAGTATGAAGCATCAATTGCGCCAACTAAAAGCAACATTTTATTTTCTGTAATTTTTGCAGCTAGTTGTTTGCGCTCCATTTCTTCTTGTGTAGCATGCATTTCTTCAAGATTCTGTCGCATTTCTTCTTCCTGAGCTCGCATTTCTTCCGATTGTTGTTGCGAAACCTCTAGCAGTTGGGCTGTACGAATATTTACTTTTACGCTTGATATAGTTGATGCAATGCTTTCTCCAATTTTTTCAACAAATTCAATCTGATATTGTTCAATAGTTTTAAACGAAGCTAGCTCAATAATACCATATATTTTATCGTTCAATTTCAGTGGAACAATTAAAATACATTTTGGATTAGCTTCTCCAAGTCCCGATGTTATTTCAACATAACTGTTGGGAACATCGGTTAAAAATATTGTTTGTCCTTCTTGGTAACAAGCACCAACAAGTCCTTCTCCAATTTCTATTGTTTTATGAATAAATTTTTGTCGGTTAAATGCATAGCAAGCCGTCATTTCTAAATAAGGATGTTCGGCATTATTATCATTATATACAAATAAACCACCTTGATTCATTCCAGTATATTCAACCAAATTTCTAATAATATTAAACGAAAGAAGCTGAATATTATCATTGTTTTGACGAAGTATCTCTCCAAATTTTGCATGACCAACGGTGGCCCAATTTCTACGTTCATCTTCAGATTTTCTTACTAATTCTTCTTCTTGGGCTTTTATCAAACTATACTTCATATCCAGCAACGATTTCCCCAAAGTATCATCATCACTTAATAATGAAATATCTGAATTTAAATCATTATCGCCAATGCGTTTTGCAAAATTTGAATAGTTTTCAAACCCAACTCTAAGTTCTTTAATATTTGATCCTATTTCAGCAAATTCATCATTATATGAATAATTAATGGTGGTATCGATAATTTTACCTTTTGACAAATTAGAAATGGTTAAAGATATATTGCCTAATACTGTTTTAATTGGTTTGAAAATATAAATTATTCCAATTGATATAATGACAATTACAATTGAACCTCCTATTATTATAGTAAGAAGAAATATTCCCAAGTCTTTGTAAATATCATTTTCATAAACAGTACAAACAATATAGGCCTCAAGTGGAGCATAATAAACAAAATATTCTTGTTTTTGTTTGCCAGAATTATCTTCGGGCCATAAATATCTTTCATGCCCTAATTCTTCTTTGTTAGAAAGAATTAATTTAAAAAAGTTTTTGTCGCTAGCATTTTCTTTTTCTTTAGAAGGGTGAATAAGAAACTCGCCATTTTTACTTATTAAAAAAGGATAACCTGATGAATAGTATTTTCTGTCAAAAACTTTTTTAAATGCTTTGTATTTTATTTCGTCATTTAATATTTGATTAATTAAAGATAATTTTGGAGCGGGTTCAGTATTTTTTATGCTGATGTTTGCAGAATCATTTTTAATTGAATCATTTGCATTAATCTTTCCCGTAATATTTTTTTCCTTAAATGAATAACCCCGAGGCAGAGCCTCGAGGTATCAGTGCTACTATCTAACAG
>JBAXGW010000061.1:0-25544 GCA_037139195.1 Bacteroidota bacterium
CTTCTTTAGAATTAAGAATTTCTTCGCTAGCACCTCAAATTAATATTTTGCCTAAGAAGTGATTGTGCTTTTCATTTCGAGAGGCTCAAATATTTTTTTTCGAACCATTTCTTCCCAAGTTGTTCCTGCACGCTCGGCAATCATGTCACCAGCAACAGCAAAAGTTTCGTTGCAATAATTGAACGAAGCTCTGAAATCACTGGTTGGTTCAAAATATTTCATATTCGATCGTGTTTCTTTTCTATTGGCAGGAGCAATAAGCGAATAGTACTTTTGGCGCGGAATTCCTGATCGATGCGACATCAAGTCTTTAAGTGTTATTTTTGCACTTGCCATTTCGTCATACATTTTAAAATCGGGGAAATAATTTATTAAAGGAACATCCCAGTCAAATTTATTTTCTTCATACATCATTGCAGCTAATGTAGAAGTAAATGATTTAGTTGCTGATGCAATTGAAAATAAAGTACTGGTAGATACTTTTTCTAACGATTTTAAGTTTTTTACTCCATATCCGTTGGTGTATAATACTTTTCCATCTTTTACAATGGCAAGAGCCAAACCTGGTACTTTCCAGTCTATTAACATTTTATTAATAAATGAATCTAATTCTGCTATATTTATTTTAACTGTATTAGTTGGTTGCGAATATGCTTTTGACAAAAAGCAAAATATAAAAGCAAAGATGATAATTGTGTTTTTCATATTGTGTTATTTTTTTAATTAAATATTAATAGCTTTAATATTATTTTAAGTTGCCTAATATGCAAATTCAAAAAATAATCCAAACTTGGTAATGTGTTTATTTATAGTTGCTTATGTGATTATTGGAATTAGTTGATTATTATTTTGGTGACCGTTTTTGGATACTCTTGAACGATTTCGGATAATTATTTAAGCCAAAATTGTTGTTGTAATTACAAATTTTTAAAAATTCAAGTCTTCAATAGTGATTTTACTATCTATAAAATTCTAAAAATAGATAATAATTGAAACAAAAATGTAAAAATCACAAACTAAAGTCTTGTCAAATCCTTTACATATTGTTATTATATTTTTTTTTCTTGTATTTTTACTCGTTAAATTAAATCTAAATAAAACGTTCGATTCCGAACATTTTATGTTCACATTATCAATTTATATAAATCCAATTAATTTGGTGGATAATTGTTAAAAATATGCAATTCAGCAGTTTAAACAGTTTGGCACGGATGTTATTATAGTGAAAGTATAATAATTTAAAAACAAACTGCCATGAAAACAACATATAAAACAATCGCTGCTATTTTCTGTTTAACTTTAATGAGTTTTACTTCAAAGGCAAACACCCCTGTTTCAAATATATTTAACGTTGATTCTTCTGAAACTCCAAAATGTTCGGCTGATGAAGCTAAATCAACTACTACTTTTTTATATTTTGATGCTTTGCGTAATAATTCTTTCAGAATAAATGAATTTATTATGTCTGAAATAAAATACCCAGATTTTGCAAAAGAACAAAATTTAGAAGGTACAGTTTATGTTGAGTTCTCAATAGATTATGATGGAACTATTCTTGTTTCTCAATTAAACGGTAATAGTGAAGCGTTAAATAATTATGTAAAAAATGAAATAGAAAACATTTATTTATTACCTAGTGCTGATGCAGCAAAAACATATATTTATAAATTCCAATTCGATAGAAAATAGTTGAACCAAAAAATATTTAATCAAAACAGCATGAAAAAAATAGTTTTTATAAACTCAATAATTTTTACGATTCTATTTGCATTTGCAACACAAAAATCATTTTCTCAAACCCCAGATGAGAAAGAGGCAATTAAATCAACAGCTTTAAATTATATTGAAGGATGGTACAGTGCTGATTCAGCCAGAATGGCTAAAGCATTATCGCCCGAATTGAAAAAGAAGGGTTTTATCGTAAATCCTAAAAATAATAAATTAATGATTTATGATGCAACATACTCTCAAATGATTGAGTGGACAAGCAAAAAACCTAATGAACTAAAACAGAATCCTAATATTAAAATTGAGGTGGAAATAAATGAAGTAGGAAAAAATATTGCAATTGTAAAAACGATTTCGCCTGAGTTTACCGATTATATTCAGATGGGAAAAATAAAAGGTGAATGGAAAATTTTTAATATTGTTTGGGAACAAAAATAAAAAATAATTTTAAAAAAATAGTTATGAAAAAGTTTTTTTATTATTCAACGCTAGGACAGTTGTTCTTAATAGTATCAATATCGTTATATTGGTTTTGCAAAAGCTCTGATACGCTCGATTTCTTTAGTGGATTTTTTCTAGGATTATCGGGCGTTTTTAATCTTATATATCTTTTAAAATTTGGCTTTAATAGAATGCAAGTCAATTAGTATTAAAAAAATCTTATTATTGCACAAATGATAAGAAATGGGCAGAAAAAATTATATCAAATATTACTAAATTAAAACTACTTTATTATGAATCAAAACAGAATGAAAATTTTATCAGCAGCGATATGCACTTTTTGTGTTATATCGCTTTCTGGTTTTGGGCAAACACTTAACAACGGTTTCAAGCTTATTGAAAAGCGTTTTGTTAAAGAAGTAAATGCCGATTGTTATTATTACGAGCACGTTAAAAGCGGTGCTAAACTTCTTAAAATTGCGTCAAACGACGACAATAAAACTTTTGGAATTACTTTTAAAACGCTTCCAAATTCGGATAATGGAGTTGCTCATATTCTCGAACACTCTGTTCTTAATGGTTCAAAGAATTTCCCTGTTAAAAGTCCTTTCGATATTCTTGGCAAAGGTTCGCTTAATACTTTTTTAAATGCAGAAACTGGTCGTGATGCAACTGCTTACCCTTTTGCTAGCATGAACGATAAAGATTATTTTAATTTAATGTATGTTTATTTAGATGCAGTTTTCAATCCTAATATTTATACTGATCCACGTATTCTCAAGCAAGAAGGCTGGCATTATGAGCTAACAAATAAAGATTCGGCAATTGTTTATAAGGGAGTGGTTTATAATGAAATGAAAGGAGCAATGTCGAATCCACAACGCGAACTATTGTATGAAAATCTTAAAGCCATATTTCCTGATAATTCGTATGGTAAAGAATCGGGCGGTATGCCAAGTTCAATTGCAACCTTAACTCAAGAGCAATTTGTTAACTTTCACAAAAAGTATTATCATCCCGAAAATAGCTATATATTTTTGTATGGAAATGCCGATATAAATAAGGAATTAGAATTTATAGATAAAAATTATCTTTCAAAATACACACGTACAGGCAATAAAATTGTTGTTGAAGATCAAAAACCTTTTGCTGCAATGAAAGATTTGTCGTTTAACTATCCTGTAATGGAAGGTGCGCCAGTAGATGATCAAACCTATTTAACTCTTAACTATGCTGCTGGTTATAATACTAATTATGCATTGGTTATGGCCTTAGATATTATTGGCGAAGTGCTTTTTAATCAAGAATCGGCTCCTGTACGTTTGGCGCTTCAGGAGGCTGGAATTGGACAAGATGTATTTGCTGGTGCTCAAGATTTTAAACAAAATTTATTCACTATTCAAGTGCAAAATGCAAATATAAAAGATAAACAAAAGTTTAAAGATATTATTCTTAAAACATTGAGAGATGCAGTAAAAAAAGGAATAAATAAAGAAGAAATTCAAGGAATTATTAATCGTTATGAATTTCAATTTAGAGAAGGCAGCGATGCTCAAAAAGGTATTTCGTATATGGATGAAGTAAAAGCGGGTTGGTTTTTTAATAACGACCCATTCGTTGGATTAGAGTACGAAAAGCAACTTGCCGAAATTAAAAAGGCACTTACAAGTAACTATCTTGAAGATATAATAATAAAATATATTTTAAATAATAATCACAGTGCACTTGTTTCATTCGAGCCGAAACCTGGCTTGGATAAAGAACGTAATTTGGCTATTGAAAAAGAGCTTAAAGCTTATAAAGCAAAACTTTCTCCAGCACAGATTAATGCATTAATTAAAGAAACAAATGATTTAATTGCCTATCAAAAAACAGAGGATACTCCTGAAGCTGTCGCTACAATTCCAATGCTTTCTTTATCGGATATCAATCCTAAACCTACATTTTACAGTTGTGAAGAAAAGAATTTTGATGGAACAAAAGTGCTTCATTACGAGGAATTTACAAATGGTATAGTATACTCAAATATGTATTTTAACATGAAAGTTTTGCCTAAAGATTTAATACCTTATGCGTCTTTGCTTTCAGAATTATACACAATGGTAAATACCGAAAAATATTCATTTGGTGATTTAAACCGAAATATGAATATTCACTTGGGAAATTTCAGCACTTCACTTACTACTTTTATCGAAAATAACGATGATGATAAAATGATTCCAATGTTTCTAGTTTCATCGAAAATGATGAACAATAAAACCGATAAAATGTACGAAATGGCATTAGAGGTATTGTTGAAATCTAATTTTGCCGATACTGCTCGATTAAAAGAGTTGCTTACTCGTCAACAAGCTCAAATTGAGGCTTCTTTTAAGCGTAATGGATATCAGGTAGTTGCTCGCCGTTTGCCTTCTTATTATAGTAATGAGTGGATGTTTAAAGAGTTAACAGCTGGTCTTGATTATTATTGGTTTATTTCTGATTTAGTTAAAGATTTTGATAAAAACGCAATGCAAATAGTTGAAACGCTTAATAAAACTGCAAAACTTCTTTTTGTCAAGGATAATTTAATATCAGCAGTAACTTGCGATAAAAAAGACTTAGATATATTTACAAATGGTTTAGCAGGATTTGCTAAGTCATTGTCT
Organism: Bacteroidota bacterium; assembly: GCA_037139195.1. GTDB lineage: Bacteria > Bacteroidota > Bacteroidia > Bacteroidales > JAHJDW01 > JBAXGW01. Next base: position 4,818 of record JBAXGW010000061.1, read on the forward strand.
ACTCAAAAGCCTATATACAACACTTGGCAGTTTAATTTCGAAAATAAGAATGAGGGTATTTTAACTGCATCAAAAGTTCAGTTTGTTCAAGCTGGATATAACTTTAAAAAGTTAGGATATATTTGGAATGGAAATATGCGAGTTCTAAATCAAGTACTTTCTACAGATTATCTTCATACTCAAATTCGTGTTATAGGTGGCGCTTATGGCGGTTTTTGTTCTTTTGCAAATAATGGAATGGTGTCGTTCAGTTCGTACAGAGATCCAAATCTTCAATCCACAATTGATGCTTATAATGGAATTCCTGCATATTTGAATAAGTTTGAAGCAGATGAAAAATCTATGACACGTTATATCATTGGAACAATATCTGAAATGGATACACCTGTTACACTTCAGCAAAAAGGGGAAAGAGCTTTTACATATTATTTTAATAAACGTACTATGGAAGCAATACAAAAAGACCGTACAGACATTTTATCTACAAAATCTATTGATATTAGAAACTACACTAAAATGCTTCAGGATTTAGTTGATAATAAAGGCATTTGTGTTTATGGAAATACAAATAAAATTCAATCCGAAAAATCGAGCTTAAATCAATTGATTAAAATTAATAAAAATTAAATTTAAATAATGAAAAGCTGAGATGGTTACATACTAATCATCTCAGCTTTTTTATTTTTAAGAATGGCGTTATGAATAATTATATAAAAATATCAATCGTATTTCTTTCAATAATAATGTTTCAGAGTTTTTGCTTTTCACAAAATTCGAAATATGAAAACGAAAAATATGTTATAGTACTTGATGTGCAACAGTATTATACCGATAATTGCATGCCTAAAAAAGATGCTGACGAAATGGTGAAATCAATAAATTCATTAATTGGAAAAACAAATCCCGAAAAAGTGATTTATGTTAAATCATTATATGGTGCAGTTGCACTTTCAATTTCGTTCAAAGGCTTTAAAATAGATACTATTCCAGCTAATGAGTTTGATAAAAACCTTGTATTAATAAATAACACAATATTTAATAAAACTGACGGTAATGCATTTTTAGCAAATGGTTTATTAGAATATTTGAAGCAAAAAGGAGTTAAAGATATTATTGTTACCGGTTTATTAGCCGAAAGGTGCGTTACCAAAACAACGCAGGGTGGAATCTCTAGTGGTTTTAACATATATTTACTTTCTGATGCTATTGGCGGAAAATCTAATAGAAGCAAAGCAAAAGCAATTAAGAAGCTCGTTAAAATGGGAGCGAAGCAATTATAGGTTTATATTGGAAAAAAAACAAGAGTGGATTTTTTATAAATTCTGATAATATCATGTTTATTATCAAATGTACAAATTATTCAAAACTCTAAATCATCAGGCATTCACAATTAAGCCATCCCAAGCTAACTCCATGTTTTCGGGTAATTTGCTTGCAACTACATCGTGTAAGCCTATGAAATGGCTCATGTGTGTAAAATAAGCGCGTTCGGGTTTTATTTTATTTACTACTTCAATTGCTTCACCTAAAGAAAAGTGGGAGCAATGCCTAGAGTTTCGTAAAGCATTTAATACAAGTATTTTAGAGCCTTTGACTTTTTCGAGCTCTTTATCGCTTATTGCACTTGCGTCGGTAATGTATGTGAAGTCGCCAATTCTGTAACCTAAAATAGGCATTTCATCATGCATTGCATTGATTGGAATTACATCAATACCCATCAAATTAAATGGTTCGTCAGTGATTTTTTGCAAATTTACTTGTGGTGCACCAAAATACCGTGTGCAATTGAATATATATGGAAATTCGGTTTTTATAGAATCAAAAACTCGATCTTGAGCATATAAGTCGATACTTTTGTTTAGAACGTAATTAAAAGAACGAACATCATCAATGCCTGCTATATGATCGCGATGCTCGTGTGTAAATAAAATAGCGTCTAAATCAATAACATTTTCTCGAAGCATTTGTGCTCTAAAGTCGGGACCGCAATCAATTACAATTGTTTTGCCTTTGGTTTGAATCATTATAGAAGTGCGAGTGCGATTGTCTTTTGGGTTGCTTGATTGGCAAACTGTGCAATCGCATGCTATTACAGGAACTCCAGTAGAAGTGCCAGTTCCAAGAAAAGTAATTCTCATCTTATTGTCGTCTACTGTGTTTTCCATTTTTCAATAGATTAATTCTTCTGTAAAATTAATATCTGCATTTAGTTTGTACTGTAAATCAGAAAACGAAGCGTGGTTTAAATTATCACGTATCATCTTATGAAATAATATTTTAAATTCAATAGATTCAATGTTGTTTGGCTCTGTCTCGAAAAGTTTTATTTCAACATTTCTATTAAAACTAGCTTCTGTAGCTAACTCAGGATTAATAATTGCTAAACCTTTGGAATAATAGCCTTCTTTTGAATGGATGCTTATAGCATAGGTTCCAACTGGAGGAATTAGCTTGGTGTCTTCATCAATTATTACATTGTAGGTAGGAATGCTCAGATTTTGATAGAATTTATTTCCTTGTTTTAAGAAAGAAATAATCATGTATTCGGTATCTAAATAAGCGTTGGCGCGTTGTATATTTCCTTCTTTCAGTGCTTTGCGAATTTTAGTGGAGCTAACAGCTTCGTTTTCTACATCTTGCTGAGGGATTTCTTCAAACTCGAAATGATGTTTAGTTCCTAATTCCGAAAGTTTATCGAAGTCACCTTCTCTATTATGTCCAAAGTGATGATTGAAGCCAATTACCACTTTTTTCACATGTAATTTTTTGATTAATATATTTTCGATAAAATCTACACTTGAAGTTTTAGCAAAATCGAGTGTAAATTCAATAATAAACAAATGGTTGATTCCCGTTTTTTTTAGTGAATCAATTTTTTCTTTTTGAGAATCAATAAGCTCAAGCTCTTTACCAAGAGTATCTGGAAAAAGTATTTTTCGAGGATGAGGATGAAAAGTAATTAACACCGATTCGCCATCAATTTCTTTGGCAATAGTATTTATTCTATTAAGAATTACTTTATGTCCTAAATGCACACCATCAAAAGAGCCCGTGGTTACAACTGGGTTTTTAATAGTACCATAATCATCAAAACTGTAATGTATCTTCAATTTTATTAAGTTTATAAAGTTTTTAAGTGCCTAAAGTATTTAAAGTGACTAGAGTATTTAAAGTGACTAAAGTGTTTAAAGTTTTACAGAAGAAAATTCACCATTTGTCACCCTAAGCGAAGTCGAAGGGTACTACTCGCTATTCACTTTTTAGAAAAAAACGCAACTTTCTCCAACGAGGTAATCATATCGTACTCTTCTAAATAAACATGATTAGATACGTTAAGCGAAGTAGAAGTGTAATTAAGTATACCTTTAATTCCTGCTAAAACTAGTTCTTCTGCAACTTTTGCTGCATATTCTGGTGGCACCGCAATAATTCCAATTCTAACTTTTTCTTTTTGAATATATTCAGCCATTTGATTTGTATGGTAACAATGAACTCCAGAAACAATTCTATTTACTTTATTTTCATCGGTGTCGAAAGTTGCTACAATAGCTAATTTTGAACGCTTGCCGTTGAAATAACTAGTAATAGCACGACCTAAATTACCCATGCCTACTACAATAACGTTTTGTGTTTCGGGAGAATCAAGCAGCCTACCTATTAAATCTATAAGTTCTTTTATGTCGTAGCCTTTTCGAAGTGTTCCAGTATGCGAAATTAGCATAATATCACGACGGACTTGTACTGGTTTTATGTGCAATAATATAGCAAGTTCATGCGAAAAAATATGTTGTTTTCCTTCTTCTACGCATGTTATCAAAACTCTTCTGTACTGGCTTAATCGTTCAACTGTTTTTTCTGGGAGTTTCTTCATCTTAATTTTTTGGTATGTTAATTGTAAAAGTTGATCCTTGATTTGGCTCGCTTACCACTGCTATTGAGCCCTTATATATTTCTGTGATTTTTTTAACTATTGATAATCCAAGGCCGCTGCCACTAATGTTTTTTGTTTGTTGATTTTTTATTCTAACAAAATCGTTGAATAATCGAGATATTTCTTCTTCATTCATTCCAATTCCAGTGTCTTTAACAATAATTTCAATTCCATTATCTTGATTATTTATCCAACAATCAACTTTCCCATTGTTTTTATTGTATTTTATTGCATTTGAAATTAAGTTGTTAAAAATTATTTCAAACTCTTCAAAATCTGCGTTAAAGATAATAGTTTTTTCGGTGTGAAGAAAAACTTCTACATCTTTTTGTATAGCATAGGGCATCATAGTGTCAATAGATGATTGTGCTGCGGCTGCTATATTTATCTCTTGTATGTTTCTTTTCTTATTACCTGATTCAATGTAGGTTAAATCTAATAAGTCCATTATCATGCTACGCATAGCAGTCATTCGTGATAGCGAGCGTTCAATTATATCGGTATAATTATTTACATCGACACCAAATTGTTTTTCCTGAATAATTCTTAAATATCCTTCAACAGCATTTAAGGGAGCTTTAAGTTCGTGCGACAAAACAGATAAAAATTGAAAACGAATTTGCTTGCCTTCTTTCTGTAGTTTTTGTGTCATTTGCTTTAAAAACAGATGTTTTGCAATGTTTTCCATCGAAGAACGAAGTTCTTGTGGAGTGAAAGGCTTAGGAATAAAGTCGTAAGCACCATCACGAGTTGCTTTCACTGCTAATTCAAGTGAAGCAAATGAAGTTATCATAACAACAATAATATTTAATTGTTTGTTTTTGATGTATTCAAGCACTTCAATTCCTTGCATACCAGGTAATTTGTTGTCGAGCAGGATAATATCAGGTTTTTCTTTTTCTATTTTCTCAATTCCTTCTTCTCCTGTTGATGCATCAAGAGTTTCAAAAGTGATGCTTTCTTCCATGAAAGGGTAATCTACTTTGAAATTTTGCATGATACGAATTACACCAGAACGGATTCCGGGTTCGTCATCAACTACCAGTATTTTTAAATTTGTCATTTTTTAGATTTTAAGAAGTTTATTTATCTCTCTTTGAAGTTGGTCGCCTCTAATTCCTTTGTCTAGATACAAATCAGCTTTAATCCATTGACGTTCTTCATTGCTGTTGATATTAAACGAAATCCCTGTTTCGGCAGTTACTGCTGTAGCTATAATTACAGGTACATCAGGATATCTTTTTTTTATTTTGTAAGCCAATATAAATCCACTATCGTCGTTCTCCATCATTAAATCCAGAATTGCTAAATCGGGTTTAATGGTTTCTAGTAATTTTTCTGCTTCAGCCTGACTATCTGCTGTTATTGTTTTGAACCCAAAATTTTCTACTTTTAACTTGGTTTGAAAAAGATAGTCGGGGTCGTCGTCGACAATTAAAATACTTTTACTTAATTTGTTCATTTTATATTAATTAATATTGTTAATACGAGGTATTCGAACCGAAAATGTAGTGCCAGTTGGTCCAACTTTTGGGTTTGTGTTGGTGGTTAAATCGATAGATCCTTTATGCATTTTCACAATACCGTAAGTAGTTGGAAGTCCAAGACCTGTACCTTTCCCAATTCCTTTTGTGGTGAAAAATGGAGTATATAGTTTATCCATATTTTCTTCGGGTATACCTTCGCCAGTATCGCAAATAAGGAAATAAATATTATCTGAGTCCTCTTTCAAAACAATACTTAGTATTCCACCAAGGGGCATTGCATCAATAGCATTTTTTAGTAGGTTTGTTAGGGCTTGTACCATTTGGTCGGCATCAATCATTGCAAAAGGATTGCTTACATTGGTGTCTATTTTAATTTTTATATTATCAGGGACAATCACTGAATTTGTACAGCGTTTTGCTAAAACAGCGCAATCGGTATTTACTAAACTAACATGATTTTTACGTGCAAAATTCAATAAGCCTCCAACTATTCTTTTGCAACGGTCGGATTGTTCAACTATTAATTCGTAATCGCTACGTAATGGCGAATCGGGCGGGCATTCATCTAATAAAAGATTAGCGTACATAATCACAACGCCTAAAGGATTATTCAATTCATGAGCAATACCAGCTGAAAGCTGTCCCATGTGAGCTAATTTTTCTGAATGCTTCAGTGCTTCTTGCATTGAAACCAATTTTTCATTCGAAAGAGCTAGCTCGTTTATATAATTGTGCATTTTTTCAATTGAGTAGGGAAGGCACATTTCGTTTTCTGCTAGTCCTTCAATAATAGCTATTGCGTGTTCAATACAAGTGTCGTATCCACAAGCACCACAGTCGAGGTGGTCTTTGGTCGACATTTTCCCCATTTGGTTAAGCACTTCAGTAATTTTATCTTCGGTTGGTTTTTTTACTCGTTTATCATCACATGCAAAACCTTGTCTTAAATCTAGTGTGCTGTATTCTTCACAAGCCTTATTCCATTCAGCTTCGTCAAAATCCTCTAATTTATCTTTAACATAATTAGTAATAATGGTTCTACGAGTGTAAAGTTTCCCCCCCGACGACATGCCTGGTCCCATAATACAGCCTTCGCAGCAAAGTAGTTCGAGGTGCTGAGTGTTTATTAAGCCTTTTTCAAATTCTTTAATGGCATTTTGAAAGTTTATTCTTCCATCTGCCACTATAATATTACCTTCAAATAAATCTTCTTCAATGTTAACAGTTTGGAGTAAACCGCGAGCTACTGGGAAAATAGAGCCTTTTCCAGATTTTGGGGCGTCAAAATCGGTTTGATCTACATTATGAGGATTAATATTGTTCATGTGAAATAAGGTGCGCAATTCGCGGAATGTAAGCACTTCGTCAATTTCGTCGGACTCTTGTTTTTTTGCAATACATGGACCAATGAAAACTAGTTTTACATTTTCACCATATTTCTTTTTCATAACTCTACCCATTGCTATCATTGGTGAAACAATAGGAGCAAGGTTTTCAGTTAAATCAGGATGATAGTGTTGAATGTAAGAAACAATTGCAGGACAATCGGATGAAATATAATGAATAGAATCGTCTTCGGATTGAAGAATTTTTTTATATTCAGCAGCAACAATGTCGGCACCAAAACCTACTTCGGTAACATATTTAAAGCCAAGAGCTCTAACCATGCTAACAAAAGTTTTGTAGTTTCGACATTCGGTAAATTCAGCAGGAAAGCTAGGTGCAATCATTGCTATTACCGTTTCGTTTGTTTTTATTAATTTGTTAACGTCATCAATCGATTGGCGATAGAATTTAGCATCCTGACTACACACTTTTATGCAATTGCCACACTCAATGCATCGCTCAGCAATAATATCAGCCTGACCATTGTTAATTTTAATAGCTTTAGCAGGGCATTCCCTTACGCAAGTATAACATACACGGCATCTTTCCTTTATAGTAAAAACCATTGGTTCTTTGTTCGTCTTTTTTCTCTTTCCCATTTTGTAGATGCTTATATGTTAATATCATTACGACATTGATACTTAGTGTGAATTATTCTTTTCGCTATTTCGCTACCTGCTTTTTCAAAATAGCTAGAATACAAATATTGAATTTGAGGGTTTTTATGAGCTGTTTTAATTATTTCGTTTTCGTCAATTTCATGTATAGTCTTAATTTGAGCTTTAATGCTTTTTTCATCGAGCCCAATTGGTTGACCACCACCTTCAATACAGCCTCCAATGCAAGTCATTACTTCAATTAAATGCAGGTCGTTTCTACCAGCTTTTATTTCTTCAATTATTTCCGAAACATTGCCTATGCCATTTACTATAGCTACGCCAATTTCGTAGTTTCCAATTTTAATTTTTCCTTCTTTTCTGTTCTTGAATAATTTCGAATCATTTAGTTTGAAATTATAGGATTCTTTACCTGTAATTTGATATGCCAGTGTTCGTAATATGGCTTCGGTAGTGCCACCAGTAAAAGCAAACATTTTAGCAGCTGAACTTCTTGATTTAAAAGGTTCATCGGCATTTTCAATTTCAATATTATTAATGTCTATGCCATATAGGCGAATCAAACGAGCAATTTCTCTGGTAGTAATTACTGCATCAACATCAGATATTCCTTTGATAGTCATTTCTTCACGTAATGCTTCAAATTTTTTTGATGTGCAAGGAACTATAGAGACGGTATATATGTTTTCGGGCTGTAAATGATATTCTTTTGCATAGAAACTTTTTATAATACTGCCCATCATTTGCTGTGGCGATTTGCATGTCGAAATCATCGGTAAAACCTCTGGTGCAAGTTGTTCGGCATATTGTATCCAAGATGAACAAGAACTTGTAAATAATGGGATATTTGCATTGTTTTCTAAACGCTCTTTTAGCTCGTTTGCTTGTTCCATAATAACCATATCAGCAGCAAATCCACTATCGAAAACATTTTTAAATCCTATTTTTTTGAGTGCAGCATTTAGAATTCCGTAAACATCTTTTCCCGGTTTCAAGCCAAACTCTTCGGCAAGCGACAATGTAATACTTGGCGAATAATAAACAATAACATTGGTGTCTTTTTTATGTAAGGCATCTTGCACTTTTGTAATTTGGCTTTTCTCTGTTAATGCGCCTGTTGGACAAACCATAATGCATTGTCCACAATTAATGCAGCTTGAAACATTTAGTGGCTTGTTTAACGAAGGAGCTACCATGGTTTTATTCCCTCTGTGAATGAAGTCAATTGCATTGATGTGTTGAAGCTCATCACAAATTCTAATACATCTTCCGCAAAGTATGCACTTCGAAATATCGCGAACAATGCTTGAACTAGATTGGTCGATTTTTATTTGACTGAAATTTTTAGCGGTTCTTTTCTCTGTAATAAATAATTCTTTAGATAATTCTTGAAGTTCGCAGCTGCCATTTCTTACGCAGTATAAGCAGTCGTTAGGGTGATTCATTAATAATAGCTCAACTAAAGATTTTCGGGCTTTGATAACTCGCTCCGAATGGGTCTTTATTTTCATCCATTCTTCAACAGGATGGGAGCAAGCCGGAATTAAATTGCTTTTTCCTTCAACTTCAACAACACAAATACGACAGTTTCCTGTAGGCAGAAATTCTTGCATATAGCAAAGCGTTGGAACTTTTATGCCGCTTCTGTTAAGGGCAGATAATATAGTTTCACCTTTGCGAGCTTTTATTATTCTATTGTTTACCTCGATATCAAAAATCATAATTTTTCTTTTTACTCCTTAAATCTGTATGTTTTTTTATTCAATTGATAGACTTCGACTCCGCTCAGTCTGCGGTTACTCTGAGCAGAGTCGAAGAGCTTTTGCTATAAATATGTTATAAAATCATTACAAATTTATGGTTATTATCAAATGTAAGTTTATTTTATAGTAATTGAACCAAACTTACAAGACTCAAAACAAATGCCACAACCAATACACTTTTCATCGATTATAAAATGCGGATTTCTTGCAGTTCCAATAATAGCATTTTCTGGACATTTTCTTGCGCAAATAGTACATCCAGTGCACGACTCAACGTTTATTGCGAATGTTCGCATATCTTTACATACACCCGACCTGCATTTTCTGTCAAAAATATGTTCTTCGTACTCTTCTCTAAAATATTTCAAAGTGGTAAGAATTGGATTTGCTGCGGTTTGTCCCAATCCGCAAAGCGAAGTGTCTCTTATTATTTCAGCTAAACCTTCTAGTTCCATTATCCCTTTAAAACGCTCTAAAGTATGGTAATTACCGCCGCCTTTTTCAGGCTTACGAGTAATGTTTTCAAGTATTTCAAGTATTCGTTGGGTTCCTTGTCTACATGGAATGCACTTTCCACAACTTTCTCTTTGTAAAAAGTTGATTAAAAACTTAGCTATATCAACCATGCAAGTGTCTTCGTCCATAACAACCATGCCTCCAGAGCCCATCATGGCATTTACCTGTTTCAAAGAATCGAAATCAATTTGAATATTTATGTTTTCATTAGTAATAATTCCACCCGAAGGTCCACCAATTAATACCGCTTTAAACTGTTTGTGTTTTTTTATACCACCCGCTATATCGTAAATTATTGATTTAATAGTAGTTCCCATTGGAACTTCGATTAAACCAGAGTGAACAGTTTTACCCGTCAATGCAAAAACTTTGGTTCCTTTGCTGCTTTTTGTACCAATATTATTGTACCATTGTGGTCCAAACTCAATAATTGTTGGAATATTTGCAAGCGTTTCAACATTATTAACTACCGTTGGCTTGTTGAAAAGTCCGCTGTTAGCAGGATATGGTGGTTTTGATTTTGCAGTACCTCTATTTCCTTCAAGGCTATTAATTAAAGCAGTTTCTTCGCCACAAACAAAAGCTCCAGCTCCATATCGAACAATTATATCAATATTGGTATCACTATCAAAGATGTTATAACCTAAAATGCCATATTCATAAGCTTGTTTTATTGCAATATTTAGTCGTTCAATTGCTAAGCCATATTCTGAGCGAATATAAATATATATTTTATTAGCGCCAATAGCATAAGCAGCTATGACCATTCCTTCAATCAAACGATGCGGGTCGCCCTCGATGATTGCCCTGTCCATAAACGCACCAGGGTCGCTTTCGTCGGCATTACAAACCAAGTATTTAGGGTTGCTTGAGCTATTTAAAGCAGTTTTCCATTTAGTTCCAGTAAGAAAACCAGCGCCTCCACGACCTCTAAGTTCGCTTTTTTCAATTATATCGCATGTTTCTTTCGATGTGTAACTTCTAAGTGTTTTAATGAAAGAGCGATAACCGCTATTTGCAATATATGAATTGATATCGTAAGGGTTGATGATGCCACAGTTTTTCAAAACTACTTTCATTTGGCGTGCAAAGTAAGGAAGCGTATGAATAGTGTGGATTTTTTCCCAAGGTTGCCATATATTATTGGTGTATTGACCTAATACCAATTCTTTCGGAGCAATATTATTTAAAACAGCATCGAATAAATAGGCTACTTTGTCTTCGGTAATTTTTTCGAAAGAAATTCTGGCTTTACCCGGTAATTGAATATCCACAATTGGCTCCGACGAACAAAGACCAATGCAACCGGTTTCTATTAATTCAGCATTAATATCGTTCTCCTCAAGATAATTCTTAATTGCAGTAATGGTTTTTTTTGCGCCAGCAATAATGCCGCAAGTACCACTGCCAACATAAATAACAGGAATGGTAGTTCTCTCTTTCTTTAAAATAGAAAGCTTTTCATTTGTTTCGTTAGAAATTATCTTGTTATTAGCCAATAAAACATCGCTAATTAAAAAATCTTTTATGGTGGTGTTATTGTCCAATTTCATTCTTTGATGTTTTTCTTGAATTGATCAATGATTTCAATTAGCATATCAGAGCTAACTTTAGAAAAATACTCGTCATTAATTTTTACGATAGGTGATAAGCTGCAAGCTCCCATGCAATCAACTACTTCTAAGCTAAATTCGGATTTAGAAGTGCGTTGACCTGGTTTAATTTTTAATTTCTTTTCAATAATTTTTATTAATTGAGGTGTGCTAGATAAGTGACAAGCAGTTCCATGGCAAATTTTTATATGGTAAGTTCCAAGTGGTTGAAACCTGAATTGATTATAAAATGTGGCAACACCATATATTTTACTGCTAGATATATTTAAATATTTGCCAACCAATATTATATCACTTTCCGAAAGAAAATCTTTTAGTTCCTGAATGTCTTGAAGAATAGGAATTAAATTGTCTTTATTCGAACTTGGATAACGTGAAAAAATATCTTGAATATTTATTTCCATTGTATTATAATATTTCTTAAATTAGGCAAATATATTTAATTGAATTGTAAAAGTCAATTTTTATTTGTTAAATTATTAACATTGTTATTTTTTTAACAGAAAAAAGCTGAATTTATTTAGTTTTAAATTCTCATTTTATTGATATTTGCTATATTTGTAAAAAAATATAGGTTTGTATTTTTAAATATGGAGTTGATTCATAAAGTAATTATTGAAAAAGCTATGTGTAATTCTTGCTTCTTAATTCTTGTTTCTTAATTCTTGCTTCTAAAAAAATGGAAAACAATATTGAAATAAAAATTTGCTTAGGTAGTTCTTGTTTTTCAAGAGGAAATAAGCAAAGTGTACATATTATAAAAGAGTATTTAACAAAAAACAAGCTTGAGGATACAGTTGGTTTTTCGGGTGCTCATTGTTTTGGCGATTGCTCAGATGGACCAATATTGAAAATAAATGAAACGGTTTATAAAAATATTGAACCTACTGACATTAAATCGATATTAGATGATTTTTTTAACATAACAACTTAAACTGTTTATAAATAGGCTATTATATATTCATGGAAAACGAACCATTATTAAAAATAAATAATAAAACTTGTACTATTTGCTATGCCTGTGTCAGAGCTTGTCCTGTTAAGGCAATCGAAGTAAAAGTAAATCAAGATTACCCAAAAATTGTTCACGAACGTTGCATCGCCTGCGGAAGTTGCTTAAGTGTTTGTGCTCCAGAAGCAATAATTGTTAGAGATTCCAAGGAACAAGTTAAAAATATATTAAAATCTGGAAAAAAGGTAGCAGCAATTTGTGCTCCAAGTATTTCAGGTGAGTTTGTTGATATTACCGATTATAGGAAATTTGTAGAAATGATTCGTGCTCTGGGTTTTAGCTATGTGAATGAGGTTTCATTTGGTGTTGACTTGGTAGCTAAAGAGTATAATAAACTGATTACAAATTCAAATGGCAAGTATTATATAACATCTTCTTGCCCTGCTGTTTCTATGTTGGTAGAAAAATATCATCCCGATTTAATTAGTAATTTAGCTCCAATAGTTACACCAATGGTTTCTACAACGAAGGTGGTTCGAAAGCTTTATGGTGATGATATTTCAGTAGTATATATTTGCCCTTGTATTGCCAGCAAAGAAGAAATTTTGAGAAGCACTAACGAATCGAAGGTAGATGCGGTGCTTACATTTGTTGAGCTTCGTGCTCTTTTCGCCGAGCATAATATAAACGAAAACGCTTTTGAATTTTCTGATTTTGATGCTCCACATGGCAATAAAGGTGGCTTATATGCAATTAGTAGTGGTTTAATGGAAGCTGCTGAGTTAGATCAAAGCTTAATGAATGGTGAAATAATTACAACTGATGGCAGAGGCAATACCATTGCTGCTATTAAAGAGTTTGAAAAGCATATAGATACCATAAAACATCATTTTTGTGTGTTTTATTGTGGTGGTTGCTTGATGGGACCAGGTACATCAAGAGGTGGTGAGCGTTTTAAGCGCAAAGCTGTTGTGATTGACTTTGCCAGAAAGCGATTAGCTGGTTTGGATATTAAAAAATGGGAGAAAAATATTAAATCATTTGAAGAGCTTGATTTATCTAGGAAATTTTTTAATGATGATCAACGTATTTCAATGCCTGATGAAGAAGCTATTCAAGAAGTATTGAAAGTAATAGGAAAAGAAGTTAATTATAATAATGTAGGTTGCGAGGCTTGTGGTTTTACATCGTGTAGAGAATTTGCAGTATCTGTAGCCAAAGGAATTGCTAAGCCCGAAATGTGTATTTCATATTCATTGAAGAGTAAACAAGATTACATAAAAACACTGAAAGTAACCAATCAAAAATTAGCCGAAACAAAAGAGGCTCTTCGTAAATCGGAAGAAAATGCTCGCAAAGAGCAGCAAATAGCAAAAGAAGCTCTGGATAGAACATCAATGATGCTACAAAAACTTACTGCTGGGGTAGTTATTATTGACGAAAAGCTCAAAATTATTGAGGCTAACAAAAGTTTTATTACCATGTTAGGAGATGAGGCTCGTGAAATTGATGAAATTATACCTGGTTTAGTTGGAGCCGATGTGAAAATGCTTTTGCCGTATAATTTTTATAATTTATTTTCTTATGTTTTAGAAACCGACGAAAATATATTAAATCGTGATATTCATTTAGATGACAAGCTATTTAATGTTTCGATTTTCACATTAAAGAAAAATAAAATTGTTGGAGCAGTTATTAGAGACATGTTTCAACCAGAGGTTCAGAAAGAAGAAATAATAAATAGAGTTACCGATGTGATTGATAAAAACCTAGAATTAGTTCAGAAGATTGGTTTTATTTTAGGTGAAGGGGCAGCTGAAACCGAGAAGATGCTTAATTCTATTATTCAGTCGTACCAAAACCCTAAAAAATCGTAATCCATTCTTTATTATGAGCGACCAATTCTATATAGAGGTACATTGTCAGCAAAAAAATCACGAAGGCGAACGCATTTGTGGCGATGTTTTTTTGTCGAAAAGAGTGATAGAGGAAAAACGAGTTATTGTTGTTTTATCCGATGGAATGGGGCATGGCGTAAAGGCTAATATTTTAGCTACTTTAACGGCTACTATGTCGCTAAATTTTGTGAAAGAACATAAAGATTTTAAGAAAATTGCCGAAACTATTATGAAAACATTGCCCGTGTGTAGTGTTAGGCATATTAGTTATTCAACGTTTACCATTGTTGATGTTGAAATGGATGGCAAAGTTCGTGTGCTTGAATACGATAATCCGGGCGTAATGGTGCTTCGTGATGGCGAAATAATTGCTTTAGAGCCCGAATTAATAGAATTAGATATTGATAAATCGCGTGAAACAATCCTAAAATCATATACTTTTTATCCAAAAAAAGAAGACCGCCTAATTATCTGTTCCGATGGGGTAGCACAATCGGGTTTGGGTTCTAAAAAATATCCATTTGGTTGGCAAATTGAAAATGTAGCTCGATTTATCAAAGATTTAGTTGAAACAAACGAGGATATTTCTGCCAAATCTCTTGCTAACAAGGTAGTTAATATTTCTCACGCTAACGATAATTATCATTCTAAAGACGATACCAGTTGTGCTGTTTTATATTTCAGAAATCCACGAAAGCTACTTATTTGTACCGGACCGCCTTTTGAAGATGATAATGATAAGGTACTCGGCGATTTAGTTCGAGAATTTGACGGAACTAAAATTGTATGTGGAGCTACTACTGCCGATATTGTAAGCAGAGAATTGCAAGCAGAAATAGTTGACAGTTTCGAATTTGACGACCCCGACTTGCCTCCAATTTCATTTATGGAGGGTGTAGATTTGATTACAGAAGGCATATTAACTTTAGGGAAAACGCATGAAATATTAAAAACTTACAATAATAATACTCGTTTGGGTAAAGGACCCGCAGATAGAATTGTTAAGCTGTTACTCGATAGTGATGAAATTCATTTTGTGGTTGGAACTAGAATAAATATAGCACACCAAGATCCTAATTTGCCTGTTGAATTAGAAATTAGAAGAACAGTTATCAAAAGAATAGCTAGAGTTTTAGAAGATAAATATTTGAAAGAAGTTCAATTGAGGTTTTTGTAATATAATCAAAATGTAAAGCAGTAAGTTGCTAAAAAATTCTAAATATTCTTATCTTTGCAAAAACAATAATAATTCTGTTATGCGTTATCTAGATCCAAAAAACGATTTAACATTCAAGAAGATATTCGGAGAGCATCCGCATTTGCTGAAAAGTTTTCTAAATGCAATGTTGCCTCTAGATAATGGACAATTAATAGAATCTATAGAATATTTAGCATCTGAGCTTCCACCTCGTCTTCCCCACATGAAGCATACCATTGTTGATGTTAGATGCAAAGATAATAGTGGTAGGCAGTTTATTGTAGAAATGCAAATGTGTTGGACAGATGATTTTAAGCAAAGGGTTGTGTTTAATTCTTCTAAAGCATATATTAAGCAGCTAGACAAAGGAGACGATTATCAGGCGTTACAGCCTGTTTATGCTTTAAGTTTGGTTAATGATATTTTCGAACCAAAACTGGAAGGCTTTTATCATCATTATAAAATTGTTCATATTGAGCATTCGGATAAAGTAATTGAAGGATTAGAATTTGTTTTTGTAGAATTACCAAAATTTAAACCACAAAATATAAGCGATAAACGCCTACAAGTATTGTGGTTGCGTTTTCTTACCGAAATAAAAGACGGAACAAGTGAGATTTCTAGCGAACTTTTTGATTATCCTGATACAAAAGAAGCAATAGCTTGTCTGCAAGAAAGTTCATTTACAGAAGCAGAATTAGAATATTACGATAAATACTGGGATAGTATACAAACAGAAAAAACGCTTTTTGAAGGTGCAACAAAAAAAGGCAAAATTGAAGGAAGAATTGAAGGTATAATTGAAGTTGCAGAAAAACTTAAGTCAATGGGTGTTGATGTAGTTACAATTCAAAAATCAACTGGACTTTCAAAAGAAGAGATTGAGAAATTGTAAAACCTTTTAAAGAGAGAACTACTCAGTAATGCTTTTTTACTTAAAATCTTGTTGTAAATTATCCACTCTTTTAATTATCCTTAATTGATGCGAATATTTGTTGGTTTTTTCGTCGAAGATTCCTACGTGGTCAATCTTGTTTATTTTAACATAACTTGATGCATGAATAATTGTTTCGCTAGATAGCATAATTCCTACATGTGTTATTTTCCCTTCAAGGTTATCGAAAAATGCTAAATCACCTGCTTTTGCTTCTTCAATAAAATCAATTGTAGTTCCAATTTCTGCTTGTTGGTATGCATCGCGGGGAAGCTGAATCCCGTTCATTCTAAATACAGTTTGACTAAAACCTGAACAATCGGTACCAAAAACAGTTTTTCCGCCCCATAAATATGGCGTGTTCAAATAAATCAATGCACACTCAACTATCGATTCGGAAAGATTGCTATTTGGTTTGTAGAGTTCTATTTCTAAATTGAATTTTCTATTGTTTAAAATAACATATTGATTTTCTATTGATAAAGAACAACCAAAAGGCAAGTTGATTTTATCTTTACTATTTACGTCTTCTATTATTATTGAAGGAAATGGATTGAATTTTTTATTTATCTTCGATTGCGAAACAAACTCTTCGTCATTTAGTGGCATAATTAAAACTTCTTGACACCAGCCAACATATTTATCGTCAATACTTTCTATATATATCCATTCATCAATTTTATCAATTACCTTAACCAAATCGTTAAATAATAATTGGTTAACAGTTTCGCTTCTATGCGAAGGTTCTTTTTTAATTGGTATTATTGAAAACGATGCAATTCCAAACATAGTTATTATTGTTATATTTGCAATAATAATAATAAACTATGAATTAAACCCTAAATTGTGGTTAATTTTTGATGTTTTTTTATAATTTTGACTTTTAGAATACCTTTATATGAAGAAACTTATCCATTTAATTTCTAATCAACACGATTGGATTTATAAAATACTTTTAATATTAATTGCTTTTTCGTCAATTGTTGCCGTATTACCTAAAGAAGGAAAGTTTAAATACGAGTTTCAAAAAGGTAAGAGATGGATGAATAAAGATTTAGAAGCTCCTTTTGATTTTGGTATTCAGAAGACTACCGATGAAATTAATAGCGAAAAAAAGAGTATTTTAGAAAATATACGTCCTTTTTATCGCGAAGACACCATTATTATTAAAAAGGTGAATGATGATTTTGAAAGTCAGTTTGAACAAAAATCAAATCTTATTAAACCGTCTAATTATAAAGGGAAGCTGGATTCTAGTATTGTTAATTTGCATAAATTCATTGGAAAATCAATCATCGATTCAATTTATAATGTAGGTTTTATTGAAGTTAATGCCAAATATTCAAATACATTTATTTCTTTACTTAGAAATAATAAAGCAGCAGATATCAACAAAAGTAGTTTGTATAATACATTGAATGTGAATAACTTACTGTCAAATAATTGTTTAAGTCTATATTCTGGCAAAATTGATTATAATAAAGTAGATACGAGTTTCATAAAAAATGTATTGCAAAATATTTTAGTTCCATCCATCTTTATCGATGAAGAAACCACAAACAAGCTAATTGACGATGATTTACAAGGGATTTCTCCATCAAAAGGACTGATTAAAAAAGGTGATTTGATAATTTCAAAAGGCTCAATTGTTAACAGCGAAAAATTTCAAGTTTTAAATTCATTAAAGTATGAATACGAGCAAGTTGCTGGTTATACCTTCAATTATTTTGATGTTTTAATTGGTCAGTCCTTAATTGTATTAGTTTGTTTATTAGTACTATTGTTGTTTTTATTTACATTCCGACGCGATATTTTTAATAACAATCGATTGCTTTTGTTTATTTTTATAATGGTTTTTCTCAGCATTTATGCGGCAAGAATTGTTCTTAAAATAAATTATCTGCCCATTTATTTTGTTCCTTTTTGTATTTTGCCAATTATTATCCGCGTGTTTTTCGATACACGACTGGCTTTGTTTGTTCACCTTGTAACCACTTTAATTATTGGTTATATGGTTCCAAATGCATTCGAATTCATTTTTCTTCAAATAATTGCTGGTATTATTGCCATTATTAGCGTTGTGAATTTCAGAACGCGTTCGCATTTGTTCTTTACTGCAATGGTTTTATTTGTTGTTTATTCAATCGTGTATGTTGGAAACAGCATTTTGCAAGATAATACATATCAAAATATAAAATGGGAAAACCTCGTTTGGTTTGGTGTAAATGCTTTTTTAACCCTGTTTGCATATCCACTAATGTATGTGTTTGAACGAATTTTTGGATTTGTTTCTGATATTATTTTACTTGAATTATCAGATACCAACAATAAGCTTTTGCGTGAACTTGCCGAAAAAGCTCCAGGTACATTTCAGCATTCGTTGCAAGTTGCTAATTTGGCAGAAGAAGCTATTTATCAAATAGGAGGCAATGCACTATTGGTTAGAACTGGAGCCTTGTATCACGATATTGGAAAAATGGATATGCCATTGTTTTTTATAGAAAATCAAATTACAGGAATGAATCCTCACGACGAAATTTCGTTTGATGAAAGTGCGAAAATAATTATTAGTCACGTAATTAAGGGTATTGAAATTGCTAAAAAGCACAATTTGCCTGAAATAATAATTGATTTTATTCGCACTCATCATGGAACAAGCAGAGTACAGTATTTTTATCAGTCATTTGTAAACGATTTTCCAGAAGAAGAAGTTGATGAAAATGCCTTTACTTACAAAGGTCCTATTCCGTATTCACGCGAAACGGCTATATTAATGATGGCTGATTCAATTGAGGCCGCTTCAAGAACGCTAGGAATTACTACTCCCGAAGCAATTGACGAATTGATTGATAAAATTATAAAAACTCAAATGTCAATAAATCAGTATATTAATGCTGATATTACTTTTAAAGATATAACAAAAATTAAACGTATTTTCAAAAAACGCTTAATTAATGCGTATCATGTAAGAATTGAATATCCTTCATAATCCATAAATCCGCAAGGAATATGTATAATGTTGATAGTAAATACTCTTCGAAATTGCTCAGAGTGGCAGCAGACTGAGCGGTGGTTGCTGAGCGAAGCCGAAGTTAGTCGAAGTCTTTCATGAGAATGAACAAAATGCTTGCGGAATTAAGGATAATAAATATATGGAAAATCAAAGTTCAAGAAATGCTTTTATGCTTAAGGGAAAGCTATCAAAACGTGGTTACGATTGGTGGTGGCATTCATTAGTTGGTACTAATAAAAAAACGGGAGAGAGGAAGCCTTTTTTTATTGAATACTATGTTATTAATCCAGCATTGTCGAAAGATGAAATTGTATTAGGGCAATCGAACAATGCAAAGGTAAAGGGACTAAAGCCTTCTTATGCAATGATTAAAGCTGGTGCATGGGGAAAAGATGCAAAACAAATTCATAACTTTTATCCAATTAGCAGTTTTTATGCTTCCGATAATAAAATGGATGTAAAAATAGGCAATAACACAGCTGATGATTATCATCTTAAAGGATCAGTTATGCTTAGCGAGTCCGATGCATTAAATCATCCTGAATACATGTCGCAATGGGGAAGTATGAGCTGGGATTTAAAGGCGAATAAAACTATTTCATATTCTGTTGGTTATGGTGCATCAAAATTATTTAGATGGCTTGATGCTTTTATGATGTATTGGCATGTAGAAGGAATGAAAACCGAATATGTTGGAATAATAAATTTTGATGGGGAAGAATATCTTGTTTCGCCAGAAAATTCGTACGGGTACCAAGATAAAAACTGGGGTTGGGATTATACAAATCCTTGGATATGGCTAAATTGCAATTGTTTTAAAAGCAAAATATCTGGTAAAATATTAAACAAAACAAGTTTGGATATTGGTGGCGGAAAGCCTTTAATGTTTGGAATGCAATTCAATAAAAAGTTTTTGATGGTTTTTAACTATGAAGGTCAGCATTTTGAATTTAATTTTTCAAAGTTTTGGAAATTTGTAAAGCAAGAATTTAATTGTTATGTAACCGATGAAAAGGTTTCTTGGAAGGTTAATTCCAGCGTTGGAGACTATAAATTAGAAGTCGATTTTTCCTGCTTGCGCAACACCATGCTTTTATGTAACTATGAAAACCCCGATGGACAAAAGCTTCATACTGATTTATGGAACGGAGGTTATGCACAAGGTACGGTTAAAATTTGGAAGAAAGAAAACCGCTCTTACAAACTAATTGATGAATTAGAGGGCGAAATGGGTGGTTGTGAATTTGGTGAATATTAACTAAAAAAAATAATTGTGAAATTACCACTTATGCTTAAAAAGCGACCATTTATAAACTCAAACTAACCGATTATAAATTAGTTTAGTTTTTATATGTGAATTATTCTTACTGGGTATCCCCTTAGCTCATCTTAAAAAATGCCTATCTTTAGGGGATGGAG
>JBAXGW010000062.1:0-25357 GCA_037139195.1 Bacteroidota bacterium
TTTTTATTATTTTTCTGTGTTACACTGTGCATAACTCTGTGATACACTGTGTAACTTTTTTTGCTTGCTTAGCAAGCTTAATAAGCTTTCTATTTACAAAAATAAAAAAAAATGCTAATATAAGTTTTACTAATAAATTAAAGAATTAACTATAAATTGTTAATAGCAGCATAAAGCGTTCAGATGCAGTGGAAAGGGTTGATTTGATGATTTGAAAATGTGATGATTTGGTGATATAGTAATTTGAGGATGTGATGATTTGGTGATTTGAATCTTGGGAACTAAGAAATCGAATCTCGGAGGTAAGAAATTAAATCTCCCAAGTGAGAAATTGAATCTCTCAGGTGAGAATATCAATCTCGGAAGTGATTATACGATTCTCCCAAGTGAGAACATGAAACTCGGAACTAAGAAATCGAATCTCCCAAGTGAGAAATTGAATCTCCCGAGTGAGAATATCAATCTTGGATGTGATTATACGAATCTCCCGAGTGAGAACATGAAACTCGGAGGCAAGAATACGCATCTCGGTAGTGAGAATATGCATCTCGGTAGTGAGAAATTATTTTTTCTGTTTTGTAAAATAATTTAAAAATAATTGAGTTAAAAATTATGTTATATATCTCATTTACAAACTCTAAATAGTAATAATTATGACAACAGAACAAGAAAACAAATTTAGTATGCAGTTGACTACTCGTGATTTTTTAACCACGAATGCTACTATTACTGCAACATTGCCCAATTATGCTGGAATTTTTACAGCCATTCAGACTGGAATAACTCAGATACAAAGCATTAGGGAACAACAAGAATTTGATAAAACGGGTATTGCTGCCAACAAGGCTCAATTGAAAACGAGTTTAATTGCTACGGCTATAGATGTAGCTCGGAAAACAAAGGCTTATGCGACATTGACAAACAATGTGGTTCTGCTGAAAGAGGTAGATTATACTGAAAGCGACTTGAAAAAGAGTGCCGACACCATTTTGAAAGACATTTGCCAAGTGATTTATAGCCGTGCAAATGCTAATTTGGCTGCTTTGGCAACTTATGGGGTTTCGGCTGCTACTCTTACTAGTTTATTGAATTTGTTAAATTCTTATAGCACTTGGATACCCAAGCCAAAATTGGGTATTGCCGACAAGAAAATTGCTACGGAGCAATTGGCAAGTTTGATTAAAACATTGGATGATAATTTTAATAAAATTGATGCTTTGGTTGAAATAATAAGAAGCACCCAGCCTGCTTTTTATAGCCAATATAAAAATGTTAGGCGTATTATTGCAAGTGGCAGTGGTTCGCTATCGGCAAAGGGTAAAATTACCGACATGGCAAGTGGCGATGGGCTGAAAGGCGCTACAATTACATTTATGGCTAATGCTGATAACAAAAAAACTAAGGCTAGCCTATTGCCAATTGTGAAGAAAAGTGCAAATATGGGCGGTTTTAATATTAAAACGCTAGCAGAGGGTTCGTATAATGTTACAATAAGCAAAGCTGGCTATAAAGATGCAGTTGTTACAGTATATGTAAACAATAGCGAGCTTAGTGTGCTTGATGTTGCACTGGAAAAGAAATAGGCTTTAGATGAAAAAGGCGTTGCTGAGCAACGCCTTTTTTTTTAAATCCTTGCTGAAAGAAAGCATTTGACACCATTAAAAGATTACTATTCTCCAATACCAATTTCCCTTAATCGTTTTTGTCTCCAGTCTGGGAAAGTATCAAATCTGCTTTTGTTTTCAGTTGCCCATTTTAGAATATCTGCATAAGGTTTTCTTTCTTTTCCTATTGGATTATCTAATGGGTATTTTTTTCGCATTTCAATATATTCTTTTGCATTATACTCAAAATATGATTGTCTTATTCCTCCATCAACATATATTCCTAATTCTAAAAATTCCTTTTCTCGTTCCTTGCAAACATCAGATTGTGTATCGTTTTTAGAATGAGACTTTATCCATTCTATTTTGTCATTTAACCAATTACCCAGTTCGGCAGTTTTTGGATCAGGGTCTGTTTGTGATGGAAGCCATTTTTTGCCACCCTTATTAATACAGTCAGTTTTAAATTCAGAAAGTTCAATAAGTCTTGCAATAAAATCATCTTCTTTTAATTTGCCACCTTCATTTTCAGACTCAAAAAGGAATTTAACATCTCTAAGTCTTTCTTTTTCATAATCAGAAATCGGCTTTTTATCTTCTCCAATAATTCTTCGACGTTGTCTAATACACCACGAAGCTTGAGTTTTAAAAGGAAACAAAGGGTCTTTTTTCTCCCAAGTAACCCAAACATAGTCAAGATTTTTTGATTTGCAGTAGTCTACGCATTCTTTAAGCCTAGTCTCCCAAATCCTGATTTCTCTTGAAATGTGTCCATCTTGCCAAAAGAAACTTATGCTATTTAAAGTATCTTCATGTTTTTTTGGTATTAATCTTATATTATTTTCGTCAAAGTGATTATAAAGATATTTTTGTTTTCTGTACCAATTATACAATCTATTATCTGCATAGTTTCTTGGTACAATTGTATTTCCATTATTAGCTGCTTTGAATTTTTTAAGTTCCTCAAAGTAAAAATTCCATGTTCTCAAATACTCATCTGAAATATGTGACAAAGATTTCGGATTATTTATCCTTGTTATTTTCTTTTTAACTTTTTCTGTTAAATTGCCTAAATTAATTCCAATATTGTCAGGCCGTTTATTCTTCCTCTTGGGCAAACTCCCAATTCCATCTACAATTTCTTCGTATTTATTGTTCCGCAACCATTTTTTTTCATCCCTTACAATTTGTTTTTCAACTAATTCGCTCAAATAATCTGAAGTCAGAAGTTTCAAGCTTTCATGAGAATTATTAAACAACTGCTTGAAATAATCATCTATTTGCTTTCTAAATTTTTTTTCCAATTGAGTCCTGATTGTCATAGTCAACTTCAACAGAAGCTTCAATATTTCTTACAAATAAACCTGGTCTAGTCAAATTAGACGAGCCAACAACTATTTTATTTCTAACCTCTCCTTCAAAAATATAGACCTTTGGATGAAATAACTTGTCCTCAATGAAAAATATATACGTTTCAATACCATTGTCAAGAAGTAATTGAAGAGCTTCTTTTGTTGTTACTTGGTCATTAACACCAATATACCATGTTATTTTTTTAAAAGAAGCCTTCGCGTCTTTTATATATGGTATAATTTGGGATAATCCTGAATTTGTGGCAAACGCAGCCAGTCCAATAAACTGATTATAATATTTTGAATTATTAAAAGCTGAACACAAAATTCTTCCAACGTTCTTAGCAGCTTTATCATCTAATCCGTGTCCAATAAAATTAATTTTCATTGTATATTTCTTGATTATTCTTTTATAACTGCTCTGTTAATATTACTTATCAGTATATGCGTAGCATTTTCAACTCGTTGTCTAATTAATATTCATTAACGAATAACAACATACAAATAATGTTTTCCATTCATAGACTTGCTTTTACACGCACTACCTATATTTTTGTTATCATTTTTTGGATGGTCGATATATTTTAAATTATAATAATGCTCTATGACAGAAATAAATTCGTCGTCGTTGCTTTCGCATAACAGAAACATATCGTTATATTCAATGTGTTGTCTGTTTCGATTTTCAGGACTGCCAGTTTTTCCAATTTTAAATGATTTGCAATATGGTATTATTTCATTTATTGACTTTGTTATTTGCGATTTCATTGCTCCAACATTTGTCTTTTTAAAATGCTTTCGCATAAAATCGTCGAAAATATGTTCATACGAGATATTGTTTAATTCATTGTCTCCTGAAAAAGAATTTACAAATAATTTTCCTAGTCCTACTGCAACTGAAATAAAAAGTAATGGATTCATATCTTGTCATTTTTTATTATGTATTGTAACTCGTCGCTTTCTCCTACTCGTTGTGTAATTTATTAATATTCATTAAATTATTAATAAACAAGCATCGTTTACAAATACTTATTATCAGAATAATTATTCACCACAAACCTATAAAATATATTATTTTTAACCTAATAATTAGGGGGTTAATTTTATGAGAAATACTTTGTGTATAGGTGTTGTTTATTTTAGTTTTTCAATTTCGCTTGCGCTTAATCCTGTTAGGTCTGAAACATCCTTAATATTCATTCCTTTTTGCAAGCATTTTTTTGCAATTTCATTAGTTGTATCAATTTTTCCAACCTTGTAGTTTGACAAAATTAAATTCCTTTCATACCTCTGTTGCTCAACATATTCAGCATATTCTTTTCGTTCTTGTTCAGTTAGTTTCATAATATCCAACTGCTTTTTAGCTTCTTTCAGTCCTTTGGCGTTAAATTCATCTTTTATCTCATCTGTCTTTAAGAAATAAACCCATTCATCTAAGGTGTTTTTTGCAATATCGTTAAACTGGTTAACCTTTATTACATAATATTCTGGATAAATTTTTGAAATATTATCGGTACGATACAGACTTTCTTGACCTTTCGATAATTTCAATATATCGTGTTTGTGGATTCCTTCAAATTTAGTAGTTCCATGATAAATATAATCTTCGCCTTGCCCCAAATCAAAATAAACAATATTAACCGATATGATTTTCTTGATTTGTGCATAATCAGTACCTTCATCAATATTGTTAACTAACAAGATAGATGTTCCAAATAAAATGCGAAGCAAGTAATCGTGTTCCTGATCGTTTTGAATTTCAACAATCATCAATTCGCTTTTTGTGTTTTCTACAACAATATCAACTCTGTTAAACTTTTGATATTTATCTTCTTTATTACTTTCGCTTTCAAGAATATTTTTTATTTTTATGTCTTCGCCTATTAATTCACTCAAAAAACCTTCAAGAATACCAAAGTTTGCTTTGTTTCTTAAAAGTCGCTTAACAGCCCAGTCGAATCTAATTAGGTTTTTCATATTACTATCAATTATTTCATTGCAAATTTAATAAAATAAACTATCTGAGCAATAGATTATTATAAAATCATTGATGTCCGGGAAAATAATATAAGATTCCTCCATTTCGACTCACGCTCAATGCATCGCCTGCTGTCGGAATGACAATAAGTTGAGGAGAAAAAAGGAGAGAGGGGGGTGTCGGTGGTTTTGCCACCGACAACCCCCTCTCTCCTTGGCATAACATATTGATAGTCATTTCGAACGAAGTGAGAAATCTTTTAAGTTTTTGTTTAATAATATTTTATCGGACAATAGTATTATAAAATATAATTAAAGAAAAAACACTTTTAGTTTGTATGCTATAATTTAAGTCAAACTATCAATTAACATTACCATTTTTCAAAACAAATAGTTTAGGCTAATTATTTTTTTCATTGTATCTTTGTATTCATAGAGGAGTTATAACAATTTACAAAATATATTTAAAAATCTTCTACGTTATTTTTGTAAAGATTCAACAAATAACTTTGCAAACTTGACCAACTTAAGAAAATGAAATTCCAACTAATCTCCGATTTTAAGCCTACCGGCGACCAACCCGAAGCAATCAGACAGCTTACTGAAGGTGTTATTAATGATGTTCCGGGTCAAACGCTACTCGGCGTTACTGGCTCTGGAAAAACCTTTACTATAGCAAATGTTATTGCCCAAACCGGCAAA
This sequence comes from Bacteroidota bacterium, assembly GCA_037139195.1. Lineage (GTDB taxonomy): Bacteria > Bacteroidota > Bacteroidia > Bacteroidales > JAHJDW01 > JBAXGW01. The sequence goes on from JBAXGW010000062.1 coordinate 5,636, forward strand.
CCTACCTTGGTTTTAAGTCATAACAAAACACTGGCGGCTCAATTATACGGCGAATTTAAAAACTTTTTCCCCGATAATGCCGTTGAATACTTTGTTTCGTATTACGATTATTATCAACCCGAAGCTTATCTTCCTTCTTCAAATACCTATATTGAAAAAGACTTATCGATAAACGAAGAGATAGAAAAATTTAGATTAAGCACCACTTCTTCGCTCCTTTCGGGTAGAAGAGATGTTATTGTGGTAGCTTCTGTTTCGTGTATTTATGGCATTGGTAACCCTGAAGAATTTGCAAAAAATACGATTGAAATAAAAGTTGGACAAGTTATTAATAGAAATAAATTGCTTTTTGATTTTGTAAGCAGCTTATATTCTAGAACTGACGCCGATTTTAAGCGTGGAAACTTCAGAGTTAAAGGCGATACGGTAGATTTATTTCCTGCTTACTCTGACTTTGCTTACAGAATAATATTTTGGGGCGATGAAATTGAAACGATAAATAGCTTCGAACCCACTTCTGGAAATAAAATTGAATCGTTTGAACAAGTTAAAATATACCCTGCAAATATTTTTGTAACATCAAAAGATCATATTCAAAAGGCTATTTACGAAATTCAAGATGATTTAGTTAAGCAAATTGAATATTTCAACAGCATAGGAAAACCGCTAGAGGCTAAAAGACTCCAAGAAAGAGTTGAATACGACTTAGAAATGATTAGAGAATTGGGCTATTGCTCGGGCATCGAAAATTATTCAAGGTATTTCGACCGCAGAGAAGCTGGCTCACGCCCTTTTTGCTTGCTCGATTATTTTCCTAAGGATTTTTTAATGGTTATTGACGAAAGCCACGTTACCATTCCGCAAATTAGAGCAATGTATGGCGGCGACCGCTCCAGAAAGAAGAATCTGGTTGAATATGGCTTTAGATTGCCTGCTGCTATTGACAATAGACCTCTTACTTTTGAAGAATTTGAGATGGTTGTAGGTCAATCTATTTATGTGAGTGCCACTCCTGCCGATTACGAGATTTTGAAAAGCGAAGGCGTTTTTGTGGAACAACTTATTCGCCCTACCGGACTGCTCGACCCAATGATTGAAGTAAAACCAAGCTTAAATCAGATTGACGATTTGATTGAACAAATTCATCTTCGATTAGAGAAAGACGAACGCGTGCTGGTTACTACTTTAACTAAGCGAATGGCTGAAGAGTTAACAAAATACTTAGCAAATATAGGCATCAGATGTAAATACATTCATTCAGATGTTGATACGCTTGAACGTGTGGAAATAATGCGTGATTTAAGACTCGGATTATTTGGTGTTTTGGTGGGCGTTAATTTATTGCGCGAAGGATTAGATTTGCCTGAAGTATCGCTTGTTGCTATTTTAGATGCAGATAAAGAAGGCTTTTTGCGCTCGGCTCGTTCGCTAACCCAAACTGCTGGTAGAGCTGCCCGACATATCAATAGTAAAGTAATTATGTATGCCGATAAAATCACCAATTCGATGCAAATTACCATAGACGATACAAACCGCAAACGCGAAATACAACTAAAATATAATATTGAAAACGACATTGTTCCTTATCAATTAAAGAAAAGCAAGGAAGATATAATGGGTCAGACTTCTGTGGCTAACAAAAATACAGAATCGCCAAAATATTATTCAGAAGAAACAAATATTAATGCAGCTGCCGACCCAATTGTAAAATACATGAATGCAGAGCAGTTGAGCAAAACAATTCAGAAAACGAAAAAATCGATGGAAAAAGCCGCCAAAGAACTCGATTTTATTGAAGCAGCAAGATTAAGAGACGAAATGTATGTTTTGCAAAAATTAATTAACGATAAAAAAACAAAATAGTCTTGAAACTGCTATATTACTTCAATAACCTATTTACAAACACTTGGCAAACTGCTAACAATGAATCATTTGAATACCAATCAAATAATAGAGATTCATATATTGATAAAAGCACAATTTTCATTTTTGTTTATATTGCTTTTGGATTAAGTGTAGTTAAATATTATGGCAATCCTAATACTATTTTGACATTGATAAACTCATTTAGCAAAAATGAAGTAAGTGAATATTTAAAACGTTTATTTATCTACTCTGATAACGCCGAGTTTAATCAGCGCCTTTGGTGGATTGGAAGCATTGTATTATTTTATTTAATAATTCCAATGTTGATTGTAAAATTTGGGTTTAAGAAAAATTTAAAAGATTTTGGTTTTTCATTTCGAAACGTTCATAATGATTATCCCTTATATTTGATAATGCTGGCAATTATGTTGCCTATTGTTTATTTTGCTTCACAAACACAATCGTTTCAATTACGATATCCAATTTTTCAACCAACGAAAACGGGTTTGCTTCCTATTTTTATATATTGGCAAATAGCCTATTTCATACAATTTGTAGCTGTAGAATTTTTTTTCAGAGGATTTATTATTCATGGTTTAAAAAACCGATTCGGTTTTTATGCCATATTTATCTCATGCATACCATATTGTATGGTACATTTCGGCAAACCTTTTGGCGAAACAATAGCTGCAATAGTAGCTGGAATTATACTTGGAACACTAAGTATGAAAAGCCGTTCGATAGTTTTAGGTATATTAATTCATTATTCTGTTGCAATAACAATGGATCTATTTGCACTTTATAGAGAAGGCATATTATAAAACACACTAAACTATTTACTAAACAACTAATTAACTAAACATTTAAGTATTTATTATTCTGATATTCATCGAACGAAATAACATGTTAGTTAAATTTTAGTTTTTTATTAATTTAGAGATGGTAATCCCCTATTTTTTTTCTAATTTCGCAGCCTAAATTAATGAGGGTTTCTGAAATTTTATTTTTTGAAGCAAACTGCAATTTAAATCCGCCAAATATCTAATAACAAAAGGGTTAAAATCACAGTTTATAATGAAAAATATTTTTTATAAGTCCTAAATTATTAACCAACCCCAATAAATAATAAAAATGGAGAAGGCTATGATGGGTGCAAAATCCCCCAAATTAATGGATGAACTAAAAAAGTACGGAATCACTTCTGCTACTGAAATTTATCACAACTTAAGTTTTGATGAATTATTTGAACATGAAACAAATCCAAACCTCGAGGGATTTGAAAAAGGCTTTAAAACAAACCTTGGTGCAGTAGCTGTAGACACAGGAATCTTCACAGGTCGTTCGCCTAAAGATAAATATATCGTAAAAGATATTGAAACTGCCGACAAAGTATGGTGGGCTTCAAAAGAAAAGAAAAGTTCGGACAATAAACCAATATCGAAAGAAGTTTGGAACGACTTGCTTGGAACTTGTCAAACCCAGTTAAATGGAAAAAAATTATATGTAACCGATGCTTACTGTGGTGCTAATGAGAATACACGTATCAAAATTCGTGTGATCACTGAACTAGCTTGGATGTCGCATTTTGTAAAAAACATGTTTATCCGCCCTTCAGATGACGAATTAGCAAATTTCGAACCTGATTTCGTAATGCTTAATGCATGTAAAACAATCAATTCAAAGTGGGAAGAACATAAATTGAATAGCGATGTTTTTGTTGCATTCAATATTACAGAAAAAATGGCTGTTGTTGGCGGCACTTGGTATGGTGGTGAAATTAAAAAGGGATTTTTCTCAATAATGAACTACTACTTACCATTGGCTGGAATGGCTTCAATGCACTGCTCTGCAAATATGGGCAAAAATGGCGACACTGCAATTTTCTTTGGTTTATCAGGCACTGGAAAAACCACTCTTTCTGCCGACCCTGAAAGATATTTAATAGGTGATGATGAACATGGTTGGGATAACGATGGTATTTTTAATTTCGAAGGCGGATGTTATGCAAAATGTATTAGTTTAAGTCAGGAAAAAGAACCCGATATTTATGCTGCTATTCGTAAAAACGCACTTTTAGAAAATGTAGTTTTCGATGAAAAAACGGGCGAAATAGATTTCAATTCAGCAGAAAAGACTGAAAATACTCGTGTTTCATACCCAATAGACCATATAAGCAATATAGTAAAGCCTGTTTCAAAAGGTGGTCACCCTAAAAAAATAATATTCCTAACAGCTGATGCATTTGGTGTATTTCCTCCTGTTTCAAAACTTAATAACGACCAAGCATTATATTATTTCTTATCGGGATATACTGCAAAATTAGCTGGTACAGAAAGAGGAGTTAAAGAACCAATGCCAACTTTCTCATCTTGTTTTGGAGCTGCATTTTTATTATTGCATCCAACAGCTTATGCTACAGAGTTAGCTAAGAAGATGAAAGAACATGGAGCAACTGCATATCTGGTTAACACTGGGTGGATTGGTGGAGCTTATGGAGTAGGTCACCGAATAGACTTACCTTCAACAAGAAATATTATTTCAGCAATTTTAGATGGAACTCTTGATAATGCTGAATATGAAGAATTGCCAATTTTCGGTTTGCAGATTCCAAAACACATCAATGGTGTGGATGACAGTATTCTAAACCCACGTAATAGCTGGAAATACCCATCAGCTTACGATCAACAAGCACAAACATTAGCAGAAAAATTCATTGCAAATTTCGAAAATTTCACTGACACTGAAGAAGGACAACGCCTTGTTGCTGCTGGCCCTCAAAACAAGTACATGAAGCAGTTTTACAGCTATTATGAATCAAAAATTAAAAACTTAGCTGTAGAAAACAAAGCCGAAATAGCACGATTGAAAGATCAAATATATATTTTACAAACTGCATTTGATAATTATGTTACTTTTAATTCGATAAGCACTTCTTTTAGAAACAAATTGCTTGTTCGCCATTTACCAGTAAACATCTTCATAGAAACAGAAAATCAAGCTGAAAACCAAGAAATTCATGATTCTATAGTTGACATTATTGATTACATCGGGTTCTCGTTTTATACTCCTAAAAAACAGGCACATAAATTCAATCAAAGTGTAGCTTTTTCAAAAGAAAAACTAACTCAAGATGATATTTTTAAAATTGTTACTCTTTTAGAAGAAGGTTTTGATGGAACTCATAAGGACAGTCAATTCCTTGAAAGAATTGAAATTTTCAGAGAAAAGGCTAAAAATATCAAAAATTTAACTATACAAGTTGGGTCATTATTATTAGCAAGGAATGAAACTGAAAATGGCGAGGTAGTTCGCACTTTCAAAAAGCTTTCTGTATCGGCAATGATACATTTAGACAAACATTCTGAATTGCTTATGAATCCTAAAAAAATGCTTAAAGAAATAGCATATTTCTAAAACTCATCGAATCTAGATGCATTTTATAACGCTCTTATTATTAAAACTCTTCGACTCCGCTCAGAGTGACCGTCAGACTGAGCCTTTCGGCAGGCTCAAGACAGGCTTAAGTCGAAGTCTATAATTTGATCTTAGGAAAACCAAATAAAAAGGCGTCAAATCGACGCCTTTTTTATTTCTACTATTAGGTCTTTCAATTCAGATAAAATCATTGCAGTAGCACCCCAAACAACTTCAGTTTCTACATCAAAATAAGGCACCACAAATTCAATATCTTTATATTTCATTTGAGTTATTTTAAGTTTCTCTTCATTAAGCAAGGTGTTCAAACTGCACTCAATAATATATTGTACTTCGTCTTTATTAATTGTAAAATTAGGAACTTCATTACAATAAGCTAATATGGGCGTTACAATAAAATTACTTGGTGGAATATACAAATCAGTAAGTTGTCCTATCACTTTTATCAAACTCAGGTTCACTCCTACTTCTTCATTAGCTTCTCTTAAAGCGGTATGAATAATATCAACGTCTTTTTTTTCCACTTTCCCTCCAGGAAAAGAAACCTGACCACTATGCGCAAATCCATCTTCGGCTCGTTTTATTAAGCAAAAACAAATTTCACCACTCTTTTCATACAATAAAATCAACACAGCACTAGACAGCGGTGGAGCAGTTAAATCTCTATTTTTCAATTGTTCACTTCTAATAGAAGGAAACATTTTAGCGTGTGATATCTCACCTTTAAGCAGATTAGCTAAATCAGTAATTTGAAACTTAGATATTAAATCATTTAGACACATACTTTGATATTATATTCAATTATAAAATTACAGTAAATTTTGTTTGTAATTAAAAAACAGCATACAAAAATCATTGAGCAAAAAAATCAGGTCTTTAATTCTACATAACTACCGTTGATTTATATAAAGTGTTATTTATTAACATAAATATCTTAATAATTTTATTTGAATTAAATTGTATTTCATTGTTTATATAAAATATTATGCGTTGCTTTGTACTGAAAATCAAACCTAATTAAAACTATTATTACGATGAAAAAATTATTTAGATTAGCTATTTTAGTAGTTGCTGTTGTTGCAGCAAGTGCTTGCAAAAAAACTGAAGAACCATCAGCAATTGCAGAAAAGTACCTTAACCATTTAAATAAAATGGAAATTGACGAAGCTAAAAAATTTGCAACTAAAGAAACTGGTGCTCAATTAGATTTATTAAAAACGATGCTAGGTGATCAAAAACCTGAAGGCGAAATTAAGCCAGTTACAATTAAAGACACAAAAATCGACGGCGACAAAGCTACTTGCACTTACTCTGATGGCGAAAAAGAAGAATCTATCAATTTAGTAAAAGTTGAAGGCGAATGGAAAGTAGAATGGAAAAAAGAAAACCCAATGGGTGGTGACGCTGGAATGAGCGAAGCTCCTTCAGATTCTACAGCAACTCCTGCTACGGAAGAAGCTGCTAAAACAGAAGAAAGCAAACAAAACGCACAATAAATTGAAAAAAACTTTACTAATAGTTACTTTAGTAATTGTTAGCATATCATTGTTCCTGTTCACTTATAATTATAAAAGTGAACAGGAACATTCTTTTTATACCTATAAGCTATCTAAGCTTGATAAAACAAAGCTTAAAGATGGTGATATAATTTTAAGATATGGCTACGGATTAGTTAGCGATTTAATTGTTGAAACGCTCAAGCCAAAATATAATATTTCTCATTGTGGCATTGTAAGAAGAATTGATTCGACTAATTTTAAAATCATACACTCTGTTTCAAGCACAATCTCCAATTTTGATGGCGTTCAAGAACAATCGCTAGAGAGTTTCATCAACGATAGTAGGCACAACAGCGTTATTGTTGTTAGGTATAAATGTAAAAACGATTCACTGCTTTCAAAAATAAGCAATAGAGCTCAATTTTATTTAGACAAAAAAGTGCCTTTCGACAATCTTTTCGAGATAAATGACAGTTCGAAAATCTATTGTTCGGAGTTACTGTGGATAATTATCAAAGATGAATTTAATGATGACATTTTCAAAAATTCATACAATAAGAAAAAAGATTATTTCAAATTCGATCTATTTCTAGACACTTCTAAATTTGAAATAATCTTAAATCATCAATTATTAAAAAAGGCTAATTAGTTCTTTATGAACTTAATAATTTGCTGACCGCCTTCAAAATGTATTTTAACAAAATAGGTTCCCTCCACTAACATTGAAACATCTATTTTTAGCTCTTTTTGATAAGAATCACAATTTAAATTCAACACATTTCTTCCTACAACATCCAATACCATTACTTTCGTTATTGATGAACTAGACTTTATATTTACAAAGTCGTTTGTTGGATTTGGATAAATTGAACATTTAGCAGGCTCCTTCGAATCAACACTAGTGGCAACTGAGTATAAATCCGACTCCCAAATTCCTCTTCCATAAGTAGCAGCTCTTAATTTATTGTTTACGTAGTTTATTTCTAACTCGTTTACTATAACATTTGGCAAACCATCATTATATTCAACCCACTGCGTCATTGTAGAATCTGTATAATAAATTCCAATTTCAGTACCTAAATATATAGCCCCGTTTGAATGCTCGTCATGAGTTATACTTTTAAAATTCATATTGGTCATATTCTTTTTTATACTTGTAAAACTTGTGCCAGCATTTCCAGAAAAATACACACCATCAACCGAGCCAGTTGTTGTAACCCAAACTTGCTCAGGATTTGTTTTATTTACATAAATATCTGTAATGTAAGAACTTGAACCACCAGGCATTGAACTCAACCATGTTTGGCCTGCATTTTTTGAAATATACAAAGTTGAAGTTGTTGCATAATACAAATAATTTGGGTTAGAAGGTGCAATGGCTAAATCTCTAATTTCAGTATTTATCGTTGTTAAAGCAGTCCAATCAGCATTTACTCCACCTGAAGTAGAAACATATAGATTGTCGTAAGCAGCATAAATAGTATTAGGCGAAGTTGGATGAATTACATAAGGGGTTACCCAACCTCCGGTTGCACCTTGAACAGATACATCGAGAAAAGTATCACCACCATCGGTTGTTCTTTGAAGTCCACCATTTTGACTACACACATAAGCTGTAGAGCTATTAGAATAATCAACAACACATTCCATTCCATCTGCTCCAACAACATGCGTCCACGACCCCGACTGATATTTATTACATCCATTGTCTTGAGCACCTGCATAAATTAAATTAGCACTATTTGGGTCGCCACCCATCCTATAAAACTGAGTAATACCAAGCCCACTACTTATATTATTCCATGAAACGCCTTGATCGTCAGTTCTAAAAATACCACCATCACTTCCACAATAAAGTTTTGTGCCATAAAATTTCAAACAATGAATATCGGCATGCGTATAAGGCAAACCACTTCCTGTGTACCACATTGATGAGTTTAACCAATTTATGCCTCCATCATTGGAATACCAAACATTAACACCTCCAATAAATATTTTTTCGCTACTAGTTGGCGAAACAGCAATTGCTAAATCATACCATCCTTGTCCTGAATCATCTGAACCATCTGCTGCATAACCCAGTATATTTGGAGTGGTTGATTGAGTTGAAAAACTTGTTCCCGAATTAGTAGAGCGATAAACTCCTTGAAATGAGCTATTGCTATTTGATGCTAACAAATACACATAGGCTGAATTTAAAGAAGTAACTGCAATTTCATATCGTTCAACGCCAGTTGGCAATCCACTCGTAACCTGAGTAAATGTAAGACCAGAATTTGATGATTTAATAAATTTATCGGAAACAGCATAAAGCACTGTTGTATCATTTGGTTTATAACAAATATTTTTTATTTCAGAACTTCCAGCTCCCATTTTAGTCCAAGTAGTACCCGAATTGTAAGTTACATAAATTCCAGCACCTGTTGCTGCGAACATTGTTGCTACTCTTAAAGGATTTATAATTAATTTATTAATATTTCCAGCGCTTGTTAAACCCGAGCTAACCCAAGTTGCACCTGCATCTGTTGACTTTAGCACTCCGAAAGCAGGAGCATCACTTGCATCTCTGTCGCCTGTTCCAACATAAACAATATTTGGATTACTTGGATTTACAACTACCGATGATGTGCCAAGAGAAGTTTGGTTATCAAATGTTGTATTCCATGTTTGCCCTGCATTATTTGATTTCCAAACGCCGCCCGAAGGTGTTGCAATATAAATAGTATTATTATCAGTGCTAACGCACATATCATTCACTCTACCATTACCAGGATTATAACCACTTGTACCATTTGTCCATGATAAAATTCCTAGTGGAGTCCAATTTGCAATTGAATTTGCTGATTTGTTTGCACCTTTTTTAAATGTAATATATTCGTTTATATACTTATCAGGCGAAGGAATAATACCATCAGGAAATGATTTAGGTTCCATGTCGTATTCCCACCTTTTGTATTGTTTATATCCTTTGCACTTTTCATAAGGCTTATTGCCCCAATATTTTTTAAATGCAGATTGAATTTCAAAAAAAGTAGGTTTTGCATTCGATTTCGTTAAGTATTTTGCTTGCATCCATGGCTGAGCAGAAACACTACAAGTAAAAACAATGGAAACAATCCAAATAAATAGTCTTTTTTTCATAGAGTGGCGGTTTTAGGTAAAAAAAATACCTAACAAAACGTTAGGCATTTTCAAATATACAGTAAGAATAATATTAAAAAAAATAATTCATAAAAAAACTTAATTTTTTTTTATTCTACTTTTAATAATTCTACATCAAAAACCAATGTAGCCTTAGCTGGAATTGGACCATAGCCATTTTCGCCATAAGCCAAATTATAGGGTATTATTAGTCTTATTTTTCCACCAGCATTCATTAAAGCAACGCCTTCGTCCCAACCTTTAATAACGCCACCTCTTCCTAACTCAAAAGTAAATGGCTCGCCTTTTTTAACTGACGAATCAAATACTTTTCCATCTTCTAAATAACCTGTATAATGCACAGTTACTTTTCTAAATACTGTTGCTTTGGCACCTTTACCTTTTTCAACAACGATATATTTTAGTCCGCTAGCTGTTGTAACAGTGTCTTTTCCTTCAACTTTATAGGGCTGAACTTCAACCGCTTTTGCAAACGATACAATTTCAACATCAAAAATTAAATCTGAATTAGCAGGAATTCCTCCATTTTCTTTGCTTCCATAAGCTAAATGTGAAGGAATAATAATACGAGCTTTTTCGCCTACTTTTAATTGCAACAACCCTTCGTCAAAACCTGGAATCACAGCACCTACACCAACTGGAAAAGCTAATGCTTCATCTCTAGGAATAGAAGAATCGAACATTTTTCCATCTAACAAATAGCCCGAATAATGCACTTTTATATTTCCACCTTTTTCTACCTGAGCTCCCGTTGATTTATTAAGTAAAACGTATTTAACACCACTTGCTAATTTGATTGTATCTTTCCCTGTTACGTCAAAAGGTTTTGGCTGTTTTATTACCTTAACAAGTTCAACATCAAAAATTAAAGTAGAATTTGCAGGAATAGAACCTCGCTGAGTATCACCATAAGCAATTTTAGGCGGAATTGTAAATACTGCTTTATCGCCAACATGAAGATAGCTAAGACCTTCATCCCACCCTTTTATTACTTGACCTTTTCCCAACATAAACGATATTGGCTCTCCTCTTTTAACAGAGCTATCGAAAACAGTATCATTTGTGAATTTTCCTGTATAGTGAACAAATACCATATCACCTACTTCAGCTTTAACGCCTTTTCCTTTACTCGTTATTTTATATTGCAAGCCACTTTCGGTGGTAATAACTTTTGGAGTTGAACATGATTCCATAATAAAAACAATTGATAATAATGTGAAAAGATTCACAACTACTTTATTCATAAATATTTGATTTAAAAAAAAGCCTCTGAAAGATTAATTTCAGAGGCTTAATATTGATATTTATTTAACATCCAGTACTTCAACTTCAAAAACCAAAGTGCTAAAAGCAGGAATCATTTCTCCCATTGCTCTTTCGCCATAACCTAATTTTGAAGGAATAATTAATTTAGCTTTTTGGCCAACTGACATAGTTGCTAAGGCTTCATCCCATCCAGGAATTACTTCACCTTTACCTAGGTTAACTGGAAATGGCTCATATTTACGATTTGGATTTAAAATATTAAATTTCTCTGCTACCGATTTTACGCTAGTATCAAATACTTTTCCATCTAACAAAGAACCAGTGTAATTAACAACTACAGTGCTATTTGAAGAAGCTTTTTTACCAGTTCCTTTTTTCGTAGTGATAATATACAGACCAGAAGCTGTAGGTGTAGCAGTAATTTTATTTTCTGTTAAATAAAGTTGCAAATTATCATTTTCTGTTTTAGCCATGTTTTGAGATGCTTCAGCTTGTTGTTTTTGGAATTGGCTTATGCGTTTTTCCCATTCAGCTTTAGGAATTAAAGAATCTACTCTAATACTAAAATAGAACAATTGACCTTTTAAACTATCAGGAAGTTGAAATTGTCCATGTTTTGTCAAAGTATCAACTGGAACAATAAATGAACCACTATCACCAGCTGCAAATAACCAAAATGCTTCAGCCATATCGCCTTTATATTTGAATGCGCTAACTGGAACATAAGATGGAACAGGTTCTTTTCTGGTATCAAAAAATATACTTCCTTTTTCAGTTTTACATAAAATCTCTACAAGAACAACATCGCCCTCTTTAGGCATAACGTCGCTAGCACCTTTTTTATCCACTTTATAATACAAACCGTTGTCCGTTTTTTTATAGCCTGGATATTTACTACACCCTACTATTCCGAACATTGCTAAAGCAACAAAACCCAAAATTATTTTTTTCATAAATTTAAAAATTGATTGTTTAATTAATATATAATACATTATCTGATTCTTTCTGCTGACCTAACTTTATCATCATCTTTTTTTATACCTCTGATAGCAAGATAATTAAAAATTAATGACAATAAAGGAAATAAAAATGCAAATGTAAACGATACATTGATTTCACCCAAATTGTTTTTCAAAATAAAAAATGGATATAATACATATACCATAAAGAATAAAAGCAGCAACAAAGCAAACAACATTTTTGCTAGTTTTATTTGGTATTTGCGATTCTTAAAATTAAAAACAATAAACATTGCAAAAATAATTGACGAAATATTTACTGCTATTAAAGGATAATTTCTAAAAACTAAGGTGGAATCTATATTATTTATGCCATGTAAAAAGTAATTTAAATCCTTTACTCCTGATATATTTGCAATTGGCATCATAAATAAAACAACTCCAAATATTGCAATTAACAATAAATAAACACTTTGAATTCGCTGAATCATTTTTAATTGTTTTTTGAAATAATTTTCAAAAATAAGCAAAATTTTATTTGTATTTATTAATTTTTTATTTGTAATATTGCAATACGATTCCGCTGATACATTTTCTTGTATTAGATAAAATCACAAAAACACCCTTCTTTATAATCAAATCAAACAATCAATCCATTATAAATCAACCTCATACTTCATGTACGATATTTTAGAACTTAACAGCAAGTTACTACCAGAATTAAAAGAAATTGCAAAAAAACTTACCGTTAATAAATTTGAAAATCTAAAAAAACAAGATTTAATATATGCTATATTGGATCAACAAGCATTAATTCCAATAGCTGAAGAAAAAAAACCAATTGTTCCTAATGAAAATAAAGACAAACGACCTCGTAAAGTTTTTTCAACTAGCGACAAAAGGAACAATCCAGCTAATAACAACAAATTAGTAAGTAGCAATCCTATTGAATCTCCAAAGTCAAAATTCAATCCTACAAATACTTCTAAACCTCTTCCAACAAAAGAAATTCTTAATATTGAAACAAGTCCTATTCAAAATAAAGAACCTTTTGCTGAAAACGAAATAAAAATATCTAACAAAGCTGCTTTTTTGAATAAAAACAAAAAAGCAGTAGAAGAAAAACCTAAGGTTGAACTTTTAAACGATATAGAAGCAACATTTCCCGACATTAATTTATCGGAACCATTATTGACTATTGAACCCGAAGCAGCTGTAGAAGTTGTTACTACTAACTTAAATAATAATGAAATTAATATTTCAGATGTAAATGTAAGCTCTAATAATTCTGAAAATGGAAACATAGAAGCAGAAAGCACTTCTGAAATTAAATCTACCGAAACACCAAATACAGAAGAAACCGAAAAGAAAAATTTTGGTGATAAAAACAGAGACAATCAGAATCGACCTAGATTCAATAACGAGAAAAGATTTGAACCTACTTATGATTTTGATGGAATAGTTTCAGCCGAAGGTGTACTTGAAATTATGCCTGATGGATACGGTTTTTTACGTTCTTCGGATTATAATTATTTAAATTCGCCCGATGATATTTATGTATCACAATCTCAAATTAAACTTTTTGGCTTAAAAACGGGCGATACCGTTCAAGGAACAATTCGTCCTCCAAGAGAAGGCGAAAAATATTTTCCACTTATTAAAGTAGAATTTATCAATAATTTAGAACCAGCTGCCATTCGCGACCGTGTTCCTTTTGATTATTTAACTCCATTATTTCCAAACGAAAAATTTACACTTACTGGCCATAAAGAAAATGATGTAACAACACGTTTCATTGATTTATTTACTCCAATTGGTAAAGGACAAAGAGGATTAATTGTTGCACAACCTAAAACAGGAAAAACAACTATATTAAAAAAGATAGCAAATGCTATTGCTGCAAATCATCCAGAAGCATATTTAATTATTCTGCTTATTGATGAAAGACCAGAAGAAGTAACCGACATGGAACGCAGCGTTAAAGCTGAAGTTGTGGCATCTACATTTGATGAGCCAGCTGAAAGACATGTTAAAATAGCAAATATAGTTCTGGAAAAAGCAAAAAGAATGGTTGAATGCGGGCATGATGTTGTAATTCTACTTGATTCAATTACTCGTTTAGCTAGAGCATTTAATACTGTTTCACCTGCATCGGGAAAAGTACTTTCTGGAGGTGTTGATTCAAATGCATTACATAAACCTAAACGTTTTTTTGGAGCAGCACGAAACATTGAAAATGGAGGTTCGCTTACAATTATTGCAACAGCATTAACTGAAACTGGCTCTAAAATGGACGAAGTTATCTTCGAAGAGTTTAAAGGAACTGGAAACATGGAACTTCAGTTAGACAGAAAAATATCAAACAAACGTATTTATCCTGCTATTGACCTAGTTTCTTCAAGTACACGCAGAGATGATTTACTGGTTGACAAAGAAACTTTACAACGCCTTTGGGTACTTCGCAATCACTTAACCGACATGAACCCAATTGAAGCTATTGAATTACTTGGCGATAGAATTAAATTCACTCAGACTAACGAAGAATTTTTAATTGCAATGAACGGCTAAATTAGGTTGAGAGTTTATATAGTATAAAAGTTTAAAGTTTTTCTTTTTACATTATTATATCCTAAAAAAACAATGAAAAGTTATACCATAAAAGGTGTAACTTTTTTTTTGTATTAAATTCAACTAAACTTTGTTGAAAAAATATTTTAACAAAAATTAACATTACAAGTATATTATATTTATATTTGTATTTAGTAAATCGGTTTAGTATATCGGTTTAGTTGTATTCAAAATTGTGCCACCAAATTTGAAATTTTATTTTATTAATCAATAAGCTTTAATAATATGAAGAGAGAGCATATTAATAACAGTTTAAGATTAAATCTTGCAGAAAAGAGATATTCTCATTGGAATAAGCTATCTATACCCATGTTTTATGCAAAATTTAATTTTAGCAAACTGAATACTTTGGATTACTTAAAAGTAATTTCTTTAATTATTTATTTCTGTTTTATCAATCAAACAAAAATTTATGCAGTTTATTGCAGCAATACAAATTCATCAAGTAGCAATTACTATATAAATAGTTTTTCTACAACTGGAGGAACAGCTAATATCACAAACAATGCTTCGGGATTTTCATCCAATGGTTATGGAAACTTTACTGCTTCTAATGTAACACAGGTAGCAGGAAGTAGTGTTAATTTTTCTATTACAATTGGGAATTCAAATTCTGGTGAAGTAGGAATTTGGGTTGATTGGAATCAGGATGGAGATTTTAATGATGCTAATGAATCTGTTTATAGTTCATCTGGCTATGTTACAACAACAAGTGGAACAATAACAGTTCCTGCCGGAGCAACAGTTGGAGGTACCAGAATGAGAGTTGTACAAGACGATTGGGATCCACCAACTGCATGTACAGGAACTGGTTATTCTGAATGTGAGGATTACACTTTTACTGTAACATCGGCTTGTACTGCAACAATAACTTTAGGCTCCAATACCATATCTGCTTCTAACCAATGTGCTGGCACAACAAAAGTGGCTTTGCAAAGTTTTAGTTTGGCTGTTACAACATGTGCAGGAAATCTTACTAACATAGGGTTTACAACTTCTGGCACTTATGCTCAGGCTGATATTTCAAAATATCAACTATGGTACAGAGCTACAACAAATGATATTTCTGGTGCTACTCAATTAGGTAGCGATTTATCTTCATCAGGTGCTGCTGGTGCTCGAACATTTTCTGCTTTTACTAGCCCTACCCTTTCTAGTGGAACCACCTATTATTTTTGGATTACAGCTGACATAGCTTCAAGTGTAACAAACGACCATACAATTGCTGTAAATGCTATAGCAACAGGAAACCTCACTTCAACTAGCACCAAAGCTGGCAGCTCTACAAGTGCAAGTGGTGATCAAACATTAAAAGCTACCACAGCTCCTGGTTCAATAACAAGCAATAGCCCTCAATGTGCAGGAACAGGAATTACTTTTACTAAAGGCTCATGTACTGTTGGAACTTGTTATTGGGTTAGTTCTGCTAGTGGAACAGAAACTACTAATTCTGCTAATACAAATACAACAGCTACTACTGCTGGAAGCTATAATGTTTGGGTTCGATCTCAAAACAGCGGCTGTTGGAGTACTGCAGCAAGTGCAAGTGGAACAATTAATACAGCTCCATCAATTACCGGACAACCTAGCAATCAATCTGTATCAGCAGGTGCAGGAACAGCTACATTTACAACAACTGCTACCGGTGCTGGATTAACATATCAGTGGCAAGAATATATAAGTTCATGGAACAATATTAGCAATGGCGGAGTTTATTCGGGGGCAACTTCTGCAAACTTAGTTATTACAAATCCTACAATTGCTAAAACTGGTTATAAATATAGATGTACAGTTAGCGGAACATGCACACCAACTGCAACGTCTGACGGCAATGCTACATTAACTGTTACAGCAGCGTATTGTACTCCAAATCCATCATCGGTAGATGGAACTGGAATTACAAATATCACATGTGGAACTATTAATAACACTACTGGGGCAGAAGCAGGAAACTATGGAAATTACAATGCTCAAAGCGCTTCTTTTAGTCAATCATCAACTGTAACTGTTAACATTACCTATACAACAGGTTGGAGCTATAAAACTAAGATTTGGGTTGATTGGAACGATGATGCTGATTTTAGTGATACTGGCGAAGAAGTATATTCTGGGACTTCAACTTCATCTAGCCCAACGACTTTAGTTGCAACTTATACTGTTCCTGCAAGTGCAACAATTGGTTCGCACAGAATGAGAATTGGCGGAGTGGAATCCACCACAGGAACTCCAACGGCATGTTATACTGGATCGTTTGGAACATACGAAGATTATACTTTAACAGTAACAGCTGCACCTCCAATGACATATACATCTTGCACATCGGCTCAACCTACAACTTCTTCAATTTCAAAATGTTCTGAAGATATTTCGATTATAAGATTAGATGTAGTTACTGGTGGCGGTACTACTTCTCCATTAAGTTTAACAGAAATACAATTTAATTTAACCGGCTCTACTGCTATTACTAGCGATATTACAGAAGCAAGAATTTACTATTCTGGAACGAGCAATTTGTTCGACATGTCTACTGAATTCACTACTGCTGCTATTTCTGCTGCTGCAGGAACGTTAACAGCTACAGGTTCGCAAAGTCTTTCAGTAGGCACAAATTATTTTTGGATTGCTGTATTTCTGAAAAGTTCGGCTACAGTAACTAACCTTGTTGATGCACGGATTACTCAAATTACGGTTGCTGCTGTTAACAGAACACCATCAACAAGCAGTCCTGCTGGAACAAGAGCAATTGCATCATGTTCTGCCAGTGCTTCTCCTGGAGGCGTATCAACTAACTTAACATTTTGGTTAAAAGCGGATGCTAATGATGGATCAAGCACTGCATCGAAAATATATACAGATGCGGGTTCAACTGCTTGCACCAACGCTGGTAATGTTTATCAATGGAGCAATACTGTATCAGGCACTGTTAATTATTTAAGACAAACTAATTCTTTATATCGACCTAAATATTATAGCAGCACAGCAAATCAATTAATAAACTACAATCCTAGTATTTATTTTGATGGAGTAGACAAATATCTTGTAAATACAGGTATTACCGGCGATTTATTATTTAGTTCAACAGCCAATTCATTATTCTTTGCTATGAAATACCAAGACCCCAATTCAACAGGCGTTTGGTTTAAATGGGAAGACGCTAGCACTCTAGGAAACCGCATAGGCTTTGAATCAACCGGATCATCCTATGATTATGTAAGATTCGATATTTTTGACGATGATACTGAATATCAAAATCCTTCTTCTTCTTATCCTATTGATGATCAAAACAGAATTATTGCCGGAATTCATGGTTCTTCTTCCACTTCTGTTCGTATAGATGGCACAACTGCCAGTAGCATTAGTATTCCTACAACATCATTAACTTTAGATAATAGCTCACAAGAGCTTAGTCTTGGTCAATCTTCTATGAACCCTGCCAACTATTATACAAAACTTAATATTGGAGAACTAATTACTTACAAAGGCGATGTTGGAAATAATGGTGCGTTAAGAATTGAATCGTATCTGGCTATGAAATATGGTATTACTCTTGCTCACAGCTATTATTCATCAAACAATATTAAAATATGGAATATGAATACTAATAGTTCATACAACAACAATATTATTGGCTTAGCTCGTGATGATAACAGTGGATTAATGCAAAGGCAATCAAAAAGTGCAGCCTCCACTTCCGATATTATTACTATTTATTTAGGCACAAGTATTAGTGCAAATAATAGTAGTAATACCAGCACTTTCACTAGCGGCGATCAATCTTTTTTCTTAATCGGTTCTAATGCTGAGGATATAATAAATACAGCTTATCCCGACCCAGAAACACCTGCAGGTCTGTGTTGCAGATTAAAAAGAGAATGGCTTGTTCAACAAAATAATTTCACAAATACAAACCTCAGAATACAAATAGATTTAACGGGGCAAACAGGTGTATTATCATTAAATGCTAGCGACCTTAGACTTATTGTAGATGCTGATGGCGACTTTTCGAACGCAAGTGTTCTAAGCACTCCAACTATTAGCATAAACGGACTAGTTGCAACCATAAATGTAGACCCTTCAAATTTTAATTCAACTCCTTATTTCACGTTAGGCTCTACTACTGTTACAACTCCACTTCCTGTTGTGCTATTGAATTATAGTGTTACATGCAAAAATAATGAGCAAGAAATTAAGTGGAATACAGCATCAGAAACAAACAATAGTTTTTTCAAAGTAGATTTTACTTCTGATTTGATAAATTATGAAACGGTAGGCTCTGTAACTGGGGCAGGAAATTCAAATACCGTTCAATCATATTCTTTCAATGATAATATTTCAAGAGATGGATATTACCGACTTTTGCAATTCGACTTTGACGGCAAATCAGATACATTAGGAATTATTAAATCTGCTATATGCGAAGACAACAAACGCGAAGTTAGAATATTTGTTGGTAACAAAAACACCATTGAAATTGCATCAAACCTCCCTTTTGAAAATTTCAATTTCACGTTTTTTGATATGCAAGGGAAATCTATTCCTATTACCAGCAAAATTAACGGCAGTAAATGTAGTATTACAATCAACGACGATGTTAGTGCTGGTATTTATATGCTTTTGATTGATGACAATACGATTTTAACGGCTAAGAAAATAGTATTATTTAGAACTCCATAATATTCATACACGCCTTTGGTCTAACTATTTTAGTTTCTTCAAGCTTGCTCGGTGCATTGCATATACTTCATTAAAATAATAAAAACAATCATTTTTACATCTAACACTTGAATCAAAAAAAAGCTATTTCATTTCGAAGAAATAGCTTTTTTGATTCATATAAAAACAATTATATTTCAAATCACTATTGTCCGATAAAATATTATTAAACAAAAACTTAAAAGATTTCTCAC
>JBAXGW010000063.1:0-24082 GCA_037139195.1 Bacteroidota bacterium
TTATAAATCTTGCACTGAAAGTGCATAGTTTTAACTAACGAAATTGATAATAAATAAATTATTTTTATTATCTTTGTTCAACAATTAGATTTGAATAACACAAAAAATCGTATCAATTTTATCCGTTAAATAGTTAGTATGGTTATTTTAATATTACAAAAATGGCTTAGTCAAACCAATAAATTAGAACGACTATGGCTAATGGCCAAGATCGAATTTAAGCTTCGCTATTATGAAAACACTTTGGGGCTAATTTGGGCATTAATTAAACCATTATCTGATATTTTCATCTATTATATTGCTTTCAAGGTTATTATGAAATCTGATGTACCTAATTTTGTTTCTTATCTTTTTCTTGGATTAATAGTTTGGAATTTTTTCATAGAATGCACAAGTGGAACAATACAAATTCTTGCAACTAAAAAATATTTGTACTCATACACTAATATGAATAAAATTGAAATTTACTTATCTGTAATTGCAAGTAATTTAATTGGTTTGTTTTTTAATTTCTTGATGTTTCTTATTTATTATGTATTTATTGACACAGGTACTTTTTTAACATGGCATTTTGTTTTAATAATTCCAATTTTATTAAATTTAACTATTTTATCGCTATCTTTTTCTTTAATTTTAAGTAATTTATTTATTATTGCAAAAGACATTCAACAAATATGGATGATAATTGCCGGTTTAGGTTTTTGGATATCTCCAATATTGTTCAAATTAGATCAATTCAGAGCATCTATGCCTGGCTTAGATTTTATCAATCCCATTGCAGGTATAATTATCAATGCAAGAAATGTAATAATGTACAATAGATTGCCCGAGTGGAATTTGTTTTTTTGGGGGTTTTTATATTCAATCTTTTTCTTATTAATTGGTGTGTTTTTATTAAACAAATTGGGTTCAAAAGCAGCAGAAAAATTATAATACAATGGAAACAGAAAACGACGAGATAGCAATAGTTGCTAGAAATATTAGCAAAACATTTCATATTACAGAGGACAATTATAATTCTGTTAAAAACAGATTATTTAATATATTTAGCGCCCCGAAAGCAAAAGAATTACGTGCATTAAAAATGATGGATTTCAAAGTGCCAAAAGGCGAATGCTTAGGAATTATTGGCAGAAACGGCTCGGGAAAATCAACATTAGCAAAAGTACTGGCTGGAGTTTATCCTTCCGACACTGGCTACCTTGAGATTAACGGCTCTACGATGCTAATGAATTTAGGCGTAGGAATGAGTCACGAACTTACCGCCAGAGAAAATGTGTATGTTTCTGGCTCCGTGCTAGGTTTAAGAATAAAAGAAATTGATGAAATTTTTGATAAAATCATCGAATTTGCTGAATTGGAAGAATATGTTGACACCAAAATAAAATTCTTTTCCACAGGGATGATCGCTCGATTATCTTTTTCAATTGCAGTAAATGCGGGAGCTGATATTATGTTTTTAGATGAAGTATTTGCTGTTGGCGATGTAAAGTTTCAAGAAAAAGCCGTAAAAGTTTTCGAAAAAAGCTGGATTGATGGCAAAACGGTTATACTTGTTAGTCATAGTATGGGTATTATCCAAAAGTATTGTCAACGAGCTATTTATTTAAAACATGGGGAATTAGTATATATTGGTGATCCGAACGTTGCTGTTGAAATGTACCTTTCAGAAGACGAAGCTCCAGTAAACTAGGCTATTTAGCAAGTCTTGTATTTTAATTTATCAACTAAAGGTAATAAAAAAGAAATTATTATTATTCCTTGATATCTATTTATCATATTCTCTGTCAACAAACAAATTGCAAGACAGACAAATATATTTAAAGCCAAAAATTGCTTTTGTTTTAAAAATAATTTTATTGGCATAAAAAAGAACGTGAATAAAAACATTAATAATCCCAGCACACCCATTCCTAAAGCAATATCAATATATTGATTATGCGTATTTTTTCTTGTGTTAAAACCATAAATAAAATTATTTTCTGAATACTTGGACATCAAAGAGTTTCTGACATCTCCTATTCCTACTCCAATTATTGGATTTTCTTTAAATATTTCGGAACTACATTTCCAAATTGCCACTCTAGTATTTGTGCTACTCCATTTACTTTTATCAAATTCCGCATTGAAATGGTTTTCTTTGTTTAAATTATCAAATTTAAAACTTGTTTGAGTTAAACCATTAAACCTTGATAATGTTTTGGGTGATATTTTATATATTATAAAACCAAATACTATTACACCAAAAACAAGAATTACTGACTCAAATATTTTTTTGTTTTTAATTAAGTAGTTTAACGTAAT
The DNA here is from genome assembly GCA_037139195.1 of Bacteroidota bacterium. Taxonomy (GTDB): domain Bacteria; phylum Bacteroidota; class Bacteroidia; order Bacteroidales; family JAHJDW01; genus JBAXGW01. The sequence continues at coordinate 2,305 of JBAXGW010000063.1, forward strand.
AAAGCCTAGAATTATAGCCAAACTAAACATTGAAGTTTTACTTGCCAACATGAAAACAATAAAAAGCAAATAAAATATTAGGCAAATAACCAATGCTTTTGTTTTTTTTAATACATCAGTATACATTAATAGATAAAACAATATTAAAATGGCGCAATTAACATAAAATGAAAAATATACTGATTGAAAATTAAATAAAAAACTAGATATATTATCATTATATAAATAACCAGCATCATTTAATGTATGAGCCAAATAAATACTGTTTGAAAAACCTAAAAAACAAGCAATTGAAACAATTAACGAGTAAAACAGCAAAACCCTATGCCATGTTTTAGTTTCAAATTTTATCAAGCTAAAAGCAATAGGAAAAATCAATAAAGGTAGTCTTGAAAGAATCGTATCAAATCCAGCAGTAATATCTTCTGTCCACAAAAGAGTTATAAACTGAGAAAAATAAAATAAAACAAAACCTAATGTAATTTTATTTTTAAAAATTGTTGAAAGAATATTTTCTGTTTTAATTAATGAAAAAACGAAAATTAGGCCAACAAGTGTATTTGTGATTACTGGAGCATTTTTAATAAATACAGATATAATAAATAGTAGTATGCAATAATAAATACAAGTGTTCGTTTTATACTTACTATCTGCTTCTATGAATTTAAACATTTAGGAAAAGATTAAGAAAAATCTAAATTTTCGCAAAACTAAGATTCTTCATAATATTATTTAGAGAATACTTTGATTCAACAGGAGATCTTCTAACTCGTTCGTAAAGACATTGATACTTATAAGCTGTGTCTTCAATATTAAAATAATCGCGACATATTTCTATAGAATTCATTCCCATAGAATAAGTTATTTCTCTATTTAAATAAAAACCTATAATATAGTTTACGGCTTCTTCTTTTGTGATAAATTTTTCGCCATTAATTCCACTTAAAACTAAATCAACATTACCAATGCATTCTGAAAGCAAAAGACATTTACCTAATGACATTGCTTCTAAAACAGCAAATGGCAAACCTTCAAAAACCGAAGTAGATAGATACAAATCAGCTTTCCCAATTTCATTTGTAACACCCTCTTTGCTTAACCAACCAGTTTTTTTGATATTAGGAGAAGTTAAACAGTGCGATTCAGCTCCATCACCTATCCATACAAATTCAAAATGAGGCAAATCAACGAAAGCTAAAGCTATATCATTAAAGAAACTGGGATCTTTTTGATTTTCGATACGACCAGAAGTAACTATTCTAAATTTGTTATAGTTTTTATCAGCAATAAAAGATTTCTTTGAAATACGAGTTCCATTATTTATGAAATCAGCTTCAATTCCCCTACTTTTATACTCATTTTGTTCAGACAACGAAGTGCAAATAACTTTTCCTCCAAAATAGTCGGCAAATTTTTCAAGTTTTTCGTACATAGCTAATTTGAAAACACTTGAATCTTTCATTAAAAAAGGAGCTCCATTAGGAGTATATATTACATGTTTAATGCCTAATTGCTTACAAGCAATTCTTCCTAAAAAACCTGCTTTTGAAGAGTGTAAATGAATAACATCTGCATCATTAAAGCGACGTAGAATATTAACCAATTCCAAATAAGCCTGGATATCCTTGAAAGGGCTAACTTCACGTTGAACTGATTTCCAAAATATAAATTTGACATTTTTCTTAGGAAAAAAACTTTTCACATCAGTAGGATCTGCTAAATGTCGTCTTTCCCCATGAACTATAATATGATAATTATTATCATTTAGTTCTTCTGTTAGTAATTTTAAAAAAGTAGCTAAACCTCCAGCAAATGGATCAACTACATGTATAATTTTCATTTTTCTAACGTAAATTTCTGTTAATCAGTCGCAAAATTCATTAAGAAAATTTTCAAACCTTTGCAGCAAAAATACTGTCTGCATAGTTTTTCATACCTAAGTATGTGAAACCTCTCTCAAATTCGACCGCAAATATACGAATGTATTTATATATAAACAAAAGTAATTTTACAAAGCATCAAAAATTATAAAATAAATCAATTTTTCGAACAAATTAAAACTAATATACAAAACAACATTTAAATTCGACAAAATACTAAAAACCAATGTCGGCAAATGTTTTAACATTTTTTAATATAAAAAAAATAATTAATGTCATTAAAATTTATACACATATAACGTCAAAATTTAGACTTATTATAAATTAGCAAAAAAGCTAAAAAAAAAAGAATTCTTATACATAGATATTAAAAGCAATTTATAACTTTGTCGCGTAATGTTAATCAATTAACAGCAGTGTTAACGATTTAACATTAAAAACACAAATTAAAGCTTATTTAATTATAAACAAACGGAGGTAAAATGTCTAACACTCAATCTTTAGTTAAAGAATTAGTTGAAAAACATGGCAAAAGCAGAAATAGCTTAATGCCTGTATTACAAGGCGTAGTTCAAAAAGAAAGATTTCTTTCAGAAGATGCTATGCTTATTATTGCTGAAGAACTAGATTTATCAGCAGCAGACGTATATGGAACAGCGTCTTTCTACACATTCCTTGATGTAAAACCACGCGGTGAAAACATCATAAGAGTTTGTAAAACGATTTCTTGCCACATGCAAGGCAAAAATGAAATTATCAGCGCTTTAGAAAAACAATTAAATGTTAAATTAGGCGAAACATCAAGCGACAACAAATTCACTCTTTTACCAGCTAATTGTTTAGGTTGGTGCCATAAAGGGCCTGTTATGTTGGTTAACGATGACGTTTATCCAGAATTAACTCCTTCAAAAGCTGTTGAAATCATTGAAGAATACGCAAGAAAATAATGCGTGAAAAATTAACATTAAAGTATTAATAAATTTAATATCAAAAAAATGGAAAATAAATTACAGAAAGTTGACCTGATATTCGACGCTACATGTAACGCATTAGAAGTACTTGATAAAACCTTAGCTAGAACTCAAGATGAAATAATCTTAGATATTATAGACTCTGGATTAAAAGGTCGCGGTGGAGCTGGTTTCCCAACAGGTTTAAAATGGAAATTTACAAAAAACGAAACTGAAACAGTTAAATATGTAATATGTAACGCTGATGAAGGCGAACCTGGTACATTTAAAGATAGAGAAATTCTTGACAGAGTTCCTGAAAAATTATTTGCAGGTATGGCTATTGCAGGATATGCAATTGGTGCTCAAGAAGGTTACTTATATTTAAGAGGTGAATATAATTTCTTATTAAAAAAATTAAACGGTATTCTTGATTCTTTCAACCAAAGATTAAAAGATAGAAATTTGAATTTCCAAATTTATATCAAATCAGGTAGTGGAGCTTATATTTGTGGAGAAGAAAGCGCATTATTTGAATCAATGGAAGGTAAAAGAGGCGAACCAAGAAACAAACCACCTTATCCAACTGTTGCAGGTTATAATAGCAAACCTACTGTTATCAACAATGTTGAAACATTAGTTCAAGTTACTATGATTGCTAAATTAGGTCCAGATAAATTTAAAGAATTTGGAACTAAAGATTCTAGAGGATCTAAAGTATTCTCTATTTCTGGTGATACTCCAAAAGCAGGTATTCACGAATTAGGTTTAGGTATGACTGTTCAAGAATTCGTTGACGAATTTGGTGATGGCGATACTAAAGCTGTTCAAGTTGGTGGTGCTTCTGGTAGCTGTATTCCAAGAAAAGATTTTGCAAGCACTATTATTGGATTCGAAGGAATTCCTACTGGTGGTTCAATGATGTTATTCAACAGCTCTCGTTCTATGTACAATGTATTACATGACTATTTAGAATTCTTCGCTGAAGAATCTTGTGGACAATGTACTCCATGTCGTATTGGATGTCAACAATTATTATTAGGTGTTGAAGCTGTAAAAAGAAGCGAAAAACCAGTTACTTACCTTGACGAATTGAAAAATTTAGCTGCTACTATGAAAGTTGCTTCTAAATGTGGTTTAGGACAATCTGTTGCTAGCCCTTTCACTTCAATCGTTAATAATTTCAGAGAAGAAATTATTTACTAATCAATCATATAATATTGTTTAATTTAAAACAAAAAAAACAAAATGAGCAAATTCTTAGTAAATGTAAAAATAAACGGTATCACTGTTCAAGTTGAAGAGGGTACTACCATATTAGATGCTGCGAAAAAACTCAATTTCAAAATTCCTACACTTTGTCAACATGCTGACTTAAGTGTTGCTGGAAATTGTCGCGTATGCGTTGTTGAAGTTAAAGGTGCTAGAGCTCTTGCTGCATCTTGTGCTACTCCAGTTTCTGAAGGTATGGAAATTGAAACTAACAGTGCTTCTGTTAGAACAGCTAGAAAACACGTTATTGAATTATTATTATCAGAACACAATTCTGATTGTACTAAATGTTTCAAAAATGGCGGTTGTGAGTTACAATCTCTTGCAAGCGAATATAGAGTTAATGAGCGCGAACTTATTAGCTTAGTGAAAGAAAAAGATAAAATAATGGATATTTCTTCTCCTTCAATTGCGAAAGATGATAGCAAATGTATCCGTTGCCAACGTTGCGTTAGAACTTGTACTGAGCTACAAAGTGTTACTGCTTTAGCTGTAGTTAACAAAGGTGATCACCAACGTATTTCTACTTTCTTAAACAAACCTTTGAATGATGTTGTTTGTACAAACTGTGGACAATGTATTAACCGTTGCCCTGTTGGAGCTTTAACTGAAAGAAGTTATACTGAACAAGTATGGGATGCTATCAATGACCCATCTAAACACGTTGTAGTTCAAACTGCTCCTGCTGTTCGTATCGCTTTAGGTGAAGATTTAGGTTATGCTCCAGGTGAAAGAGTAACTTATAAAATGGTTACAGCTCTTAAACGTATTGGTTTCAATTCTGTTTTAGATACTGATTTCACTGCAGATTTAACTATTATGGAAGAAGGAACTGAACTTCTTACAAGATTGAAAAAAGCGTTAGTTCATGGCGAAAACGTAGCACTTCCTATGTTCACATCATGTTCTCCAGGCTGGATTAAATATATCGAGCACATGTATCCAACATTATTAGACAATTTATCTACTTGTAAATCGCCTCAACAAATGTTTGGTACTTTAGCTAAAACATACTATGCACAAAAGAAAAATATTGATCCTAAAAACATCGTATCAATTTCTATCATGCCATGTACAGCTAAAAAATTCGAAAGCAATCGTCCAGAAATGCGCGATAGTGGTTACAAAGACGTAGATTACGTTTTAACTACTAGAGAATTAGCTATGATGATTAAACAAGCTGGTATTGACTTCATGAAACTTGAAGATACTCACTATGATTCTATCATGGGTGAAGGTACAGGTGCTGCTGTAATCTTTGGTGCTACTGGTGGTGTTATGGAAGCAGCTATTCGTACAGCTTATGAAATAATCACTGGTCGTGAAATTCCTTTTGCTAACTTAGATGTTACTCCTGTTCGTGGAATGGAAGGCGTTAAAGAAGCTAAATTAAAACTTGAAGGTTTGAAACCTGAGTGGAGTTTCTTAGAAGGTGCTGAATTAAGCGTAGCTATTGCTCATGGTCTTGCTAACGCAAAACAAGTAATGGATGCTGTAAGAGACGGTAAAGCTAGCTATCATTTTGTAGAAGTAATGGCTTGTCCTGGTGGATGTTTAGGTGGTGGTGGTCAACCAACTCCAACTTCTCCAGAAATACGCAAAAAACGTACAGAAGCTATCTACTCTGAAGATACAAATTTACCTTTACGTAAATCTCATGAAAATCCAGAAGTTGCAGAAATCTACAAAGAATTCTTGCACGAACCTCTTGGACACAAATCTCATGAGTTATTACATACTAAATACAAAGCAAGAAAAAGATACTAATCAATTTTTTGTTAAACTTAAAAGAGGCTTTTCGTAAGCCTCTTTTTTTTCTTTAAAAATTATAAACTTCAAAATAAATTAGACTTTTTTAACAATTTAGACTATTATTTTGTCTAGTTTTTTTTTATTTTTGAAAATGTATTATCACTAAGACTATTGATTATACTAAAATTCAGACATAAAAAAAACAACTTTTATGAATAATTATAGATTTCAAACACAAAACATTTTTAAAAGTAGACTAATTAGAGTTTTATTATTATTAATATTTTGTATTCCTTATAAAGTATTTTGTCAATCTACAGCAAATTACACATTTAGTTCAGCATCAAACGGAAGTCTCTCGGATATGACTTCAAACACGACTCAATTAATTGGTGGAAGTGAAGATGATAAAGCATCTACAGTTACAAATATATCATTTCCATTTTACTTTATGGGAAACACATTCACTCAGTTTTCAGTAAATTCAAATGGAGTTTTACAACTTGGGTCATCGGCAATAGCGGCTACTTTTTATTCGGCTGCAATTGTGAACACTTATTTAATTTGCCCTTTTGCCAGAGATTTAGCAACAAGCTCAACAGGAAAAGTTCATTATAAAGTAACAGGAAATGCTCCTAATAGAGTGCTAATTATAGAATGGTTAAATATGGAAGTTGATTATAGCAGTTCAACATCCGATGCCATGTACCAAGCTAGATTATATGAAGGATCTGGAATTATCGAATTTGTATATGGATCAATGGCAGTTGGTTCTGGCGGTTTAGCTACATCTTTTTCAATAGGAATATCATCATCAAACACAAATAATAAATTTTCTACTGTAACAACTTCTACTTCTACCGTTACCACTAGTGGCACCGAAACAACAAATACGTATACTACTAATGCTATTATAGCTGATTTAAATTCTACTACAAATGGCTCTAGAAAAATATATACTTTCACTCCTCCCTCTCCTACTGCACCAACAAATATCTCATTTACAGCTATTAGTGTAACTTCAATGACCTTAAATTGGACGGATGCTGCCGCTGAATATAAATATGCAATATATAATTCAACTGATGGAGGTAGCACATGGAACTTTGTAACAGATGCTGCTGCAGGGTCCACTTCATATAGTGCTAGTGGATTATCAGGAGGAACAACATATAATTGGCGTGTATATGCTGTTTCAGAAGGTGGATATAGCACTGCTTTATCAGGTTCGCAAGCAACTAATCCATGCACAATGTCAGGAACAAAAACAATAGGTGCATCAGGCGATGATTATACTACAATTCAAGCTGCTGCAAATGCTCTTGTTAGCAATGGACTATCTGGAGCAGTTGTTTTGGAAATTCAATCAGATTATAACCCTGCAGGAGAAACCTATCCAATTACCTTAAATGATGTGCCTTGTGCAAGTGCTACTAATACAATTACAATCAGACCAGCAGCTGGAGTAGTTACACCAATAGAACTTAGTGGGTCAACAACAACACAAACTATTAATATTAATGGAGCCGATTATATTACTATAAACGGATTATCGGGAAGAAAATTATTATTCAGAAATACTTATGCTACAGCAGGTAGCTGTGGCTCAGTTATTGAATTATCAAATAATTGCACTAATATTACTGTAACCAATTGCACAATAGAAAGCAATTTATCGAGTTCTTCAAAAGGCCTGATAATGTTAAATGGAACAGGATTAGGAAATTCAAATATTACAATTACCAATAATCATTTTAAAAATTCTACTAGTGGCACAGCAGGTAATCCGTATCAAGCTATTTACAGTAATTCAACAACAAATTCGAATGTAACCATCACTGGTAATGATATTTACAATTGGACTAATTATGGCATTAATGGAAATTCATGTGGAAATTCATTTACTATTAGTAATAATAATTTCTACAATAATTTAGCTACTCCCCCTTCAACTGCCCAAGTTTCAGTGACAATTAGTGGTGGTGAAACACATACTATTACTGGAAATTATATTGGAGGACAATCTTCTAGCTGTGGAGGAAGTGCATGGAGTAATTCTACAACAAATACCATAAAAGGAATTGAATTAAACTCATCTGGCAATTCCCATACTATCAGCAACAACACTATTAAAAACATAACTTTAACAGGCTCTGGAGTATATTTTTACCCTATAAGCGTTTTATCTGCGGGCAATACTGGCATAACAAATATTGAATCTAATACAATTCAAACATTAACTATCAATGCTGCAAGTCCAAACACTTCAAAATTTTATGGAATTTGGATTTCGAGTAGCACTGCTCTGGTTAATGTTTCAAGTAATACGATTGGTCATGCTTCAACTTCGAATTCAATTACCAATTCGGGTTCAGGCACAACAGCAGGAATATATTCAAATAATGAAAATAGTGCTAGTCAGTTTAGTAAAAACACAATTGCAAATATTACTCTTTCTCATGCGTCTGCAACGTCTATAAATTTATATGGATTATACGCTGAAGCTGGTGATATCAAAAAAAACAAAATATATAAATTAAGCGGTTGCCCTAGCACTTGGTCGTATATTTACGGGATAGAGATAGCCGTTCCAAGTACTGCCGTTACTAATGAATGTTCAAACAATATGATTTCATTAAATGGTGTTTCCGCTCAAGACCACGAAATATATGGACTTAGGTGCAGTAGCGGTAATCATACAATAAAATATATTAACAATTCAATACTTGTATATGGTTCAACTGCTGGTGGTTCTAATAAGAACACGTATGCATTTTTCAGAAACAACTCTTCTTCAAATCAAAATTTTTCAAAAAATAATATTTTCATAAGTTCAAGAACAAAATCAGGAGGAACGGGCAAGCACTATTCTGCGAGCTCTTTATTATCCCCTTTTTCATCCAATTATAACTTTTTTGCAGGCATAGATTTAGCTAATATGTTTCAATATGGAGTAAGTAGTTCATCTGTTGATTGGGCAACATGGAAATCATACAACGATGATGCAAGTAGCTGGTATGCCCAAGCTACAACTGGAGCCAGTGCATCAATCAACTCGCTAGTGAGTATTGATGATTTATTTACAGATTATGTTAATGGCGACTTAAGCATTAAATCGCCTTATAGCACTGTTGATTGGTTTATTAATGGAAAAGGCATAGCAGGCTCAACATCAAATAGCATAGCAGATGATTTATCGGGAACAAACGTTCGTTCGACAACACAGGGTTTGGCAACTGATATAGGTGCAGATGAATTTGGAACTGCTCTAGATTTTGGAACCAGTGGAACTGGCAGCAACATAGCTCCGCATACAATATCACTTTCTGGATGGGCTTTAAACACACCACAAACATTTTCCTTTGGTGGAAAAAACCTTGCAACTATCGAATTTACAGCAGGTGTTGTACCTACTTCCATCGCATTAAAATTATACTCAGGCGATAATCCAGCCAATGATTTAAACAGTGGTTTAACTGGTAAACATTATTCAAATGCATGGTGGAGCATCACTCCTACTGGCGGCTCTGGTTATACATATAACATAACAGTTAACTATGACGAGGCATGGCTCGGATCAATAACAACGGAGTCGGATATATTACTTGCAAAATGGGCATCTCCTTATGATGCATCAACCAAATGGACCACATATACAACAACATTAAATACAACAGCAAATACTGCAAAAATTACAGGTCAAACCACTTTTAGCAAATTTACATTAGCTGACGCAAACACTCCGCTACCTGTAGAATTATTGAAGTTTTATGGTAAAAAAATAACAAAAACAGATGTACAGCTTAATTGGACAACAACATCGGAAACAAATAACGATTATTTTGAGGTTTATCGAAGTACCGATTTGATCAATTACAATTTAATAAACACCATTAAGGGTGCTGGAAACTCTAATCAAATAATTAACTATGAAATAACCGACAATCTACCTATTGAATTAAAAGATTTAGATTTATATTATAAACTAAAACAAGTTGATTTTGATGGTAATTACAAGTACTCTGACGTTATTTTTATTAATGGAATGATTAGCTCTGATGAAGGAATTATTAATATATACCCCAAAGAAAATAACAAAATTGGAGTTGATTTAAACACTCATAATTCTGGCTCAGGATTGGTAAGATTATATGATATTAATGGAAAGCTTATTTATGAACAAAGCTTCAATTTCAAAGAAGAATATAATTCAATTGTGATTCCTTTAAACGAAATTTCCTGCTCTATTTATTTTATTCAAGTTAATTGCAGTGGGTTTTCAGAAACAAAAAAGTATTATCATAAATACTAATTTGATTTTACTTTATATTGAAAAATTACCAATTTGAATCCAATTAAAAAAAATTGATATTTCTCATGTTTTTTCAAATAAAAGAGTTTATTTTTGTGAAATAATAAATAATTATTTGCAAATTTCAAAATTCAAACAATGGAAGCTACTTTAGATGCACTTTGTCAACATCCTCTTTTTTCAATGCTTTCGAAAGATGAACATGAGATTTTACTCGTAGATGCCATTGTAAAAAAATACAATAAAAATGATCTTATTTGCAAGCAAGGCGAACAGTCGGAATATGCTATACTACTTCTTGATGGCTACGCAAAATTATATATTGAATATCAAAAAACAAATGAATTAGTAATTTTACTTGGTATGCCAAAAACATTTGTTGGTTTATTTTTCATGATTGGCTCCGAAGTTTATCCTTACTCATTAAAAACAGTTACTAAAACTGCAAAATGCTGTTTAATAAAAAAATCCAACTTTGTTAAGATTGCAAAATCCAACAACGAATTTTTATTCAATTTTGCAAATTCAATGGGTCAAAAAAGCTATGAATTAGCTTCTCAAATGCTTATAATGGACAGAAAAAACGTAAGAGGTCGTATTGCTGAATTATTACTTTATATTGCCGATTCTGTTTTTCATTCAGATGAATTCATCTTACCAATTTCGCGAAAAGACATTGCTAACATTGCTAATATTTCTACAGAGAATACCGTTCGAATTCTATCCGAATTTAATAAAGATGGAATAATAAAGGCTAGTAACAAACGTATTGCTATTTTGAACAAACCTTTGCTTAAAATGATTTCAGACAAAGGCTAAAACTTACTTTAATTTAGTTCAGGGTAAATAATTTTTTCCAAAAAAAGCCCCTTTGCTGGTACTGAAAATCCAGCTTTTTGTCGATTTTTGGATTCAATAATTAAATCAAAATCGCCTAAAGAAATTCGCCCTCGCCCAACATCAATAATAGTTCCAACAATTGCTCTAACCATATTTCGCAAGAATCTGTTTGCTGAAATATTAAAAACATACTGACTTCCATTTACTGTCCACTCTGCACGAGTTACGTTACATAAAGTGGTATGATTATCTGTATTTGATTTTGAAAAACAGGCAAAATCTTCTTTTGAAAGCAGTATTTTGCAAGCATTATTCATTAACTCTAGGTTTAATGGATATTCACAATGCCATGCAAATTCATTAGAAAAAGGATTTTTTACAGTATCAATATAATATGAATACGAACGAGAAATTGCACTAAAACGAGCATGCAAATCATTGTTAACTTCTATAAAATCAATAATATAAATATCATTGGGAAGCATATTATTAATTTTTCTTTTAAGCTCAACAACTTCAATATTTGTTTCAATATCAAAATGAGCATAGTATTGCCTAGCATGAACACCTGTATCAGTTCTTCCACATCCAACAAGTTCAATATTAGTTTTTAAAAGCAATGAAAATGACTTATTTAGGATTTCTTGAACTGTTATTGCATTTGGTTGAATTTGCCAACCATGATAACTTGTTCCATTGTATGAAAGTTCGACAAAATATCGCATTGAAAATTATTTAAATGCAAAATTAAGACAAATAGCTTAGAAGTCAAATTTATCATTTGAAATTATTCATTTGAAAAACCTGAATAATTTAACAATATTTTGGTATAAAAACATTTGCAGGTTTGAAGTTTAGCTATAAATTTACAAAACAAATTATAAGCCGAACCTGCTATGAAAAATATTGTCATCTTATTTGTAATAATAATCTGTTTTACTTTTAAAAATTCATTTTCACAAATAAGCCTACCTAAAAAATTATTTATTTCAAGCCTTGCTCCTGCTTGTCCTGATACAATGCTTTTCGTGCAACAAGATGACAGACCTATAAATTATTTAATGAAAGGTGATGGTTCACTTCATAAAACCTATAGTTTGGATGGATATACTCTACTATACAACAACAATCGTTTTGAATACGCTATTCATGATATTAGTGGCGACTTAGTTTCTTCAGGAAAAATGGCAGTTAATGAAGAATTTAGAACCGAAAGCGATAATGTTTTTTTAAGTAGTATTCCATCAATGTTGAGATATAGTCAAAAACAAATTGATGAAAGCAAGCTATTTATTCAAGCAAAGCAAAATAAGTCATTAAAATCATTTCCCACACAAGGACAAAACAAAACATTATTTATATTAATTGATTTCCCTGACAAACCAGCAATTAAAACTAAACAACAATTTGAAGAACTTGGAAATCTATACAATTACAACAATACAGGCAGCGTCAACCAGTATTATTTAGAAAATTCATTTGGTCAATTCAATATACAAATTGATGTTTATGGATGGTATACAGCATCCCAACCATGGGCTTACTACGGAAACAATGACAATGGGAACGATGCAAATGCCAGAGAACTCGCCACAGAAGCTTTAGCAGCGGCAGAACAAGCTGGCGTTGATTTTTCTCAATATGATAACGATGGAGACGGTGAAGTTGACGGAATACAGTTTATTCATGCTGGAGGAGGCGAAGAAGCTGGTGCAGGTGCTGATGCAATTTGGTCACATAGCTGGTATTTAAATAATATTAATTACGACAATGTCAATTTATCTGCCTATACAATGAATCCTGAGTTATATGGCAACAGTACTTCTATTACTAGCATTGGAGTTATTTGCCATGAATTTGGTCATAATCTTGGTCTTCCCGATTTTTACGATACCGATTATACTTCAGATGGACTTGGAAACTGGGATATGATGGCAGGAGGCTCGTGGAATTTTTCGGGAATAATACCTGCAAATCATAATGCTTGGTCAAAATATTTTTTGGGTTGGCAAACTCCTACAGTTATTGATTCTCCTAACACATACACTTTAAGTAATGCTGAAGAAAACAATGTTTCCTATTTAGTTAATACGGGCACTTCGAACGAATATTTTTTACTAGAAAACAGACAAAACCTCAAGTTCGATAGTTATCTTCCAGGTCATGGTTTACTAATCTTTCATGTCGATGGTAACTATATAGATAACACAATCAATTCAAATACCGTAAATAACGAAGACGCCCACCAAGGATTAGATTTAGAAGAAGCTGATGCGAACCCTTCAAGTAATTCATACTCAAGCGACCCTTTTCCTGGAAATTCAAACTTTAACAGATTTACTGATGGCTCTACTCCTGGCGCCTTAGCTTGGAATTCAATTGGGACAGTTAAGCCTATTACAAATACCACCGAAAACAATACAGATAAAACAATTACATTTCTATTTATGGGTGCTGGAATCAACACTCCCCTTGCTGATTTTACGGCAAGCACCACTGCTATTTATCCCACTCAAAACATCAATTTTACCGACCTAAGCTATAACAATCCAACTAGCTGGAAATGGTACTTTGATGGTGGAAATCCTTCAACATCAACATTGCAAAATCCAAGCAATATTGTGTACAATAATGCTGGAACATTTAAAGTAAAATTAGTAGTCAACAATTCATTTGGGTCCGATTCTTTAGATAAAACAACTTATATTAAAGTTAGTTCAAATTACAATATGTCAAGTGCAACTATCAATACTTGCAAAGGATATTTTTATGACCCAGGAGGCGTAATGGATAATTACCCAACAAGTAAAGTAGTAAACATGACATTTATTCCTGGTTCACCTGATAGTGTTTTACAATTTAATTTTTTCAACTTCAACTTAGAATCATCTACAGATTGCTCGCAGGATTTTTTGGAAGTATACAATGGTAGCACTTTATCATCGCCAAAAATTGGCAAATATTGTGGGACAAGTGGTCCTGGCATTGTTACATCAACAAGTTCGGATGGAGCATTAACATTTCGTTTCCGATCCGACGGAGCCAATACTTCCACAGGCTGGAAATCGGCTTTTAAGTGCGTATCACCTACTGGAATTAATAATAACACTTCTAATTCTAGAATAGCGTTATTTCCAAACCCATCAAATAATAATATTACTATTGATGTGAAAGATAATCAAAACCTTTTCAATATATCTATTTATGATGTCAATGGAAAGCTAGTTAAAACAACTAATTCAGTCAGACTACCTTTTACTTTTGATATTTTTTCACTAGATAATGGCATATACCACGTAAGTGCTATTTCAGAAAAAGACAACTTTAACAAAAAGTTTATTAAACTATAAATCTACAAATTATAGCTTCGCATTATTTCGGATTTCTTCTTCGTCGGAAAGGACAAAGCTCTTTTTAAGCATGATTGGAGTTGATAGAGTTGTTACAATTCCCATTATAACTAAAATTGAAAATATATCGATACCTATCATCCCCGATTTGTATGCAATATTTGCAATCACTAACTCCATTATTCCTCTTGCATTCAAACCAATACCCATGGTCATTGCCACTTTACTGGATAATCCAGCAAACCTGCCTCCAATAAAACCGCCTAAAATTTTTGAAAAATACGATACAAATAATACTGCAAGCAATAACCAATAATTTTCAATAGTAGAAAAATTAAATTCTAATCCAATACCAGCAAAAAAAATCGGTGCAAGAAAACCCATTGCCAAACCATTGGTTGTATTATGAAAAGACTCTAAATGCTTTTCTCCAACCAAATTCTTACTAATTAGCATTGAAGCAAAAAAAGCACCTATAATAAAATGAAAACCCAAAGACTCTGTAATTGTAGCAAAAATTAAAACGAAAACAAAAAATAATGCATAAAGCGACTCTTTCCCTTTTAATATTTTCAACAAATTATTCAATTGATTTTCAATATAATTCTCCCTTTTCGACATTTTTTTTATTAGTTTATATGCAAGGAAAAGAATTACAATAAACAACATCAATTTTAACAATGAAAATGCAGACATTTTAAGAATAGCAATAAAAGACATATCGGTGCCTTTAATATTTAACAAAACACCTAAAATAGACAATGCTACTACATCATCAAAAATTGCTACCGAAATTATTTTTTGTCCTATTTCCGAATTTATTTTTCCCAAATCCATTAAAATACGAATACTTACTGGCAAAGCTGTAATTGCAACACAAAGACCAATAAAAACGGTAGTCATAACCTGCAATCCGAAAAA
This sequence comes from Bacteroidota bacterium, assembly GCA_037139195.1. Classification (GTDB taxonomy): domain Bacteria; phylum Bacteroidota; class Bacteroidia; order Bacteroidales; family JAHJDW01; genus JBAXGW01. Next base: position 17,582 of record JBAXGW010000063.1, read on the forward strand.
GAAACCCACTGCTAAACCACTGACTAAAGGCAGAAAAAATGCCAATATTGATATTATAATATTTTTGCCTTTAAGCGACTTTAAAATATCTTCGAAATTAATTTCTAAACCAGCAATTATTACAAGTAGAAATACGCCCAATTCTGAAATTGTTTTAATCTCTTCTGTTCTATGAATCATATTCAACAAGGATGGACCAAGAATTATTCCTGCAATTATTTCTCCTATCATTGCTGGCTGCTTAAATCGTTCGAATATTTCGCCCAATATTCTTGCAAAAACTAACAAAACCAATAGGTTAGTAAAAAAAGGCAACTCAAAATAAGGAAGAGATAAATTCATATAACAATTTATGTTTAATGTAATTATTTTAGCTTAGCTTGTTCTATAAACTCAACAACAGCAATGTTTTAGTGAAAATTATTTCATATTGAATTTCGTCAACAAACCTAATAATTTATTTTTCACTGTGCAAATAATAATAATGAATTAACACTAAACTAAACAACAGCAATTCAACATTTTAATGTTTTTAGAAAAAAAAACATATAAAAAATAATTATAATCAGTAACAAACTAAATTAATACTTAAATTTGCACACTAAATTAAAAAAAACAATGGCTAAAAAACGCGTACAAGTAATACTAAAATCAGGTAAAGATCAAGCAGTTCAACGACGACATCCTTGGGTTTTTTCTGGTGCAATTAAAAAGATGGAAGGAGAACCTGCTGAAGGCGACATAGTTGAAGTATATAACAATCATGACGAACTTCTTGGCTTAGGACACTACCAAATTGGGTCAATTACTGTACGAATGTTCTCTTTTGAAGAAGTAAACCCTGATTTAAGCTTTTGGAAATCGAAGATTATGAAAGCTTATCAGATGCGTAAAGCTATAAACCTAACAAATAATAATCAAACTAATGTTTATCGCCTTGTATTTGCCGAAGGTGATGAATTGCCTGGAATGATAATAGATTATTATAATGGTGTTGCAGTTTTGCAATTCCATTCAATTGGCATGTACCGCCTTCGCAACGAATTTGCATCAATATTAAAAGACATTTACAAGGAAGAACTTGTTGCAATATTTGATAAAAGTGCCGAAACACTTCCATTTAAATCAGAAGTTGAGCTTCAAAACGAATTTCTATTTGGCGATTTATCTGACACAGTAGTTTCTGAATACAATAACAAATTCAATGTAAACTGGGTTACTGGTCAAAAAACAGGGTTTTTCATCGATCAGCGCGAAAACAGACGTTTATTAATGGATTACAGCAAAGACAAAACTGTTCTAAATACATTTTGTTATACAGGAGGTTTTTCGGTTGCAGCATTAAATGCAGGAGCAAAACTTGTTCACTCAGTCGATAGTTCTAAAAAAGCAATTGATTTAACTATTCAAAACATTGAACTTAATGGATTTGATAGCAATATACATCAAAGTTTTGCTTCAGACACTTTAGAATTCTTAAAAGAAAGCAAAGAAAAATACGATATTATTATTCTCGACCCTCCTGCTTATGCTAAACATCGTGATGTTAAACACAATGCTGTTCAGGGTTACAAACGATTAAATGCACAAGCACTTGAAAACATTAAAAGCGGTGGTATTTTATTTACCTTCTCTTGTTCGCAAGTTGTTGATCGACATTTATTCGATTCAACTATAATGTCGGCTGCTATTCAAGTGGGTCGTTCGGTTCGAATAATGCACCATTTATCACAACCTGCCGACCATCCTTGTAGTATCTTTCATCCCGAAGGAGAATATTTAAAGGGCTTAGTGGTTTATGTGGAATAGATAAGAAGTCTGAAGTCTGAAGTCTGAAGTCTGAAAACAGAATAAAGAAGGAAGGTTAACTGAACGGAGTTCACTGAGCGAGTCGAAGTGAATCGAAGTAAGTCAACGCTCGATTTTTTCATACCTTCAAGCTTTTCAGAAACCTCAAAAAAATTTAATTGATTTAATTATTACTTGTTTTATCATTTATAAGTTATGTTGAAAGAAATTTCATATAATAATATTTGGAAAATTTCCTATCCCATCATATTAAGCTTGGTGGCACAAAATGTTATTAATGCTACCGACACTGCTTTTCTTGGACATTACGGCGAAGTTGAACTAGGGGCTTCGGCAATTGCTGGCCTGCTTTATGTTAGTGTATATATGCTTGGCTTTGGCTTTAGCATGGGTTCGCAAATAGTAATTGCCATGCGTAATGGCGAACGAAAATATCGAAGTATAGGTATTACTTTCTACCACAGTGCCTATTTTCTGTTCTTTCTATCGGCTCTAATTATTGGTTTATCTTACTGGCTTGCCCCTATTTTTCTGCAAAATATAATTCATTCGAAAGCAATATACGATGCTTCAATCATCTACTTCAACTATCGTTTAATAGGGTTAACTTTTGCTTATGCCAATTGCCTTTTCAGAGGTTTCTTTGTTGGAATTACAGATACAAAGCCGCTTATCTTTACCGCGGTGGTAATGGCTTTATTGAATGTAGTTTTAAATTACGGACTTATTTTTGGCAAACTAGGTATGCCCGAAATGGGTATTGCTGGTTCAGCACTGGCATCTGTTATTTCCGAAGTATTTGCTTTTTTTATTATGATTGCTTACGTTTTACAGAACAAATACCACAAAAAGTTTTTCATATTTAAATTTGGGAAGGTATACAATCACTTAATGAGTAAAATTATTAAGATTTCATCGCCCGTTATGGTACAACACTTTATTGCATTATTTGGTTGGTTTATTTTCTTTGTAATTATAGAGCAAATGGGACAAAGAGCGCTTGCCGTTTCAAATATTATTCGCAGTATTTATTTAATTTTAATGATTCCAGTTTGGGCATTTGTTTCAACCAACAGCTCTTTAGTTGGTAATTTAATTGGAGCTAATCGTCAACAATTAATTTCACTAGTTAACAAACGCATAATTAAAGTTAGTTTTTTGAGCACATTATTTATTGTAATTTTATCTGCCATCTTTGCCCGACCAATCATTTCACTCTATACGCCTGATTTACTAATCATTTCAGAAACAATTCCGTCTTACTACTTGATAATGGGTGTATTACTAATTTTTTCTATTACCATGATAATTTTTAGCACCATAAGCGGTGCTGGCAAAACTAATATTGCCTTGATGATTGAAGTTTTTACAATAGTAATTTATTTAGTTTACGAATATTTTATTGTTCGATTCAACCCAAGTAATATTCTTTTTGCATGGACTGCCGAATATATTTATTTTATAACCATTGGTATTGTAAGCTACTGGTATATAAAGAAGAATAAGCGAACTTTGTTCGTTCGCAATTAATAAAAGCAGCAGATATATTTGGCAGTTGACATATTCTATTTGGCAGTTGATATATTCTGTTTGGCAGTTGACATATTCTATTTTGCAGTTGACATATTCTATTTGGCAGTTGTTATATTCTGTTTGGCAGTTGACATATTCTATTTTGCAGTTGGGTATTTCCATTTGGCAGTTGGCTATTTCTGTTTGGCAGTTGTTATATTCCATTTGGCAGTTGATATATTCTGTTTTGCAGTTGGCATATTCCATTTGGCAGTTGTTATTTTCCATTTGGCAGTTGGCTTATTCCATTTGGCAATGCATCGTCTGCAATAATTACTATAATATGTTAGATTCCTCCCTGCGGTCGGAATGACTTAACGATGGTCATCGGGCAGTGAAAGAGGAATAGAGGGCGACTTCGTCGCCCTCTATTCCTCTTCTTCCCATATCTGTATGACTGTCATTTCGAGCGAAGCGAGAAATCTATTAATTGATTGATGTTGACATTTGAAAGCGATAAATCTTTTGATGCTAGAGTCTTCATTTGTTTTAGAAGCAATAGTAAGAGATTTCGCTATTCCGACTCACGCTCAATGCATCGCCTGTATTAATAACAATTGAAACACAACAGATTCCTCCCTGCGGTCGGAATGACTTTGCATTTAAAACAGGTGGTGGGTGGGAGGAGAAACTGGCGGCGAAGCCGCCAGTTTCTCCTCCCGCTCTTCCTCAAAAAGACAGTCATTTCGAGCGAAGCGAGAAATCTATAAAAAAAATGGACCGCTACTATCCTTACAAAATATCAAACGTAGAATATGAATAAAGAAGAAAAAACAACTATATTTGCCCCAATAAACACAAGTTTTAACCTAACCAAGAAAAAAACAACGAAAACGTAATGTTCTTTAAATCTGAACATCATCGTTGTTGCAAAAAGCAAAACTTAATAGTTTCACTGAATACGAAAGGAAGCGAAAATGAGCAAGACTGGGTTTGTTTATTTTATGACAAATAAGAACAAAACAACATTATACATTGGCGTAACAAACAATTTGTGCAGAAGAATATATGAGCATAAAAATCACTTGATAAAAAACTCGTTTACCGACAAATACAATCTTGAATATTGTATTTACTACGAGGAATATCCACATTTCGACCTAGCGATTCAAAGAGAAAAAGAACTAAAAAAATGGAATCGCCAAAAGAAAGAAGACCTTATAAACAAAAAGAATCCTAAATGGGAAGAATTGATAACAGAAAAAGGATTTGTGCGTGAAATTATTCCATTTTCACAGCTTGTGAAAGACTTGATTAACGAACTACAGAAAAATGAAGAGCTACCTCCAAACGATAATAACGAAAGCAGTTCGATAGATCCCTCCCTGCGGTAATACTGATGTCTGTTTTTTTTGTCTGATTCCTCCATTTCATACTCACGCTTAATGCATCGCCTGCGATAAATACTACAATATGATAGATTCCTCCCTGCGGTCGGAATGACGTAACGGTTATCGGGTGCTGAGGGCGTAATAGAGGGCGACGAAGTCGCCCTCTATTACGCCCTCAGCCATCTTAGAAAAACCGTCATTTCGAGCAAAGCGAGAAATCTATTTATTGTTTGATGTTGATAATTGAAAACTAGATGTCATTTAATCTAGCAAATGCAACTAATTTAAAAAAGGCAATAAATAATTTGCATAAAAGAAAAAGTGGGGTAAATTTGCAGATGATAACTAGTTGGCAACTATATTTTGAAATGAGAATAAGAGCATTGTTGTTTTTATTAATTCCATTATCTTTTTCTTCATGCCGTATTTGGGATGGGGCATATAGACAATCAAGGATTGACTTAAGGTTTGTGAATGAGAATCAAGAGCCAATACAAAATATTGAGCTAAAGGTGTTCTATTCAAGACATGGAAAAGAATCATTTAATTGGCCTGTATCTAATTATAACATTAATGATACAATCCTTTCTGATAGTTTAGGTATAATAAACTTGTATCATAAAAGGTTACGTGGAATAGAGTTTGGTGGTTGGTCATTTTTAAGAATTATAAAATCTTCTCCACCGTCTGAGTATTGTTCATTTTATTATAATGGCAAACAAGTTTATAAAATAAAGTACGACAATTTATATATAGAGATGAGAGATTCGATTGATTTCGACAGTGATAAGAATTTAGTTACTTGTGATTATATCTGGCCTTCAGATTCAGTTTCAGTTGAAAATTTTTATTACTTTAAAAAAACTATTGAGATTAAAAATAAAAAAAATAAAAGATAGAATACACTTGCCAACAGCACCTTGCTATTCTTCCGGAGCATAAGTGCCAGTATATAATTTAGAATATATTAATTACATTTGTAGCAGGTGGACAGTGAGGCGGTTTTATACCCTGCCCGAAAAGCAAGAAGACGCTGTTAGCGATCAGCTTAAAACCGAAATCAATAAAAAAACAAAATGAATATAACAATCATAGGAGCCTCGGCTGGAATAGGATTAGAAACAGTAAAAAGAGGATTAAATAGAAATCATTCGATAACGACCCTTTCTCGATCTGAAATTGAAATAGAAGAGAAAAAATCGTTAAAAATGATACTTGGTGATGCAACTAATAAAGCTGACCTATTAAATTCAATCCAAAACGCAGATGCTCTAATTATAACATTGGGGACTGGTAAGAATATGAAAGCTACTACCCTTTTTTCAGATTTTGCAAAATTAATTGTGGAAATACATAGGGAGAACAAAATAGATATCCCATTTATTTTTGTTACAGGATTTGGAGCTGGAGAAAGTAAAAATTATGTTTCTTGGCTTGTAAAGATGTTTTTAAAATACTTTTTAAAAGACGTTTATGCTGACAAAACTAAAATGGAAGAAATTATCACTAATTCAGATCTGAATTGGACAGTTGTGAGACCAGGAAGGCTATTAGAAAAGGGATTGACAGAGAAATACCGTATTGAAAACAAATTATTCAAAGGAATTAATATAAGCGGAATTAATAGAGCAGATGTAGCAGACTTTTTAATAAAACAAGCTGAAAAACAAACTGAATTAAAAAAGTACATTGCTATATCTGAAAAATAGAATAAATGCCGAATCGCTAATAAAAAAGGCTTCGTGTGGTCGCCCTTCGCGACCCAACATGAAGCCGCGTTGCACGGAAT
>JBAXGW010000064.1:0-23923 GCA_037139195.1 Bacteroidota bacterium
TATTTAAATATCAATTATATACAATTATTCTGAAAATATTAACGCATCACTACTAGTTCCCAATAATTAATAAGTTTACTGATGCTTCAATAACCTTATCCTGCTTATTCGCTAAATTAAAAAGTTTGTTTTTGCTTTCATCTGATTTTACAACAATTATTCGCCATGGTTGCAAGTTAAAAGCCGAAGGAGCAGTTACAGCTAAATTAATAATATCTATTAATGTTTTTTCGCTTATAACTTTTGTTTTATCGAAAAAATTAACGGAACGTCTTTCGTTTAATAATACTTTTGTTTCCATAATATGTAATTTTTAGTTTTAAATTCTATCTAATATAAGTTAAAACATTATGTGTTGCAACATTTAATTTGTTTATTTTTATATTTTAAAATATTAAATTTTATTACACTGATATTATGATAGTTATGAATTATTAAAAACTATTTCCTTAATATCACAAAGTTTTATTTGAAAATATTTGCAAATAGACAGCAATATTGTTATATTTGCTTAATAGAGAATAAGTAAATACACTTATTAAAACAAGATGAAATGAAAAATATATACAAAATAGCTGCAATAATTTTACTTACATCTTCTTTGTGTTTGGCAACAGAAATAGAAGATAATAAAGTAAGGAGAACACCTATTGGCGTACATAAATTTGAAATTACTTCAAATCCATTTTTTGTTGAAAATTTCATTAAAGGCATTTTGAAAGAAACAATTGACATTTCATCTTCAATAACTGATTATAGTTGCAATAATGAAGTTTGTAATATGCAAATAATTTGCAATGAAGGATATGATAAGATTTTCGGATTATTACAAGCTGCTTATGGTGATAAATATTTACAAAATTATGATTTTAGAGTTTGGATTATTGACAACATTGAAATTTCATTAAGCAATAAAAATCAAAAAATTTGCTTATCTTATAGAATTTTAACTTCAGAAAAAAAACAATAAATATTGTGTTTTTTTAGGTATATAAAAAAAGGGGCATTTGCCCCTTTTTTATTATATTTTTTTCTTTAACCATTTATCTAACCAACCGAAAAATTCTCGTTGCCACAAAATACTGTTTTGAGGTTTAAGCACAAAGTGTGTTTCATTGGGAAAGAACAAAAATCTACTTGGTATTCCACGTAATTGAGCTGCATTAAAAGCTTCCATACTCTGAGTATACGGAATTCTAAAATCTCTTCCACCAGAAATCATCATAATTGGAGTATCCCAATTTTGAATATATTTATGAGGTGAGAAGTCGTAACTTTTTGGTTTTGGATTTTGCCAATAAGCGCCACCTAGATCATGATTTACAAAGAAATATTCTTCAGTAGAACCATACTGACTTTCAAGATTGTACATTCCGCAATGTGCAATAAATGCTTTGAAACGCTTTTGATGATGACCAGCTAGCCAATACACAGAAAAACCACCATAACTTGGACCAACACACCCTAAATTATTTTTATCTACGTAAGATAATTTTGCTATTGCATCAACTGCTGACAAATAATCTTTCATATTTTGTCCGCCATAATCAAGACTTATTTGGTCATTCCATTCTGAACCAAATGAAGGCAAGCCTCTTCTGTTTGGCGCAATAACAATATAATCATTGGCAGCCATCATTTGAAAATTCCATCGATATGAGAAAAACTGACTAACAGCACTTTGAGGTCCACCTTGACAAAATAAAATAGCAGGATATTTTTTTGTCGAATCAAATTTTGGAGGATAAATAACCCATACTAACATATCTTTATTATCTGTAGTTTTCACCCAACGTTCCTCTACTCTACCCATTTCAACTTTATCATAAATCTTTTTATTTGTATATGTAAGCTGAGTTTCTTGACCCGATTTCTCATCAATTTTAAAAACCTCAGTTGCCATCGACATTGACATTTTTGAACCAATTAAAACACCTGAGCTTCTTTGAACAGATGTATAGTCGTGAACACCTTTTGTAATTTGAGTTATAGTTTTTGTTGCAATATCAGCTTTATAAATCTGTTCTGTAGCTTTAATAGCACTCACAAAATAAATAGAAGCATTGTCATCGCTCCATGCATAAGAAGAAGTACTTTGATCAAAGTTCGCTGTAATATCAACCGAAGTTTTTGAAGATAAATCATACACCATTAAACGACCTTTATCAGATTCAAATCCGGGTGTTTTCATGCTTTGCCAAGCAATTTTTTTACTATCCTTAGAAAACACAGGAAGTTTGTCGTAACCTAAGTTTGTTTCTGAAATATTTATGGTTTTACCATCTTCAATATTATAAACAAAAATATCAGAGTTAGTGCTCAAAGCATAATCTCTTCCTTTTAATTTTTTACAAGTATACGCAATAAATTTGCCATCATTACTCCAGCTAATTTCTGCACCATCAAAATAAGGCGATAATGGAGAATCAAACTGTTCGCCTTTCATAATATCTTTTGATTTTTTAATCGTATTGTTTTTTATTTCAGCAACAAAAACATGGCTATATTTATAATCAGTCCAATTATCCCAATGTCGATACATTAAATTATCAAAACCCATCGCCTCTGCTTTTGGCAAATCGGGATATTTGTCATTTATAGATGTATCTAGCTTAACATCCATTGTATAAAGAACATGCGTTGCCTTAGGTGAATATTCGAATGAATTAATATCTCCATCAATTTCCGATATTTTCTTTTGATCAGAGCCATCTGAGTTCATTTCCCAAATTTGAGCCGAACCACTTTCAACTGCAATAAAACCAATTTTTTTTCCATTAGAAGTCCAACGAGCATTGAATTCACTACCTGCAAAATTTGTCAACTGTTTTGCTTCTCCTTTTCCATCTGTGCTTACTGAAAAAACATCTGTATAACCTTTGTTTTCTGAAATATTATAGCGAGTTACACTATAAATAACCGTTTTTCCATCAGGAGATAATTGAGCATCGCCAACTCTACCAAACTTCCATAAAAGTTCAGGTGTTAATCTACTTTCAGTAACTTCAAATTTCGATAATGAATCTAGCTCTGATTTTCCTGATTCAACTTTTTGTTCTTTATTCTTTTTAGAACATCCGCTAAATAAAAGAGCAGAAGAAAGAACTATAAGTCCTGCGTTTTTTAATAAATTATATTTTCTCATTTTGATTTGTTTTTATTTTTTTCTGATACTTGCATCTAATCTATTCAAACCTTTTAGTGGCTTGTCGTATTCTGGTTTTAATTCAAGTGCTTTTTTATAATCACGTCTTGCACCATCTACATCTCCTAGTTTTTCTAGACACAAACCTCTCATATAAATAGCTTCAACGTATTCTGGATTCGCAAGAATGGCAGCATTAAAATGTTTAGAAGCTTGCTCATAAGAAGATAGATATTGATAATGAACATATCCTAAATTATAATTAGCCAGCTCTAAATATATTTTAAATTTCCCAGTTGGTTTTACTTGTATTATTGATGTGTAAGCTTCAATAGCTTTGTTGTATTGAGCAGTTTCTTGAAAATACATACCCATGTTATAAATAGCTTCTGAACTATTTGGCATTAAATTAAGCGCATTATTGTAATAATCTAAAGCAATAGGATTCTTTTTTGCTGCGAAAATTATACCTAATTGAATATAAGCATCATAATACTTTGTATTGAGACCTGTCGCTTTTTGGAATAATTTTATTGCTGCAATAGTATCACTTTCTTCTTTAGCAGAACGACCTTTAATAAAATAAGCCGTTGCATTTGTCTTATCAATTTCAAGTACTTTATTCGTAAGTTCAAGAACTTTTTTATAGTCTTTCATAAAATAACTGATTTCTGCTAATTTCAGGATAGCATCTGTATTTTTGGCATCTATAGATAAACATTTTTCTAATGCCGCTTTTGAATTCCCTGCTTTACCTGACATAAAATACAGGTCGGCCAAAGTATAAAAATATTCTGCTTTTGTAGTGTCAATTGAAATAACTTTTTGCATGTCTATACGAGCAGACTCAATATCATTAAGTTTAATATAGAGCTTCGCTCTTTCATGATACAAACTCGCATTATTATTATCTTTTGCAATTTTTTCAGAAATCAATTTAATTTCTGGAGGCATTTTACTATACAACACGCTGTCAGTGGTATCTTTAGCTTTCACTTTGTTGTTTTTACATGCAGTGTTTCCAAAAAAAAGAAACAAGCTAAACAGAAAAACTCCAGATAATTTCAATAAACTAAGAAAATACTTTTTCAACATTACAAATTAATTTTACGTCCAACAATAAGCAAACTTAGTTTATTTTTCATAAACTCACAAAAATATTAACAAAAAAAAGGATTGTAAAAACTAGCTTACAATCCTTTTTCAAATTAGACTTAATCTATAGTAAATAAATAGAAAAACTATTTTTTTATCATCGCTTCTTTAATTTTTGCTTCAACGGTTTCCAGAAGTTCAGGATTGTCGCTAAACATTGTTTTAACAGAATCTCTGCCCTGTCCTAACTTCGTTTCTTCAAAGCTAAACCATGAACCACTTTTCTTTAAAACATTTAATTCCACGCCCAAATCAACTATCTCGCCCATTCTAGATATGCCTTCGCCAAACATTAAATCGAATTCAGCAACTCTGAAAGGTGGAGCTACTTTATTCTTAACTACTTTAACTTTAACTCTGTTTCCAATTACTTCGTCGCCATCTTTTATTTGTCCAATTCTTCTAATATCTAATCTAACAGATGCATAAAACTTCAATGCATTTCCTCCAGTTGTTGTTTCTGGGTTACCAAACATAACGCCAATTTTTTCGCGAAGTTGATTAATAAAAATGCAAGTGCAATTTGTTTTATTAATTGTAGAAGTTAATTTTCTTAATGCTTGAGACATTAATCGAGCTTGAAGTCCCATTTTGGAATCTCCCATTTCACCTTCAATTTCACTTTTAGGTGTAAGAGCAGCAACAGAATCTATAACAATAATATCAATTGCACCTGATCTAATTAAGCTATCAGCAATTTCTAAAGCTTGTTCGCCGTTATCTGGCTGAGAAACAAATAAATTACTAACATCAACTCCTAATCTTTGTGCATAAGCCTGATCAAAAGCATGTTCTGCATCAACAAATGCAGCAATACCTCCGTTTTTTTGAGCTTGAGCAATTGCATGTATTGCCAATGTAGTTTTACCAGATGATTCTGGTCCATATATTTCAATAACTCTGCCTCTAGGTAAACCACCAACTCCTAATGCTATATCTAATCCAATAGAACCTGTTGGTATTACTTCAATACTTTCAATTGGAGCATCGCCCAACTTCATAACTGTACCTTTACCATACGTTTTGTCTATTTTTTCAAGTGTTAATTGTAACGCTTTAATTTTCTCAGCCTTTTCAGAACTGATTTCTTGTTTTTCTTTTGCCATATAATTTATTTTATGTTATTTATTCAAATGATTTTAAAATTTGTTCGGTATGTGTTTTTGTTTCAACTTTTGTAAAAATCTTTTCTATTTTTCCACTTTCATCTATTACAAAAGTAGTTCTGTTAATACCATCATACGATTTGCCCATAAACTTTTTCGGACCCCAAATATCGTATAACCCAATAACTAATTTATCTACATCTGGAATTAAAGGAAAAGGCAATGAATATTTTTCAATAAATTTATTATGTGATACTGAAGAGTCGGCGCTCACACCAATAACTGCAAATCCTTTTTTTAGTAATTCAGAATAATTTTCTTTTAAATTACAAGCTTCAGCAGTACATCCTGGCGTACTATCTTTAGGATAGAAATATAAAATTATTTTTTTCCCTTTGTAATTGGACAAACTAATTTCTTTGCCTAAATTATCGAATACACAAAACTCGGGAGCATTATCCCCTACTTTTAATTTTGTCATGATATAAAAATATTATGCTCTAAAATTAATAAAAATAATGTTAACAAAGCAGATAAAAGAAATAAAAAAAACGAGACTTTTCAATCTCGTTTTTCGCATTATATATGAAAAAGAAAATTTATTGATTCAACATTACAGGCATTACCAACATTAAAACGTCTTCTTTTGTGTTTTCTGGATCAACAGGTATTAATAATCCAGCGCGATTAGGCATTGACATTTCTAGATTTACTAATTCGGATGATAAATTGTTTAACATTTCCAAAACAAATTTGGCATTAAAACCAATTTCCATATCGCTGCCATCGTATTGGCAAGTCAATCTTTCAGTTGCAGAATTAGCGTAATCCAAATCTTCTGCAGAAATAGTCAACTCGCTGCCAGCAATTTTTAAACGAATTTGATAAGTAGATTGATTTGAAAATAAAGAAACACGTTTTATTGAGTTTAATAAACTTAAACGGTCAATTGTCAGTTTATTAGGATTTTCAGCAGGAATAACTGCGTTGTAATTTGGATATTTTCCGTCAATCAAACGACAAATTAATGTGATATGACCAAACGTAAATTTTGCATTAGAATCTGTATATTCAATAGTTACATTGCCTTCAACTGAATTTAAAGTAGACTTCAATTGATTCAATGGTTTTTTGGGCATAATAAATTGCTTTTCGGCATCTGATTTAAAATCGTTTCGTCTGTAACGAACCAATTTATGAGCATCGGTAGCTACAAAAGTTATTGAATCTAAAGCTAACTCACAAAAAACACCCGACATTACTGGTCTGATATCATCATTACCTGTGGCAAAAATTGTTTTGTTAATTGCCTCTGCCAAAGCTTTTGTATCCATTTCAATTGAAGCAGTATTTTCAATTTCAGGGCTTTTAGGAAACTCGTCCCCATTTTGTCCTGCCAACTTATATTTTCCTTCGCCAGCAGACAAAGAAATATTGTACGTGTCTTTATCAACAATAAAAGTAATTGGAGTGTCTGGAGCAAAAGTTTTTAAAATTTCAATAAGCATTTTTGCAGGAATAGCTACTTTTCCTACTTCATTAGCCTGAATATCATCTATTACAGAAATCATAGTTGTTTCTAAATCTGATGCTGTAATAGATAGCGAATTTACTTCTACTTGAAATAAAAAATTATCTAAAATTGGCAATGTATTATTTGTGTTTAATACTCCTCCAACTGCTTGAAGTTGTTTTAACAACTTGGTACTTGATACAATAAACTTCATTTTCTATCTATTTTTTTTTGTGATACAAATATAAATGCTTTTTATTATTAAAAAAAATTTACAATAAAACACAACTATCTAATTATAAGGAAGTATCAAAAATGTTAATAAATTCTTTAAAATAAAATCTGATCAATTGACCTTGAAGAAAAAACTATTTTTTCAAATTACTTTTTATGGAATCAGAAGAAACCAAGAAATCATTATACTTCTTGAATATTTTATCAAAAACAAAATACTGAATAATAACAAATTCTTTATCATTATTAAACAAAGCATATAGACGATCTAAATCAAATTCTTTAATAACTCCATATTGATCTATATCATAAGGATAAGCTTTTAAAAAGGTTTTAATCGTCTTTTCTTTGTTGTCAGTATCTATAATTTTTATGATGTTGTAAGGTGTCGATTTCTTAACTGAATCAGTCTTAAATTCATTCAACTGATTTCCAACGTATTCCTCGTAATTAATTTTATAGAAGTTTGTAATAAAATCTAAAATTTTTACTGTGTCAATTGGAGCCGATGAAGATACTCCATCTTTAGATTTTAAAGAAAATGTTTTTCTCCCAGTTCTAGTAACAACAAATGATTTCTCTGGATTTTTAGGATAGTCTATTGATACTGATTGAATATCATCGAAATTATATCTTATCATCTCTCTAGCTTTCCATTCATCAGGGTTAGCAACAAATCTAGATGTCATTGTTCCATCAAAACCAGGTATATACGTTATTATTGGAAAATCTGAACCTTCAATTAACATGTATGTTCCTGTTTGATCCTGAGTTGGACTTCCAACATAAAATGATTTTGCAAGTTTTGTATATTCAAAAAATCTTACTTTGTTGAACAAATTAATACGATACGATTTTACGTAAACTTCCACTTTTACTGAACTAGCAGCCATTATTTTAACAATATTATTATGTGCAGCTTTAGCAACGGGAGCAAGAATCCTAACATCATGTATCGCCGTTAATACAGATGCAATTAAATCGGTTCTAACATTAATAGAATCATTTAGCATCCATTTATCATTAATTCTTTTAAGTGTAATTTGACGATTTAACTTATCAGCAATAAATATTTTTTGTATGGAAGCAGTATCTGAAATAGCAATATTTTTTAAATCACCTTTTATTGTGGAATTTGAATAATTTGAGATTAAATATATAGCTAATACAGACAATACAACTGTAGCAATAAGTAAAATTTTATTTTTTTTCATACGGAATTATTTATTTGGTATATTTTCTTCTTTTTAAGACGCTAAAAATAAAACCTAGCAAAATCACTAATAATACTGGAGCAACTACATTAATAAATTGATATATAAACCTATTCTTTTCTACTTTCTGACCATCAAGCAACCTAAGCTTTAAATCCCTAGCTCTAACCGATATAAGATTTGAGTCGTCAAGCAAAAAATTTACTGCATTTATAACAAAGTTTTTATTGCCAAACAAACTTTTGGTGTAATTATAAGAATACATATCATAACCAAGTGGCAAAGGCATTGTTTTACCGTTAGAAATTCTTATTTGATTTTTTATAATATCTCCATCAGCAACAACAATCATTTTATTAGATTTCACACAATTTTCGATATAACCTATCGAATCTTTTTTCTCCATAAATTCAGGAGCTAGTCTATTTTTAAACGCAGAATTAAACGACCCCTCTAGAAGCATTGCTATAGGTTGATAAGAGTCAATATACATACCTTCATTTGGCTTTTGGCGTAATATATCTAAAGTGATATATGCTGGCGTAGGTATTACCTTAGAAAATTTTGATGTTCGCAGAAGAACTGTTTTCTTTATTCCATTAGCAACAACGTTTGTATCTATGCAATTAGGGAAATTTGTTTTAACTAAATCGAGGTTTTTTACTATTGGATGATCAGATGCAGGAGAAACTAAAGGGAAATAGAACCAAGGATAAAAATCATATTGAGGTTTTCCGCCCATATTACCAACTTGAACCGGAATTGGAAGGGATTGCAAGTCTTGAACTAAATCAGTTTTTATTTTAGCACCATATCTAAAAAGCATAAAATCAAGATCTAATCGTTTTTGAAGTCCCATCATATCATTTCTAGTGGCACGTAAGCTATCTAAATCAGCATATACCTGATCTATAAACCATAGAACTTTCCCCCCCTTCATAATAAATTGGTCAATTACATATTTATCTTTGTCCGAGAACATTGAATCAGGCGAAGCTATTATCAATGCATCGTATTCAATTAAAGAACTAATCTTTTCGTTTATTTTAACTCTTTCAACCGCATAATATTCTTTTAAAGCAGCTGTTATATCTCCTGTTTCATATTCATCTAGTTCTCCATGTCCATACAAAAAGCCAACTTTCTTTTTCATAGGAATACTTAGCTTTCTAATTGCATTAGACAGTTCATATTCTAACGACTGAATAGAATTATTTAATTGTTCTTCAGGAGATGCACCAGTTTTGGTTTGCAATAATTGAAGAGGAATTTCCTTTTGGCGGTATGTTACAATTGCTCCAGGGAAAATTATTTGCTGTGAACTGCCTCCTTTTTCTTTAACTTGTAAACTTGTTGGTTCAAGCCCTTTTTTCATCAATTGTTCATAAACACTATTTCTAGTAATTTTATCTTCGCTTGAAGAAGGGTTGATAAATTCGTACTCAATATTTTCGTTATATGCTCTAAATTCATCAAGCATTTCACGTGTTTCTTTACTAAGTTTTTTAAATCCTGCAGGAAAATCACCATCTAAATACACTTTGAAATAAACAATGTCTTTAACATCATTTTTTAACATTTTTTTTGTAGTTTCAGATAAAGTATAGCGTTTTTCAGATGTTAAATCTAAACGATAAAAGACATAACTACCAATTAGGTTAATAAGAACAACAAGAAACAAGCCTATTGCCAATTCGAAAAGATGCTGACGTTTTAATGTTTTTTTACTTACTTTATTTTCTTTTTCCATATCTCACTTACCATTTACGCTTTTGAATTGATATTCTGGTTAATAATAAAAACAAACCCATTAGACTTCCAAAGTATATAACATCTCTAGTGTCGATAACTCCTCTACTCATTGATGAATAATGTGCACTAATTCCCATATTTTTTATAAACAAATCAAATCCACCAAATAAATCTAAAGAATAAATAAATTCGAATCCGATATAAGTTAGCAAACACAATGTAACAGCAATAATAAAAGAAACAACTTGATTATCAGTGATTGATGATGAAAACAAACCAACAGAAACAAAGGAAGAAGCTAAGAAAAACAAACCAATATACGAGCCCCAAGTTCCACCTGAATCAATATTTCCGACTGGGCTACCAAGGTAATATACTGTAAAATAATAAATTAACGAAGGAAGAACTGATAAAAAAACTAAGATTACCCCTGCAAAAAACTTGCTTAAGACCAATTGCATATCGGTAATAGGTTTAGTTAATAATAGTTCGATTGTTCCCATTTTTTTTTCATCTGCAAATGAACGCATCGTAATAGCAGGAATTAAGAATAAAAACACCCAAGGAGCTAGTACAAACAATCCGTCTACACTAGAGTATCCGCCATCTAGAATATTAAATTCTAAGGGGAAAACCCATAAAAATAAACCATTAATAATTAAGAAAACGCCTATAACAATATAGCCTATAATGGAACCAAAAAAATTATTAATTTCTTTTTTTAATAATGTAATCATATAATTTATTTAATAATTTTAAGAACAGACAAAGTTAAAAATATATTTTTCATTAAACTGATTTTAATAAAACTTTAACCTTTAAAACAGGCTTTCTTCTTTAAAACTAACCTTAATCGCATCATTTATCTTCAATCCTAATAGACTATTTGCTTTTGCCTTATTTAATGCTATTTCTAAATAACCAGATGAATTAAATAATGCTAAACGCTCAGCTTCAAGAACATCGGAATAACTATTTGATATTTCAACTATATCATAACTTGTTCTAACAAAACTAATTCTAAAGTTTCTATCTTGTTTAATTTTATAGAAATCATCTTTTTTAATATTTGTAATTACATTACCATAATTATCAATATAAATAACATTCCCTTTAATTTCATCATTAGTTATCAGCGGTTTAAATGGCATCAACTTCAACCAATCATTTGTTAAAACACCATAATCTTCTGATTTTCTGCCATAAGCTAAGCCACAAGCTACATCAACAAAGCATTCCATAACAGGAAAAGAAGAGCTGCCTGTAAAGCTATTTATTTTAAAAACTCTTTCAAGTGGAACATCAAATATCAAAGAAAATATTCCATTGTCAGAACCCAAAAAATAATGACCATTTAATTCAACTAAAAGCATTGCCATTTTCGAAGGGTCTTGGTTGTCAACACCAACAATATGAATTGTGCCTTTTGGAAAATGGTGATACGAATTCTTTATAACAAACGATGCTTTTAAAATATTGAACGCTTCAATTTCATGGGTAATATCAACAATAGATATTTCGGGTACAAATGACATTACTTTCCCTTTTACTATTGCAATGTAATAATCCTTTATTCCCCAGTCTGTTGTGAGTGTAATTACCGACATTAATTTTATTCAATATTAATAAAAAAATTTGTTTATTTGCAGTTGTCAAAATTACATAATTTAAGATATATAAGTAACTGTAAATAACAAAAAAAACAATTTTATTTGATGAACGAAAAAATAATACAGCTCGAATCCATAGAACCACTTGACTTATACGGAATTAACGATCAAAATTTGGAGCTCATAAAAAAATATGTGCCAAAGCTTAAAATTATTGCAAGAGGCGATACTATTAAAGCTATTGGAACAGAACATGATATTGATTGTTTTATAGAAAAACTCGAAATATTTGTTGGAAATATCCATAAAAATGGTGCATTGACAATTAAAGATATAACTTCTATTATGGAAATTGAATCGGAAATTATTTCTAATAACGAAGAAACTTCTTATGACAAAAATATTCTTCTTTACGGTAGAAATGGCAACATTATAAAAGCTCGTACAACTAACCAACAAAAAATGGTTGATAGCTTTAACGACAACGACATGATTTTTGCTATAGGTCCTGCTGGCTCTGGAAAAACTTATACAGCTGTTGCACTTGCAGTTAGAGCTTTAAAAAATAAAGAAGTAAAAAAAATTATACTTACCCGACCAGCAGTTGAAGCAGGTGAAAACCTCGGCTTTCTTCCAGGAGATTTAAAAGATAAACTAGACCCCTACCTTCAACCACTTTACGATGCTTTGAACGATATGATTCCAGCAACGAAACTTAAAACATACATGGAAGAAGGAATAATTCAAATTGCTCCACTTGCATTTATGAGAGGTAGAACTCTTGATAATGCTTTTGCAATATTAGACGAAGCCCAAAATGCAACTCAAAGTCAATTAAAAATGTTTCTGACAAGAATGGGTAAAAATGCAAAATTTGTAATTACGGGTGATTTAACTCAAATTGATTTACCTCGAAATCAACAATCGGGGTTGAAGCAAGCAACTCAAATATTAAAAAACATTAAGGGTATAGAAATAATTGAACTTGATGAAAAAGACATTGTTAGACATGATATTGTTGTAAAGATAGTTGAAGCTTATAAAAATAATACTACTCCACTTGTTAGCTAAATTGAATTTTATTTAATTTTTCTATACTCATTACTTGTGTTTAACATGTATGTTTGATTATATTTGCACCGATGAAATCTACAAAACAAGCGTATGTCTTATTTTTTTCACTAAGCCTAATGTTGATATGGACTAATATTAATGTTATTAGCACTTCTTTTCCTCAAAACAATATTAAATCTAATCAAGAAAACACCGATATTCCTACTCATATTGACCATAATCATATCGATTATATAGATATTTTAGTTCCTATAAGCACTAAAATTAATACTACAAAATTAATTTACAGTTTAGAACTTATTTCTGTAATAAAAATTTGTTTTTCAAATAATTACAACTCCAACATCTGGCAACCTCCTAAATTTGTTTAAGCACTTTTTTTCTCAAGGTTGAATCTCCAGTTTTAATTAAAGCAAGAATTTATATTGATTTTAGTTTTCAAAAACTTATTTCATTAAATGACAAGCAGATTAAAACCTATAATCTTGATTTATTATTGAAAAAATTATTTACAAAAAAACAAATTAAACATGGGATTTGAAGATTTTTTTGAAGATGACCATAAACATAAACATGGTTACAATCAACAATACAGACATGATGATTATTATAGATCATCTCACCATTCAAATGGTCATTATGAAGACAAAAAACAACTTATTATAAAACTAATAAACAATCCGAAATTACGCATAATACCTATTATAGCAGTAATAGCTATAATTCTTATTCTCATTTTAATTATATCGCTTATTTTTCCTATACTTTTAAAACTTTTTAATTTGTTTATGGAAAATGGTTTGCAGGGCGTTATTGATTTAATATGGAAAGGTTCAAAGTAATATTAACAATTTAAAAATAAAAAAAATATGATTTGTCCAAGGTGTAATACAAATTTATTAATTTCAAATATTAATGGAATTGAAATTGACAATTGTCCAACTTGTCGTGGAGTTTGGCTCGACAGAGGTGAACTAGAAAAGATTATTGAACGTTCAAACAATAATTGGAATACTCAAATGAGACACAATGAGCATTCGGGGCACGATGAGCATCGATACGAAAAACAACATGACTCTCATCACGATAGTTATCCTAGTTATAATGGTCAACCAAGACATAAAAAAAGTTTTCTTTCAGAATTGTTTGATTTTTAAAAAATATTAAAACATCAAATTATAATTGGAGATGTCATTAAAATTGAAAGTATAATTTAATTGGCATCTCCTTTTTTATTGATGAGTATTTCTCAATAAATCATTTACAACCTTTACAGGGTTAAAAGTAATTGCAGGAACTTCAATAAACAATGTTATCCAATCAGCCATAGCTCCATTCCACAAACCTGGCAATTCTTGTGCCTTTAAATCTCTACCATCTTTAGATTTCACAGAAATAAAGCCAGTTTCTTTATCCACATAATCTGTTAAATTAAACTTATTTCCTTCGTAATCTTTAACACCACAAACTAAATCTACAGGATTGAAATGAGTTGAATTCGAGAATATTTCTTTTTGTTTTTTGCTATTCATATTTATTTGTGAGGATTCAATTATTTGAAGTGATTGCTCCTCGTTTTTTTCAATCCAAAATGGTCCTCCACCAGGTTCTCCTTCATTTTTAACCATTCCGCAAATTCTAATCGGTCGGTTAAATTTCCCATATAACCAATCGACCTTTTCTATGATTTCTATATCGTTCCATGCATTTGGCAATGGAATGTTTAAGACTGTATTTGCAAAATGAGCCATGTCTGCAATTATTCTTTCGCTAAAACAAGAATTATCAAGCGTTTCGATATAATCAAAGACAACCTCCTGAACCGATAACAAATAGCCTGCTAAAGCCTTTTTGTATAGAATTGTTGTTTCTTTCAATCTATCCGGAACAACATTATCAATATTTTTGATAAAAATTATATCAGCATCTATTTCATTCAAATTTTCAATTAATGCACCATGCCCAGCTGGTCGAAAAACTAATTTTCCATCTTTATCTCTAAAAGGGTTGTTTTCCATATCAACAGCAATTGTATCGGTTGAAGCCTTTTGGATTGAATGGGACAAACAAAACTTTAGATTGTTTTCAAATTTCAATTTGTCTACAGCTAAAAGTTCATCAACCATAAATATATGCTCTGGTGACAAGGTGAAATGTATGTTTACATTCCCTTTATTATTGGAATACTGAATCCCTTCAATTAAATGTTCAACTATTGCTTTCCTATAATCTTCATTATATTTATGAAAAGAAATCATTGCTTTAGGCATATTCGCATAATTCAAACCTTTTTCATGTAATAAAAAATCAAGTATCGGCAAATAATTATTCTGTTTAATTAGCTCATCAATTTCAAATTTATTATCGTTTAAAACGCTCTTTAATTCTTTATAGAAAGCAAATTTATTTATATTTTCGATGAAATTACCAAAAGAATCAAATCCTTCTTTCTCAAATAAAATTTTATAATTATCATTATTTGCACATAATAAATTATACGACTCATGGAGCATTTTAAACATTCGAGTAGCGGCTCCTGAAGCTGGCACAAATTTCATACAGCAATTATCTGCTTTACTGTCATTATAATGACTAATATACGTTTCAACTTCAATGTCAGTAAAAACTTTTATCCCGTTATCAATAATTGCAGGTGCAATAAGATTAACAAATGGAAATCCATTCTTGAATGATTCTAATTGATTCTTTACTGTTTCCAACTCAGAACCCCTATGTTTTATTTGTTCAATATCTTGTAAAGAAAATTTTGCTTTCATTATATTTAAATTTGTTTTAAAAATACAATAATTGATTTATATAAACAACAAAATCACTAAGAAAAAAAATAAAGTGTAGTATTGCTTTTTGAAATTTATAAAATAATAAGTATATTTGCAAAGTATTCTTTAATAATATCGGTTGATTTTTAATGGGATATTTGCCCAGGTGGTGAAATTGGTAGACATGCTACTTTGAGGGGGTAGTGCTCGTTAGGGCGTGCAAGTTCGAATCTTGTTCTGGGCACAATTACTGTTAAATCAGTTTTTTTTTAATTTTTTATTATGAGATTTCCATTTTACAAAGTGTTTGCAGTAATAGCAATTTTATTTTTTTCATTCCAATTACTATCAAACATTTTCTTCTTGCAATATCTTTCTAGCAATGATGAATCATTGAAATCAGATATTCTAATAAAAATGATTACAGTTGCAAAATTAGGGGGTTCAATTTTTGTAACTTCCAATATACTTATATCAACCTTTGCAATTATATCAATATTATTTATAAATAAAAATTGTTTTATCGGATCTATAATATATTCATTATTGGCTTTAACAAGTGTTATTTTGCCAAAAATTTATCTTTCTTTTGCTTTTAATTTTACAGATTTCTTGCTGTTTTATACTGTTTCCACTTCAATTATCGCTTTAACTATTATCCTTGCATGGGTAAATTTCTTTAACAACAAGAAGCAAGCTTAATAATAAAATTTCACCTATTTTTTAAAATCATTTAAATATATGCTCTCGAAAACGGGGCTAATTGTTTCTTTTGTTTTAAACACAATAATCTTCTCTTGATTTGGCAACAAATCAAAATAATTATCAGACAAAACACCTTTAATGCTAGACATCAAGCAATAATCTTTAACTAGAGTTTTGGATTTTAGTTTAATAAAATATTCTCCTGTCTTCAATTTTTCTATTTGCATAAACGGCTTTGCTTCGGGCAAAACTAAATTTTTTGGATAACAAAAGAAATAATTATTTTCTGAAATTATAGAATCTTCCTCCAAAAGTTCCATTTGCAAAAAAGTAGATGCACTATCATTTTGCTTGAAATTTTCATTGTATTTGTATTCAATTTTTGCAACTCCATTCGCCGAAACATCAACAGATTCTTGCTTTTGCCAAATAACAATCCCCTTAAAATTCATCAATTTCAAATTAAGCTTACCATTAAATGCTCTCAATTTGTCAGAAATGATAGATACTATTAACTTGTCATTATTCTTTTCGGCGCAAATTAATACATGAGAATAGCTTCTTTTTACTTGATAGTTTAATGCTTTAGGTTGCAAATAATAATCTATACTCGACCATGATATTGAAGGCCAACAATCATTTAGTTGCCAATACAGTGTACCCATACAATAAGGCTTATTACTACGGTGCGCTTCTATTGCAATTTTAATTCCATACGACTGTGTAAGTTGGCTTAAATAAATTGAATGAACCAAATTAGAAGATTCGGGGAAATACCATTTTTGATATTGGTTAATAGTTTCAAATCCAGAAGCATGCTTTTGATGCGAACGCATAGCAGCTGAATTAATATTCATTTGATCTTTAGGCAAAAACCTATTTATTGTCATAAAATCTGGCATTGCTTGAAAGCCATATTCACTAGCAAATCTACCCACTTTTGTTTTGTAGGTTTCGAAAGGTGCCATTCCCCACCAAACTCCCCAATAGTGCGAATCTCCATTTTTATAACTATCAGCCCTACCCCAGCCTATTTTTGGCGATGATGAAACATAAGAATGCTGATTGTCATATAATGAAACCATATCAGGTAATAGTTTTTCAAATATAGCTTGGTAACCATGCCAAATAGTTGCAGAATCGCTTGCATTCCATTTATATTGTTTTTGCCAACCCCAATTATGCCAAGCTTCATTCATTTCGTTATTTCCGCACCACAAAGCTAAACTAGCATGGTTTCTTATTCGTTTTATATTGTCTATAGCTTCATGTTTAACATTATCAACAAAAGCACTATCCCAAGGATAAAGCGAACAAGCAAACATAAAATCCTGCCAAACTAAAATTCCATATTTATCGCATAAATCGTAAAAAGAATTATCTTCATAAATACCACCACCCCAAACTCTTAGCATATTCATATTGGAAGAAACAACCATTTTCAATATTGAATCTTTTTTTGCAAGCGTAGTACTTGGCAAAAACGCATCCATTGGAATATAATTTGCACCTTTCATAAATATTGGCGAGCCATTTACTTCAAAATAAAATGCAGATCCAATACTATCCTTGGGTTGCATTAGTTTAACTGTTCGAACACCCAGTTTATGAAGACTTTTTTCTGAGTTTTTTCCATTATTCACTTCTAATTCTACATCATACAAATACGATTCTCCATAACCATTTGGCCACCATAGTTTTGGGTCCTCAATATTAAATGGAATTGTAATTTCATCTTTTGCTTTAGAATTAATATTTACCAACTCTTTACCATTGACTTTAAGAATATAATTCAATGATTTATTGCTTGTTGAATTAATATTAACTTTCAAATTGTATGATGCTTTGGCTTCATCTAATTTCACTAATTCAAAATACAAATCATTAATTTTAAAATCGCTCCATGCTTGAATATATACTGGTCGCCAAATACCACAAGTAACAAAGCGAGGACCCCAATCCCAACCATATTGGCACGGTGCTTTTCGAGTAAAAACACTAGTTTTTACTTCACCTCTATCATTTCCAGCAGGCAATTCAACAGAATATTTCTTAACATCAGCTATTGCATAATTATAGGCTGAATGAAAATATATAATAAGTTCATTCTTGCCTTTTTTAAGTAATGGTTTAATATCGAATTTCCATGTTCGATACATATTATTTGTAGATGCAAGTTTCACTTTATTAACATACACATCTGCGTATGTATCTAGACCTTCAAATACAAGCTCAAGATGCTGTGATTTATATTGTTCATCACTAACAATAAATTCGGATTTATATTCCCAGTCTTCTTTTTCTATCCACTGCAACTTTTGTTCATTTGTAGAATAAAAGGGATCCTCGATTACTTTATTTTTTAACAAATCTGTATGAACAGTACCAGGAACAACTGCTGGGAACCATTTAACATCATTAGCAGATGCTTTACGAAAATAAAAATTATCAACACTAATTTTATCAATATTTTGTGCTTTCGAAAATATTGGAAGTGCAAATAAACAATAAAAAATAATTTTACAATTCTTCAAGTACATCAACTAAACGTTTAATTTGTTCGTATCCCGATTCTAAATGAGTATATTCGCTTTGCAATGCCTCTGTTCCCATGTAAGCATTTTCGTTTCTATATAGCATTTTACTAAATACTTTAGTTTTTCCAGATGCATGAAATTCAGTTGCTTTAGTTTCTTTAGCTATAATTGCAATATTTTCGTCTGTTATTCCAGCACCTGGCATAATTATTATGCGCTCATCTGCTTTTTTTACTAGAAATTTCAATTGATTAATTGTGTTAATCGCAGAAACGCCACCTCCTGAAGTTAGTATTCTAACACAACCCAATGAAATTAAATCTTCTAGTGCTTCGCCAAAATTATCACACATATCGAATGCTCGATGAAAAGTAATTGGCAATGGCTTTGCTAGTTTAACAAGTTCTTTCATTCTTTTCACATCTACTTTCCCACTGGGTAACAATAAACCAATTACAATTCCATTTGCACCAGCATTTTTTGCAAAAATAATATCTTGTTTTATCACTTCGAATTCAGCAGCTGAATAAAAAAAATCGCCTGCTCTTGGACGAATTAAAACATTTATATCTATTTTTAAAAGCTCACGAGCTTGCTTAATCAAGCCAAACGAAGGAGTTAGACCTCCTTCAGAAAGAGCACTGCAAAGTTCAATTCTTACAGCACCAGCCTTTTGAGCATTTATAGCTGATTCTATTGATGCCGCACATACCTCTAACAAATATTTATTTTGCTTCTTCATAGTATTTAAGCATTTTTTTAAATTCTTTAATAAAACCAATTTCAAGCTCTGCAACAGGTTTTGACAAGAGTTCTGTTTTAAATTTCGCACCTTTAAGCCATTCTTCGTCTTTGGTATTATTAGAAATTTTTGTAATCAAACTAGAATACAATTCTAATGCATCTTTTAAATTCGAAAAATATTGGTTATAGGGCAATAAATTAGGGTATTCGTTAATTTTGAATAATAAATTTTCTAAACTTTGCTTTTTATCATTGATAAGCTTTTGCGAGTATAAAATAATTTGATTATCCTTTGATTTTAAATATTGTTCATTATTGATAAACATAGCAATAGCAAATTTTGAATCAGGAAAAGCAATATCAGGCAATTGACAGAAAGGAATATCTGTAGAATAAGGCTTAAAAGATTGGCGAGTATATACTTCAGAAGGCTCTATCATCTCAAGCACTGAAGCAAAATCTTCATCCGATTTTCCTCCAAGAAATCGACGAGTTAGCATTTCTTGATTCTTAATATATGATACGCCCAATTCTTCTAACAAAATATTGATTTTTTCTAATCTAAAATACATATCAACAGGGTCTTTCACACTTTCTGCCGACCACAACCGCTCTGCAATAGCCGCTGTACGAGGCCATATTCTAGAATCGATTGTTTCATCTGTTACTAACTCACTCCACATCGTTGCTTCACCCCCTAAAATAATTTTTTTTTGCTCGTCATTTAGCTCAATATCAGAAGGCAATGGGTCGTTCTGATAATGAAACCAAGTCGGCTGGTTCAAATCGATATAATAGTTGTTTGACAAAATTGATGGAATACCTTGTTTTGCTGCATTAATCATGGCATCTTTTCCTCTCCACGACTGAATTAAAATGTCTTTTGGTAATTGAGGCGACATTATCTCGTCCCAACCAATCATTTTTTTCCCATTCTTATTCAATATTTTATATAATTTTTGATTGAAATAAGCCTGCAAGCCATGATTTCCATCTAGTTTTTTATCTTTAATAAACTGCTGAATAACAGGATTATGATTCCACTGATTTCCATTATTTTCATCACCACCAATATGCATATAAGCATCAGGGAAAAGAGTACACATTTCTTTGAAAAAAGTTTCAAAAAAAGGATATATTTTTTCATTTGCAGGATTAAAAGTTGGATCGAAAACACCAAATTTTTTCTCAATAACATAAGGTCCAGAAGCACTAGCAAATTCAGGAAAAGCAACAAACCAAGCAGTTGAATGTCCTGGCAAATCAAATTCGGGAACAACACGAATCCCTCTGTCATCCGCGTATTTTATAATCTCCTTAACTTCTTGTTGAGTAAAATATTTGCCATTACTTCCTAACTCATGAAGTTTTGGAAACTTTTTTGATTCAATTCTAAAACCTTGATCTTCGCTTAAATGTAAATGCAGAACATTCATTTTCAATGCTGCCATAGCATCAAGATTTTTTAAAACCACATCTTTTGATATAAAATGTCGGCATACATCAATCATTAATCCACGCCACTGAAAACGTGGAGAGTCTTCTATTTCACAAGCTTTAAAATAAAATTGTCCATTTTCAACAATAATTAGCTGCAATAAAGTCTCTAAAGCTCTTATTGCTCCAATATCTGTATTGCTATTTATTATAACGCCTTTATTAGAAACCGAAAGCTGATACGATTCATCCATACCAAGTTTCACTTCAGCTATTGATTTTGAATTTATTTTTAGTTTACCTACAACTTGAATTTCTTTTTTGAAATATTTTAATACTCTACCGTCTAAGCGCATATTAAAACGTTCAATTGCACCTTTAAGTCGAAGCATTGAAGTATTTGAAAATGAAATACTAAACGATGAATCAATTTTAAAATCATTTGTTTTCCATTCCAACTTTTGCGGAATAGGCATCAAAACAGGCTTGTTGTCATAACTACTTGATAGCAAGCTGATTGAAATAAATATTAAAACTATTAAAAAAACTAATTTCTTCATAATACTAAATCGAATTAATACAGCAAAATTAGTTTTTTTTTATGAGAAAACATAGTGCAAAAGAAAATCATTAAACGCTTTATCTCAATCGACAGAAACAAATGAAATGGGTTAAATATTAATTACACCTCTATCATACCTTTAAATTTTTAATACTCTTATTAAACTTATTAAGCTTTTTTTTAGAAATAACAATCATTATAGCAAGAACACAAAACAATATTGCAGAAGAAGCTATTGTTCCAAAACCTAAGCCTCCTTTTTCTGGTAGTTTTGTAAGTAAATCACCAAAGGTAGCTCCAAATGGCCTTGTTAAAACAAATGCAAGCCAAAAAAGTATTACATACGAAATTTTAGAATAATAATAAAAAACAACAATTATTAGCAGCAAAGATGCAATCAGCAAAGCTCCGCCTAAGAAACCTAAACCAGAATCATCTGCAAGATAGTCGCCTAAAGCTGTTCCAAGAGTATTCGAAATCAAAATGGTTATCCAATAAAATAATTCACCGCGAAACGAACATATATTATTGATTGATAAAGTTTTTTCTACTGTTTTCCAAACAATTAATATCAAAAGCAAAAGCACCACCAAAATAAGTGAGCCATAAGCATAACCAAATCCTAGGGTTCTATCCATAAAATCTGACATAGTAGTACCCGCTGTGCTTGTAGACAGAATTACAGACCAATAAACAAATGGATTAAATGATTTTGTTGATAGCTGAATTGTTAATGTAAAAAAAAAAGAACTGAGGAGAATAATTGAACTAAGTGAGTAACCAACATTTAAGGTCATTGAAAGCAAATCGCCTGCGGTTTCTCCTAATGTAGTAGCACATATTTTCATTATCCAAAATGAAATTGTAATTGCAGGTAGTTTATTCATTTATTTAAATTTAAGGCAGGCTAAGTAACTTAACCTACCTATCTTTGTTATTATTATAATTTTTTCCCATCAACGGCATAAAGCAATTCTATTATTTTTATGCATTTCTTTATTTCTACTTCATATTTAACGACACCTTTTGAAGTTTCAATTATAGCAATCTCTTTTATTTTAGCACCTTTATGCAAAGCATTAAATGCAATTTGCACTTTCTCTGGAAGTAAATTAAAAGTTGTTGAATTTTCTGTTTCCAACCATTCTCCAGTATCGGAATAGTTTGCAGAACAGTTTAAGCCATTCAAAACAAACGACGCTTCATATTCATGAGAATTCTCTTTATTCCACTTCACTTTACTTGCATTAGAAAATTTTAGATTAAAAGCTTCAATAACAGCTTTAGGAGTTTCGTTTAATGCAAAACATGTTGCACTGACACTTAATAGTATCATAGCAACGAAAAATATTTTTCTCATTATACTTGATTTAATATTGATAATTAAGAATTATTATTCGCCTATTAAAATCGAAAAAAAAACAATCAAGCAAAAATTGGTGGTCCGAAAATTTCTGGTTTAAAGTTGGTTGAATATATTTGTTCGAAATAAACTAGAATTTGAATTCTGCATAGAATTGCCTTTTTAAAAACAATCTCACATTTATTAATTATTAATAAAATTTGAGCCTGAGCATGGAATGGCCGAGTTGGCGTATTTGGTTTTTGTTCATCTCCTTTACTGTGTTTATCAAATATATAATCAATATTTATTAAATGGTCTGTGATAAAATCTACCGGCGACATGTCTTTATCTTCATGAAACTTGCAATGTTTATATATTTGAGGCAAATCTTTTAAAACAGAAAAATCACCCAATGGGAAAACCAATACTCCTATAGAATAAAATATAACTAAAAAAGCACTTGCTGTTTTTAACATTAATAAAGTTAAATCAATATTTAATTATTAATTGCAATCCATTTTTCAATATTTTCTTTTGAAGTAAATGCAATAGCATCTGGTTCAAAATCGCCAATTCTTTTGTATCTCAAATTGTATTCATCTTCTTTTACTAAAAAAATAAACCTTTTTATTCCTGATGATTTTAATGGCTGAAAAATATTATTTCTTGTAAAATTAAACATTTCTTTCTGAATTTCAAATGAAGAATTTAATTTATTGATAATTAAATAGCTAGGAAGTTTATGCAAAAGTAATTCTAACATATAACTCATGGAATATATATATTTTTCTTTGTTATCAAAATTTTCTTTATCAACAATTAATTCAATATAATCCAATTCTTTATTAACGCAAAAAGTAAGCCCTTTATAATTTAATGTTTCTAATGTCATATTTTTATATTTATCACAATATCGCTGAATTAAGTATCGAGCCATTTGCTGAATAAATATAAGAATAAACTGGGTATCCCCTTTACTCATCTAATATTATTTCGATTTTACTATCATT
>JBAXGW010000065.1:0-23033 GCA_037139195.1 Bacteroidota bacterium
TAATGATAGTAAAATCGAAATAATATTAGATGAGTAAAGGGGATACCCAGTAAAATTAATTCTCACTTTGGCAATAAAGTAGAAGTATTTGACAAATCAGCATTGCTTCAAGGAAGCGGTTTTAATTCAACTTCGGTAAAGGAGCAACTAAATATTTTCGTTTTAAGTTTCGACAGTATTCGCACAGCAAACAAAGAAGGACGAAAAGTTTTTGAGCAAAACGGTTCGTTACAATCCTTTGAAACGCTTTTAGGCAAAGACGAAGAAATTTCTTTAATGAAGGTTATGCAATTCTTAAATCCTTTGGTAGTGGTTGACGAAAGCCACAATGCCGAAACCGATTTAAGCGTTGAAATGCTAAAAGGTTTTAACCCTTGTTTTATTCTCGACCTTACGGCAACACCTCGCAACAATAGTAATATTATAAGTTTTATTGATGCTTTGGAGTTAAAGCGTGAAAACATGGTTAAACTTCCTGTTATAGTTTACAACCATCAGGATAAAACGGAAGTAATAAATTCAAGTTTACAATTGCAAAAACGATTGGAACTACAAGCCATCGAAGAAGAAAAGAAAGGCGGTAAATACATTCGCCCGATTGTTTTGTTTCAAGCACAGCCTAAAAATGGCAAGGATTTTCTCAACGAAGAAGAAGAAAAATCGAACGTTCAGAAACTGAAAGAAAAACTCATTGAATTAAAAATACCAGTCGAGCAAATCAAAATCAAAACAGCAAGTATCAACGAGATTAAAGGAATTGATTTAATGAGCCGTGATTGTGAAGTTCGTTACATCATAACTATAAACGCATTAAAAGAAGGCTGGGATTGTCCGTTTGCTTACATTTTGGCATCGTTGGCAGACAAGAGTTCGGCAGTTGATGTAGAACAAATTTTAGGCAGGGTTTTGCGTCAGCCCTATGTGATGAAACATAACTTTCCACTTTTAAACCTTAGTTATGTTTTAACTGCATCGTCCAAATTTATGGACACATTACAAAACATTGTAAAAGGCTTAAATAAAGCAGGTTTTAGCGAAAAAGATTATAAACTTGCTGATACTTCAGTGCAAGAACCAACCCAAAAACAAGACCCATTAGAGCAACTTACTATATTCCCGACTACTGAAGAAACAACCGAAGATATTACTTCTGATATTGACACAACAAGAATTTCAGTTCCTTCGGAATCTGAATTGCCAAGTGAAACCATTTCGGAAATTGAAAAAACTGCAATCGAACAAAATGAAACATTTGAAAAAACTGTTTCCGAAATGGAAGCAACCAATACAACGGCTTTGCCTAACGAAATTCAACAACTTGTGAAAACATACAGTATTAAAGACATTTTCAAGGAACAAGCAGAAAAAATAAATTTACCTCAGTTTTACTTGAAAGTCCCTGCAAATGATTTGTTCGGACAAAAAGAAGAAGAATTGCCTTTGGAAAAGGAAAATCTTTTAGATGGTTTTGCTTTAAGCAAAGCAGATACAAATATTGCATTTGACAGCATTACTTCCGAACTCTACAAAGTAGATTTGGACGAAACAAAGAAAGAACATACACCAACTTTTGTACGGCTCGATGGTTCGGTAAAAGAGAGCGTAATGACTTATATTCTTGACCCTGCAAGAAAAGACAGTCGAGTAAAAAACTTTACAAAAAGGATTATGGATATTATCGGCAATATGTATCCAATTCCCGATAAGGAAATTGAAAAATACATAAACCGAATACTTGAAGATTTTAAAGACGAGCAATTTAACGACTTTGCAAATAACGAATACACATACACCGACAAGATTAAGCAAAAAATAAAATCACTTTCTGACTTATTCGCAGAAAAGAAATTCAAAGACTTTTTAGATACCGACAAAGTATTTATAAAACCATCTTTTCAATTACCGAAAAACATTTCGCCAGGCGACACTTCAAAGGATATTACAAAGTCGCTTTATGAAAAAGAAGGCAATATGAACGGATTTGAAGAGCGTGTAATCAATGAAATTGGTAACATGACAAATATTGCTTTCTGGACAAGGAATATTGAACGAAAAGGATTTAGGATTAACGGTTTTGTAAATCATTATCCTGACTTCATAATTCAGACAAAAAGCGGTAAGACACTTTTATTAGAAACAAAGGGCGACCATTTGGATGCAGAACCAAAAATAAGACTTGGCGGACTTTGGGCAAGTAAAGCAGGGAATAATTATCGTTATTTTATGGTTTACGAAAGGCGGACAGTTGACGGAGCATATAAATTGGAAGACTTTTTAAATATAATTAAGGACATCTAAAGCCCACGCTTCGTAGTCAAGCACATTGGCTGGTCGCACAAAAAGCCAACACACGACCAAAACCAGCCAAAGAGCTTGCCTACCCAAACGCACGGCAGACAGAAACGATGTAGCAAATTGAAAGGAAAAATGACTGAAAACAAAGAACACCAGCCCCTAACAAGCGGTATAAAACATTGGGGTTTAAGTGGTTATTCGAGCATTCTGCCCCGCATTAAGTTCGGTGTAACTGGACAGGATAGTAGCCCGCAATCCCCAACGATTTCATACCGCCGACCGTTAGCGGTCAGGCTAAAATACGACAACGAAAAAAGCAGAAACTAAAAATGGGAATTTTTGACTTCTTAAAAAACAAACCAAAATTGACTGACGAAAAATCAGACAACCAAAATTTGACAAATAAGGTCGAACTTAAAACTCATTTGGACAACATCCAGAAAGAAATTTTTCTATTCCTGAAGCCACTAGGTTTTAAGAAAAAGGGACGGACATTTAACAGACAGACGGAATACGGTATTTATCAAGTAATCAATATTCAGAGTGGCAGATATGAATTTGGCGACAAGTATGTAATCCCAGGATTTCGAGAAAACTTTTATGGTAAGTTCACAGTCAATTTAGGAGTAATGGTAAAAGAGATTTATGAACTTGATAGTCATAATAAGCCAAAAGACATTTATCAAGACTATGACTGTCAAATTAGAAAGCGACTACCACATTTGACAATTAAACAAGACCATTGGTGGACAATTTCAGACGACAACAATAAAACAGCGAAGGAAGTTATTGACGGACTGAGTTCTCACGGACTTGATTGGCTTGACAACTATGAAAACAGAGATAAGATTTGTGAAAACTTAGGAAATTTAGAAGGTAGTTCCCCGAGAGCGAAATTGGACGTGGCACTAATTGAGCTACATAGGGACAGAACAAAAGCAGAAAAATTATTTCAAAACTATTATAACAACATTGAAATAAAGAACAGACATAGGGAATACGTTAAAGCACTTACAGAAAGACTTGGAGTGAAATTAACTGACTGAAAATGAACAAACAGAAAATAGTCTTAACGACAGAAAAAGAAGCCCGAACTGCTAACACGCATTTGCTGTCAGTGGCGGGTTTGTGGCTCGTTGGACAGGAAAGCAGTAAGTCAAACTTTAGTGCTTTCTAGAAAGATTATCGGTTAAAACCGCCTCCGAACAGCAAGTGCGGTCACGTTAGCGGTAATTATACAGACCACTCAGTATGACAAACGACAGTACAGACATTTGGATAAAAACTGGATACGAAATCTTTGCAATATCTGGACATGTTGGACTTAAAATTGAACCACTTGCCAGAAAAGTAGGCAAAAGCAAGTCTTCATTTTACCATTACTTCGCAGACCTCGAAATTTTTATTGACCGATTGTTACAATTTCACATAGAACAATCCTACTTAATAGCAAATAAAGAACAACAAGCAAACAATATAGACCCCCAATTAATTGATATTCTTGTAGAACATCGTATAGACTTGCTATTTAATAGACAATTGAGAATTAACCAAAATATCCAATCTTTTTCAGACACTCTCAATCAATCTAACAAAATTGTTGGAAACGGATTTGTAAAAGTTTGGGTAAAAGATTTGAACCTGCAACTTTCACAAAAACAAATTGAAGGCATTTTTACATTGGCACTAGAAAACTTCTTTTTGCAAATCAATGTTGACAACCTTAACTACAAATGGCTATCCGAATATTTTGCAAACTTAAAACGTATTGCGAGAAATTTTAATTAGACACATTGTACGGTAGCGACTAATAAAATAAATTTATTCATTCTACTTTTGTGTCTGAATTTAAAAATTAACAAAATGATGACACAACAATTCCACAAATTTTGGTTAAAAATCACTGCAATTTTAGTTGCCTCTTTCGGACCAATATGCTTTTTAGCTTCAATTCCACAATTTTCTGAACCTGCCCGATGGACATTGGACTTATTAAGTTGGCCAATTGATGGTGCTCAAATTTACGACCCTACTACACGATTTATATCTGCTATTTTGGGTGGTTTTTTATTTGGCTTTGGAGTAATGATTTGGTGTTTATCTGTTTGGGTTTACGATAAAGCACCAGAAATGGTTCGTAAAAGTGTAGTTATAGGACTTAGTTCTTGGTTTCTTTTAGATAGCACAGGTTCTATTCTTTCAGGCAATGCATCAAACGCACTTTTTAATGTGGTTATTTTATTATCGTTTATAGGACCTCTATGGCGTCCTGCAAAGGGATAATATAGTGACGATAAAGTAAAAAACTACCAATAATCGAGCAGACTTCCCTGCCAGTAAACACTAGCTGGGAGAGCACTTCGACAACGCTCAGCGACCACCTCTCACACCACTGTACGTACGGGTCTCGTATACAGCTCCATCCGTCAGCTGACGGATGGAGCAATTTTCTGACAAAGCGAGAGCATATCCTCGTAACCTCTTTTGTATAAGCGGTCTAAAGTAATAGTTGTTGTAAGAATGGGAGATTGAGCAATAGCCCAGCCTCCTTTTCTAGTTCTACTATAAGCGTAAGCATGGTCGGGGTCAACACCTAGTCGAATAAGATTCTTTCTTTTTCGTTCGGGTTTCTTCTCCGCCAGCTGGCGGACCAAATACAGTATCGCAAGCGATTCCGAACCCAACTATCTGTGTCTTTCAGTTTGCCATAGATATTAGCCAAACGGTAATATTGAACTTTGTATTATATTGGGATAATTTTTTTTCTGAATCTCCAAACAGACTTTGTTCGTTGAAACATTTTTGTCAACAGATTTCGTCTTTTATTGACTGTTGTTTGATTTTTTTGCAGGCTAAAATTATAAAAATGTTATAGAAATACAATAGATTGCATAGCAATACAAATTTTTAATAATCTTTATAAAATCTTTATGTTTCTTATATTAACTTTGCTTAGTTAATAAGTCTATAATGATAACATTTAGCCGAATAAAATCTTCAAAAAAAACACAATATTTAATAAGTCTATTGCTTATTGTAATTGTGTCATCATTGTCTTTTTTAGCAAAAGAATTGTTTGGCTATAAGGTTGTTGCATTGCTTTTGCTGGTTGCAGTTTCAGTTATTGCAACAATTTTTGATATAATACCTGTACTTATTTCTGCAATATTAAGTGCACTTATACTCAATTTCTTTTTCATTCCGCCACTATATAATTTTCATATCGACAATACTGAAGATATATTACTATTCTTTATGTATATAGTTGTTGCATTGGTTAATGCAGTTCTAACAGTGAAAATACGTGGTGCCGAAAAGAAAGCTAGAGATAAAGAAGAGAAAGAAAACGCTATTAAATTATATAACACCTTATTCAACTCGCTATCGCACGAATTAAGAACTCCCATTTCTACAATTATTGGAGCCGTTGATGTATTGAAAGAAAACAATGAGCGAATGACCATCGCTAACCAAAAACAACTACTTTCGGAAATAGAAATTGCAACTATCAGGCTGAATAGGCAGGTAGAAAACTTGCTAAATTTGAATCGTTTAGAAACAGGCATGTTGAAGCTAAATATAGACTGGTGCGATGTTAATGAACTTATTTTTTCGGTGATTCAGAAGTTGGATGAAGCAAAGCAAAAACACGAAATTATATTCGATGAAAATGAAAATCTACCGCTCTTTAAACTAGATAGCGGTTTGCTTGAACATGTGATACACAATATTATTTACAACGCTATTCAATATACTCCCCAAGATTCTATTATTAAAATATTTGTTAAAGATTTTAATGAGAAATTGCAAATTTCGATTGAAGACAATGGAACGGGTTTTTTGGAAAGCGAAATTAATTTGATTTTCAATAAATTTTATCGTTTGCCTAACTCAAAATCAGGTGGAACTGGCTTAGGATTGTCTATTGTTAAGGGATATATCGAAGCACATAATGGCGAAATTACAGTTCAGAATGTTATTCCAAATGGGGCAAAGTTTATTATAGAAATACCCGCAGAAAAGTCATATATCAACAACTTGAAGAATGAATAGATCCGAAATATTAGTTATAGACGACGAACCGCAAATTCGGAAATTGCTTGAAATAACTTTAGAAAGCAACGACTATAAAGTTTGGCAAGCCGCAACTGGCAAAGAAGGTTTAATTATGGCTGCGAATCACCCTCCAGAATTAATATTGCTTGATATAGGATTGCCCGATAAAAGCGGTCATGGAATACTTAAGGAGTTGAGGGCTTGGTATAGCAAATCAATTATTATTCTTTCTGTTCAAAGCAGTGAAACAGATATAATTGCCGCCTTAGATAATGGCGCAACTGATTATTTGACAAAACCATTTCGTACAGGAGAGTTATTAGCACGAATACGTTCAAGTATCAGAAGAAATAATGTAGAAGAAAACAGCAGTATTGTCATTTGTGGCGATTTGCAAATTGATTTAGTGGCTAGAACACTAAAAAGAAATGACGAGCATATAAAACTGACACTGACGGAGTATAATTTAATTGCACTGTTTATCAAAAACGAAGGACGAGTACTTACTCATCAGTATATTTTGAAGAGTATCTGGGGTGTTGGAAGTCAGACAGAAACCCAATATCTTCGCGTTTTTGTAGGAACACTTCGAAAGAAAATAGAAGTAAATCCTAATCAGCCAAAGCATATTATTACGGAGAATGGAGTAGGTTACAGATTTAATTAGTGTCTGGCTATAAAGTCCGTTCTCATCGTTACTCTTGTCTTTAATTTCAGTCATTTACTACAGTATACTCCTGAAATTAAAGACTGCGAGTGCCTCGATTACGAACTTTATAGCCTGCCACTTAATTATTCGTAAGACCTCCGAGGTTTTGAAAACCTCGGAGGTCTTGAAGCTACGTTTCTTCCAACTTGTTACTTTTAACTTTCCACTTTCCACTGTCCTCTCTTTATAATTTCTTTATACTTCCCCTTTAAATCTTTATTTTTCCTAGATGCCTTTTGCCTGAACTTTGTAAAATAAACGAACAGGAAAATGGAAAAGAACAAATTAGGTATAAGTAACAAGGTAACTTACGCCTCGCTATTAGTAGCATTGGGAATTATTTATGGAGATATTGGCACCAGCCCTTTATATGTGTTAAAAGCAATAATTGGAGAACGCCCTATAGATGAAGCATTGGTATTTGGCGGAGTGTCTTGTGTGTTTTGGACACTTGTGCTTCAAACCACAGTGAAGTATATTTGGCTAACTCTTAAAGCGGATAATGAAGGTGAAGGAGGAATCTTTTCGTTATATGCTTTGGTGCGAAGATACGGTAAGAAGCTTGTAATTCCAACAATATTAGGAGCTACAACATTATTAGCAGATGGAATAATTACTCCACCAATTACAGTCGCATCAGCAATTGAAGGTTTAACTATGGTGAAGGGTTTAGAATATATTCCTATAGTTCCTATAGTTGTTTTAATTATATCGATGCTTTTTATTTTTCAACGATTTGGCACTCATAAAATTGGAAGTGTGTTTGGTCCTGTTATGGCAATATGGTTCGGTATGCTTTTCGTAGTGGGATTAAGTCAAATTGTTCATTATCCAAGCGTATTGAAAGTTGTAAATCCGTATTATGCTTATGAATTATTGGTTAAATATCCACATGGGTTTTGGTTGTTAGGTGCCGTATTCTTAGCCACTACTGGAGCAGAAGCTCTTTATTCGGACTTAGGACACTGCGGACGAAAAAATATTAGAATTACTTGGGCATTTGTAAAGGTTTGTTTAGTTGTAAATTACATGGGACAAGCTTCATGGGTTTTACATCACGCTGGAAATACTCTCAATGGACGAAATCCTTTTTTCGAAATGATTCCTTCTTGGTTTTTGCTTTCAAGTATTATAATTGCAACCATGGCTAGTATTATTGCTTCACAAGCACTTATAAGTGGAAGTTATACATTGATTAGTGAGGCCATAAACTTGAATTTTTGGCCACGTGTTTCTGTAAAACATCCAACTGAATCAAAAGGTCAAATATATATTCCAAGCGTAAATACGATACTTTGGATTGGTTGTGTTTTGATGATACTTTACTTCAGAAGCTCAACAAATATGGAGGCTGCCTATGGCTTTTCTATAACAATTGCTATGATGATGACTACGATTTTGCTTAGTTATTATTTAGTGTTTAAATTAAAGTGGAATAAATTTGCTGTATTTGCCATACTCTTGCTTTTTAGCATGGTAGAAGTGTCTTTCTTTATTGCTAATGTGTCGAAGATTAAGGAAAGATGGATGTTTTTATTTTTCGAGCTATTTATTTTTATGGTAATGTATGTTTGGTATTATTCGAGAAAAATAAATAATAAATTTTTAAAGTTTACAGAATTAGGAAAGTATAGCAGTTTAATAAAAGATTTAAGCGAAGATGATTCTATTCCGTTATTTTCAAAACATCTTATATTTTTAATAAAAGCAGATAAACGCCATGAGATTGAGGAAAAAGTAATAAAATCAATTTTCGCAAAGAAGCCAAAGCGTGCCGATGTATATTGGCTAATGCATATTAATAGAGTTGAAAGCCCGTATACGCTTTCGTATAATGTTTCGGAATTGGTTGAAGGTGTTGTGATAAAAATAAATTTAAATATCGGATTTAGAGTTCAGCCAAGAACAGAGCTTTATTTTAAAAAAATAATGCAAGAGTTGGTTGCAAATAAAGAGCTCAACTTGCATATACGCCCCGATGGATCTAGTAAATATAATAGTGAAGCTGATTTTAAATTTGTAGTTATAGAAAAATATTTGTCGATAGAAAATGATCTAACTCTTCGCGAAAGCTTATTGCTTAAATCCTATTTTTTCTTGAAACGCTTAGGGTTAAATGATGAAAAAGCTTTTGGACTTGATAGAAGTGATGTGATAATTGAGCAAATACCTTTAGTTTATTATCCAGTAAATAATATCCAATTAAAAAGAGAGGAGTTATGATGTGAAAACAAATACTTCTGTCGATTTATTTAACAAATATTTCAGCTTAAACAATAGACAAATAATTGTAAAGCTCAAAAATAATCAATACTATAAAGGTAAGTTTATTGGTTATTTTAAAGACGACTTAGATTCTACCGAAAACAATATTGCAATATGGCATTTAACAGAAGAAGATACTCTATTTGGCACAGATTCTTTTGGCTTTTTGATAGGTCATTTAATTAATCATTCAGATATCAGTCAAGTAAAATTTCTTGAGGATAATAGTTTAATGGTATTCTAAAATAAAGCCCGATATATTTTCGTAATCGGGCTTTATTCTATTAAATCAGATTAAATTATTTCTGAATAAGCACTCGTTCGCTAGATATAATTCCGTCAGAAGACTCCAGTAAGAATAAATAGACTCCATTTGCAATATAATCTAGCTTAACTACTGAATTTTCAGTGTTTAGCAAAGATGAAACTATTAATTGTCCCATTGAATTATACATACGAATACTACATCCCAATGAAACAAGCTCTGGTTTTAATTGTATGTTTAATTGATTCTGCGCTGGATTAGGGTATAGTTTATAATTTGATGTTTTAAAATCTCCAATTCCTGCACAAGACTCAACGTTAAGTTCAACTAAAAGTGTGTCGCTGACACTTTGAGTACCAACGAAAGGTACGTTTAACCAAGAAGTAATTGCAATTTTCAATTTGTTTCCTATTGGAGCTTGAGAAGTTGGGGTGCCACTTATTAAAAGGCAGCCTTTGGAAATTGCAGGAGGGAAGCTAATATATTTGCAGTTAATATTGCCGCATGAATAGTTCAATCCAGCAGGTAAGTTAACCACGTCTGTAACAAGCATTGAATCAAACGGCAATGTGAAACCATACAAAACTGTGTCTTGTGGGAATACTAACGTAATTGTATCTGAATAAGGTACATCTAAACAACCTTTTGTCAATACAGATGGATAAGCGCCTTTGGTTGAACTGGTTTCGTATGGCAAGCAGGCGCAGGCCTCTGTGTTGAGTTCAACTATAAGAGTGTCGCTTATTGATTGTGAACCAACAAAAGGGACAGTTAACCAAGAAGTAACAGCAATTTTTAGCTTGTTGCCAATTGGAGTTGGCGAAGTTGGGGTGCCACTAATAAGTAAACAACCCTTAGAGATTGTTGGTGGGTAGCTAATGTATTTGCAAGAGACATTGCCGCATGAATAGTTCAATCCAGCAGGTAAGTTAACCACGTCTGTAACAAGCATTGAATCAAATGGCAATGTGAAACCATACAAAACTGTGTCTTGTGGAAATACTAACGTAATTGTATCTGAATATGGCACGTCAATACAGCCTTTTGTTAGAATAGAAGGGTAAGCACCCCTGTTTATGCTGGTTTCATGTGGAACGCAAACGCAAGTTTCAGAATTAAGTTCAACTAAAAGTGTGTCGATAACAGTTTGAGATCCTACAAATGGAACGGTTACCCAAGAAGTAATAGCAATTTTCAATTTGTTTCCTATTGGGGTTGAAGCTGTTGGTATTCCGCTTAAAAGTAAGCAGCCTCTTGAAATTGTAGGTGGCGAATTTATATATTTGCAGCTTATATTTCCACAAGAATAATTTATTCCATCAGGTAGGTTTTTAACGTCGGTAACTAACATTGAATCGAAGGCCAAAGTAAAGCCAAACAAAACCGTATCGGTTGGAAAAACTATTGTAACTTTTTCAGAATATGGAGAGCCAACACAAGCATTTGTTAATACTGATGGATAGGCGCCTCTCGATGTGTATGAAGTGTTTGGAACGCATTGAGCATTCGCTTTAATAATAAAAAGGATTAAAATAAATGTGAAGATTTTGTTCATGAAGTTTGATGTTTTTTATAATTATACAATAGTAAGTTGAGAAATATAACAATTATACAAAGATAGTATTTATTTCAAAAGCGTGGTTGATTTTTGAAATCTCTAGTTTCTTTAAGCGATAAGTCTATTGTGATTTTTTTATTCTGTAATTTTAAGAAGACGGTGTTGTTTGAACAAAAAAAACGAGACTTAAAAGCCTCGTTTTAATAATTATATAAACTAACTTAAACTAATTATTCAACAATAAATCTTCTGTTTAAAGCATCATTTAAGCCAGAGATTTTCAACTGATACATTCCAGTAGCAAACTTTTGAGTATTTATTGATTTTGAAATTTCACCACTGCAATTATTAATTATTTCAGAATAAACAAGTTTTCCCGAAACGTTAAATATATCTACTTTAATATTTTGTGTTTCTTTCATTGTGAAAGCAATATTAATATTATCTGAAGTAGGATTTGGATATAGTGTGAACCCTGATAATATGGTGTTTTCATCAATTCCAGTTGAAGTGGATGTGTAATTAGCAACCCAACCTTGATCTGCAATAGATGAATTTGTTGTAAAAACAACTCTCATAGAACCAGTTGTAGAAATAGTTGCTGGAGGTATAGTTGTTCCTGAATAACTTGCAAGTAAAACAGATGGATTTTGAGAATAAACTTTCACTATATCGTTTGTATTTTCTGTTTTAAATTCTGAAAAGTTTAATGTGATTGAAGTAGCACCAGGAGGAGTGATGTTCCAAACGCAAACTTTGCTGTTGTTATATTTATAGGTTCCACTTCCATCATCAAAAGAGCCACTTGGTGCTGTTAATGTCGTATTTGTGTTACAGTAAACAGGTATGGCAGAAGAATATTTTGCTAACCATCCTTTTGAATTGATTGAATCGTTTGTTGAAAATTTAATAAACATTTTATTTCCTGTTGAAACAACATCAGTAGGTAAAGAAGTTCCAGAAAAAGTTCCAAGTACTGGAGCGCTTGCATCTGCACCATCGTAAACTGTTACTACATCATTTGTAGCTTCTGTATCGAATCTGAAGAATGAAAGTGTAATTGCTGAAACTCCATCTGTTGGAGAAATTAACCAGCTACAGTTATTGTTATCTGTATAGTTGTCAACTTCGCCCGAGCCATCTTCAATTGTTCCAAATCTATCTGTTAAAGTTGTTGTGCCAGTGCAACCATAAGGAAAAGAAGTGGTTAGAGGATGTATATTTACAACAGCTTGTTGTCCGCTAGTAAATTCATAGCCAGCTGGTCCCAAATTAATATTATTTAGGTAATAATATCCATTAAATTGTCCATTCCATCCAAAATTAAAATGAAAATGGTCGGTGTCTTCAAAGCCATCACAAACAAAAGCGTGCCCTGAGCCCCCAGTTGAAGGATAGCCACTGTACAAAATAGGACGACCGAGCGCAAAATTGTCTTTTAAAACCTGTGCCCATGATGCATCTGTATAAGTGGTGCCGCCACCCCAGCCACCTGATCTAGAAATAGATTTAACATCTGTAGCATACTTAAAATATGTTTTTAATGCGTTTGCACAATCAGAAGTTTGCGCGCCTGAACCATCTCCAGCATAACCCATTTCAACAGAAACTCCTGCATGGTATTGTAATTGAGCTATGGCATTGTTTTCGCCTGTCAATGCTGTGATTTGATCCAACATGCCATTCCAATTATATTGAGTAGAAGCAAAATTTGCAGTTAGGCTTCCATAAGGAGAACAGCTGTAAGTGTGAGAGCTTGTACCTTGCTTAGGGTATCTCCAATAATACATAACCATAGACATGGCAGTGGCAACACAGCCAGCATAAGCTCTTCCTCCAGGGCCAGCAGCGTCTACAGGGCAAAGTGCATTGTAAGGAGAGTCTTGATTCCATAGAATGTTAACCAACAAAGGAGAAACAACATTTGTTTGTCTAGTGCCATTTGATAATTCAATTTTGCCATTTAATAAATCAGCCCATAAAGTTGCACACTTTTCATCTGGCAAAGTATTGTGTTTTTTTACTAAAGAAATTTGTTCTTTGTATCTGGCAAACCAATCGCTTGCAGAGTTAGGAATATTTTGAAGATCAGCAGTTCCTTCATACGAATAGCCCAAAATTGGATAAGCAGCATCATCGGCTGATATAATTACAAAGCCACCAGTATTAAAATTGAATGAATAAAAAATTGGAATGTTGGCTTCATCAATAGATTGGAAGTTTTCTACACGTATAGAATTGATATCAACTAGCTGACGTTTTGACATTTGTTCGATGAAAAACTTAGTAGCTGCTCGCTGACAATCTTCTTTGCTAACATCTTTTGAAAATAAATTCGTAGATGTCAATAATAGCAATACAGTTAGGATTTTGTAAAATGGCTTCATTCAGTTAGTTTTTGTGGTTAGTGTATCCAAATATAGTTCATTTGCTTAGATAAAACAACAAAAAAATATTCT
Source organism: Bacteroidota bacterium (assembly GCA_037139195.1). Classification (GTDB taxonomy): domain Bacteria; phylum Bacteroidota; class Bacteroidia; order Bacteroidales; family JAHJDW01; genus JBAXGW01. Next base: position 13,608 of record JBAXGW010000065.1, read on the forward strand.
CAAAAAATCGATAATATACAAAACCTCTGTCGATATCTATTAATATGCATTTGGCATATACAAAACAGCGTTAAAATTTGTTAATATTCTGTTGTGGTTCTTATTGCTAGGCGATTAAAATGCAGCAAAATATTAAAGAGTTTTTAAACTTGAATTATTAAAGAATAATGTAGATTGTATTTTTTTTTCGAAAGTAATTAACAAGCAATTGTACATAAAAATGATTTAGTTTTTTATAATCCAATTTTAATTTTAGTATTTTTGCAAAATATCACAATAAATATTAAACGCTAACATAAAATTTAAATATCGTGGATCTTTTCGAAAAAATCAAATCAAAACCAGGACCTATCGGTCAGTATCAAAAAGCAGGTCAAGGTTATTTTATGTTCCCTAAACTAGAAGGAGAAATAGCTCCTAGAATGATGTTTAGAGGCAAAGAAGTTCTAAATTGGAGCTTAAATAATTATATAGGACTGGCAAATCATCCAGAAGTTAGAAAAGCGGATGCAGAAGCTGCTGCTAAATGGGGTCTAGCTTATCCAATGGGCGCTAGAATGATGTCGGGACAAACAAGTATGCACGAAGAATTAGAAAGAAAACTTGCTGACTTTGTTGGAAAACAAGAATCTTATTTGTTAAACTTCGGTTACCAAGGCATGGTTTCAATTATCGACAGTCTTCTTGATAGAAACGATGTTGTTGTTTACGACTCTGAAGCCCACGCTTGTATATTAGACGGACTTCGCTTGCATATTGGTAAAAGATTCGTTTATCCTCATAATGATATAGAAAGTCTTAAAAAACAATTAGATAGAGCTACTAAATTAGTTGAACAAACAAAAGGTGGTATTTTAGTTATTACTGAGGGTGTTTTCGGTATGTCTGGTGATTTAGGGAAATTGAAAGAAATAACTGATTTAAAATCTCAATACCAATTCCGTTTGCTAGTTGATGATGCGCACGGATTTGGAACAATGGGGAAAACTGGTGCTGGAACTGGCGAACACCTTGGTTGTCAAGATCAAATTGATGTGTATTTTTCTACATTTGCAAAATCTATGGCTTCTATAGGTGCTTTTGTTGCTAGTGATGAAGCTATAATCGATAACTTGCGTTACAATATGCGTTCTCAAATTTATGCAAAATCACTTCCAATGCCTTTAGTTGCTGGTGCTTTAAAAAGATTAGAATTGCTTCAAACTCAACCACAACTTAGAGAAAAACTTTGGACTATTGTAAACGCTTTACAAGACGGACTTAGAAAACATGGTTTTGATTTAGGAAGAACCGAATCGCCTGTTACTCCTGTAGTTTTGCACGGAACAGTTGCTCAGGCTACCAATTTGTTGTTTGATATTCGCGAAAATTATAATGTTTTCTGCTCAATAGTATTGTATCCTGTTGTTCCAAAGGGAATGATTATGCTTCGTATTATACCTACTGCTACTCACTCTTTAGAAGATGTGGCTTATACTGTTAATACATTTGCAGAAACCAGAAGAAAATTAGACGAAGGGAAATATGATAGCGAAGAATTTGCTAAAATTGCTATTAACTCGCTCTAATATATTAACTGAAATCATACAAGGGCTGTCTCTTTCAGGCAGCCTTTTTTATTGTACTTATATGAAAAATAACTATCTAAACAAAAGTAAGAAAGAATATTATATGAATGATTTCAATTTTTTATTGAAATTAAAAGATGATTTTTGGGGCTTAGACAAAGGTTTGAAAAAAATATTGACCCATATCAATTGTAATGAAAACATTCAAACACTATATTCGAAATTCAGCCAGGGAAAAGATGCGAATGGAAATCAATTGAGCTATTTAGAGTTTTGTTATACTTCAAAAATTGAATTAGAATTATTTAGAAATACAATCCCTTTTTTTATTAATAAATACAACACAAATTCAGGAGACAAATGTTATTATTTGTTTAATAAGCCCATTAAGAACGAAAATTACATTAAACATGCAATAAAAACAGGCTTAGCGTGTTTAGATGATGAAAATTATTTTTTAATCAACAATATTGGAATTTATTTGAACAGTAATAATATTAAAACCCATAAATTGTTTTGGAAAGACATTGAATTAAGTTTTTGATTTTATTCAAAAAAAAACGAGTTAATATTCGTTGTTAAAGCACTTCTTCCTTCCTGTTTTCACTTCTGTTAATAATTTTTAGTTATAAATTTATTGTATTCTTAGTGAATTTTTCTAAATTTAGCCTTTCAAATTATTTAACTATGAAATTTAATAAAATTCTCTTCGCTTTCATGCTATTGATGTCGATAACTGCAATGGCACAAAATGCACCAAAAATTGTTGTAACCGAAGGATTAATTGGTTACTATCCCTTTAAAGGCAATGCTGCTGATATGAGCAACAATAAAAACAATGGAAACGATTACGGTCCTGCTTTAATCCCCGACCGATTTGGTGAAGATAAAAGTGCATTTAAGTTTGATGGTGTTGATGATTATATAGATTTAGGGCATCTTCCACAATTAAAAGATCAAATGTCGATGTCGATATCGCTTTGGATAAAAATGGAAAAAAAACCTTCAACTCAACAACGTGGTATTGTTGGAAAATGGCGTAGCGAAGCTGAACCACCAAATATATTTGAGTTTGATAATGGCGAAGGCGCTTATTTAAACAATGGCGGCTTTCGTATAGGATTGTTAGACATGAGTGTGGTGAAAATTGGCGGCAAAACTCCAATAAACACAGGAGAGTGGATTCACATTGCTTGTGTTTGGGACAGTAAGGACGGTTTTATAGCAATTTATAAAAATGGTAAGCTCGAAAACTCTAAAATCGACGAAAAAAGTATTGGAAAAGCGCTGAAGTATCATACTAATTATACTGCAAGAATGGGACAAGCCGAAGGTGGAAGCTGGAATGGAATACTTGATGACGTTCGTGTTTATAACAGAAAACTAACCGAAGAAGACATAATGACGATTTTTGGCAGCGAACGAGTAGTTGAAAAAGTGAATTTGAATGGTGTTATAACTAATATTAAAACCAATCAGCCAATTGTTGCCGAGTTAGAAATAAAGGCAGAGAACAACGAAGTGCCTCCTGTAAGTATTAAAACCAAAGCCGATGGTAAATATACATTAGACTTGCCTTTATATTACAAATATAAAGTTGAAATAAAAGGCGAAAAATTCATTCCTACTTATGGTAGTTTTGATCCTACTGCAATGAAAAAAAATACAGCATCAAGTAAGAACTTTGCTTTAAAACAAATGTTTATTGGCGAAGCTGTTAGAATAAACAATATCTTTTTTGAAACAGGCAAAGCAACCCTAAAGCCAATTTCGTTTCCTGAATTAGATAAATTGATGGAGATTTTTGCCGACTATAAAGAGTTAGGTGTTTTAATATCTGGTCATACCGATAATGTAGGCAATGAAGAAGCCAATACAAAATTGTCTTTAGAAAGAGCCGAATCGGTGAAACTTTATCTAAAATCAAAAGGAGTAACTAACGAAATAGTAACCGTAGGCTATGGTTCAACAAAACCAGTGGCAGCAAATGATACCGAAGCAGGCAAAGAACAAAATCGCAGAGTGGAATTTACTATTTTAGAGAAAAAGTAGCATAGTAAATTTGCAGTCTTAATGTTTTGGTTTTTAGATTTCAATTCTATGGAATGTAATAGAGCAAAAGCACATAGGTCTCAATTAAGAAAAGAATTATTATAATATGGTCAAAAAAAGTCTAATACTAAATTTCGGTTTTGAATTAACAAACCTCAAACTGAAAAATTTAACAACAAACATAATAATTAGATTAAAATATGAATAACAACAGAAAAAAGATAGGAGAGATCAATTATCAAGGACAAAATTTTAAAGTGTTTTGGGAAATAGACACGAAGCTTGTATGGGTTTTTGATTACACAGGTTATTGGTCCAATTTCTGTAATGCAAGTGCAGACAATGAAGATTCTGTTTTAGATTGTGCAACCGAAATGCTCAGAAAATCAGGACAACAAATAAATAGCTAAGCTTAACCTCAGTCATAGAATTTGTCTTATTTTGGAAAGAACCTCGTAAATTTATAATGTTTGCAAATCGCAAAGCAAGAAGCTATGTAATTTACCTAGCGAAACAAAGCTCAGAAGTTATTTAAATCACATAACCAATTACAATTTCGCATATAAAAGTTATTAAAGAGTTTAAAAAGCTACAATTAAATGAATAAAAAAACAAAAGAATACATTACCATAGCGATTGGGCTGTTGGTATTGTGGGGTTTATTTGGACTAGTTTCAGGTATCGGTTTTTTTGGAGGCATATGCAAACAGTTTGATGATATAACCTCACTTGCTTACTTTATAATAAAGATTGCAATCATTATTGGTATTATTTGGCTAATCATCAGTGTTTTTAGCAAAGATAAAAACAACAAATAAGCATCAAAAAGAGCTAAGTATCCAACTTGCTCAACAAAAAGACACTCCAGTTATAGAAGTTCAACTCTGAGATGTTAAATTTCTTCCACCGAACTTTACAGTTGCACTGATGTTCAATAACAACGGGAGTTAATTAACTTAGCGAAGCGATTTCACGCGATGCACTGAGCGGAAGCCGAAGTGAGCACCTTTAAAAGCAATAGGATGTGGCGAGTAACTAAGCGAAGCGACCTCACGAGCACCTTTAAAAGCAATATAATGAAGCGAGTAATAAGTTTTATACTTTGTAAAATATGTTGAACCGTTCAACATATCAAGAAAACGCGTTGAAATTATTTGATTTTTTCAACATATAAAAACTTGCAATATTAGAGGAAGAAAATATTTTTGATATTAGATAAAAAAATAATTCAATAATAAATAACCAAAATGGTTACTTTTTTATTATCTTTGTATTATGAAATTAATAATAATAAATATAAAATCGACTATGAACATAAATTATGAATTAGCAAATGAATATTTATAATAGAAGCACAATAACAAATTTTAGTCAGAAACACCTAGATTGTAAAATAACATTAGATAAATGGTATCATGATGTAAAATCTAAAAGATGGGCTAAACCTTCTGATGTAGTAAGAGATTTTAACACGGCAAGAACAATAAAAGATAGTAGAGTAATCTTTAAAATAAATAATAATGAGTATAGGTTAATAGCACAAATTAACTATGACAAAGGGATGCTATTAATAAAGTTTATAGGAACACATGCAGAGTATGATAAAGTTGATGCAGAGACTATAAGTTTATATTAAAAGAAGACGAAAATAAGTTTTAAATATAAGAAAATGACTAAGTTTAAAAAAATAGAAACCAAAGCAGAGTATAGCGAAGCCTTAAAACGTTTTGAAGTAATTTTCATGGCTGAAAAAGGAACTCCAGAAAGTGATGAATCAGATGTATTGGCATTGCTAATTGAAGATTATGAAAACCGACACTTTGTAATCGACACTCCAGACCCTATTGAGGCAATTAAATATAGGATGGAGCAACAAGGATTAACAAATAAAGACCTAGCTGAAATCTTAGGTTATAAAAGTAGAGTTACAGATATATTGAAGAAATACCGCAAACTAAGTATTAATATGATACGCAGACTGCATTTTCAACTAAATATACCTTTAGAAACGCTTTTAAAAGAGTATTAATATTTTAGAAAATTATAAGTGAAACTATTTGAAGAACCTATAGATATTGATTTATACGTTGATTCAAGACCGCTTACAAAGGAAGAAGAATCGGAGTTAAGCGTGCATATAAAACTTCAAAAACAGAAATATACTTTGCGGAATTTAAAAAGCAGAAAAACTCCTGATGTTATTATTGATAATTCATTAGCTAAATATAAAGAGCTACCAATTTTTCAGGAGAAATTAAATCAGGCTAACGAAATATTAATGAATACACCACCTCCTGAGTTTAAAAATCAGACTAAAAAATAAAATAATACTGTTATTTTGTATAATATTTATCTCGAATTTTGTGCAAATTTGAGATTTTTTTTACTTTTGGCGCAGCACTGGACGGATAATAAATGTTTAAAAACAGCGTTATTAGTAGTGAAATTAGTTCTTTGACAGATTGCGTTGTATCATATCGCTACGGATTCAACGGCAAGGAAAAGGAAGGCGAGATTTCTGAAGGAGATTTGGATTTTGGAGCTAAAATTTATGATAGTAAGATTGCGAGATGGTTGAGTGTTGACAGTAAAGCATCAAAATTTCCGTTTGAATCTCCGTATGTTTATGTTTCTAATTCTCCAACAATTTGTATTGACCCCGATGGAGATGAAAAAATAGTAGTTTCGGGGGGGAAGATATATATAAAGGTCATAAAGATGCAAATAAGTTTATCAAAGCAGCTAAGACTGAATTAAAGAACTATAAAAAACATTTAAGTCGAGATGATGAAAAGGTAACATGGATAATTTTTGATGTCAACGGATATACAGATGCAGAGAAATAATCTATGATTTCATTTGCAAAGAAAGAAGGTGTTGAAGAACCAATTTTTATTAAAACATCCGAAGAGTTAATTAAATATATTCAAACTAAAAACACAACAAGTCCTAGTACGCAAACTTCACAGGCTAGAAAAGATGATTTGGTAACAAGTATGGCGATTTTTTCACATGGATTAGTTGGTGGAATCACTCTTGGATTAAGAGATGGCAGCGAGATTGCAGATGGAACATTCAAAGATGACCCTGGTGTTTTTTCAACAAAAGAGGTTCAAAAGTTATCAGCATCTTCATTTGATTGTAAATTTTCTGAAATAGATATTTACTCATGTAATTCTGCAACTCCTTGGGCTACAAAGGGTCAAAGTTTCTCTTCCAATGAAGCTTTGACAAAATATGGAAATGAGAATGAAAGTTTGGTTTCATTTATGGCTAAAATAACAGGTGCAACAGTTTCTGGATATTTTGGCAAAACTGACTATTCAAATGTCAACTCAGGTGTTTTTGCCTTCTGCTGGAAATATATATGTAAATCATGCATCAGTTAATAATAAAGAGACAAAATCAGTTAAAATTACAAAATAATGAAAAAAATTAGCATCTATTTGAATTTTCTTTTTCTTCTTATTATAGTGTTGTCTTTTTCCAAATTTGATGATAGTAAGAGTGAATATGAAACATTTATATTGAAATCAGGCGATAAAATTTCAATTTTTAGTGACACATTAAATGGCGTATATTCGATTAAAATTGAAAACAGAAAAAGTGTAGTAAATTATAATTTTTACAATACGGGAATGCCGTGGTCATATACCTATACTAATTCTAATTCAGAAGGAGTTAGACAATTATCTACTTTTTGGTTTGAAGATGGCATTAAATCTGCTGACGTGTTAAAAGAAAATGGAGTACAAAAGAAAAGAATAGACTGGGATGAAAACGGCAAATTAATTAAAAAATAATATCAACAGCACATCCAACGATAATCACCCAACACCTTAAACCATCGGCATTAAATAATATCAATGGATTAAGCAGATAGCAAAAAGAACCATACGTCAGACCATACGGCAATAACTTAAACAAAATTATTGCCTTTGGAACTTATGGATTAACGCTTGTTTCTTAATCAGTTGAAAGTTTATAAAGTTGAAAGTTAAAAGTGTCATACGGTGGATAAATACTGCGTAGCATCTTTTCACTATTTGTCACCCTGAGCGTAGTCGAAGGGCACGCTTCACTACTCACTATTTTGTTTCTTATTAATCATTTTAAAGCTTATTACAATAGATGATGTTTGAATAAGGTGTTTTGTTTAAGCGTTATTTTTTTACCGAACGTTACAGTTGCACTGATGTTCAACAACAACGGGAGTTAATTAACTTAGCGAAGCGATTTCACGCGATGCACTGAGCGGAAGCCGAAGTGAGCACCTTTAAAAGCAATAGGATGTGGCGAGTAACTAAGCGAAGCGACCTCACGAACACAGATAAAAACAATTAGATAGTGTGAGTAACTAGCGAAGCGACCTCACGAGCACCTTTAAAAGCAATATGATGAAGCGAGTAATAAGTTTTATACTTTGTAAAATATGTTGAACCGTTCAACATATCAAGAAAACGTGTTGAAATTATTTGATTTTTTCAACACATTAAAAGCTAATGAAGCAATTAGGCAAAATATATTAACTAAGATAACTGAATTATGCCGAATTGCTTCATTTGAAATAAATAATTATTATCTTTGTATATCTATAAACTGATTAATATGTCAAAATATATTGAAAGAGCTATAAAAGAAGCATTCCTTAAGAAAATGATTCCTAACAAAGTAATCGTACTTTTAGGTGCTCGTAGAGTTGGTAAAACATCTTTTGTAAAGCATTTTGTAGAATCTAATATAAAAGAACCCTTTGTTGAATTGGACGGAGAAGATATGTCAACAGTAGAGGTTCTTAAGCAAAGGACAGTTGAAAATTACAAACGATTAATCGGAAAAAGTAATATATTAATAATCGATGAAGCACAAAAAATTCCTGACATTGGTCAAATACTTAAGTTGATGGTAGATAAAATTGAAGGAATAAAGATTATTGCAACAGGTTCTTCAATGTTTGACCTAACAAATCAGCTAGGAGAACCTTTAACAGGGAGAAAATTCACATTTAAACTTTATCCATTAGCACAAATGGAGTATTCACAAGAAGAAAATATAATTCAAACCAAATCAAAGCTTGAAGAGCGTTTAATCTTTGGTAACTATCCTGAAATAATAAACTACGAAAGCAATCAAGATAAAACAGGTTATTTAAATGAATTAGTAAATTCATATTTATTAAAGGATATTTTGGAATACGATGGAATTAAAAATTCATCTAAAATGATAAATTTATTACGCTTAATTGCTTTTCAGATAGGCAAGGAAGTCTCAATTGAAGAGTTAGGGAAGCAACTTGGAATTAGTCGTAACACAGTAGAAAAGTACATGGATTTGCTTTCCAAAGTATTTGTTATATATAAGTTGTCGGGATTTAGCAGAAATCTAAGAAAAGAAATTACAAAAACGAGTAGATGGTATTTCTATGACAATGGAATTAGAAACGCACTTATTGCTAATTTTAATCCAATTTCGTTAAGGAATGATATAGGCGAATTATGGGAGAATTATTTAATTTCAGAAAGAATAAAATTCCAGCATTATACAGGAATGACTGTAAATAATTATTTCTGGAGGACATACGAACAGCAAGAGATAGATTGGGTTGAAGAAAGAGAAGGTAATTTGTTTGCTTATGAAATAAAATGGAATGAAAATAAGAAATCTAAAATTCCAAGTGCATGGAAAGACTCTTACCCTGAAAGTGAATACATTGTGATAAATCAAACAAATTATTTAGACTGGCTTCTGAAATAAATAAACTGGGTATCCCCTTTACTCATCTAATATTATTTCGATTTTACTATCA
>JBAXGW010000066.1:0-22987 GCA_037139195.1 Bacteroidota bacterium
AGCGTGAGTCGAAATGGAGGAATCTTATATTATTTTTCCGGACAACAATGATTTCTGACTAATAATCCACAAGCCCCATTTTATGTATACAAGTAAGTATTGGAATATATTAGTGAATACATAAAAATGCAAAAGACCAATACCGTACAAATGCTTACTTCAATAAAAAAATACTATGATTTTCTAATAGAAATAGGCATCAATAATAGTCATCCTTGCAGAAACTTATTTATTAAAAGTGGTAAAAGTCGGGATGTAATCCATCAAGATTTTTTCACTTCTGAAGAATTAGAACTACTTATGGAAAGAGAAGAACGCTACGAAGTTTTGAAAATCAGAAATCAAGTGCTGATGTCGTTGCTTATTTTTCAAGGACTCGTATCGAGTGAGATTGAAAACATTAAAGTCCATCACGTAAACCTTGACAATGGAACAATCTACATCAAAGAAGGTCCATCTTTATCAATACGGCATTTAGAACTTCAACCCAAGCAATAGCGATTATTTGATATATACATCAATGAAATCCGACCCCAGATTTTAAGAGAAGAAACTCAAACCGAAGTTTTGATTCTCGGCAAGTTGGGAACAGCAATGCGAGGAGACGATATGCACTATTTGGTTTCAACATTTAAAGGATTATTCCCCGACAGAAATTTAACAACAGTCACCATCCGACAAAGCGTAATCTCCAACTGGCTCAACGAAAAGAAGCTACCGCTGGAGCAAGTTCAACTCCTCGCTGGACATAAATGGATTTCTTCCACCGAACGTTACAGATGCACTGATGTTCAACAACAACGGGAGTTAATTAATAAGTTTTATCCTTTGTAAAAAGAGTTTTTATTATTATATTTGCATCAAATAAATTAAGTATGTTTGAATTAACCGAAAAATATTTAAATCCTTTTACAGACTTTGGTTTCAAGAAGTTATTTGGAGAAGAAGTTAATAAGGATTTATTGATTGACTTTTTGAATAGTCTTTTAGAAGGAGAACAACTTGTTAAGGACTTGACGTACTTGAAAAATGAGCATTTAGGAACTTCGGATATTGCACGAAAAGGTATATTTGACCTATATTGTGAGAATGAAAAAGGCGAAAAATTTATTGTAGAAATACAAAAAGCAAAGCAAGATTTTTTTAAAGACCGAAGTGTTTACTATTCTACATTCCCAATTCAAGAACAAGCAAAACAAGGGGTTTGGAACTATGAGTTAAAAGCGGTTTATACAATTGGTATTTTAAATTTCATATTTGAAGACCATAAAAATGAACCAGATAAATTGATGCATAAGATTAAGCTTACAGATATAGAAACAAAATCTATATTTTACGATAAGTTGACTTACATTTATTTAGAGCTTCCAAAGTTCAAGAAAGATGAATCTGAACTTAAAACACATTTTGATAAATGGTTGTACGTTTTGAGACACTTACAGAACTTACAAAACAGACCAATTGCACTTCAAGAAAAAGTATTTGAAAAACTATTCAAAACCGCAGAAATAGCAATGTTCACTGTTCAGGAAAGAAGAGAATACGAAGACAACCTGAAATACTACAGAGATATGGTTAATATTGTTGAATCGGCTAAAGAAGAAGGTGTTGAGCAAGGTATTGAGCAAGGTATTGAGCAGGGTATTGAGCAAGGCAAGGAAGATGTTGCTCGAAATCTAAAAAAATTAGGAATGGAAATTGAAGTTATTATTAAATCCACAGGGCTAACAAAAGAACAAATCGACAATTTGTAAAAAAATCAAATATATTTTCTAAATTTATCTCGAATTTGCACAAAATTCGAGATTTTTTTTTATTTTTGGCACAACACTTGAACGGATAATAAATGTTAAAAAACAGCGTTATTAGTAGTGAAATTAGTTCTTTGACAGATTGCGTTGTTTCGTATCGCTACGGATTCAACGGCAAGGAGAACGATGGCGAGACTGGCACACAGGATTACGGGTTTAGAATTTATAATCCAGCTATTGCAAAGTTCTTATCTGTTGACCCATTGACAGCAAAATATCCAGAGTTGACTCCTTATCAATTTGCAAGTAATACTCCTATCCAATCAATTGATTTGGATGGACTCGAGATGGTGCCCCATTATTGTCAGTATATGGGAAGTCCCGAAAAATCATTAGTAATGTTGAAAAATGCCACATCATCATTGATTTTTAAATGGAATAATTCCGTGAAATTTGAGTTTGGTGAAGTCTATGGTAAAGCGGGTCTTATTGCTGGAACATCAATTTTACGTGGCATAGGCACTGCTACTGATAAATACGGATATACGTTTTTTAGATATGAAACAACTTTTAAATTAGAGAAACCATCTCAATCATCTAGTGAGTTTCATTTTGGTGGTGGAGCAGCTGTTTCTATTGGATTTGGGATTGATACTAAATCTAAAAGTTTTCAATCTTCATGGAAGAAAACACCAGCTGTTAACTTCTCATTTTTTCCTGTATACATTCAATTTAGAGAAGATTATGGTTATTACGGAATAGGATTTTCTCTTGGTTATGAAGTTAGTTTTAATAATATTAACACAAAAATAACTCAATCATATTCTTTATCGCCTTCAGATATGGATATAGTTAAACCTATTAAATCTAAGATGATTGGCGTTCCAGAATATTCTCTTGACAATAAAACAAACGAATTAATTATAACAAATCAATATGGTGATGTCTCAAAAACTGGCATTTTAATGCAAGAAGGAGAAATTAAAAACACTTGGGAATCAAAATCGTATATTGAAAACAAGAAAAAAGATGGAGAAGAACAATAATTGCATTTTATGTTTTTTTGATAAAGCATTAAAAATTGACAAACGAATATATCTACTTTTATCAATGATAATAGGTTTATTATATGTATTAGTATTTGATACTGGAGTTTTTGACTCAAAGCCAATTGATAAAAAATTCGGCTATTATTATAATCCAAATGATACTATTAAATATTTAAATCCGATTTTAGTTTATAATGAAGATGATATTAATAATTTGATAAAATATTATAATTTGTTATTTTCTAATAAATTCGACTCTGCAAGTCTTTTGAAAAAAGAATTTGGATTAATTAATACTAAGATATTTAGAATACCAAAAAAAGAGAGAATTGACATTATCGAATATAAAAACGGTTATGCATTTGTAAGAATTAAATACAAAGTCAATTATCGACCATACGAAATAATTGAAAAAGGATATATTCCAAACTCTTTATTACATGACACACTTGTTACGTGTATTCAAGAGCCAATAGACCTCTTATGGTAAAAGATGTTTGAGCGTTGCACATCCAACGAGAATCTCACAATAACTTGTCCGAACCATCGGCATTAAACAATATCAATGGATTAGACTGGATAGTGAATAGAACCATACGTAAGACCATACGGCAATAACTTAAACAAAATTATTACCTTTGGAACTTATTACTTTTTTAATGGCAGCTTCAATCATATTATTAGAAAACTCACATTTGCTTTTGTTCGCAAACTTTTGTTTCATATTGCTCAAAGATTCAATATATTCTTTGGTTTTAGATTTGTTTTCGCCACCGTTGTCATTTATCATTAGCATTATTTCGTCATGCTGTTCCATATTATAGGTGTGATAAACTTCTTTGAGATTTTCTAATGCCAAATCAGCAGATTTCGTAGAAGCTATTTTCAATCCTAATATCTTTCTAGAAAAATTGTCGATAATAATATGAAAATATGCTTTAACATTATCTGCAATCCAATATTCAGAAATATTGTTGTCCAGAAAAATAATATAAGATTCCTCCATTTCGACTCACACTCAATGCATCGTCTGCGGTCGGAATGACAATAAGTTGAGGAGAAAAAAGGAGAGAGGGGGTTGTCGGTGGCTTTGCCACCGACAACCCCTATCTTATCCATAACATATTGATAGTCATTTCGAACGAAGTGAGAAATCTTTTAAGTTTTTGTTTAATAATATTTTATCGGACAATAGTAATTCAGAAATATCCATGTATAAAATTTGTTTAACGCCAGTAGTCCGAACACCCATCTTGCACTTCTTCTTTTTGCTAGGCTTGTGTAAATCAGATAAGTTGAAGCGTTTAGCGTATTTATATAAAGTTGTTGACCCAAAATACGCCACCCCATCACGCATCATCTGATAGTAAACGGAAATCAAACTCTAGTTAAGGCAAAGCAGCCAAAGTCTAAACGACTTATTAAATTTCTACTGTTTGTAAATGTATATCAAACTTATTTTTTTACTAACTTTATGATGATAATATCTTAATAAACATAAAAAATTTCATTGTTGTCCGATAAAAAGATAAAAGATTTCTCCATTTCGACTCACGCTCAATGCATCGCCTGCGGTCGAAATGACTTTCAGTAGAGAGAGAAAATGAGTGATAGGGTGTTGTCGGTGGCAAAGCCACCGACAACACCCTATCACTTCTCCATAACATATTGATGGTCATTTCGAACGAAGTGAGAAATCTTTCTAGATTTTGTTTCTTTCGTTTTAATCGGACAATAGTGAAAAAATTTAATGATTAAAGAATTTTGTTGAAAATTAGAAGTAAATAGCATTGAGTAAATAATAAAAGCAAATCGATAAATGAAACCTAAAGAAATTCCACTGGAAGAAGGGCAATTTTACCATATATATAACAGAGGTAATAATAGAGAACAGCTTTTCTATTCAACTGAAAACTATAAGTTTTTTCTGCGTAGGTAAGATGAATACCTGGCTGATTATTTGGAAACGTATGCCTTTTGCTTGTTGCCAAATCATTTTCATTTGCTGGTGAGGGTGAAGGAGGCTGGCGCGACGCCTCATGAAGAAGCGACGCTTCTAGCTAACGCCGGAACGCAATTCCACCGCCTATTTACCAGCTACGCCAAAGCCATCAACAAGCGAGAAAACCGAGTTGGCTCTCTTTTTCAACGTCCATTTAAAAGGATACAAATTAACTCTACCGATTACCTAAGCAATCTGGTCTACTACATCCATTCTAATCCTCAAAACCACGGAATAATTGATGATTTTCGTCAATACCCTTGGAGCAGTTATAACGGAATAATTGCTGGCAAACCTACCAAACTCCAAAAAGATAGCGTAATGAATTGGTTTGGTGGCAAGGAAGATTATATTGATTTTCATAAGGCTAAAGCCAATTTTAATGGATTGGTGATTTTGGAGGATTGAGGTTTTGCTTGGGCTGCGTTTAGGGTAAACGATACATATAACAAATAACCATGTTTCAGGTTTTAAAACAAAAGATTTTAGAACACTCAATTAAGGACCTACTGTTGTTATTTTCAATCCTTCATTACCTTTTTCAAATCTAACAAATTCATAGGATTGCTTCCAAGTCCTTTTATATTTTTGCGAATAAAACGAAGCACTTCATCATAATACAAAGGCACTACTGCAGCTTCGCTCATTATTATGCTATCCATTTTTTGATAATAAGTATACCTAAGTGAATCGTTTACTTCTGAAAATGACAATTCGTAAAGTTTATCAAACTCCTTACTTGAAAAATGGGTATAATTGGGACCTTTGGGGCAAAAATTATTTGTGCAAAATAATGATAAATAATTCTCGGCATCAGCATAATCGGCTATCCACGAACCACGGAAAAAGTTCATTTTAGATGTAGCTATCATCTCTCGCAAACTACCTGGAGGCGTAACATCAACAATTAGTTTAATTCCTACTTGCGACAATTCATGTTGTATGTAATTGCAAATATCTAAATATGAAGCGGTAGTACTTAATTTAATTTCGGGCAAGCCCACTCCTCCCGGATAACCAGCTTCTTCAAGCAGTGCTCTAGATTTGTCGGGTTTATAGCTATATCCGTACATTTTATTTTCATCAAACGAAGGCATTCCTCTAGGTATCATGCCATTTACAGCTGCTTTTCCGATATTATTACGCAGGTATGCCATCATTTTCACTCGGTCGAAACCAAAATTTATTGCTTGTCGAATTCGTTTATCTTTTAAAGGACTCGATTTTACAATATCCAAACTATCGTCCATCAAAAAACCCAAATATTCTGTATTTAAATAGGCTTGCTTAATTAAATAAACTTTATTGCTGTATTTGGGATTTAATAAACCCTGAGGCGTGAGTAATTCGTCTTTATAACTAGCATCTATTCCCGAAATAAAATCTAAATTGCCTTTAATAAATTCTAAAAAAGCCGTTTGTTTGTCGATTACAAAACTAATATTCACTGCATCTAAATATGGCAATCTATTTGCTCCATCATACTCAAAGTAATTTTTGTTTTTAAGTAAAACCATCTTCACTCCTTCCTTCCACATTTTAAAACAGAAAGCACCGGTTCCAACAGGATTTCGAGCAAAGTTATTTTCTTGATTTTCTATGGCTTCTTTTGGAACGACAGAACAATACTTCATGCAAAGTAAGCCCATGAACGGAGGAAAAGAACCTTTTAAAACAATTTGAAATGTAGTATCATTTAATGCTTTAAAGCCATTTTTTTCTACATTGTTAAAAACCCAAACACCAGGCGACGCAACTTTTTCGTTTAATAAGCGATTAAAGCTATAAACAAAATCAGAAGCAACTACTTTTCGGGTAGAATCTTTATTGCTAAAGCATTCATTTTTATGAAAATAGACGTCTTTTCTTAAATAAAAGGTATATACCTTTCCACTATCGGAAATTAGCCATGATTTGGCAATACACGGTTTAATATTTAAAGCAGAATCGAATTGAACCAAGCCATTAAATAGTTGGTTTACCGCCCAAATATTTGCTTGGTCTTTAGCAAAAGCAGGATCAAGTGAAGTAATACCTGCTGATTCGTTATACTTGAATATTTTTTTATCGGAATAATCGAGTTTGCTAGAACAAGAATAAAACAAAAATAAAACAGACCAAAGAAGTAGTATTCTTTTCATCAAAAAATAAATATTATATTTCTTCTTCTTTTGATGCAGCTTTTTTAAAATTTAAGATATTAATACTGGTCAGTTAAACTTTTTTTTAATCCCTTCAACTTCAGTTTATCCAGAGCCTGACGAAGGGCTCTGGGTGACTATACTCTGTTAGATTTGAGGGCCTACTTCCTGTTGATGTTCGAAATATTTAACTAAACGACATTGTTTAATACTCTGTTATTCTGCTTCAGTTGTTGTATAGGTAATAGTTACACCCATTATTTTTAATTGATCAGTATCCCAAGTATTGAATGCCCATAGATAATAAATATTATTTATGTTATCTATTGTAGTATTAAGTGAGCCTGAGCTAATAATTCCATCGCCCAATGTTCCATTAGAAGTAACTGTAGCTATGTTAGAAGAAAAAGATCCATGACTTTTTTGATATAATGAAACCTGAACATCTCTAATCGAATTATCAAAATAAATAAGCCTAATCCCTGTAACAACAGCACCGTGAGGCAATGTAACAGGAGCATGCATAGCACCCGAAGTGTTATTTAACAAGTAAGCACCACCCATTCCACCTCCATTGGTATATTGAACGCTAGAAGTTGTTGGAGTAAATGCCGCTGCAGAAATAGACATATAATGTACTTTAGGCGCAGTAAAAACATATTTTTGTGCATTTACATCGTTAGTTGATATTATATTTCCATTTGTGTATGTGTTTCCTTTAAAATAACCAGCCCAAATCTGAGCGTTTTTATAATAAGCAAGTGCAGCCCAATGATTTGCATCATAGCTACCAACTACACCGCCTTCATCTTCTACGCTGCTTCCCTGAATATATCCAAAAACACCCGATTGAAAGGATTTTGCATTAGATAATCCTACCACACCTGATTTTGAGGTGGAAGGATGCCAATCTGTGCCAATATTTTGATTTTTCAAAGGTGCATAAATAACATAATCAAGCGAATCGTTAAATACTTTTAAACTAGAATTTTTCAAAGGGCTAATATAGGTTGTATTATTTTTCCATACATCAGAGCCACTGCTTTTTGCATATAAAGCGTAAGGAACAGTTAATAGTTGACTACACACAGAAAAGTTGTAAGCAATGCCATTCGATAAATCAACATCTACAAGTGTTTCAAGAAAATAAGGACCATTTGCCCATGTTATTGTATCGTAAACAACGCCTCCGCCAATTGCTATGCTAATTAAACCATCATTATTGGTGGTAGGTGTTTGGTCTTCAGTATAAACCAATGTTCCAGTGGCAGAGCCTTGTAAAATATTTAATCGTACTGCAACTTGTGTGTTCTTTACTAACACACCTGCAGGATTTCTGATAACTGCTTGATAACTCATTTTGGTAGGAACCTGAGCATTGGCAAAAACAGATGCAAATAAAATTACAGCAATAAAAAATATTTTTTTCATACTTTAGTTTTTAACAATTTTAAATGTTTTCATAGTTTTAGTGCCTTGAACAACAACTAAAAAGTAATTTGCTGGCACCAAATTGCTCATTGTGACATTAGTTTTGTCGCTGTTGATTTCTTTGTTTTCAAGAACTCTTCCGTTAATATCAATAATTTTATAGCTCATTGGTTGAGTTATTTTAGCTTCAGTAGCATTGATACTAAGGGTTAAAAAATCAGTTGTTGGATTTGGATATGCTGTACATGTTAAAGCAATGTTTTTTGCTTCTTCAACTTCGGTTACAACCGAAATTTCGTAAGGCTGTTGAACACCTTGAGCAACTGAACCGTTAGAACCAGAAGTTGATGTATAGAAAACCTGTCCTACCGAATAACTAACTGAACCATTGCTGCCAGTTGCATTTCCACCAGCTGCATTAATAGATTCTTGTGCTTGAACTCCAGTAAAACCAACGCATAATAAAAATGCAGTAAATAATTTAGCTTTGTAATTTTTCATAATATCGTAATTTATAATAGAAACTAGTTTATTTCAAGCTTCAAATATAAGATTATTTTTGAAATTTTTCGATATATATTTAACAAGATTATATAATTAAAAAATAATATATTTGCACTCGATAGTGAATAAATGAAATACAACAAAACAAATACTCAGATGAAACGAATTATTTTAATTGGACTTTTTATTTTTACAGCTTATTCCATTAAAGCTCAGAGCTCCGATCCACAAAACATGAAAATTGAAACACAAAAAGAAGCCTTTTATCCTGGCGGCGATAGTCTATTATTTGCAACACTTCATAATACAATTAAATACACGGAAGCAGCAATAAGCAATCAAATAAAAACACAAATATTTGTTAGCTTTGATGTTTTAGAAAATGGAACTCTTGCTGAAATTAACATATTGAACAATCCAGGTTATGGAATTGGAGAATCGGTAAAAACGGCATTGAGCGGCTTAAAGTTTACGCCATCAATATTAGCCGACGGCTCTGCAATTAAATCAAATTTAATGCTTACCATTCCTATTAAAACTTTTTAAATGGGCACATTTTTTTTATTAATATTTTCTTTGCTTTTTATCGACTGGCTCACATTCAAAGCTATTAGCAATTTGATATTAAATAAAAAGATTTCAGCTATTATTATAATTATATCGGGTCCGCTTTTTATAATTTTGGCATTTGTTTTCAGTCTTATTATTAAAAACAGTAATTGGCCCGAATATATCCAATACCGCTCCTATTTTATTATTACAACTACTGGTATTGTTTTATATTTCTCTAAAGCTTTTATTGCTTTATTTTATGCTTTTCAGGTTTTGAAAAACTATTTGTTTAAAAACACAAAACTTGAATTTTTAAAAACAGGTTTTATTCTTTCATCAGCATTTTTCGCATTAGCAATTTGGGGCGTATTTATTGGTAGATACGACTTTGTTGTTAAAAATATATCAATAAATAACCAACAAATACCTAAGTCGTTTAATGGATTTAAAATTGCTCAAATATCTGATTTACACCTAGGCAGCTTTTCTAACAAGGCAGATATTGAAAAAGGGCTTAAATTATTGCAAGAACAAAACCCTGATATTATTATTATTACGGGCGATATTATTAATGCACAACCCGAAGAACTTGAAGAATACGCCGAATTATTTAAAAATCTTCATGCTCCTTATGGAAAATACAGCATTTTAGGAAATCATGATATGGGCGACTATAGAAAATGGTATGATAAATATAATTCGGAACACATAAAACGAATGATTGATTTAGAAACATCATTAGGATTTAAAGTGCTTGCTAATGAAAACGTTTATATAAAAAAAGGGAATGACTCTATTGCAATTGCTGGTGTTTTAAATTGGGGCTTACCTCCTTTTAAACCTTATGGAAAAATAAGTGAAGCTATGAGCGGTATTGACAATACTATTTTTTGCGTACTTGCCTCGCACGACCCAAGCCAATGGAAAGCCCAAGTGTTATATAAAACAAATGTAGATTTAATGCTTTCGGGGCATACGCACGGAATGCAAATGGGTATTAATACTGCTTGGTTTAAATGGAGTCCGGTTCAATATAAATATCCCCAATGGTCTGGTTTGTACGTAGAGAATAACCAGCAATTATATGTCAACCAAGGATTTGGAACAATTGGTTTTAATGCTCGTATATGTATTCGACCAGAAATCACGTTGTTTACATTGAACCATTAAAATCCAAACGATTTTTTCACTGCTTCCGAAAAACCATTGTTATTATTGCTTTTCACTATTTTATATTTTTCTTTTAAATCGGCAGGTGCATTATCAACAACATAAGAATTGCCAGTAATATCAAGCATATCAATATCGTTATAATCATTGCCAATAGCTACTGTTTCAATAATTTCAATTCCTAGTTTATTAGCTAACCAAATAGCGGCATGTCCTTTTGAAACATCTTCGGGAAATATTTCAAGCCAAATATGATCGTCATTTATTGGTGAAGTGGTTCTTATTATTTTAACACCCTTAAGTTTTTTGCAAATCTTCGAAAATAATTGCAAATCGTTGGGTAGAATAACAACAAACTGAGTAGCACGAAAATTTGAAGGTATAGATTCTATGGGTATTGCAACCTCAGTGTAAATATTTATTCTGTTTTGAAAACCTTTATTTCCCTTGTCGAAACAATGATAATAGAATTCATGATTATTAGGAATTCCTTTATGAATCATGAAGTCAACATTTTGCTTAATTAAAATATTTATTATTTCAGTGGTTTTAATTGCCGATAATTCTTGTTTTAAAATTATTTCTTTGTTATTCCAATTCATTATTCCGGCACCAGTAGAAAAAATCATAAAATCAATTGGAAAATCAGGATAAATTACATTGTTTACAGAAAACAATGAACGACCTGTGGCAATAGCTCGCACCGCTCCTATTTCGCCTAATTGTTTTAATACATCAAAGTCAGTATTTGAAACTAATTGCTCATCATTTAATAGCGTTCCGTCTAAATCGGTTATTATCAATTTCATTATCTTAATTTATTTTGCAAAAGTATAAATAATAGGGCAATTTTAAAATGACAAGTTTCCTTTAACTTTATTAAAGCTACCGTAAATTTTATCAAACCTGCCTTTCCTTTAGTCTGGATAGCTTACGCAACTAAAATACATTAAGTTTACCTTACTAATTTTAAATTATATAGCTATGAAAAAAATCATTATCTCATTCGTAATTATTTTTGCTGCGTTTGTTGTAAAAGCTCAAACTGGCGAAATAAAAGGCAAAGTAATTGACGCCGAATCCAAAGAAACCTTACCTAGCGCCAGTGTTTACGTAACTTATGGCAATAATACTATTGGAACAATAACCGATTCTGATGGAAATTTTACGTTAAAACCACTTAACGCAGGTGTTTACAACCTAATAATTACATATACAGGTTACAATAATTATGTATATGAAGGAGTTCGAGTTTCATCAGAAGGAATAACTAGGCTACCCCAAATTGCGTTAGTTTCTGGAATTGACTTAAAGGCTGTTACCATTAAAGAATACTTAAAACCTTTAATACCAAGTGAAAATAGAATTGAAATTATTGCTGGCGACCTTGATAAAATAGCAAACAATAGAAATATAATTGCAGCTCTACCAAGTTTTTCAGCTGATATCACAGTAACTGAAAACAATGAAGTATATTTTAGAGGTTCACGTGCTGGTGATGCCGCATATTTTGTTGATGGCGTTAAAGTTACTGAAATAAAAGTACCTAGCACATCTATAAAAAGCATGATGGTTTATACTGGTGGAGTGCCTTCGAAATATGGCGATTTTATGGGTGGCTGTGTTGTTGTTGAAACACTTAGTTATTTTGATTGGCTGAATATGCAGCGAGCTAAAGAGAATAAAAGAGTATCTAATTAGCGTCTATCTATAAAGTCCGATAACTTCATTGTCGTCGTAATGAAAGTAGCCACTGAAACTCACGCTTATTGCATCGCATTTACCCATGTAAATTCCTTGCTTGACATTACTTCCTTCGCCTCGTTCTTTGATCTAAATACTTCCTTTATTTTGTGCGAGGCAATAGTCTCGCACAAAATTTCATCTGCTAAATTGTTCGTATTTATAGCACTTTTATATTACCTAAAAAACTATGAATCATGAAAAAAATATTTTACATATTCGTTCTAGCTTGTATCGTTGAACCTAGTTTTTCTCAAAACAAGCAAGTAATAATAGGAAAGGTTTTCGACTCGGTTTCAAAGCAAACAATTGACAATGTTTCAATTAAAATAAACAAATCAATTCAAGGAACAACTACTAATGCAAATGGACTATTTAAACTTACAGTAAATAAATTCCCTTTAAATATTACTATTTCTCATGTTTCTTACCAAACAAAAACAATTTATTTAGCTCGATTAATTGATACATTGAAAATTGACCTATCGCAAGCTTCAAATAGCTTGGCCGAAATACCAATATTTTCGAAAAGAGTAATAAATTTAACAAAAGACAAGCCAATATTTGTATGGGATTTCACTTTTCAAAACGACGATATTTTACTTTTGGCTTTTCGAAACAAAAATACTTTTCACCCTGCTTTGTTTGTTTTAAAAAGCAATGGAGATACATTAAATTCTACAGATTTAAATCAAGCAAAAGCGCTTTTTAAAGATGGATTGAACATAAATCATTTGCTAACTAAAAAACAGGCTTTTCAAGTATCATATAATTCAAAAGATATAAGTTTCAATTATGCAACGGATATTAATGATTTTCATAAAACTATCGACCCTTTTGTTACAGCAACAGAAAACAAATACTATTTCAGACAATACTTTTACAATGAACAAGTTTTAGTTTATTATTGCTACGACACAAACAAAGATACACTTCAGGAATTTTATACGATAGAAAATCGAATAGGAAAGCGAATGCTTAGAGATAAACCACGAATGATGAGCATGCAAGGATATACCGAGACCGATGAGCGTTTTGAAAATGAATTTATGTATAAACCGGTTTTTGCGCCCCTTTTTATAATTAATGGAATGGTTTATCTTTTTGATCATGACGATGATAACATAAAAATATTCAATAAGAACAATGAAATAACACAAGAAATACCGATCAATTATCACAATGATAAAACATGGCAAAAAGAATTTGTATTTGACGAAATCACAAAAAAAGTATATGCAATTTTCAAAAAAAATGGATTAACATCTTTAGCTGAAATAAATTTAGAAAATGGCAGTATTGGAGAAAAGATTCAAATACCTGATTTTGTATTCGTTGAAAAGATTCATGTAAACAATGGGTTCGTGTATTTTTTATATAAAGAAAAAACAAACTATGAATTCAAACAACTATATAAAATGCCAGTGAATGGTTGACAAACGAAATACTTAATATTTGTATAAAAAGCTATCAACATTATTATTTTAATAAAATAAGTTATTCGATTATTTGAAATAGATTTTTTTTCGTATTTTCGTCAAATACAAAATATTAACGAAGGCTTTTTATAATGAAATCAAAATATCTATTTTTCTTCCTATTTAGTTTATTTACTTTTTCTGCTTTTTCTCAAAATGCCGCCACTACTCCAACTGGAGATAGTAAAGCTGCCAAAGATAATTTTACGTTTTTAAACTATAAAGACGCGTTGATAGAATACCAAGCATTTTTCTTAAAAGATTCAACCAATCCTGAATATATTTACAAACTTGGAGTTTGTTATTTGCAAACAAAAAAAGACATTAATAATGCTTTAAGGCTATTATTAAAAGCAAGCAAAGACAGTAAATTGGATCCTGTTGTTTGGTATTATTTAGGTCAAGCATACCAACAATTATTAAAATACAATGAAGCAATTGAAGCATTTACAAAATACAAAAACGATCCCAAATCAAAAGACGACCAAGCATATACTGCTAAACGTCAGATTGAAATGTGCAAAAACGCTATTGAACTTTTAAAGAAGCCAGTAAATGTTTCGTTTGAAAACCTTGGTAAAGAAGTAAATTCTGAAGCACCTGATTTTAATCCATACATCACACCCGATGAATCTCAATTAGTTTACACTTCTCGTAGAGATAAAAACACAGGACGCACCCCCGATTATGACGGACATTTTACAGCTGATGTATATATGATAACCCCAAAAAATGGTCAGTTTGTTAAAACAAGAAACATGGGTGGATTGATAAACACCGAATTAGTTGAAGAAGTTGTTGGTGTGGGCGGAAATGGCGATTTTTTATACCTATATTATGATAATTATCAAGGTTTAGGTGACCTATTTTTTAGTGCAAAAAAAGGGAAATCCTACACAAAATCAGCTCCATTAGCATCTATTAACTCTAAAGATATGGAGACGGCAGCATCTTCAAACCAAAATAATACAATGATTGTTTTTTCAAGCGATCAACAAGGCGGAAAAGGTGAAACTGACTTATGGCTTTCAAGAATATTGCCTAATGGAGAATGGGGTCCAGCTGAAAATATAAGCGAAATTAATACAGAAGAAGACGAAAGTTTTCCATCGTTTTCTCCCGATGGCAAAACACTCTATTTTGCATCAAGCGGGCATAATAGCATGGGTGGTTACGATATTTTCAAAACGGCATATAATGATTCAACAAAAAAATGGGCTAAACCAATTAATTTAGGCTATCCGATAAACAACTCCGACGACAACACGGTTATTTCTTTTGCAAAAAACCCTAGATACGCCTATATTGCAGCATGTAGACCTGAAGGAATTGGTTATTCTGATATTTATAGAATAACATTCAACGATTTGCCACCAAGCTACACTTTAGTTCAAGGAAATGTTATTCTTCCTGATTCTACCAATTTATATACATCAGGAAATTTCATTCCACCATCACCACCTGTTGCAGCTCCAGTTGTTAGCCCAAAAAGCAAATCGAAAACAGCACCTAAAGTGGCAGAAGTTAAACCAGTTGAAACGCCAAAAATTGATGTAGTTATTAACGTGCAAAAAAAATCAGATAAAACACCAATTGGTATTTATCGCCCAAATCCTAGAACAGGGAAATATATGATGAATTTGCCTACAGGTGAATATGTTGTAATATTATCAGGAAATGGCTTACAAACCTGCACTGATGAAATTATTATTCCAGAAAAAGATTTATATAAAGAAAACATAAACAAACCTTTAATTATTAGAAAATTAGAAGTTGTTGAGCCCACCGAAACACAATAAAAAAAATGATATTAAATTTAAAAAAACCTCTAATCTTTATTGATTTAGAAACAACAGGTGTAAATGTTGTTACCGATAGAATTGTTGAATATTCTGTTTTAAAATTAAATCCAGACGGTTCAGAGGAAATTAGAACTCAACGAATTAATCCTACAATTCCTATTCCACCATTTGTATCGACAATACATGGAATTTTTGATAAGGACATTGCAGATTGCCCTACATTTATCCAAATTGCAAAAACATTAAACGCTTTTATAGGAAATTCTGATTTAGCAGGATATAATTCGGTTAAATTTGATGTTCCCCTACTCGTTGAGGAGTTTTTACGTGCTGGCATCGATTTCGACATGTCGAAGCGTAAACAGATTGACGTTCAGAATATATTTCACAAGTTGGAACAAAGAACGCTTGTAGCTGCTTATAAATTCTATTGTAATAAAGAGCTTGAAAATGCTCATTCTGCAGAAGTTGATACTATTGCAACCTATGAAGTTTTAAAGTCGCAATTAGAAAAATATCCTGATTTACAAAACGATGTTGAATATTTATCCAATTTTTCGGCACAAACCAAAAATGCCGATTTAATGGGTCGTATTGTATTTAATGATAAAAATCAGGAAGTGATAAATTTTGGCAAACATAAAGGCAGAACCGTTGAAGATGTTTTAAAAATTGAGCCATCATATTATAATTGGATGATGAATGGCGAATTTCCTTTATCAACAAAAAGAGTAATGACTCAAATAAAGCTTAGAGGAATACAAAAGTAAATTAAACAGATACTGCAAGAAGACTTCTTCTAAATCTATATTTTCAAATTGCATTATAGTTGCTTTTGCATTCTATTCTGCTATTCTTATTATATTAAGCTGTTTTTTCTCTTGCGTTAATAGTTTTTCGCTGAGCTAAAAAAAATAATGCCGATTACAAACCCAAACCCACCGTTTGCAAAACAAAACCTACCGTTAATAAAATAGCTTATTGTATTTTTTTTATTTAATATTAGATTTACTTCGTAAAATTTAAGCTATATAAAAAAAATAGAAGTTTAATACGGAGGATTTGCTATGAAAAAAGGATGTTTAATTTTCAATATAATAATTGTACTTTTCACAATTAACATAGCTAATGCACAAGATAATTACAATCCTTATCTCAAAAATCAATATCCAATTATTAAAAGTAGCAGCTCAAAAACTCTCAGCACCATTAGCAATAAATCATTAACCAGCAATAACGATTCTGTTTTTCAAGTAGCTGATGATATTAATGGCCGTCTTTTTTATCTGTGTAAAACATGGGGCTATTTTAAATATTTTAATCAGAAAAATTGCACTGTTAAATGGGATACCATATTAAATACTGCAATAAAAAATGTATTATTGACAACCAATAATCAAGAGTTCAATAATGAGTTAATGAATATGTTTAATATTACCGGAAATAATACATTTGTTTCAAGCCAAAATACGATGCCTGATACAAATATAAACTTCAATAATATTTGGATAAACGATTCAATATTTTCTCAAAACACAAAAAACTTTCTCGATACATTTAGTCTTTATATAAAACCTGATTCATCGTCGTGTCTTCTTAAAAAAAATGACTATTCTGATCAAAGTTATAATAGTCTCATTGATTTTAGAAATGATCAAATCACAATGAGTTTAGATTACACAAAAGAATCAGACCGATTAAATACTATGTTTTATTATTGGAATGTAATCAATTATTTTTTCCCTTACAAAAGCATAATGGATCAATCATGGGATGTAACCTTAAATGAATTTATACCAATTTTCAGACAGGCATCAAATGCAGCAGAATTCAACACTGTATTTTTGAAACTTGTCACAAAAATTAATGATACGCATGGATATACAAGTAGCTCTGTAATTAATCAAAGCTTCTGGGGTGGTTACAATTTGCCTCAAATTTATCTCAACAGAGTTGGGAATAATTGTGTTGTAGCAAAAGCTCCACCTTCATCAATTATTCATGAAGGAGATATACTAACAGCAATTAAAGACATTCCTTTAAGCATAATCTCCGATTCCCTTTCTAATTATATTCCAGCTTCAACACCTGCTGCATTTTATAGAGAAATGTATTATAAAATGTTACTATGACAAGTTAATTCTGACATTAAATTAACCTTTTTAGATAGCACAAATGCCTCGTACGATATTTTATTAAAAAGAACTCAAAGTGTTACAAATTGGACTAATTGGTCTGCTACTGTTAACAATCCTAATTCATATTATATTACTGATTGTGGCTACGGATATATAAACATGGGCAAATTAGAATCAATAGAAGTACCAAACATGTATTACAACTTGAAAGCTGCACCGGCAATTATTTTTGACTTAAGAAACTATCCAAATGGAACTTTGTGGAATCTAGGAAGCCTCTTCTTTCCCGAACCAATTATTAGTGGTAAATTCCAAACTCCAGCTTTAACTGATGTTTATAACCAAAACTATCTTCCAGGCTGGTACTATTTATCAAATGATGGCTCCAATCTTGGGAATTGGTCTAACCCCAATTATTATAATGGTAAAGTTTATATTTTAGTAAACCAAGAAACTCAAAGTCAAGCTGAATATACATGTCAGTATTTAAGCTATCATCCAAATGCAAAGGTTATTGGAAATCAAACAGCAGGTGCTGATGGAAATGTAAGTTATTTAACTTTGCCAGGCGGAATTTTAACATATTTCACTTCTCTAGGCTGTTATTATGCAGATGGATACCAACAGCAACGTAATGGTGTTAAAATAGATACAATTGTTAGTCCAACTATTGAAGGGCTTAGAAAGGGCATAGACGAAATATTGCAAGCTGCTTTAAATTGCTCTACTGGGCTTAAACAGGTAGAAAATAAAAATATCTCAACAAATATATATCCAAACCCAACAACAAATTAATAAATTTTGAAATTATTAATTCATTAGGAAAAACAGTTATCAAGGGTGAATTTTATAATAAAACCATCATAAACACATCTAATTTTTCATCTGGATTATATATAGTTAAATTAGAAAGTGGCAAATCGATTGATTACAAAAAAATAATAAAAGAGTAAATAATTTAAACCAGGTAAAGTAGTCCAAAATTTACATTTCGAATCCGTACCAGATTACCGATATTTGCTCCTCATAGCCCTTTTTCAGGCTGATAGCGAACTAAAGTCGAAATATTGATAATTTTGGAATTATATTGAATATGTTATACCGTAAACCCTACAATATATAACAAAAAAACTGCCTTGCGAATAATTCAATGAATTACCTCAAGGCAGTT
Source organism: Bacteroidota bacterium (assembly GCA_037139195.1). GTDB lineage: Bacteria > Bacteroidota > Bacteroidia > Bacteroidales > JAHJDW01 > JBAXGW01. The sequence continues at coordinate 18,933 of JBAXGW010000066.1, forward strand.
GCAAGTTTTCAGAACCTGCTATTCAGCAATTATTTTATATAATCCTAAATCTTTAGGAGATACATTTTCGATTAAATTTACACTAAGTGCATTTTCAGCAATAGCTTTCTTCAAGAAGATTTCAGCATCTTTTTTAAATTCTTCATTTCTTTGAGCATCTTGAAGCAATAAATGAGTGATAATAATATATCCTGCCATTTCAACCAATCTACGAGCATGGAAATCAATATACTCAGTATCTTTTGTTTCCATTACTTTACTAGCAACCACTTCGTAAGTAGCAGCTAAATCCTTCAACGATTTCATGATAAATTCAGTCTCTGGACTAACATGACGAGTTTCATATTCGCGAATAATAGACAAATAAGCTCCATTACCCACACCACGTATAGCTGCGATTACTTGTAGTTGCGATGTTCCTTCGTAAATATTTGTAATTCTAGCATCACGTAAAATTCGTTCGATTGGGAAATCTTTCATATAACCTGTTCCACCATGTACTTGAAGTGCATCAAAAGCTATTTGATTACAATATTCACTTGAAAATAATTTCAATAATGGAGTAAGAACATCAGCTGCACGTTGATAAAACTTCAAATCTGTACGCTCGTCATTTTCAAGCTTGCGTTCGTTTTGAATAAAAGTATATGATTTATATGCATCAACAAATCGGCTAGTTTCATATAGTAATGAACGAATAGCATTTGTTTTAACTTGCATATTTGTAAGCATTTCATAAACAGCTGGAAATTTGATAATTGGTTTTCCAAATTGTTCTCTTTCATTAGCATATTTAAATGCTTCGCGACAAGCTGCTTCAGCAACACCAACAGATTGAGCTCCAATTCCTAAACGAGCTGAATTCATTAACGACATTACATATTTTATCAAGCCCATCTTTCTTTCGCCTACAAGTTTTGCAGGTGCATTAGTAAAAACTAATTCGCAAGTAGGTGAACCTTTAATACCAAGTTTATTTTCAATACGACGAACACTCATCGCACCTTCTTTTCTGTCATAAACAAACAATGACAATCCACGTGCATCGCTTGTACCTTCTTCCGAACGAGCCAAAACTAATGATACGTCAGCATCGCCATTTGTGATAAAGCGTTTTACGCCATTTAACAACCACGTTTGTTTGTTTTCATCCCAAGTAGCCTTTAATTGTACAGCTTGTAAGTCGGAACCTGCATCTGGTTCAGTTAAATCCATAGCCGCAGTTGCACCTAAATTAAATTGAGGCAAAAACTCGTTTTTGATTTCGTCTGAAGCAAATTCATTAAGGGTTTCTGCACAATCTTGCAAACCCCAAATATTACAAAAACCAGTATCAGCACGAGCAACTAGTTCAGCAGCCATAACATAAGGAACAATTGAAAAATTCAATCCTCCATATTGGCGAGGCAAAGACATTCCAAATAAACCTGCCTGTGTTATTTTATCAATATTTTCGCGAGTTCCTCTTGCGTAAACTACTTCGTTATTAACTAAAGTTGGACCATCATGGTCAACAGATTCAGCATTAACAGCAATAACATCGCCAGCAATTTCTCCAATTATTTCAAGTACTTTTTCGTAACTATCCATAGTATCTTCAAAATCAACCGGAGCAAAGTCGTATTTACTAGCATCTTCGTAGTTTTTTTCTTTCAATTTCACCAATTTTTCCATCATTGGATGGTTTAGGTGAAACTTCAAATTTTGGTTATCGTTATAAAAATTTGCCATGTTCAATTCTTTAATAGTTTTTGATAATCAATTACTTCGAATTCTTTTTATAGAATTTAATCATTTTAGGAAGAATATCTTCTACCCTACCAATTATAGTATAATCGGCAATTTGATTAATCGGAGCATTTGGGTCGGTATTTATTGAAATAATTTGAGCCGACTGATCCATTCCTGCTCTGTGCTGTACTGCACCAGAAATACCGCAAGCAATGAATAATTTAGGGCGAACAGTAATACCTGTTTGTCCAATTTGGCGTTCGTGCTCAACATAACCAGCATCAACAGCTGCTCTGGAAGCTCCAACTTCTGCACCAATAACTGATGCTAAGTCGTATAATAAATTGAAATTTGCTTTTGAACCTACTCCGTATCCACCAGCAACAATAATTGATGCACCTTTTATATTTATTTTCTGAGCCTCTATTTGGCGCTCTATAATACTAATAACGAAATCTTCGTTTGAAACAAATTTATCAATATCAATATGTTTAACAACTCCAGTATAGCTTTCAGAAATTATTTCTTTTTTCATCACTCCTTCGCGTACAGTTGCCATTTGAGGGCGTGTATCAGGATTGATAATAGTAGCAATAATGTTTCCTCCGAAAGCAGGGCGGATTTGATATAAAAGATTTTTATATTCTTTTCCTGATTTAGGCTCGGTATGATCGCCAATAACTAGGCTAGTGCAATCGGCAGTTAAACCGCTGCGTAAGGCAGAAGCAACACGTGGAGCCAAATCGCGACCTACTGAAGAAGCACCAAATAATGCTATTTGAGGTTGTTCTTCTTTAAAAACATTAACCACTATTGATGTATGAGGCAAAGTTGTATAAGGATACAATTTTTTATCATCAGCAATATGAACGAAATCAACACCGTAAGGCAGAGCTTGTTTCTCTATTCCACTTAGGTTTGAGCCAATAATTACCGCTTCAAGCTTACAATTTAGCTCATTAGCAAGCTTACGTCCTTTTGAAAGAAGCTCAAGGCTCACATCTACAATGTGTCCGTCTTCTATTTCACAATAAACAAATACGTTATTCACGATATAATTATATTTTTGTTATACTTTTTTTTATCTGTAATTATTTTTGGATTGAAAAATCAGGAATATTAGCTAAAAGTATTTGCTTCAATTAGTTCCTTCATCAATAATTCTACTTCAGCATCCGAATCGCTCATTACTTTCGTCTCTTTATGAGCCAAAACAACGTTTTCGATTTTCTTAACCTTAGTTGGAGAACCATTTAATCCTAAATATTCTTCATTTGTATCTAAATCAGCAACAGTCCATTCGTCAATATTTAAATAAGGACGCTCGTTGTTTATAGCTTTTATATAATCTTCAGTTTCTGTTTGAAGCTCGGTAACAGTACGAGAATGTTTGTATTTCATCATCAACTTTGCATGGCGCGAACGACAATCAGGTGCTGAACTATGAACTGTAAGAACAACTGGCAGTGGACACTTAACCACTTCAATTCCTCTTTCCAAACGACGTTTTATGGTTATTGATGTATTGCTAACATCAACAAGTTCCTCTGCATAAGTTATTTGTGGATAACCCACTTTTTCTGCTACTTGAGGACCAACCTGAGCTGTATCACCATCAATTGCTTGACGTCCGCATACAACCACATCGGGGTTTATTTTTTTTACTGCTGCTGAAAGAACATAAGAAGTTGCTAATGTATCAGAGCCAGCAAATTTTCTATCGGTAATTAAATAACCATTATCGGCTCCACGATATAAACCTTCTCTAATAACTTCAGCGGCACGTGTTGGGCCCATCGTTAAAACGGTAATAGTTGAACCAGGTATACTATCCTTGATTCTTAATGCTAATTCAAGCGCATTTAAATCTTCGGGATTAAAAATAGCAGGAAGCGCAGCTCTGTTAACGGTTCCATCAGCTTTCATCGCATCTTTACCAACATTTCTGGTATCTGGAACTTGTTTTGCTAAAACTACAATTTTAAAACTCATATAATATATTGTATTTATTTAAAATCGACTTATTAATGATAACAAAGATATTAAAAAATAAAATACAAACGATTTGACGAGCCTGCTAGCAAAGCATTAGTAATTGACAATGATTTGTTAATAATGGCTACATGCAACAATTAACAGTATGTTAGCAAACTAACAATAGCATGTATAAGTATGCCAATTAATCGAATTTTAATGATATTTTAATATTATTCTAATATAAATATTGCCATATACAGCTTATCAATGATTATTAAAATCTATACATTTATATCAATACTTCGTTAAAAATTAATATAAATTACTGAAAATCAACAAAATAAGCA
>JBAXGW010000067.1:0-22757 GCA_037139195.1 Bacteroidota bacterium
AAAGAGTTAAAAGAATTTCTTTTGTTTCGTAATTAATTGAAAACGATTTTGCATCAATGTTTTCCTTTTTTAATTCTGTGATTCATAATGTCAGATTCATAATTTTACTTTTTTTTATTTATACTTTACTATTTAGTAAATCATATTCAACAAAGGTTAATGGGAAATGAGTTTTTTTAGCAAAAAAAAACAGCGTGGTTAAATTGCCACACTGTAACTGAGGTCCGACCAAGAACCATACAAACAAGTATAAACAACAACCACGCTTTCGCATGGCGTTCTTACTACTTCTGTTTGTATTGAATATTTGGTCGATTTCAGTTACAGAATTTAGCTAAACGCTATATTTTATATATTGATATTCAATTTATTATCATATTTATTTTAATTAGTTTGACTTTTATATTATTGGAGCTGTAAAATTAATAAATAATACCAAACAACTTAATGTTATACAGAAATAATTTTACATTACCAATATGTTGCTTTTAATAATTATATTTATTACCTTTGTGTAATATTTTATAAATTTATGAAAAACTTGAAAACAACTTATAGCAAAAACAAAGAGCAAGCACAAGAAATTGAAATCCCATTGTTGCAAATAATGCAATCGTTTGATAAATCAATTGGTGATGATTCGCCAGAAAACATAATGGCATTGGAAATAAAAATGGCACAGCCATTTTTTAAAGTTGCTGATACTGGTATTAGTTCAAAAAATTTGCTTGGTTGGAAAAATAGTGGTGTTCTTCTTGAATTTATGAAACGAGAAATAGGATGGACAAGATTTAACTTTACAGAATTGATATGGCTTTATGCAGTTAGAGAACTAAGGGAAATAGGTGTTGGGTTGTCTATAATAAAAAAGATAAAAGACGAATTAATTTATCCGTATGAAATTAATCAAGAAGCATTAAAACATTATGCTGTTGAAGAATATAAAGATGAGAAAGAGTACGAAAATATGACGGCAGAAAAATTGCAAAGCATTTGCGATTTGCATGTGTTTCTTTCAACAGTTGGGGCATTTACAAATGTGCTGCAAGAATCAATTGTTAGGCGTGTTAATATGCAACTTGTTGTTATAAAAAATGGAGATGCCTATTTTTATGAAGAAGGAGAAAGAGAGCTTTTTAAACGATATAATTACAACGGCAATGAACGATATGTGAATGAAACAACGATGAACATAGAAGTACTTCGGTTTAAAAGCCATGTTACTATATCATTTACAGAACTTATAAAACACTACATTTTAAATTCAAAAGATGCTTTAATAGTTAGTGAACTTGGGTTGATGACACTTGAAGAAAGAGAGCTTTTTGAACTTATCAAAAGAAAGAATATACAACAAATTACAATAAAATATAAAAATGAAAGCATTAGCCTTATAGAGGTGAAAGAACAACTGAAAGTTGTTGACCTTGAATCACGCTATTGCGACCACATTCTAAAAAGAGGCTACCAAACTATTGAATATGTAACAGAAAATGGCAAAATGGTTTCTTTTGCAAGAACAACAAAAATTAAAAATTAATATATGATAACCGTATTGAAGACCTCAGGCGGATTGATTACCCGAATGCTTATAGTAAAAAACTTGAGCAGACACATGTGGATTTTAAACTATGTGTGCAAACATCGAAAATCTGACCAATTCCGAAGGAAATGGGAAGATGATTTCTATTACAAAACTTAGGAAATACCAAGGTTTGGAAAATCTAAGTGATGAAGAAGCAAATCAAATAATCAAATCGCTTTACAAATTATCATTATTAACACTAAAAATCTTTAAAAATGACAACAATAAATGATTTCAAACGCTTTGCCAAAGGAGGTGAAGAAAAAAAAGAAGAAAACAATTATGTATTAAGTTACACGAGGGTATCAAGCAAAGACCAAGCTATGAATTATAGCTTAAACAACCAAAAAGAAGCTGCTGAAAAATATGCAAAAGAAAACGGCTATATTATATCAGAGCATTTTGGTGGCACTTATGAAAGTGCAAGTGGAGATATTACAAGAAAAGAATTTATGCGGCTTATTGATAAAATCAAAAGTTCAAAAAAAAAACCATTTGCAGTACTAATTTATATAATGAGTCGTTTTTCACGTTCAGGTGGTGGGGGTGTAAAATGGGCATTTGAACTTGATGAAATTGGAGTGAATATTATTGAAATATCTACTGGTGAAAACACATTGACGGAGCGTGGTAAGATTGCAATTTATACCAAATTACTTAAAGCAAGAGAAGAAACTTTAAACAAACTTGATGTCTCAATACCAGGTATGATTAAACATCTTACTAATGGAAAGTGGCTTGGGAATGTGCCAATAGGATATGACCATTATGGACCGAGAGTAAAGGATTATACTAAAATTCGTCCAGAGCAAAAAATTGTTATTAATGAAGATGGAAAACTGTTACAACAGGCTTGGCAATGGAAATTACAAGGAATTGCAGACGTTGATATTTCCAAAAGATTAGCTACAATGGGTTTAGAAATTAAACCAAAGAAATTAAGTCCTATGTGGCGTAATCCTTTCTATTGTGGTATTTGTTGCAATAAAATGTTAGGTGAAAATGTTGTAAATGGGAATTGGGATAAAATTGTTTCGCAGGAAGAATTTTTGATAATCAATGACCGTTTGGACGGGAAACACCAACCTTATAAAGTTGAAAAAGCAAATCCAGATAGACCACTGAATGGTTTTATAACTTGTAGTGTTTGTGGTTCAAAAATGGTAGGCTATAAAGTTAAAAAGAAAGGATTGCATTACTACAAATGTTTAAATTGTAAAGGTGTTAGCATTAATGCTAATACCACCAAGAAAGCAAAGAAAGAAGGGGCGCATGATTTATTCATGTCGCTCCTTACTAACTATGAATTACCTGAACTATTTGCTGAGCCATTTAAAGAACAGCTAAAACTTACATTTGACACCATTAACACAGAAAGTGTTAATGAAGAAAGAATCCTAAAAGAACAGCTAACGAAAGAGCAAGAAAACTTAAAAAAATTAAGTAGACGATATGCTATTGATGGACTGGATGAAAATTTATATAAAGAGTTTAAAGCGGAGCTTGATGGTAAGATAAACGAAATAAATGCGAACCTGCAAAATTGTTCTGTAAATACATCTAACCTAAAAAAATACATCAATACTTCAATGGATGTTGCTCAAAACATAAGTAAATACTGGTATTCCAACGATAGCAAAATAAAAAAAGGTATTCAGGAACTTGTATTTCCAGAGGGCTTGTCCCTTGATGTGAAAAACAGGCAATATCTAACCAAAAATGTGAATGAAGTTTTTGCGTTAATTCAAGATATGACGGGCAAAGTAGAGACAAAAAATAAGGGGACTTTCCAAAACTTGTTTGAAAAATCCCCTGTTGTAGCGAGATCGAGAATTGAACTCGAGACCTCCGGGTTATGAATCCGACGCTCTAACCAACTGAGCTACCTCGCCATTTGAGGACTGCAAAAATATATAAGTTTTGTGAAATAACAAAATTATTTGTTAAATATATGCAAATTGCTGATTATGAGCGGTCTTCTTCGCTAAGTAATTTTGTATTATGCTTTAAGGTTCTTAAAATTAATGTTAATATGCCAGTTAAAACCAATACGTGTAAACTTGTGCGTAAAATAGGTCCATTCAGTTCATCGATTAAATAAAATCTTAAATAATCAACAAATGCAAAGCCAAATACAGTGGCAAATACGCCAGCATACTCTCTTCTTAAAATTGTTTTCATCGAAAAATGCACAGCACTCTTTGTTGCAATTTTAAAACTTGGAATAAATGCAGGCACTGTTTCTGTCCAGTTCATGTATTTTTCGCCAAACTTTCGCTCTAAAAAACGCTCTTCTGCGTACATAATTCGCTCATAATACAGCCAAAACAACAAACTTACAATTGCAACAAAATAAACATTATAAGTAAACATCACAATTCCTATCCACATAAAATAGTTTCCCACATATAATGGATGACGTACTATTGAATAAATACCGGTAGTATTTAGCGATTCGGCAACTTGGTTTTGTGTATTTCTGCCCGATGTGCCTTTAGGAGTGGTCCCAATTGCATAGGCTCTAAATAAAAAACCAAAAACACTTAATACAACAGCAAAAACATTTAATGTGTAAATTTGCCAATCAACTAGCTTGCTGATGTCTGTGAAAAATATCACAGGAACTGCCATAATAAAAAGAATTACAGGAATTTGACCTCTATGTTTAAAAAGAAAATTACCCGATTTTTCGAAAGAATTAACCAATGCCATATTATAATTTTTTTGCAAATTTAGTTATTTCATGCTGCTTGCCAATTTTTTTTAGCAAAAAACTTTTTCAAATTCAATTTATTTTCGTCAGCAAAACTTATATTTGTAAATTCTTTCAAAGATAATATGAAGATAAAAAAACTATATATTTTAATTATAAAGTCGTATTTAGGACCTTTTGCTGCTACATTTTGCATTGCATTATTCGTTCTATTAATGCAATTTTTATGGAAGTATATTGACGATTTGGTTGGAAAAGGTTTAGAATGGCATATAATTGCTGAGTTGATGTTTTATACTTCATCTACTTTTGTTCCTTTGGCCTTGCCCTTGGCTATTTTGCTTTCATCTATAATGACTTTTGGTAATTTAGGCGAACACTCTGAATTAACTGCAATAAAAGCATCTGGGATTTCGCTTCAAAAAATAATGCGACCTCTTTTTGTGATGTCTCTTATAATTTCGCTTTTGGCATTTTATTTTTCAAATAATGTTTTGCCAATAGCTAATTTGAAAATGCGCTCGTTGCTTTGGGATGTTCGAAACCAAAAACCTGCTTTAAATATCAAAGAAGGTATATTTTATGATGAAATTGATGGTTACGTAATTAAAGTTAGGCATAAAGACCCCGATGGACAAAATATTGGAGGGGTAATTGTATACGACCATACCAATAAATCAGGGAAATATAATATTACTACTGCCGAAAAAGGTAAAATGTATATGACCGAAGACAAACGCTATTTGATGTTTGAACTAGAAAATGGAAATAATTATTTAGAGCAAAATCAAAATAGAGATAATGTCGACAAACAACCATTTCAACGAACAAAGTTTGAAAAGCAACAAATGCAGTTTGATTTATCTTCGTTCTCAATGGAGCGTACAGACGAAGAATTGTTTAAATCTAATTTTCAGATGCTTAATATTAGTCAGTTAAACACAGCGGTTGACACTCTATACCTTGATATGTATAAGGAGCAAGATAATATTCAAAAAACAGCCTTAAAGCGTTATTATTACTTGAGCCAATTTATTGATTCACAAAAAGACTCAACAAAAAAAATTAAAACGGTTAAAGAAACGGTATCAAATAATAACAGTGCAACAAATTCTACTCAAAAACCCGTAAATCCAGGTTTGTACGACGATTTCAAAGGAGTAAATCTAAGTCAAAACCTATCAAGCGTTGACCCACTTTTTAAATTAGATTCAGCAAATATAGATACTAACTTTATCAATAATTTCCCTGAAAAATATCGAGGACATATTTATGATGCAGCTGTGATAGCTTGTAAAAATCAAAAGGAATACGTTGCTGTAATTAAAGATGTTATATACAATCAAGGTCGTTATATTAATAAGCATTTAATTGAAATTCAAAGAAAGTTTACGCTTTCCTTTGCTTGTTTAATCTTGTTTTTTATTGGAGCGCCACTTGGTGCTATAATTAGGCGAGGCGGTTTAGGTTTACCTTTGGTTGCTTCGGTTTTGCTATTTGTTATGTATCACATACTTTCCATTACTGGCGAAAAAATGGCAAAAGAAGGTGCATGGAATATATATTATGGAATGTGGTTTGCTTCAGGGATTTTTTCTCCGCTTGGCATTATATTAACCATAAAAGCAACTACAGACACCCCATTTTTCGAAAAAGATTTTTACCTTGGTTTATTCAAACGATTATTTAAAAAAAACAAAAAACAATAGTTGAAGATATTACAAATTACAAACAGAGTTCCTTATCCTCCTAAAGACGGAGGAGCTATTGGTTACTATAATTTTACGAAATCATATTACGATACAGGCTGTGATGTTATTTTGCTTGCAATGAACACATCAAAACATTACATAAACATTAGTTCTCTTCCAGAATCGTTTACTAAGTTCGCAAAAATTCATACTGTAAATATAAACAATAAAATAAGGCCTTTTTCGGCGCTGAAAAATATTTTTTCGTCAAAATCATACAATATCGAAAGATTTGAAAGTGTTGAGTTTGAAAATGAATTAATTCAAATACTCAAATCAGAAACATTCGACGTTATTCATCTTGATAGCTTATACGTTAGCATGTATATTTCAACTATTAGAAAACATAGCAATGCTAAAGTAGTTATGCGCGCTCATAATGTTGAGCATTTAATTTGGGAACGCATTGCAGATGTTGAAAAAAATCCATTAAAAAAATGGTATTTATCGCTTCTAGCTAAAAGACTGAAGAAATACGAACAGGAAGCTATTAATTTAGTTGATTTATTGCTTCCTATATCACAATTCGACAAAGAATATTTAATAAAAATAGGCTGTAATGTTAAGCAATACATTGTGCCAGCTGGAATTGACACCGAAAAATTTATAGTAAACAAAGAAATTGAAGAATTCCCAAATCTATTTCATTTAGGTTCACTCGACTGGATTCCAAACCAACAAGCTATTACTTGGTTTTTAAATAGTATTTGGCCTTTGATAAACAAAACATTCCCCGAATTAAAGTTCTTCCTGGCAGGCAGAAATGCACCGAAGTGGATATTAGACTTGGAAATTCCTAATGTGGAAATAATTGGAGAAGTAGAAAATGCGGTTGATTTTATTAATTCAAAGTCAATTATGATTGTTCCCTTGCTTTCTGGAAGTGGAATGAGACTGAAGATACTTGAAGGTATGGCATTAGCAAAAGCAATAATTTCAACCTCTATTGGAGCCGAAGGAATTGAATATAAACAAAATGAAAATATATTAATAGCTAATACACCAGAAGAATTTATTGAATCCATTCAACTTTGTTTAAATAATAAAAAATATTTCTTGTCTCTCGGCAGAAATGCTCGTATATTAGCGGAAGAAAAATACGATAACAACAGAATTGTATTAAACTTAATTGACTATTATAAAAAATTTGAATGAAATTATTATTTGAAATACTTTTCTGGTGTTCACTGTTTGCAATACTTCACTCTTATTTGCTATATCCCATTTTCATAAAAATAGCTTCGTTTTTTTATATAAATAAGCTTAAAACTAATGAAGTTTCAAACGCTGAACCAAAAGTTTCAATTTTATTATCTCTTTATAACGAGGAAACGGTAATTGAAGAAAAAATTTTAAGTATTTTAAACTCGAACTATCCTTTAGAAAAAATTGAAATTTTAATTGGCTCTGATTGCTCAACCGACAATACAAATGAAATAGTTAACGCTTTTTCATCAAAACATAGCAATATACAATTTTATCCGTATAAAGAACGACAAGGCAAGCCAAGCGTTATAAATCAACTTTACAACCATTCAACTGGCTCAATTTTAATACTTACAGATGCAAATGTAATATTCGACCCAAACACGATTGTAGAAATTGTTAAGCCATTTAACAACGAAGAAATTGGCTTGGTTGATACAAGGATGATTAATAAAGGTTTGCTTGCTAATGGCATTTCACATCAGGAAAGCAAATATATTTCTTTAGAAATAAATATAAAAAACCACGAGAGTAATATTTGGGGAACCATGATGGGCCCATTTGGCGGATGTTACGCTATTAGAAAGTCACTTTACACTCAGGTTCCGCCTAACTTTTTAGTAGATGACTTTTATATAAATATGCATGTTTTGGAAAAAGGATATAAAGCTGTAAATTGCTTAAATGCTGTTGTTTTCGAAGACGTGTCGAATAATTTGAGCGAAGAATTTCGTAGAAAAACCAGAATCGCTACAGGTAACTTTCAAAATTTAATACGATTCAAACATCTTTTAAACGGATTATTTGGAATTAAAACAAATCCTAATCTTAAATCGTTTGGACTTGCATTTAGTTTTTTTTCACATAAAGTATTGCGTTGGATAATTCCTTTTTTTATTATATTGTTATTTATCAGTAATATAGCAATTATTTATTTTCTCAAATTAAATTTCAATCACTATCATATCTTTTTAATTTGCCTAATCATTTCTTTTTTTGTTCCTTTGACAGATATTTTATTGAAAAGAATAAATATAAACATTTCTATATTTAGATTTTTAACTCATTTTTACAGCATGAATATAGCCATGTTAATTGGCTTTTTCAGATATATTAAAGGAGTAGAATCGGGAATATGGCAACCAACAAAAAGGCACCAATCTTCAACAATTTAAAGTAAAAAGCAGAATGGAAGAAATAAAATTAAACACAATAGAAGAAGCAATTGAAGCACTGAGAATTGGGCAACCAATTATAGTTGTTGATGATGAGAATAGAGAAAATGAGGGAGATTTTATTGTGGCCGCAGCAACCATAACAACTGAAATCGTGAATTTCATGACGAAAGAAGGAAGAGGTTTGATATGCGTTGCAATAACTGAAGAACGTTGCAAAGAACTCGACCTTGAAATGATGGTTAATAAGAATACATCGTCGCATGAAACGGCTTTTACTGTTTCTGTAGATTTAATTGGCGATGGTTGTACTACTGGAATTTCAGCAAGCGATAGGTTCAAAACCATAAAAGCAATGGCAAATCCAGATACTAAGCCATCGGATTTAGGACGACCTGGACATATTTTCCCTCTTAAAGCAAAAAATGGTGGCGTATTAAAGCGCACTGGACATACTGAAGCAACAGTTGACTTGGCTCGTTTAGCCGGGTTCAAACCTGTTGGTGCTCTGGTGGAAATAATGAATGATGATGGAACTATGGCTCGCTTGCCTGAGTTATATAAAATTTCGAAAAAATTCAACCTTAAACTGATCTCAATTGAAGATTTAATTGCATACCGAATTAAAAACGAAAGCTTAATTGAGCAAGAAGTTCATATAAAATTGCCTACTGAATGGGGAACTTTTGATTTGAAATTATTTAAAGACAAAACAAACGGTTTAGAGCATATAGCATTAATTAAAGGTGAATGGACTGACGAAGAAAGTATTCTTGTTAGAGTTCACTCATCTTGCGTTACTGGCGATATATTTGGTTCGTACCGTTGCGATTGTGGTGATCAACTCCATCAGGCAATGCAAATGATTGAAAAAGAGGGAAAAGGAGTTGTATTATATATGAACCAAGAAGGACGAGGAATAGGCTTGTTAAATAAGCTTAAAGCTTATGATCTTCAGGAGCAAGGCTCTGATACTGTTGAAGCAAACTTGCAATTAGGGTTTAAAGCCGATGAGCGTGATTATGGTATTGGAGCACAAATACTTCGCCATTTGGGAGCTAATAAAATTAAGTTAATTAGTAATAATCCAACTAAAAAAACAGGTTTGGCAGGCTACGGAATTGAAATAATAGAAAATGTTTCAATTATTATTCAGCCCAACGAACACAACTACAAATACCTTGAAACAAAGAAATCAAAAATGGGGCATCAATTAGGAATATAATTAATATGACACAAAAAAAACATCAACAGTCAATATTTTGAGTGTTGATGTTTTTTTTGTTTGGTGACTCCACTAGGAATCGAACCTAGATTTAAAGTTTAGGAAACTTTCGTTCTATCCGTTGAACTATGGAGCCTTTGTTTTGCAAAAATAGACTTTTATAACAAATAAAAAAAGAAAGTGTCCAAAAAGTCGTAATTTCATCGTTTTGCTCATTTTTGAATTTAGTCGTTTGCGTCAGTAAACTCCTAAATATCAAAAACTTCACAACCTCGAACTTCCAACTTTTAGAACACCTTCAAAGAACTTAAGGAGCTTTTCTTGACAGTCCCTTTTTTGAAAAAACTTGATTCCCTCTGTTAATTTAGTTTTTGGAATTTTAATGTTTTAGTCTCAAAGTTATTTTGTATCTGTATAATATATAAGCCAGCATCCAATCCAGATATGTTAATAGAAGCATTACTAGAGTTTAGTAGCTCTGTTTGAATTGTTTTGCCTGTTAAATCATTAATTGTGATTATTGTTTCAGATTTTATTCCTTTAAAATAGATTGTTTCAGTTGCAGGGTTTGGATAAACAATTATTGACTTGCTATTGTTTAGCAACTTTTGTATCGATGTAATGATAAAACATTCGTCGGCTCCTGCATCAGGAATAGTGGTGCTTCTTGTTTCGCCGTCAATATCAATAGTGATGTATGATACTGGTATTCCGACACTGTCAATATAGCTGTCCGCAATGTGTAAATCAGAGATAGATACAAAATGAGGGTCGATGAATAAAGAATTAGTATCGAAGTTTGATGCTGCACCCCAAGAAGCGATGTCTCTGTATAAAGTACCCGAATTACGCACCAAATTACTATCCGATGAAAATAATACATTATGATTGCAATATTTAATATAATTGTCGCTTACGCTTTGTGTTGAGAAATTTAATAGTACACCGCCCGATAAGTTAGCTAAAACATTATTTACTATGCGGTTGCTTACTGATTGGAAATTAGAACCATCAGAATTTAGATATAAACAATTTGATTGCAAAGCACTTCCATCTTTAATTAATACGGAGTTATTTGCTATGTCAATTTTGCTCGATTTATAAGAATTAATGCCAATGCATTGTCCGCTAGTATTTCCATTTTCGCATATAATGAAATTGTTGTAAATCTTAACTGGATTATTAGATGATCCACCAACAAAAGAATTTAAATAGATTCCTTCGCAATAATTAGAGCCTTTTAAATTAAATTTGTTTCCGGATATTGTGAGATTCTGATTGCTTGATACAATACGCATGCCATGAACTTCTGCATCGGCATTTGCTATTGATGAATTAATAGTATTATTGTTGAAAATAAAATTTGTTTGGTGGTCTATTTGTAGCCCATAGTTAGTGAAGCCTTCAAAAGTGTTGTTAGTAAATGAATTGCTTGATTCGTAATCTGTTAAGTTTGCAAAATATACTCCACTTGAGCCTCCCTTGAAATTGCAATTGCTGAAAACATTAGCGGAGTCAGCAGAATTGCTAGAGAATAATAATGCACGACTTCCATTTAAGTCAATATCGCTATTAATTTTTATTCCATCAAAAACACAGTTTGTAAATGTATTGTTGCTGGCAGCTCCAGCTAGTTCCAGCACTCTAGAATTAAAACCAACATTGTGTCTAATAGTTAAGTTGTTGAGTGTTAAATAGTCAATGCCGTTTAATTTAATAGTGTAATTTGCTTGTGTGTCGTCAGTATTTGTATTAATAATACATGAAGTAGCATTAGTTCCAACAAACGAAATAGTGTTTGTTGAAGAAGCCCCAATAATATTAGGAATGATAACTTGTTCATTGTAAGTAGCTGCTGCCACTTGAAAAGTTATAGCTCCATCAATTCCTTTTGCTATCATGTCGTTAACAGCTGCATTTAAAGTGCTATAATCTGCGCCAGTAGGAGCAATGGTTTTTATGCCATGAAGTGGAACAAGTGATTCTTTGACAATGATATTGTCGAGCCAGAATCCATTAGTTCCAAAAGAACCAGTAATTTTAAACCCTATTCGAGCTGTAGAAACTTTATACAACGCTGGTAAAGTGTAAGATAATTTTTCCCATGCACCACCATTGAAAGCAATATCAGAAGATATGTCGTTCCATGTAGAGCCTCCATCAGTAGATGCAACTAACTTCAATTTTACATTTCCAGCTTTATATGCAAAATAAAACTCGCAAACAGGATTTTGAGATGATGATAAATCAATATTTGAAACAGAGCTTAATAATACTATTTCTCCTAATTTTGCACTATAATCATTAAAACGTGCGGCAGCTGTTCCATTTGGGGCAGCCGTTGTGGGTGCTCCGCTTCCAGCTGGCGACCATGATGAATTACTCCAAACGGATTGATTCCAATAAATATTAGAGCCGCTACCTGTGCCGTTTTGAATAACAGATTGTCCCATATTAGCTGGGCTTGGATTAATGCCTAGCCAAGTTCCTTCAAAGCTTTCGGTAAAATAGGTTTGTCCAAAGCTTGATGATACTATCAAAGCAAATAAAGATAATAGTAATTGTCTTGATTTCATTGCGTATTTGTTTAAGTAAAATGATTATTTTATTTATACAAATATAATAAGCTGTTCGAATATTCGAAAAAATAATATGTTAAAATTTCTTTAATCAAAAAAAAAGCGTTGTTTGGTTTGCCCAAATAACGCCTTGTTTAATTTAATTATGTATTTTTTTATCTTATTTCGCTTCCATTTTTCATGTCTTTAGTAGGAGAAACAAAACATAATTCGCCTGTGATGTTTTCAGCCATTAAAATCATTCCATTCGATTCTATTCCTTTTATTTTTCTTGGTTCTAAGTTTACTAAAATAGAAACTCTTTGTCCAATAATATCTTCAGGATTATAATGTTCTGAAATTCCTGATACTACAACTCTTTTATCGAAGCCTGTATCAACTAAAAGTTTTAAAAGGTTTTTTGTTTTAGCAATTTTTTCGGCCTCAAGAATAGTTCCAACTCTGATATCTAATTTTTGAAAGTCGTCGAATTGAATATTTTGTTTTGCAGGATTTGCTTTGGCCAATTTTGCTGCTTCTTCAATATTTTGCAAACGCGAATTTTCTAGCTTTGCAAGCTGATTATTGATAGCATCATCCTCTATTTTTTCAAATAAAAGTGTTGGGGTGCTAATTTTATGATTATCAGCGATTAAATCAACTGCGCCAAGTTGTTCCCATTTGAATTTGGCAACGCCAATCATTTCAAGCAATTTTGCAGAAGAAAATGGCATAAATGGTTCAATAGCGATTGATAAGTTTGCACAAATTTGAATGCAAATATTCAAAACCGTTTTTACGCGTTCAGGATCTTCTTTAACTACTTTCCAAGGTTCGTTTTCGGTTAAGTATTTGTTTCCTAAGCGAGCCAAATTCATAGCTTCGGCAAGTGCTTCGCGAAAACGATAGCTTTCAATGCTTTTTCCAATGCTTGCTTTGAATTTACTTAAATCTTCTATTGCTTGTTTATCTATGTCTAGTAACTCATTGCGTTTTGGTAACGAGCCTTCATAGTACTTTTGAATAAGAACTAATGTTCTATTAACAAAGTTTCCTAATATTGCTACAAGTTCATTGTTATTTTTAGCCTGAAAATCTTTCCAGGTGAATTCATTATCTTTTGTTTCAGGTGCATTAGAGCATAAAACATAACGAAGTACATCTTGCTTGCCTGGGAAATCTTCTAAATACTCGTGCAACCAAACTGCCCAATTTCTAGAAGTAGATATTTTGTCACCTTCGAGGTTTAAAAACTCATTAGCAGGAACATTTTCGGGTAAAATAAAGCTGCCTTCGGCTTTTAGCATTGCTGGAAAAATAATACAATGAAAAACAATATTGTCTTTTCCAATAAAATGAACAAGTTTAGTGTCTTTCGATTTCCAATAAGGCTCCCAATCTTTCCCCGTTTGTGCCGACCAATCTTTTGTTGCCGAAATATATCCAATAGGAGCATCAAACCATACATAAAGCACTTTGCCTTCTGCATTTGCAACAGGAACTTTAACGCCCCAATCTAAGTCGCGAGTAACGGCTCTAGGATGCAGTCCTGAATCGAGCCACGATTTGCATTGTCCATAAACATTGGTTTTCCAGTCTTCTTTGTGCGATTCTAGTATCCATTCTTTGAGCCATTTTTCATCTTTATCTAATGGTAAAAACCAGTGTTTGGTTTCTTTCATTATTGGAACATTTCCACTAAGTGCTGAAACTGGATTTATTAAATCTGTAGCATTTAATGATGTTCCACATTTTTCACATTGGTCGCCATAAGCTTTTTCGTTGCCACAATGAGGGCAGGTGCCAGTAATATAGCGGTCGGCCAAAAATTGTTGTTGTTCTTCATCAAAATATTGTTCGGTAGACTGCTCAATAAAAGCACCTTTATCATATAGTTTCTTAAAATAATCTGAAGCAGTTTGATGATGAATAGGAGCAGAGGTTCTTGAATATATGTCGAAAGAAATACCTAAGTCTTCAAACGATTTTTTTATAATAGTATGATATCTATCAACAACTTCTTGAGGCGTTATTCCTTCTTTTTTTGCTTTTATGGTAATAGGTACGCCGTGTTCATCGGAGCCGCCAATAAAAACAACATCTTCACCTATGTTTCTTAAATAGCGTGCGTAAATATCGGCTGGAACATAAACACCGGCAAGGTGTCCGATATGAATTGGTCCATTGGCATAAGGCAATGCTGATGTAATTGTATATCTTTTAAATTTTGTATCGCTCATTTTTTTTGTTTTTTTGTTGGTTTACCTTAGTTATTTGTTCTAATAAAAACTGTTAAAACATCAGTTAATTGTTGAAAACACATTTTTATTATGATTATAATAATTGTCTACTCATCAATATCTACGGCAAAGATAATGAAATAAATTGATATTTTATTCTTAAAAATAATGGTTAATAAACCTGTTGATAAATTGAAATATAGGTAGTGAATTGCGAATACTTAAAATTTCTACTTTTACCTTGTCAAAAAATCGGCATTTATAAACTAAATAATCGATCATGGAAGCACAAGAAACTATTGTTAATCGCACAGAAAAATTGTTAGAACATCTTGCTAGTAAAAAGGTGGATGATTTGAATTCGTTTACAGAATTCGCATTTAGTGAAGATGATGATGTGAAGAAAGACAAGAGAGCATTAAGAAGAGAAGACTTAACAATTAGAGAAAATTAGTTAAAAAAATAGGCTGATATAATAATCAGCCTATTTTTTTAAGATATTATGGCTACTAAACAGCCTCCTTTTATTAAAAAAGGCGATAAAATAGGAGTAGTTTCTACTGCTCGAAAAGTAAATCATCAGGAATTAAACCCTTGTATTGAAATAATTAGTCAAATGGGCTATATGCCTATCCTTGGTAAAAATATTTTTAGTGAATATAACCAATTTGCTGGTACTGTAGAACAAAGACTTTCTGATCTGCAAGTAATGCTTGATGACGACTCTATTAAAGCAATATTATGCGCTAGAGGAGGTTACGGCACGGTGCAAATTATTGATAAAGTAGATTTCTCTATATTTTCGAATCATCCAAAATGGATAGCGGGTTATAGCGATGTTACAGTTTTGCACTCACACATTAATAATCACTTGAATATTTCCACTATTCATTCAACAATGCCAATTAATTTCCCAAAGGATAATACAATAAACAAATCAGTAGAAACATTATTTCAGGTATTATCGGGCAATATAATAAATTATACTTTTCCTTCGCATTTGCTTAATATTGAAGGAGAAATGAAGGGTGAGCTTATTGGCGGAAACCTATCTATATTGTATAGTTTAACTGGAACAGCATCTTTGCTTTCTTTAAATAATAAAATATTATTTTTTGAAGATTTAGATGAATATCTTTATCATATTGATAGAATGTTGATGAATTTGAAGCGGAGTGGAGCGTTGAAAAACATTAAGGGGGTTTTAATTGGAGGAATGTCTGAAATGCATGATAATACGGTGCCTTATGGAAAATCTGCTGAACAGATTGTTTTTGATAATTTAAAGGAATTAAATATTCCAATAGCATTTAATTTTCCTGCAGGTCATATAGAAGAAAATTATGCTTTTATTTTAGGCTCTGAAGTTCAGGTAAATGTTTCGAAAAATTCAAACACTATATTTTCTTATTTATGAAAAATAGAAATTTAATATTTATTGCGATTATTTTCATAATTATGGTTTCAGGAAGTTGCAAAAAAGGACCTGCACCTAAAACGTTAACTTTAAGAGTTGAAACCACCTGTAAGTTTAATCTTACTTATTATTTGTACTATGGAAGTAAGTACGATCCTTTTTTTGCTAGTACTTCAACCACTTGGGAGCGTTATATGAAGGTAAGCGAAGGTAATAAAATATTGATGAAAGGCGAAAAAGATTCGGGAGGAACCGATGCAAATACAGTTGTTTTCAAAATATTAGATGGCGATAAAGTATTGGCAGAAGGTTCTTCGGCAGTTGATAGAAGTGAAATAAAGATAGAGTACACTTACCAATAATGGCGGAGCATAATTTAACAGGCAATTTAGGCGAAGAACTAGCCGCTGATTATTTAAAAACACAGGGCTATAAAATAATTTCAAGAAATTGGCGTTTTGGTAAAAACGAAATTGATATAATTGCAAAACTAGGCGAAATATTAGTAATTGCTGAAGTTAAAACTAGAACGAGCAATTTTATTGAAGACCCAGAATTATCGGTAGACAGAAAGAAACAGAAATTTTTAATTAAGGCTGCCGATGCGTTTGTAGTAAATAATAATTTAAATGTAGAAGTTCGTTTTGATATTATAACAATTATTATCTTTGACGATGTAAATCATCAAATAAATCATATTGTTGATGCATTTTATCCATTAGTAAGATAGTTATTATTTAACAATGATTATAATTATAAATAATACAATGATCAAATACTTTTTGTTTTTTCTTCTTGCATTTGTGTTCTTTTCAAGTTCTTGCAAGAAAGATAAGGTTGAAAGGATTCCCAGTGTTCCTATTAATATTAGTGTTCCAATAAATTCGGTGCAATATAATGATTTAAATACAATAGGTGGTTGGGTATATGTAACCGGAGGATATCGAGGTTTAATAATATACAGGCTAAATAATGACGATTTTTTATGCTATGATCGAGCTTGTCCTTATCATCCGAGTGCTGAAGGTGCCAGGATAGAAGTAGAATCGTCGGGTTTAATTGCTGTAGATTCTTTGTGTGGCTCAAGATTTTTCCTGTCTGATGGCTCTGTTTTAAAAGGACCATCTACATTGCCACTTAAGTCATATCAGACCACTTTCGATGGAAATTATGTATCGGTTTTCAATTAGTATTATTTGGCAAAATATCTTTGATTTGCAAAGTTTTTATTTCTCTCTCAAAATTGTATAATCCACAAGTTCCAAAATATATTTTCTGGCTTCTGATTCATCAAAGTTTTTCATAAGCAGCAGCTTTGCTTCATTTACAAATTCAATCATTTTGTTTTGCGAATAGTTTATTCCTCCTTTTTCAATCACAAAATTTCGAACAAATACAAGTGTGCTAGGCTCTGTATTGGCTGATTTTATTAATCTTATTACTTTTCTACGTTCTAAATAGCTTGATTTGTTGAGGGCGAAAATAAGTGGTAATGTAAATTTCTGCTCTTTTATATCATTTCCGGCTGCTTTGCCTGTTTTTGCATTTTCTTGAAAATCAAAAATATCATCTTTTATTTGAAATGCCAAACCAACCAACTCGCCAAATTTCCATAAGATGTCAATTTTTTCGGTATTTGCACCTGTTGATGCAACTCCACAAGCACAACATGCTGCTATCAGCGAAGCTGTTTTTTTTCTAATTATTTCGTAATAAACATCTTCGGTTGCATTAAAATTTCTTGCCTTTTCTAATTGAAGGAGTTCGCCCTCACTCATTTCTTTAACGGCTCTGGTTACTATTTCTAATAGAGCATATTCTTTGTTTTCAAGCGTAGCAAGCAATCCGCGCGACAGTAAGTAGTCGCCCGTTAACACTGATATTTTATTTTTCCAAATTGCATTTAACGAGAACATTCCTCTTCGCTCATCGGCTTCATCAACAACATCATCGTGAACAAGTGTGGCAGTATGCAAAAGCTCAATTAACGATGCTGCAATATAAGTTGAATCTTTAATTTCGTTGTTTAATTTTGCCGATAACAAAACAAATAAAGGTCGCATTTGTTTCCCTTTTTGTTTTAATATGTACATCATAATCTTATCCAACAAAGGAACAGAGCTTTTCATTGATGCACGAAAACGCTTTTCAAACTCAGCTAATTCGCTTTTTATGGGTTGTTGAATTTCTGATAATGTCATCAAAAGTCTTAATTTTCTTCAAAATTAATTATTTTTTCAATAATAAATCTTCATTTAGATATTTTAATGCATATTTGTAATTAAATTTAATTTATCATGGCAACATTTTTATTCGAAAATATAATTTTTGGTCCTATAAAAAGTCGAAGACTTGGCACATCACTTGGCGTTAATCTTTTGCCTCTAAAGCATAAATTCTGTTCTTACAATTGTATTTATTGTGAGTGCGGATGGACCGATAATCAGATTGTTGATTCGAATAAATTAGTTCCTGCTGAAGAAGTTAGAAGAATGTTAGAATTGAAATTACAACAAATCAAAGAGGAGGGTGGCGAGCTTGATACGATTACTTTTGCTGGAAATGGTGAGCCTACTTTGCATCCAGAGTTTGCTCAGATTGTTGATAATACTATATTTACTAGAAATAAATATTTTCCAAGTGCTAAAATATCGGTACTTACAAATGCTTCAATGCTTGATAAACTCTACGTTAATAGTTCATTGTTGAAGATTGATAATGCACTTTTGAAGTTAGATGCAGGAAATGAACGAATGTTTGAATTGATGAATGGTCCTAAAGGCAATTTAGATTTCAATGTGATTACAAACGAAATCATTAATTTTAAAGGCAAGAAGATAATTCAAACCATGTTTTTAAGAGGCGAAATTAATGGTGAAGTAGTTGACAATACTATAGAATCAGAAGTTGATTCGTGGATTGAATTGTTGAAAAAAATAAAACCCGATGAAGTTATGATTTACCCTGTAGATAGAGACACACCAGCTAAGGGATTGATAAAAGTATCGAAAGAAGAATTGGAGCAAATTGCTGGTAAAATAGCCTTTTTAGATGCGACTGTGAAAGTTGCAGGTTGATTAGTTGCTTGAAGAACAAGATAAAGGTAATCTTTACATGCCGAAAGTGCCTACAAGGAGAAAAACAAGAAGAAACAATATTCAAATACAAGGTGAAAAATGAAGTTCACGAAAAAAGATGCAAAGATAAACCGCTAACTGAAGAACAAAAAGGGGGGGGTATAATCTCAATCAAGACTTGTCCGCCAGCTGGCAAATGGCTTTATGGAATAAAGCATGGGATTAGTATTTAAGTCGAAAGGCATTGCGAAAGCAACCTGCATTTTGGGCTAATAAATTTTACATACAACACATGTCGATTTGAACAAGTTTAACGATTAAATCTATATAGAGTCTGTCTATAAACTCAGTGTCTTGTTCATAAAGCTCGAGAACGAGGCGAAGGAAGTGTTGAAAACCAAGGAGTTTACATGGGTAAATGACTGTTTTCAACACGACGACAACAAAGTTATTGGACTTTATGGACAGACACTATATAGTATATAGACCAGATAGATAGGTAAACAGATGAAAATTGAAAATGATGTCAAATTAATACGAATGAAATTTGAAATTAAATTGTATTTTTGAAAAATAATTTGCAAAAATGCCAAAGTGTTCTTTGAGTTTTTTGATGAAATCTATAAAAAAAAGAATTTTAAGAATCCATCTTATTATTATTGACTAAACAACGAGAAGTATTTTAAAACAGATATTCACAAAATATAATTCTTATGAAAAAAATCACTATTCTTATTGTTATGCTTGTTGCGTTTACAACATTTGCATCTGCACAAACTTGCACAGCAGATCAACAAGTTACTGGAACTGATACAAGAGGAGCGTCAATTAATTCTGCAAGAGTGATTGGACAGTCCTTTCCGATATGGCAAACAGGTTGGTTAAATCAAATTTCATTGGATATAAGTGCAAGTAATCCAGGATGTGTTCAAACTACAATGGATGTGAAAATTGCTATTTTAAATGGCAATGGAATAGGCGGAACTCAGCTTGCTTCTCAAATTTATACTATTCCAGTTGATATCAATAGAAAGTTTGAAACATTTGCTTTTGATATCCCAGCAGCTGTTACAGGTGGAAGTATGTATACTATTGTTGTTTCACTTGTAAGTGGGCAAACCTGTGGCAGTGCAGAGCCAAATATGTATTGGTATTATCAATTTCCTTCTTATTATTGGAATTCCACAGGTGGCACTCAATATGTAGGTGCTGACGTCAATTCTTATGGAAATACACAGTATTTTAAAACATGCGTAGGTACTTGCTATGGAAATATTCAATTTGCAGATGCAGCATTTAAAAGTGCATTACTTGCTATTCCTAGTATAGATGCAAATAGCGATGGTGAAATAGATTGTTCCGAAGCTTCTTCCTATTCGGGCACTATAGATGTTAGCGGTAAAAGTATTTCTAATGTAACAGAGCTTAAATTTTTTACAGCAATAACTGAATTAAATTGCAGCAACAATAATATTTCTTCATTAAATATCACAGCGAACAAAGCATTGACTAATTTAAATTGCAGTTACAATACTATTTCATCTGTAGATTTATCAGCCAACACTACATTAACTAATTTAAATTGCAGCAACAATACTATTTCATCTTTAAATCTATCAGCTAACACTTTATTAACTAATATCTATTGCGTCAAAAATAAAATTTCGACTTTAAGCCTCACAAACAACACCGCATTGACTACTCTTAATTGCGACAGTAATTCTATTTCCTTTTTAAATCTTACAGCCAACACAGCATTGACTACTCTATATTGCAGTGCTAATAATATTTCATATTTAAATCTTTCAACCAACAATACTCTTACTTCATTGGCATGCAATAATAATTCTTTAAACACATTAAATGTAAAAAATAGCAACAATTCAAACTTTACATCATTTAGTGTGCAAAATAATTCAGATTTAAGTTGTATACAAGTAGATGACTCAACCTATTCAACTATAAATTGGACAAACATTGATGCGGGAGTTGTGTTTATGTCTTTATCAGAATGCCCTGCCTGTATTGTAAATATTCCTGATGCTAATTTTTTATCTGCACTTATAGCTAATGGTGCGGACATAAATGGTAGTGGTTATATTGATTGCTTTGAAGCAAGCTCTTATTCTGGATATTTAGATTTGAATTCTAAGGATATTAGCGATTTAACAGGAATTGAAGCCTTTACTTCTTTAACACAATTAGATTGCTTTAACAATAATTTTTCTAGTTTGGATTTGACACACAATACTTCGCTTACATTTTTGAATTGCTCAAATATTGATAATTTGACAAGTATAAATATTTCTGGTTTAACAAGCCTCTCAACTCTTTATTGTTACAATAACAGCTTATTAACAACCGTTAATGTTTCTGGCTGCACTTCGCTTAGCGATTTTCAATGTTCTAATAGCAGTATAACAAATTTGGATTTATCTGCATGCTCTTTTCTTTATTATCTTGATTGTAGCTCTAATAGTTTAGTAAGTTTAAATGTTAAAAATGGAAATAATTATAACATGTATGATTTTTATGCATTTGATAATCCAAGTTTAACCTGTATTGAGGTTGATGATGTCGATTTTTCATACTCAAACTGGTGGGGCAAAGATGATGTTGCTAGTTATAATGTTAATTGCACTCCTAACATTACTGCAAGTGTGAGTCCTGTGAGTTCTGGCACAATTACAGGTGCTAGAGAATATAATACTGGTGAGCAGGTTAGTTTAGTTGCAACTGCTGAAACAGGATATACATTTGTCAACTGGACAGAAAGCGGAACCCCCATTTCAACAAATACTACCTATGAATTCACTGCTACATTGGATAGGACATTGGTTGCAAACTTCGCCATCAATACTTATACGCTTGATTATGCAGCAGGAACAAATGGTTCAATCACAGGAACAGCAAATCAAACCGTAAACTATAATGCAAACGGAACTGCAGTAACAGCAGTGCCAAGTACAGGTTATCATTTTGTAGATTGGTCTGATGCAAGCACAACAAATCCAAGAACAGATTTGAATGTAACAGGAAATATTGATGTAACGGCAAACTTTGCCATCAATACTTATACACTTGATTATGCAGCAGGAACAAATGGTTCAATAACAGGAACAGCAAGCCAAACCGTAAATTATAATGCAAACGGAAGTCAAGTAACAGCAGTGCCAAGTACAGGTTATCATTTTGTAGATTGGTCTGATGCAAGCACAACAAATCCAAGAACGGACGCAAATGTTACAGCAAACATTACCGTAACAGCAAACTTTGCCATCAATACTTATACGCTTGATTATGCAGCAGGAACAAATGGTACAATAACAGGAACAGCAAATCAAACGGTAAATTATGGAGCAAGCGGAACAGCAGTAACAGCAGTGCCAAATACAGGATATCATTTTTTAGATTGGTCTGATGCAAGCACGCAAAATCCAAGAACAGATTTGAATGTAACAGCAAATATATCAGTAACGGCAAATTATGCCATCAATACATTTACACTTGATTATGCAGCAGGCACAAATGGTTCAATAACAGGAACAGCAAATCAAACGGTAAATTATGGTGCAAACGGAACTGCAGTAACAGCAGTGCCAAGTACAGGTTATCATTTTGTAGATTGGTCTGATGCAAGCACACAAAATCCAAGAACAGATTTGAATGTAACAGCAAATATTGATGTAACAGCAAACTTTGCCATCAATACATTCACGCTTGATTATGTAGCAGGCACTAATGGTTCAATAAGTGGAACAGCAAATCAAACCGTAAACTATAATGCAAACGGAACTGCAGTAACAGCAG
>JBAXGW010000068.1:0-22694 GCA_037139195.1 Bacteroidota bacterium
ATCGGTATAAGATGCTG
Source organism: Bacteroidota bacterium (assembly GCA_037139195.1). Lineage (GTDB taxonomy): Bacteria > Bacteroidota > Bacteroidia > Bacteroidales > JAHJDW01 > JBAXGW01. The sequence goes on from JBAXGW010000068.1 coordinate 18, forward strand.
TATAAGTATTTGCGGTTGTATATGAGTTTCCTTGCCAGCTATATGGAATATTAGCACATGTTTCGGCGTTTAAAGTGGAATTAAAAGGTTGATTAATTGTTAAGTTAAGTGTATAAATACTATCGCAACCATTAATATCGGTATAAGATGCTGTATAAGTATTTGCGGTTGTATATGAGTTTCCTTGCCAGTTATATGGAATATTAGCACATGTTTCGGCGTTTAAAGTGGAATAAAAAGGCTGATTTACTGTTAAATTAAGCGTATAAATACTATCGCAGCCATTTATATCGATGAAAGCTGCTGTATATGTATTTGCTGTTGTATATGAATTTCCTCGCCAGCTGTATGATGTGTTGGGGCAAATTCCAGCATTTAGAATTGAATGAAAAGGTTCCTTAATTTTTAAAATAACAGTGTCAGAAATCATTGAAATTACAGGGCAAGAAGATGATATTATACATCGATATTGATATAAGTTCATTTGACTAGTAGTTGATAGAATGTGCAAACTGTCTTTCGAAGTTTCTTGATAAATGCTGTTATCATTTATATTTGTAAACCCAGAGCCAGTGTTTACTTGCCATTTGTAAGAGATATTCCCATCTGCTATAATGTGTAGGTTTAGTCCGCTGCCATTGCATACTAATGTGTCGGTGCTTATTGCCGATATTGAAGGGAATTTGCATGTTTCAACTAACTGTGTGTAATATGGATTCGCTCCATTTTCCAATAAAAAACTAAATATGTTTGAGTTGTTTTGTTCTATTAAGTCAAAACTAAATAAATATCCAAAATTATTTGTTCCGCCTAGATAACTAGTTCCGTAAAGTTTGCCATCTGCAGCTTGCATTAATGTGCCATAATTTGTGCCATTAAACGAACTTAATACTTGGATATTTGAATTACTTGGGTCGTATTCAAATAAACTAAAAATGTCGTAAGAATACTGTGAATAAGCTGTTCCATATAATTTCCCGTTAGACGCAAGAACTAATGAGCCAATAGGGTAGCGACTATTAGATCCATCAAAATCAACTTTTGTAGTTAAACTTTGAGTTTGGGGATTGAATTCAAATAAAATGCCCATGTCAGCAGATCCGCCATTTGATAATACGCCATATAAATTTCCATTTGAAGTTTCAATTAGCTTGCATTTTGGAAATCTTCCATATACACCGCCTAAAAAATCATATTTTTTTGTAAAAGTATTAGTAGTTGGATCGAATTCAAATATAACACCATTGTTAGAAGCTCCGCCTTGTTCTGCTGTTCCATATAACTTGCCGTTTGAAATTTGAACAAGGTCGCCTGAAGGATAACTTCCGTTGTTAGAGCCGTCAAACTCTGCCTTGATGGAATAGGTATTTGTAACAGGGTCGAATTCAAATAGCACTCCCATATCATTTGCGCCACCTGAATTTGTTGTCCCGTATATTTTATTGTTTGAAGCTTGGATAAGGGTGCTATTAGGATAACTACCGTTAGTGATTGAAAAATCTGCTTTTTTTGTTAACGAATCATTAATTGGATTATATTCGAATAGAACTCCCAAATTAGAAGCGCCACCTTCACTAGTCATTCCGTAAAATTTATTGTTGTTAGCAAGAAGTAATGAGCCTTGTGGTCTGCAACCATTAGGCGAATATGAAAAATCTAATATTTTATTTATAGTAGAGTTCGTCGTGTTATATGAAAATAAAACGCCTCTCTCAGCCGATCCACCTGCATATGTCATGCCATATAATTTCCCATTTGATGCTTTGATAAGTGTTCCTCTTGGGGTTTTTCCATTGTTATTTCCATCAAAGTCAATTTTTTTAGTATAGGTTAATGTAGATAAATCATACTCGAAAACAACTCCAAAATCATTTGCTCCTCCTTTGCTGGTTAAGCCATAAAATATCCCATTCGATACTTCAAGTAGGCTGGCATTAGGTTCGGAGCCATTAGATCCATCAAAATCATATTTCTTAATATAAGTTGCTGTTGTAGTGTTATATTCAAATAATACTCCGTAATTATAGTCGCCTCCAAGTGTTGTTAATCCGTATAAGTTGTTGTTAGATGCAAGTATCAATGAATTTGCATTGGGTTGTCTTCCATTTGTTGCATTGAAGTTTATTCTTCTGTAGTAAGTGTTGTTGGTAAAATTAAATTCAAACAATACACCTAGGTTTGATGTGCCACCTTGATTCGTCATTCCGAAAAGGTTGCCATTGCTAGCTTGAACTAAAGAGCCATAAGGATAATACCCGCTTGAATAGGAAAAATTGAATTTCACACTGTATACTGATGTTGTAATGTCAAATTCGAAAATTACACCCATACTGCTATTGCCGCCCATTATTGTGGTTCCATATAATTTGCCATTATTGGCTTGGGTTAGTGAACCACAAGGTCTTATTCCTTTTGAAGCATTAAAGCTCATTAGTTTTTTATACACGTTTGTTTGTGGGTTGTATTCAAATAATACGCCATCGTCAGTTGCTCCGCCCAATTCTGTTAAGCCATAGAGTTTCCCGTTGCTTGCAAGGGTTAATGATCCTTGTGGCGAGCTGCCAGATGTGTCGGTGAAATTATGTTTTATAGTGTATATGTTTGTGGTAGGATCTAGTTCAAAAATAACCCCTTTGCCAATTCCTCCAGCTTGTGTCATTCCGTAAAGCTTATTATTGGCGGTTTGACAAAGTTGTGTGTTTTGAGGTTGTGAGCCTGGTATCTCGGTGAATGACTTTACAACAATTTGGTTTGCTCCAGTTGAATCCGTTTTGTAAATTACGCCGCCACCGCCATATCCGCCTTGTGCCGTCATTCCCCAAAGTTCAGTTGTGTTTTGAGCTTTTGTGATGTTAATATTTAGTATTAATAATAATCCGATAATTATAGTTTTAATATTTTTCATGTTTTTTTTCTTGCTATTTATTTTAGTAATTAATTTTTCTGGTCTAATATTTTCAACAACAACGTTTTTCACTCTAAATCCTGTAAAGCCCAATTTTTTTTTTTATAATATTAAGCATTTTAGCCTTAGATAAAATTGTCTAATTTCAAGATAAAATTCTGGAAGATGTGAGTGAACTCAAATGATTTAAGGAAGAAAAATAGAGCATCGGTCGTAATGTTGAAAATGTGCCACCAATTTCGTTGAAAGATTGTTGACCGATGCTTATTTATTAGAATTAATATTTCATATTTTTTTCGAATTCTTCACCACTTTTTCAAATCAACTGCTTTAAAAATACGCCTTCAAGGCTTCTCTATAAATTAGAAGCAAAGAAGGCGTGTAGTTTCCTATGAAAAAAACTAGTTTTTTTGAATCATTTTAGTTGTGATATTATTGTTAGAATTAATCTGTATGGTGTAAATTCCATTTTTCAAAGAAGAAATATTTATTGTTTTTGCTTCTTTAGTGCTTATCACCAATTGACCCATTGTATTATAAATATTTATATTGTCAATTTTTTCATCGGAACTGATGTTTATTATATCACTAGCTGGATTTGGATAAACGTTTATGATGTTTTCTGAATAGTTGTTGATATTAGTTGTAGTTTCTTCAGTTATTGAGAAATCATCTATGTAGAAGTTTCCGTTGTTTGCTTCACTATACATATTGAAGCCAATATAATAAGTGCCAGTGGTAGAGGGTGTAATATAAGCGCTATCGGCTAGGTAAGTGTCGTTTGTTAGTGTTTTGTCAATTAAAGTTGTAGTCATGCCAATGGCAGATTTGCTTGTTCCGTAAGCTACTTTTAATTTATTAGTTTTGCCAGTTTTCCCTTTATAAAAGTATTTTACTTTGTATTGTTTGGCTGCTTCTAAATCGAGGCAAGTGGTATAAGCCCAATTGTTTGCTGCATTTGTTGTGCTTGCATAATGGATTATATATCCTGTTCCAATATGTGGGTTCGACGTTCCTGTGTATGTTTCCCAGCCATTTGATAAGGCAGAATTGTATTCGTAAGTCCAATTGTAATATAATTCTGAGCTTTCAAATCCTATGCTATATGGAGCGCTTGAAGGTTGAGTGTTTATTACATAATACCAAGCCGAGCTGTCATTACCTGTGCTAGTTTCGCCTGTAAGTGTAGTCCATGAAATAAGTGAATCTACAGGGTGGAAGTTAGAAAGGTTAACTTTTGTTGTGAAAGAGAAAATAGCAGTGTCACCAGGAGCAATTGCAGTTCCATTGTAGGCTTGAGTTACTGCGCTTCCGCCATTTAAGCTGTATGATAAATTAAATGATGATATAGGTTGATTTCCGAAGTTTTTAACTTTAACAGAAACCGTTTCTTGACTTGAAAGACTACAACCGCTTACTGGAGTTATAAATGAAAGTACACCTGCATTGAAAGTAGGAGTTAAACCGTCTGTTATGCTAACATCATCAATACACCAAAAGAATCCATAATTTCCTTGGTAACGGAATCTGATATAAACATTAGCTTTATTTGCAGCAACAGATGAAATGTCTAAATTCATAGCATCTGGATTTGCTGTTAAATCATTGTTTGCTAAACTGTTGTTGCTTAAAATGAACTCAGTCCAAGTGCTGTTGTTATCGCTTACTTCAACAGTAACAATGTCATCATAATGTCCGTAATATTGTTCAAAATTTAAAACAACAGTCGATTTTCCTAATGTAGAAATAGGTGCTGCCATTGCTAAATAAGCATCAATGTCAACAGAACCATATCCATCAGAATTCAACATTGCATATTGACCACCTGAAGTAGATGTAAAAGCTTCAACTCCTTGTACGCCATAAGTGTCAATTAATGTTTGAGGAAATGTTGATGTAAAAACCCAATTGCTAGAACTTCCTGAAGTAGTCCAGTCTGTTTGGTTTGTAAAGTTGCTCGACCAAATTACTCCTCTAGTATTTGTAACATGCGAGGGAGCATATCTCGATTTGTGAGCTTGTTTTGTTGTTTTTGCTTCGTCGTTAGTTTGAGCAAAAGTGTTTGCTGTAATAAATAAAATAAGAAATAATGTGTAGATTTTTTTCATAGGATTTTTTATTATTTGATGTTAATTATTATGACAGCAAAATTAGTAAGAGAGAAAAAAATGCACCATACGGGAAATCCCGTAATTAGCAAACGAGTTTTAATTTGAGGCATTGGTCGTTAAGATTCACTAAGTAGGCTAAAATAAAAGTCAGTTTATATAGAAACAAAAAAATATTTTCCAATCTTTGTATCTTTTTATAAAAAGCAGCATTCCATTATAAAAGGAGCTTCATAATAATTTAAAAATTAGTCTATGAAAGATATTCATTTAAACGAAGAAGAACTCATCGATAGGTCTAAGAGCGACTTGCAGAGTTTCGAGCCTTTGTACGAAAAGTATTATCCTCAGATTTTGAAGTTTGTATATAAGCGAATGGATGGTATTGATGATGCGTATGAAGTGGTTTCAATAATATTTTCGAAAGCAATGGCTAATATTGGAAAATACAAGCATAAAGGATTCCCTTTTTCTAGTTGGCTATATAGAATTGCTATTAATGAGATAAATATGTTTTATCGTGAATCAAACAAGCGAAGAACTATTAGTATTGAAGAAATTTCTGTTAGAAATTTACACGAGTCGCTTGGTGCTGAATGTCAGGAGCTAAATGATATTTTAAAAAGCGCACTTAATCATTTAAATGAGAACGAAATTCAGCTTATTGATTTAAGATTTTTCGAAAACTTGCCCTTTTTAGAAATAGCCAATATGCTTGGTATAAGCGAAAATAATGCGAAAGTAAAAACCTATCGTGTACTTGATAGGCTTCGGGTTGTATTTCAGAAATTAAGCTAAGTATTTACGCATCATTAAAAAAGAAAAATCATGGAAAAGTATAATATAATAGATAACCGCCCCGAATTAAGTCTGGAACAAGTTGAAAACGGACGAAATTTTAATAAAGCAAAACAAAAAGCCTTAACACAAAAGAAGCTAACATTGAATAAAAACTTATATTACGGTTTAGGCAGTGTTTTGGTTATTGTGGTTGCAGCTTTTTTATTAACAAGAAACTCTGCGCCTCTTATTGTAGCTGATAAGCCAGTTGGCAAAATGGAAAGCATTGGATTGTACTCGGATTCGAATCAACTTACATCTTATATTGTTAATTCAACTGAGGAAACGATATTAAACTACAAGACAGGCTCAATAATAAAAATACCAAAAGATGCTTTTGTGGATTCTACTGGTGCGCCTGTTTCGGGTGAAGTGGAAATTAAATATCGAGAGTTTCATAATGTAGGAGAAATAATACTCGCTGACATCTCTATGACTTATGATTCTGCAAATGAACAAAAGCATTTTGAATCGGCAGGAATGTTCGAAATCTATGCTTTTAAAGATGGGAAGCGTATTTTTATCAAAGAGGATAAACCTATTGAAGTGAATTTAATTTCATTGAATGATAACAAAGAAAAATTCAATAAGTATTATTTAGACGATAAAACCAATAAATGGCAATATGTGAGTAAAGATGTTCCCACGATTGTGGAACAAAAAAAACAATTGGCGGCGGCTGCTGCAAAGGATAAAGAAAAGTTTGATTTAGTTAAACCAATTGAGAAAAACAAGAAAAGGCAACAGTTGAAAATTAATGTTGATTATGCCGAATTTCCTGAGTTGAAAGTGTTTAATAATATTTTGTTTGAGGTGTCGCCCAAGAATAAAAATTATGATGTAAACACATCGAAAATTGCATGGGAAGATATTTTGCTAGAAAAAATTGAAGGAACATCGGATTATTTAATAAAATTAGCAAATAGAAAAACATCGTGTGAAATAATTGCTTACCCTGTATTAGAATCGAAAGATTTTAGCTTAGCTAAGGCTAATTGGGATGTGGCTTATGATAAATATAATAGCGATTTGAAGTTGAGAAAGAAAGCAGAGAAAGACTTAGCTAGAAAACTAAAAGCCGAAATTGCCGAAAGTGAAGCTAGAATTCGTGAATTTCAAGAGCTTCAACGCCAAAATCAGCGTATTATTCAATTTCAAAATAGAAATGAAGATTTGGTTTATAGAACATTTCAGGTGCGAAATTTTGGTATTTGGAATTCAGATTGCCCGCAAACAATGCCCCAAGAAGCAATAGTTAATGCCACTTATAAAACCGAAGATGGTAAAACTGTAGGAATAGTTAAAGTTTTTCTGGTTGAAAGTGGTAAAAATGCTTTGTATACTTTGTATTCGGGCGAAAAGGTGTATTTTAATCCTAAAACCGACAATTCTTTAATTGTGATAACTAGCGATAATTCCTTGGCGTATTATTCAAAAGATGATTTCAAGTCGGTACCAAATAAAGCAAAACAACATACCTTTGTACTTAAAGTAATAAAGAAAGAAAAATATTCAGCAAGCGATATTGTTAGTTTAATATAAATCTATTAAATTGCTCAAATATGAAAATAAAAATTTTAGTATTCTTAGTTTTAATATCTTTTTGTAGTGTTGCGCAAGTAGACACTACAAAAGTTATTGAATACAATATTAAAGGGGTTAAATCAAATTATAGAGTTTGGTCGGCTTATGAGTTTTTGTTTGCTGGATGTAATAATACAATAATTATTGCAACCAAAGGCGAAAATCGCATTTCGGAAGTAAAGGCTACAAATGGCGCTGTTTTTAAGACAAAAAAAGACAGTGTATTTCTATTGACCAAGCTAATTCCGGGAACTACGCTAATAACAATTTATGAGCGAGGCTTGGATGGAAAAAATAAAATAATAGCAAATCAGAAATTTGAAGTTATCGACTACCCAAAGCTTTATTTTAATGGTATTAAATCCGATTCTGTAATATCAAAAATATTACTCTGTGGCGGTTCGTTCTATACTGAATATGCAAAAGCCGAAATAAGGGTAGATGTAAGTAAATTTAAAATGGATATTCTAGAAAATAATGGTTTCGTAACCGATAGTTCGGATGGAAACCGCTTAAGCAAAAGAATGCGAATGTATGTATCTACCCTAAAAGAAGGCTCTATAGTAATATTGAAAGATATTGAATATCTATCTTTAGATGGGCAGAAAAAGACCGCTGCTGTGTTTAGATTATTTTTAGCAAAGGAAGAAAAGCCACCTTTGAAATACGGGATGTAGAAAATTAAAAACCTCCAATAGTTAATACTGTTGGAGGTTTTTGCATGGTAGTCAGCATTTTTTTAAATCTGCCCTATGAATCTTCTAATCTTCAAATCTTCTAATCATTAGTATCTTCCTCTTTTAGGTTTATCATCAGTTCTAGGCGTTGCACGTTTTTTATGGTCGCTCCAACTGCCTCCCGATTCCGATGGTTTTCCATAGCGTCTTTCAGTAGGTTTTTCGTCGCTACGTCTAGAAGGTTTACTATCAGTTCTTACGGGCTTGCTGTCAGTTCTAGCTGGTTTGCTATCACTTCTTTCTGGTTTTCTGTTATCAGAACGTTCAGGTTTCCTGTCATCGCTTCTTCTTCCTTCACTTCTTCTTCCTTCGCTTCTTCTTTCACCACTCCGGTCACCGCTGCGATCTCTTCGGAAACCGTCGCCACTTCCACCTTCAGGACGTCTTCTTCTTTCGCCGCCGCCACTGTTGTCGCGAGGCTGAGCTTCTTCAATGGCGATTTTGACGTTTTTAAACTGAATGCCACTCATTGAATCTATTACTTGTTTAGCAAATTTAGAGTCAACTTCGAAGAATGTAAATTTTTGTAGAATATCAATTTTCCCAAATGGAATTCTTTGTCCTTCGTTATTGCTATTTATCAGTTCCATTAAATCTTTTGGCCAAATATCGTCCATCTTGCCAATGTTGATAAAGATTCTAGTAAATCCTTCTTCGTTAGCACGGTCGTTGCGGTCTCTTCCTCTTTCGCCCATTCGTTCTTCTGGGTTGCTCAAGTCAACTGCATTTTTGTAGTATTCTAAAAAGCGGTTAAATTCTAAAGAAACAAAACGTTTTATAAGTTCTTCTTTCTCGATAAATTCTAGCTTTTTATAAATTACAGGAAGAAATGGGTCAATCTGAGTATGGTCTAGTTCCACTTTCTCCATTTTGTCAATTAAATGGAAAAGTTGTTTTTCGCAAATTTCTTTTCCTGAAGGAACGTTAGCATTGATAAATGTTTTCTTTATTAACTTTTCAATTCTGCGAATTAAATGTCTTTCTTTTAAATTGATGATGGCAACCGAAGTTCCAGCTTTTCCAGCACGACCAGTTCTTCCGCTACGGTGCGTATAAACTTCATGGTCGTCTGGTAAGTTGTAATTGATAACGTGAGTTAAATCGTCAACATCCAATCCTCTGGCAGCAACATCAGTAGCAATAAGCAAGCGGATAGTTCTGAAACGGAATTTTTGCATAACGGCATCACGCTGTGCTTGCGAAAGGTCGCCGTGTAATGAGTCAGCATTATAACCGTCTTTAATTAATTTGTCTGCCACTTCTTGCGTTTCAATTCTAGTTCTGCAAAACACAATTCCATATACATTAGGATTGTAATCGCAAATTCTTTTAAGTGCAAGGTATTTATCTTTAGCATGAACGGTAACGCATACGTGGCGAACATTATCGGCACCTGAGTTTTTATTTCCTATTGTAATTTCAATAGGGCTTTTCATGTAATTTTTTGTAATTGCTGCAATCTCAGGAGGCATGGTTGCCGAAAACAAAAGTGTTTGTTTGCTTTCAGGAATATCAGCCAAAATAGTATTAATACTGTCGGTAAAACCCATTTTAAGCATTTCATCCGCTTCGTCCAAAACGATTGTAAGCACAGAGTTAAGCTTAGCATTTTTTCTTTGCATTAAATCTATTAATCGACCAGGAGTTGCAACAATAATTTGCACACCTCTTTTTAATGCATTTATTTGGTTTTCGATGCTTGCACCACCATAAACGGCAAGGATTTTAACATCGGGCAAATATTTTGCGTAATCGTTTAAATCGCCTGCAATTTGCATACAAAGTTCACGAGTAGGGGCTAAAATAACTGCTTGTGTGTTTTTGTCTTTTGGGTCAACTTGTTGTAGCAATGGTAATCCGAAAGCTGCTGTTTTGCCAGTTCCAGTTTGAGCTAGCGCAATAAGGTCTTGTTTGTTTTCTAGTAAAATTGGTATTACTTTTTCTTGAACGGGCATGGGATTAATAAAACCCATTTCGTCAATTGCTCTGCATAGGTCAGGAGCAATTCCTAATTCTTCAAATGTCATCATTCTAAATTTGTTGTTTTTATGTTGGCGAAGTTTTGTTCAATATTCCCTTCTTTCGACATGAAAACTTTAGAACGCAAATCCGCACACTGTTAATATTTTGCAAAGATATGCTTTATTTCTGTATTATCAGGCTTTTATGTTGTGTAATTTTTTTTAAAGACATTTATTTTTCATTTTTTTTCAATGAGATGCAACCATTTTACAAGAAAAACAGTCTTGTATATATAAATTTAATTTTAACGTTATGAAAAAATATTTTTTACTCTCAATTGCAATAACAGTTTTTGCATATACTTCTAATGCGCAGCGTGTTTCGTCAAATAAACACACTGATAATATGAATAAATCAGGGGTTGTAACAATCGATTCAAGCTCTGTGATGCAAATGATTGAAGATGCCCTTTTTGGAGGATATGTTTCAGTTTCAAATTTGCAGGTAACTGGCGGAGTTAATAGTATTGGTTTTTTCTCAATAGATACGAATGTAATTGATATGGACTGTGGTATTGTGATGAGTACAGGAAATATTAATAATATTTTGCAGCCAAATACCCAAGCTGGAATGGGAACAGATCTAAATTTGCCTGGCGATGCTAATTTGGATGCTTTAATTCCTGGATTTACGACCCGTGATGCAATTAAAATTGAATTTGATTTTATGAGTCAAGATACATTAATGAATGGAACTGAATTTGTTTTTGCATCTGAGGAGTATCCTGAATTTGTTAATTCTTCTTATAACGATGTATTTGGTTTTTTTATTAGCGGACCAAATCCTACAGGCGGAAATTATACCAATCAAAATATTGCTTTAGTTCCTAATACCACCACGCCAATTGCAATAAATAATATTAACGATTCTCTAAATAGTATTTATTATCATAATAATAATAGTGGTCAAGTTATTGAATTTGATGGTTACACATCGAAATTTACACTGCCTCTTACTATTGTACCCGATGCAACTTATCATTTTAAAATTGCAATTTCAGATGCTGGTGATGGTATTTATGATTCAGGAGTGTTTTTGAAATCATTAAGTTTTTCTGTGCCTCTTGATACTACATTTTGTAGTTTCGATGAACAAATAAATCCAAATAATACTTCTGAGGTTCAGTTTACCACTTCGGGAATAAAAGCAAATACAAAATATTTGTGGAACTTTGGAGATGGAACATACAGCACAGAACAAAATCCTGTACATGTTTATAACAAAAATGGCGATTATAGCGTTAACTTGCATGTAGTTTCTAGTAGAAGTAAGGCTCATGCAGTTAAGAAAGTTCATATTGAAGGCATAACTAGTAGTGTAGCAGATAAAAAGGATGTTTCAATGAATGTTTCTTCAACAAATTCAGAAGGTGTTTTTGAAATTAAATTGGACAATAATTCTGTAATTAGCACACTGTTTGTTTATAATACTAGCGGTCAATTAATGAAATCTGTGGTTCTAAATAATACCGTTTCACAAATAGATTTAAGCAATTTAAGTAAAGGAATGTATATTCTAAATGTTGTAAATTCTACAACAACATTAAAAGCAAAAATAGTTAGATAGAATTTGGTTATTTCTTCAAAAAAGAGCTGCATTTTGTAGCTCTTTTTTTTTGGAACTAATTTTCTATTGTTTCGTATAATTAAACTGAAATAAAACTACCAGCATGAAAATATTAGTTATAGAAGATGAACCAATTGTTTTTAAAACCATAGAATTTAAATTAAATAGAGATGGTTATGAGGTAATTAGTGCTTTTGATGGAAAAGATGGAATGGAAAAAATAGTGTCGGAAAAGCCTGATTTTATTTTAACTGATATTTTAATGCCATTTGCCACTGGTCTTGAGATTGTTTCTTTTATTAGAAAAGAGCTGCACAGCGAAGTTCCAATAATAGTTTTAAGTGGTTTAGGTCAAGAAGTTACTGTTTTAGAGGCTTTTGAATTAGGAGCCGATGATTATCTTGTTAAGCCTTTCAGTCCAAATGAATTGTCAATAAGAATAAAGCGATTATTAATACTGAAAAATAAATAAATTTAATTTTATCAAGTATCGGGAAATATATCCCGATATTTTGTTTTTATATGGTTAAAAATAAACTATATTACCTTCATTAAAAAAAGCTTATACTAATGCGTTTCAAATTAATTCATAAAATTCTATCTTATGCACTGTCAATAATTGTTTTGATAGTGCTTGTTAGTGTTGTTGTGTTTTTCAGATTTGAACGATTTGAAATAAACTGGTTGAATTTTCATTTTCATAATCCTGTTTACTATATTGTTAAAACATTTACTTTAAAGTACTACTTAGTTGTATATTTTATTTTTGTATTTATAATTAATATTTTCGCATTAATTTCTTATGTTTTGTTGATTCGATTCTTTCGTAAATATAATGAAAAACGAAAAAGCAAATTAAATGATTTATTCGAAGAATTGATAATCAACTTTATGTATGTTGATTTTAATAATTCATCGGAAGAAAATATTTTTATAAAAAACAGAATTAAACCATATTTAAATAATATATTTTCAATCGAATTATTTGTAAATAAGCTAATTGAGCTTAACAAAGATGTAGATGGTGAAAATAAGCGGAAGTTAAATATACTTTATAAAGAATTAAATTTAAATAAAACAATTGTATTGTATTTGTATTCTCCGTATTGGCATCATAAAATATTTGCACTTAGGGTATTTTCCGAATTAGAGGTTAGCATATATAATTCATATATTTTGAAATTGACTAAAAGCAAAAATGAGGTTTTACGTGCAGAAGCCAATATAGCATTGGTTCAGCTTACAAAAAGAAGCAATCCCTTATCATTTCTTGAAGATTATCCATTTTTTTTAAATAAATGGGAACAAACATTGGTTAAATTATCGCTAGATAGAAAGAAATATCGTTCAATCGGTTTATCTGATTTTATTGATTCTGACAACTATTCAATTAGCGAATTTGCTATTTCATTGGCAGGAATTTTTGAGATGAGCCGCAATCGCAATCAAATAATTTTTAAACTAAACCATAAGGATTATAGAGTAAGACATGCAGCGATAAATGCGCTCAGTAAGTTTGAAAATCCAAACGATACAAGCATTTTAGTTCAAAAGTTTTCTTCGGAGGTTTTTGTAAATAAAAAAGCAATATTAAAGGCAATTATAAACACACCAAATGAAGTGGTTTTTGATTTTTTAATTTGTGTAATAGAATCGGAAGACTTCAGATTAAAATTACTAGCAGCAAAAGCATTGAAAAAAATGAATGTACTTTTTGGAATAAGCATTGATGTTTTGTTAAATTATACATCAGAAGAAGTAAGAAAAATTGCATTGCAAACTATGGATGATAGGATTTAATTATGAAAATAATAATTGATTTATTGAGGTCTTTTTTTGATTATGGCTTATTTTTTTACGCCGTACTTACCTTTTTGTCGTATCTTATTTTAGCTGTTTTTTCTGGTTTTGCAATGATGTTTTATATTAGAAAAAATAAATACATCGATTATAAGGCAATATTAACTTCGCCTTATGCACCTTCAGTTTCAATATTGGCACCTGCATATAATGAAGGAGCTACCATTATTAATAATGTAAGATCCTTATTGTCGATGCATTATGCCGATTTTGAAGTTATTATTATTAATGATGGCAGCAAAGACAATACACTAGAAGAAATTATTGAAGATTACCATTTAGTGAAAGTTGATTTCGCTATTAATTATAGGATTCCGTGCAACGAAATACGTGGAGTTTATAAGTCAACAAATAAAGCTTTTTCTAAATTAATTGTAGTCGATAAAATTAATGGTGGCAAAGCCGATGCTTTAAATGCTGGGATAAATATTTCATCTAATAAATTGTTCATGGCAATTGATGTAGATTGTATTGTAGAGCAAGATGGTATTTTGAAAATGGTAAAGCCATTCATGGAGGAAAATGCAAAGGTTAAAGTTATTGCATCAGGTGGTGTGGTTAGGATAGCAAATTCTTGCATTGTTGAAAATGGGAAAATAGTAAAAGTTTATTATCCGGATGAGTTTTTGGCTCGCTTTCAGGTTTTAGAGTATTTTAGAGCATTTATTTTGGGTAGAATGGCGTGGAGTAAGCTAAACGGATTGTTGCTGATTTCGGGAGCTTTTGGAATGTTCGATAGAGAGCTGGCTGTAAAGGCTGGTGGATATTACAAAGAAACCGTTGGCGAAGACATGGAGTTGGTTGTTAGAATGAGGCGGTATATGCACGAGCATAAATTAGGTGATTATAAAGTAACTTTTATTCCTGATCCGCTTTGTTGGACAGAAGTTCCAGATTCCATAAAAGTGCTTAGTCGTCAACGAAACAGATGGACAAGAGGGACGATTGATACACTTTCAATACACAGAAAACTATTTTTAAATCCAAAATATGGATTGCTTGGATTTGTTAGTTTTCCTTATTGGTTGACTTTTGAATGGCTTGCACCTTTTGTTGAATTTTTTGGTCTAATATACTTTTTTGTTTTATTATTTTTAGGGCAAGTTAATGTTGAGTTTTTTTTAATATTACTTCTGTTTGTTATAAGTTTTGCTATGATGTTTTCGGTGTGGTCAATATTTTTCGAAGAATATACTTATCATCAATACAATAGAAAAGGCGACTTCCGAAAACTATTGTTATATGCCTTTTTAGAGCCATTTGTATATCATCCAATGATTGTTTGGTTTGCTCTTAGAGGTAATTGGGATTACTTTATAAAAAAACAACGACACGGTTGGGGAGAAATGACTAGAAAGGGTTTTAAAAAAGCAAGTTGATTATGAAAAGAATGCAATGATTTGTGTAATTTGCTAGGTTAATTTTAAGCGAGTTTTTTTTCTTTATTGTTGAAGTTTTTAGACTTGGTATTTCGTTCATCACTCAACATCAATTTCAGCTTGAACCTCAATTTATTTGTCCAATTGTTGATATATTGAATTCTGGCTTTTAAACTCTGGCACTAGTTCTTTCATTTTAATTACTATAGTTTCGTTATCTTGCTTATTAAACAATGAAATAATTTCATCCACCTTGCTAGAAACTTCAGAAAAATTATATTCTCTAACATTAGCAATCATTATTTTGGGGTGATGAGTTGGAATTGTGTTTTCTTGGTTGTTTAACAATTCTTCATATAGTTTTTCGCCTGGTCTAAGTCCTGTAAATGAAATTTGTATGTCTTTTCCCAGTTCTAGCCTTGAAAGTTTAATCATTTTCTTTGCTAAATCTACAATTTTCACAGGAGCACCCATGTCGAAAATAAAAATTTCGCCTCCATTTCCCATTGAACCAGCTTCAAGTACCAGCTGGCAAGCTTCGGGTATAGTCATGAAAAAACGAGTGATTTCAGCATGTGTAACTGTTATTGGTCCGCCTTGTTCAATTTGTTTTCTAAATCGAGGTATTACTGAGCCATTAGAGCCTAATACATTTCCGAAGCGTGTTGTAATAAATTTAGTATTGCTAGTTTTACTAAGCGATTGAGTGTATATTTCGGCAATTCGCTTTGAAGCACCCATAACATTTGTAGGGTTAACAGCTTTATCAGTTGATACCATTATGAATTTTTCTACATTAAATTCATTTGATAAATCGGCCAATATTTTCGTGCCTCTAATATTTGTATAAATAGCTTCTGATGGATTGTTTTCCATCATTGGAACGTGTTTATAAGCGGCTGCATGGAAAACTATCTCTGGGTTAAAAGCTTCAAAAAGACGACGCATTCTTTCTTTGTTGCGGATATCGCCAATAACAATTTCAAAATTTTTGTTTTTGCTTATATCATTCAATTCCATTTCTAAATCGTACAATGGCGATTCGGCTTGGTCAAGTAAAATCATTAATTTGGGTTGAAAGTTTGCTATTTGCCTGACCATTCCGCTCCCAATTGAGCCTGCAGCACCCGAAATTAATATAATTTTGTTGTTTAGCTTTTGACTTATTAAATCATAATTCAGCTGTATTTCGTCTCTTTCGAGCAAATCTTCAATTTTTATTTTTTTAATTTGCTTAAAACTGAGTTCGCCATTTATCCACTTATTTACAGGAGGAACGTTTAATACCCTTACATTGTGCAAAAGAGCTAAGTCAACGATGTCTTTTTTTCTTTCGGGCGAAAGTTTTTGGATAGAAATAATTAAATTATCTACGTCGTTTTCAGAAAAAACTTTCTCTAAATCTTGTCCCGATAGAATTTGAATACCTTCGAGCTTTTTAGATATTTTATTTTTATCATCGTCGATAAAAGCAATTACTTTTTGCTTAGAATTGAAATCTCTTTCTAATGCGCGTTTTGTAATTAAACCTGATTCACCTGCACCATATATTACAACGTTTTTTCGTTCGCTAGATGGATTTCTAATTTCTACGAACAAAACTTTTACAATCATACGATAAAAAGCAAGAATAAAAACAGTGGTCATAAAATCGATGATAATTATCGAAAATGGAACCACGTAACTTTTATTAATAATCCAAAATGAAACAACATTGCTTAGCGCAAAAAACATGCTTCCAATAAGTGTTACAAGAAAAATTCGTTCGGCATCTTTAGTGCTTGTGTATCTTATTATTCCTGCATAGCTTTTTGAAATTAAAAATGTAATCATTCTTACTGCAAGAACAAAGAATATTGCTTTTGGAAAAGTTGCGTCTTTTTTTATTGCATCTATAACAAAATTAAACCTAAGCAGGTAGGCCAGTATTATTGAAAATAAACAAATGCCAAGGTCGAATATGAAAATTATCCATCTTGGGGTATTTCGTTCAGAAAAAAGTAACATGTTTAATATATATTTATGCAAAAATAATAAAAGGATTGCTAAAGACTAGTATTTTTTTTATAATTATCAAAGGAATTAATAATTCTATGTTGCGAATAAATTTTATATTTGCATATATTGATTTGTTTTAACAATTACTACAATTAATTTGTAATTAATTGTAGTAATAACGTGAACAAGATGTAATTTTAGAAGTTAAATTATCAATAAATAAAATTAGAATTAAGAACTTGGTTTATTATGTATTAATATGGATTTTGAAAAATTAGTATATTCAATACAAAGCACTTCGAATCAATTGCAACAAAGTGCGATAAAAGCAGTTAATATTCATCTTACTATTCGTAATTGGCTAATAGGTTATTATATTGTAACATTTGAGCAACAAGGAGAGGATAGGGCTCGTTATGGCGCAAAATTATTACAAAATATAGCAACAACATTAAATAAGGACTCTTTTTCTTATAGAAATTTGAAATTGTTTAGGCAGTTTTTTATTGAATATCCTCAAATTGGGCAGACCGTCTCTGCCCAATTGAAAGCAATAGACGACAGTGATCAAATGCTTTTAAATCAGGATTTTAACGATATTTTGTCAATTAGGCAGACGCTGTCTGCCCAATTGGATACTGGTTCTATTCAAATACCGCCAGAAAAATTATTAGCTAAGTTGTCGTTCTCTCATTTTTCGTTATTAATGCCAATAAAAGATAATTTAAAACGTGTTTTTTATGAAATGGAAGTTATAAAGGGAACATGGAGCGTGAATGAACTTAAAAGGCAAATTAATTCGCTGTATTTTGAACGATGCGAAATGAGCCTTAAGCCAGAAAAGTTAAGTGAAATAACCCAAGAAAAGTCAGAACAAAATTCGTGTAATCAAATAATTAAAACTCCATTTGTATTTGAATTTTTGGGTCTAAAAGCTTTTGACGTAATTGAAGAGAAAGATTTGGAAAGTGCGTTAATATCTCATTTGCAAGAGTTTTTATTGGAATTGGGAGATGGATTTTGTTTCGAAGCAAGGCAAAAAAGAATTTTAATAGACGAAGAGTATTATTTTGTGGATTTAGTTTTTTATCATCGTATTCTTAAATGTCATGTGTTAATTGAGTTAAAAACAGATGTGTTTAAATCGGAATATGCTTCAAAGTTAAATACATACGTTGCATATTACAATGATGAAATAAAACTAGAAGACGATAATCCTACTATTGGTATATTGCTTTGCACCGAAAAAGGCAAAAAGCTAGTAGACTATGCATTAGCAGGAATGGATAAAAACCTTTTTGTTAGTAAGTATTTGGTCGAATTACCAACAGAGCAACAGTTTGTTGATTTTATAATGGGAGAATTAAAAAACATTTAAATTTCAGTTCTTGCACAATGCTTTATGTAATATTTTTGAAGTTATAAAAAAAATAAAACGATGGAACAATCTTGGGATGAGCGTTATGCAAATCCAAATTTTATATACGGAATAGAACCCAATCTATATTTTGAAAAAAAGATAAATACGATTTTTCCGAAAGGA
Organism: Bacteroidota bacterium; assembly: GCA_037139195.1. GTDB lineage: Bacteria > Bacteroidota > Bacteroidia > Bacteroidales > JAHJDW01 > JBAXGW01. The sequence goes on from JBAXGW010000068.1 coordinate 18,560, forward strand.
AATATTTTGTTGCCAGCAGAAGGAGAGGGACGAAATGCTGTATATGCAGCATTAACAGGATGGAATGTAACCGCTTTTGATAGTAGCACTGTTGCAAAGCATAAAGCATTGAATTTTGCATTAGAAAAAAATGTCAGAATAGAATATCAAACTTTTGGTGTTGAGGATTCGAATTATCAAAGTATGTCGTTTGATTCTATTGCTTTAATTTATACTCATTTTCCAGAACAGGTACGCGCTCCATTTTTCAAAAAGATTGTTTCATGGTTAAAACCTTGAGGATATTTGATTTTAGAGTGTTTTGATAAATCTCAACTTAAAAATACCAGTAGTGGTGGACCAAAAGTTGAAGAGTTGCTTTATACGCTTGAAATGATTCGAAATGATTTCAAAACGCTTCAAATTATTGAATTAAAGCAGGAAACGGTTTTGTTAAACGAAGGATTATTACATCAAGGCGAAGCGGAGGTAATACGTTTGTTTGCAAGGAGGTAGTTACGCCAAAACAGGTATTAAAATAGTCCAATAACTATCTTTCGACTACGCTCAAGATGACTGATATTAGTCCCCCTGAGCGTAGTCGAAGGGCTGAGAGCAAAGACTATATTAAATATTCAATTGGTATTATATTAAAATACAGTAAAACTAGGAATGCAAAAAGGCTGCTTAACAATGTTAGGCAGCCTTTTTAATAAAAAATAAAATGACTATTTTACTTTATCTATAATTGCTTTAAAAGCATTTGGATTATGTAAAGCTAAATCAGCTAATACTTTTCTATTGATGTCAATATTTGTTGTGTGAATCATTCCCATAAACTTAGAGTAGGATAAACCATGTAATCTGCAACCTGCGTTAATACGAGCAATCCATAAAGCACGGAATGATCTTTTTTTAGCGCGTCTGTCGCGATATGCATATTGTTGACCTTTTTCCCAAGTATTCTTAGCTACGGTCCAAACATTTTTTCTTGAGCCAAAGTAACCTCTGGTCTTCTTTAATAATTTTTTTCTTTTTGCTCTTGAAGCAACTGAATTTACTGATCTTGGCATTTTTTTAATTTTTTTTGATGATTAGCGCCTCTATTCTGTAAAGGTCTTATTTGCTAATAATCTGGTTAATAACTCCTTTTTAAATTGGCAAATTAAAGAACTAACATTGCTTTTACTCTTTTCAAGTCGGTGTTGTCAACTATTGTAATTTGAGTTAAAGCTCTTTTACGTTTAGTTGATTTTTTTGTTAGAATGTGACTTTTGTAAGCATGTTTCCTTTTGATTTTGCCTGTACCAGTAAGAGTGAATCTCTTTTTTGCACTGGATTTAGTTTTCATCTTTGGCATTAGTCAATCTACTTTAAATTAATAATTATTTTGTTTTCTTGGGTGCAATTAGCATTATCATTCGCTTTCCTTCCATTTTTGGAAGCTGTTCAACTTTAGCATATTCTTCAACTAAGGTTGCAAATTTTAATAGTAATATTTCCCCTTGCTCTTTATATAAAATGGTTCTTCCTTTAAAAAAGATATCAACTTTAACTTTATCACCATCTTGCAAAAATTTAATTGCATGATTTACTTTAAAATTAAAATCGTGTTCATCTGTATTAGGACCCATCCTAATTTCCTTTAATACAATTTTAGCTGTTTTAGCTTTTATCTCTTTTTGCTTCTTTTTTTGCTCGTAAAGAAACTTCTTATAATCGATTATTTTACATACAGGCGGATTGGCATTTGGCGATATTTCGACAAGATCTAATCCTTGCTCTTCAGCCATTTCTAGGGCTTTTTGGATAGAAAAAATTCCAGGTTCAACATTTTCGCCTACAACGCGAATATGAGGGTATGTAATTTTGTTGTTTATCCGATGTAAGTCCTCTCTTTTTTGAGGGAAACGACCTTTTGGTCTGTTGTCGATTGTTGCTATGTTTTAGTCCTCCTAAATTTGTTTATACTATATTTTATTTAATGTCTGTTCAATTTGATCGTTAATAAGCTTAGCAAAATCAGGTAAAGTAAATGTTCCTAAATCGCCTTCTCCGTGTTTACGAATTGATATAACTTCTTCGGCTTCTTCTTTTTCCCCAATGATAAGCATATACGGAATCTTTTTTAATTCTGCATCGCGTATTTTTTTACCAATTTTCTCACTTCTCTCGTCAACGAGCCCGCGAATATCGTAATTTTTTAGGAAATTTAAAACTTTTTTTGCATAATCATGATATTTTTCACTTATAGGCAATAAAATAAATTGTTCGGGAGTTAACCACAGTGGGAAGTTACCGCCGCAATGTTCAATTAAAACCGCTACAAATCTCTCCATTGAGCCAAATGGTGCACGGTGAATCATGATAGGACGGTGTTTTTGGTTATCGCTACCAGTATATTCTAATTCAAATCTTTCAGGTAAATTATAATCAATCTGAATAGTGCCTAATTGCCATTTTCGGCCAATTGCATCGCGAACCATGAAATCTAGTTTTGGTCCATAAAATGCAGCTTCGCCTAATTCAACAACAGTTCTTAATCCTTTTTTAGCTGCAACATCAATAATTGCTTTTTCGGCTCTTTCCCAATTTTCGTCAGTTCCAATGTATTTTGTTTTGTTATTTGGGTCGCGTAACGAAACTTGTGCAGTAAAGTCATTGAAATCTAAAGTTTTAAAAATGTATAAAACAATATCAATTACCTTTTCAAATTCTTCTTCAATTTGATCTGGACGGCAGAATAAATGGGCATCATCTTGCGTAAATCCTCTGACTCTAGTCAATCCATGAAGTTCGCCTGTTTGTTCATAACGATAAACTGTTCCAAATTCTGCTAAACGCAATGGAAGGTCTTTGTATGAACGTGGTTTTACTTTGTAAATTTCACAGTGATGAGGGCAATTCATTGGTTTCAACAAAAATTCTTCGCCTTCAACTGGCGTGCTTATAGGTTGAAACGAATCTTTTCCGTATTTTTCGTAATGACCAGAAGTAATATAGAGGTTTTTATGTCCGATATGTGGCGTATTTACTTGGTCGTAGCCATATTCTTTTTGAACTTTTTTCAAGAAGTTTTCTAGTCTTTCGCGCAAAGCAGCACCTTTTGGTAACCACAATGGCAAGCCAAGTCCAACAGTTTGTGAAAGAGCAAATAATTCTAATTCCTTACCTACTTTACGATGGTCGCGCTTTTTAGCTTCTTCTAGCATTACTAGATATTCTGATAAATCTTTCTGTTTAGGGAAAGTTATACCGTAAATACGAGTAAGCATTTTATTGTTTTCGTTGCCTCTCCAATATGCACCAGCAATGCTTAATAGTTTAACAGCTTTGATATTTGAAGTGTCAGAAACGTGTGGTCCACGGCATAAATCAGTAAATACACCTGATTTATAAAATGTTATTTTGCCGTCTTCTAAATCGTTTATTAACTCTAATTTATATTCGTCACCTTTTTTAGTGAAGTATTGTAAAGCTTCAGTTTTAGAAATTTCTGAACGTTGAAATTGTTGTTTTTCTCTTGCCAAATCAAGCATTTTTTGTTCAATTTTTGCAAGTTCTTCTTCAGCTATAGAATGCCCGTTGAAGTCAATATCGTAATAAAATCCATTTTCAATGTTTGGACCGATACCAAATTTTGCACCTGGATAAAGTATTTCAACTGCTTCTGCCAATAAATGTGCAGATGAATGCCAAAAAGTAGCTTTTCCTTCGTCATCGTTCCACGTAAAAAGCTTAATATGTGCGTCTGTATTTATAGGTCGGGTTAAATCCCAAATTTCTTCATTTACTTTAATTGAAAGAACGTTGCGTGCAAGACCTTCACTAATGCTTAGAGCAATATCGTTTCCAGTAACACCTGCTTCGTAATTTCTTATTGAGCCGTCTGGTAATGTGATGTTTATCATGTTTGTTGATTTTAAGAGTGCAAAATTACAAAATATTATCCAAATCAAAAACTTATCTTTGAATTATTAGTCTTTGTGTTGTCGTATACTTATCTGATTTTATTTCGATAAGATAAATTCCGACATTTAAATTTTCAATATTAATTTGTTGTTTGCTAACTCCTATATTTTCAGTTTTAACAATTTCACCTTAGTAGTGATGCGTTAAAATTTAAGTGTTAAATAAATCATATTGTTCTTTGAAA
>JBAXGW010000069.1:0-22484 GCA_037139195.1 Bacteroidota bacterium
TTAGTAGCGGGAACCCTCCCAATATCTAACCGATTTGTTAATGATTTCGTTGCTATTGTTGACTTTTCCAAATTTCTGCATGAGAAGCTAATACTCGAAGATGCCTATTCCGATACAAAAGCAAATTAAATACACAATATAATAAAGAGCCGTACTCTAACATATAAGATACATTAATGATTAAAAGAAAACTGGATTAACTATTTTGTGTAAAAACGGTGTAAAAGTATTGAAAGTGATATGTAAGTATCACTGAGAACAAATAAAAACGCCTACCAGGTTGAAGACCTTGTAGGCGTTAAGTTAATCAGAAGGTAAAGGACAACTTTTATTTAACAGATTTTGCCAGAGCTGCCCCCGCTTTGAACGCATGGAAACCATGCGGAAAAGTGGTTTTCTTGTTACTTTCGTGTGTTGATTCGATAAATGCATCCAACGCTTTTTTTGCCCATAGCATTGGCGGCACATTACATACTTTACTAACCTTTATCTTTCCCTTGACACTATTTACAAATGATTTTGGTGGTCTGTTTACCGTATGTTCATGAATAAGCTGGGCAGGTGAAATATAAAACACCCTGTCGATAGTTTCACAAACAAATTCAATACACTCAATCAAGCAATCACTGTAAGAAAAAACCAAATAATATGCCTGTTCAGGAACCAGCCCCGAAGCGTAAAAGACATGATTTTTGTTTATCCGTGCCGTTTGAAGTAATACACCTTCTGGGCTATATACTTCACATTTGAATTTACTGTAATCAATTTTTTGTTTCGTTTCCATAACTGTAGATTATTTGACTTTTGAGGCAAGGTCGTTACCTGCTTTGAACTTAATAACTTTGTGTGGTCGATTGCAGGTTGATTTTAAGTATTGCCCCGAAATATTAATGTTTTCAAGAAATCGTTTTTCCCAATCTGACAATGGAACCCCAAATTCAACACTACGCTTAACTTTACTGGAAAGGTCAGCACCAGCTTTAAGGGAATGCTTAGAAATTTCGTTCACTATAAGAATGTGTGCAGGGCTTAAATAAGTTACTTTCCCCGCATTATCAGAAGTGAATTCCAGTGCCAGTAAGAAAATATCATCATAAGAAAAAATAAGGTCGTACTGATGCCCTGCAAGTAATGCAGGGCAATAAAATGTATTGTACTTGTTTATCATTGCATCACAGATGTGTTGTCCGTCTTTGGAATAAACTTCAATTTTGAATTTACTGTATTCAATTGGTTGTATTGGTTTCATTGCTGTAAATATTTAGAGTGAATAATTATTTGGGTTGATTGGGGTCATGGATAATCCCCTGTTCATACAACTGTATAAAGTCGGAAAACATCTCATCGAGGTTGCCACAAAAACCGCACTGATTGCCTTTCAGAATGAATGATACAGGATGGCCGTAGTTACAATTAAATAACTGCTCATAATATGGGTATTCTCTCCCATCGCTGCCCCTATTGATATAAAAACGGTTAAAACAGCCCGCTTGCTCACCTTTATTTGTATATAATGCATAAAGTCCAATGATACTGCCGTTAAATCCTTCATCTCCTAATTCAAATTCTTTGATAGGTTCACTTAAATTCCATTCGATAGCATTATGTTGTTTGTGCTCGGAATTTTGCAGCGATACACTCCAAAAGATAATAGTGTAATCCTTTGGATTTACAAGCTGTGTCTTCTTTATATCAATTTTAAAAACAAGATACCACTTCTTTTCACGCTGAACATATTCCCAAGTAAAAGCTTCAACAGGAACTGGATTAACCGTAATATCCGTATTAAACCCTTCTATTAATGATGTTGGGCGTGAATAAATCGGTTCGGTTAATGCGTGATTGGGGTTTACTGTACGCTCAATGTCGTAGGTATCAAAATACATGCACCATAGCCAAAAACCATCCCACCAGTTATCAAACACATGCTCGAAATTTTCATCGTAGTAGCTACAGAAGAAATGCCCAGGGGGCAGATAGCATGCTGGGTATCTGATGTCGAATTCTGGAAGGCCAGATTTTGATTTGTACTGACCAAGAACTGATGTCATGATATATGGGTATGGGGCATTCCAACCTGAAAGGTCTGTTGGCTTATAGTCAACAGAACACAGGTCAATAAAGGGATTGTAGGTTACATCGGTGATTTCAAAAGGTGGGTATTTGGGGTTTCCAAGTGTGAAGTTTTCAGGAATGATGCAACCATCATCATTTACGGCTTGCATATTAGCCTGTATTGCTTTCGCCCAAGGGGTGGAACCCTTAGCAATCGAAGAATTGAAAAACCTGATGAATGTTTTATTCAGAGGTTTCAGGAATTGGAGCAGCGAGACCATACGGGAACGCTGTTTCTGCTGTGCGTGTGTATTAGCATCATGCACATCGGGTTGATACTGGCGTGCAGTTTCCAGATTGCGCCATTTTGAAAAAACAACATTGCCAAGCTTTCCGCTGGCGTTGCCTAAGAATCCTTGTTTTATTCGTGCCATTGTATTTAATGTTTAATTGTTAGTTTAATTTTACCTGATACTGAAAAAGGCAGTTGAAGGCGAAGACCGACAACTGCCTTTCAGATATTGTTGCTGGAACAGTATCAGAATTTATGCAACAATAGTTTTTTGACCCAAATAGGAACTGTCAGAAACTTTGTCTTTTGTTTCACTTATGAAAGCCAGAAAAACTTCCACTTTGTCACCTACCCAGGCACTTGGTACTGTTAAAGAAAGTGAGCCATCAGCCCTTGACTTTGTTGTCATATCCTGAGCTACTGCGCCTTTATCGTAATTAATAACTAATGCCATTGCATTATCAGTTGCCAATGCATCTGAAATGCCTGTATTATCAGCCCATGTTAAGTTGATTAGATGACCAGCTGCTGCTGTAGCTGCTCCGTTCTCAACGCCTGTCAATGTACCTTTCGCAACCAATAACTGGCTGAAATCAATACTGTAGTTTGGATAAATGCCAGTTATCACGTTTGCAATGTTGGTTTTCATGAACATATTAAATTCTGACATGCCAACGGCTACTTGATTATAACTTGTTTTAATGAAACCAAGAAACATACGAGAAAGTTCAACCATCATGCTGAATTTTGTACGTTGTTCCATCTGTTTCTGAGTTCGTGGATTTGCAACCTGTAACGGTTTTGACCTCATTGTGTTCTTTCCGAATTGTTTCGAAAACACAGCAGTAGCGAACTTTCCCCTGCTTCTTCCTGTGATTGGATTTTGTGTAATAGCCATAATTTTTTGTTTTAGTTTCATATAAATATTCGGAAAAATGTTTTTTAGTGAAAAAAAACATTTTTTTTTCACTATTATATAAAAGCAGCCTTGATACGGACTTAATACGGCATTAATACATATAAAAAAAGGAGCGTGTGCTCCTTTTATGAATGTAGTTCAAATGTTCGGTTTTTAATTTCAATAACATCTGACCCGTATTTGCTTCTTATTGCATCAATAGATTTCGGGGTTTTGTTGCTGCTTTTATAATCAGCTGGCCGATAGTACCACATAATTTTTTTCGGAGCAAAAAAGAATCCAATGGCTTTTAATGTAGCACGGTGCGGATAAGTATTGCCCGACAACCATATCCAATCACCTATCAACTCAATGATAATACCATGCAAATTGATTAACTGGTTAATGATTTCAGGGTAACGCAGTGATTCTTCCTGCTGCTCTGCCGTTTGTTCTTCGCATCTGAAATGGGGATTTTTGATAATGGCAGCATATTCTGCATTTATCTCCTGCATCCGTTCAGTACTTCCCCCGCAATCGGGATGGTGAATGAAACATAAGTTTTTGTAATGCTTCTTTACTTCTTCGATTGACCTGCAATTGCTGAAATAATGTGTTTTCATGTGATAAAGATTTAAAGTTTGTAATTCGATTTCGCCTCATAAAAAAATTTAATCATTAATGAAAGCTTATGCACCAAAAAAGCGGTGCGGTGGGGGAATTGCAAGGTTTTTTCAAAAAAAATACTACCCGTAGGTGTGGAGATTTTTTTTGAAAAACTCTGTATCAACCTTGCAAGGAGCGCAGGCAGCTTATCTTTGCTATAAGGTTTTATTAATGACTTTCCAGAAACCAATAACATTAATCAGTGGAATGCGGAATCAGATTTTTAACTGTGGGGTGAGAAAAAAGCAACCGCAGGTAAAACAGCCATGAGCCAGCGGTGGGGTGAAGGATGCAATGAATGAAATGGGTTGCAGCCGAAACGAAGCAGCGTCAGCGAGCCGACTGCGAGTGGAGCAAGGGTGCGAGGCAGAGAGCACGCAATGGAGTGAAACGAAATGAGGGCGTTGCCGAACTATGTTGAAAACACAAGGGGCTGGCGGTGTTTTTGTTTTGTGTGAAGGGATAATTGCATAAGTGATAGCTTGTGCCAGAGCATGCAATTTAGGGATACAAAAACTGTGACAGCCCCGCAGCCCGCAGCGACCCGCAGGCGAGCAAAATTAATAAGCAGCCGCTGGACTGTAAGGCGACTGAAATGAATGGAGGCGAAACGAAATGGAAGGTGTGCAGCGAAGCGAAACCCTGAAATGTAGAGTAGCTGCAATGAATGAAGTGGCCGACAGGACAAAAAAGGCTGCGAATGAGGAAGAGGGCGGAACTGCATTTTACATGACAGCCTTGCCGATAGGCAACCGCAGGCGGAATGCTCTTGTTTTTACCTTATAATATATACAATTCAAAAACAAGTGCATGAACGGGCTGGCGTGAAAAATGCGGACAACCGATGACGAATACCGCTTTACCTGCGTTTGATTTGTGCGGTGGGGATTTTAATTACAAATTGTTTGAATCTTACTCATAAACATCTGTTCACTTGGCTTTGGTTTTTTTATCGACATGTATATATTTGCTAATTCCATCAATTTTGACTGTATTTTTTTACAATCTCTTTTATGGCTGAATTTATCATTTTGCAACAAAGCAATAAGTGATTGATATTCTTGATTAAGTTTTTGCCAACTGATAACATCCGAGAAATTTGTCAACACTCCTTCAATTATACTGGCGATTTCAATTTTTGATTTCATAAATTACAACGTTATTTATTTAAAAACTTTCATGATTGATGATGTGTATGAAAATTAAATGTGTTTGCTGAACAATTGTGTCAACAGTAAGGTAAGTACTTCAAATATTATTATCCCAAAAATTACTAAAATCGAGTAATTACCAATAATTACAGGTAAAGAAAGCACTGCAAATAAAAACTTTGTAATTCCTAACGCAAGAAAAATAAAAGTTAACGAAATTTTATAAGCAACACCATTTTTAGTACTTACCAGATAAAGCAAAAGACCAGCAGTTGAAATTATTGCAAAGCTTGAAAGCACACAGTTGATTACAGAATAATATGGTAATATAATACAACTAACAGCATTTGTCAGCAAAGACAATAAAGCAATTACAAAAATTATTTTTTTCATATAGCACAGATTTTAAATCATTGACGGGGGCGGTGGTGGAGCCTGATTAAAATATAACTTCAGTTCATTAATGTTTTCGGCTTTGTCCCAATTTGCCATGCCTTGAGCCCATACCATTGTTTCTTTTGAGATTTCATGGTTATAAATCAATTCTTTCAACTTTAGCATATCAAATGGCCCAGTTTGCTGATTGTTTTTTAAAATGAAAAATTGAGCAACAGGGGGTGGTGGCGGTGGATTTTGTTGTGAATTTAGATTCGTGTTCATTTGGTTGCTAATGTTTCCCATCTGATTGCCCATATTACCGCCAACACCAAGACCCATTCCGAGACCCATTCCTGCACCCATCATGCCTCCTGCATTACCTTCATTTTCAGCGGCAGATTTCATCACATCCATACTTTTATCGAAACTGTATATATCCTTGCCAACCGTGTTAATGTACATTGACTTTTCCTTAGCTTTTTTTAGTGATACTACACTTGGGTCATCTTCTGGAACATTTATCGACATGAAATAGAAGTTTAATATTTCTATCCCATATTTTGCAAATTCATCCTTAATTATCCCTTCACAGAAAACAGACATTTCATCAAGCAAGGTTGGAATTTCAAGAATTGAAATGTTATCCCGAATGATTTTTTTGGAAATCATCGAGGTAATGGAAGATATGATTTTCCCTTTAAAATAAGTGACGATTTTGTCGGCAGTGTAAACTTTCATTGTGCCTACAAGTGTTTCCAAAAACAACTTAGGGTCGCCTATTTTCAAACCGAATTGACCAAATGCCCTAACAGGAATAATAATCTTATATTTGGGGTCTTCCAATTGTATAGGAGAGCCTGTACCCCAGCGGTTATCTAATTTTGAAATAAGATTAATAAACCAAACTTCGGCCTGAAATGGACTATCGCCACCAAAGGGAATATTAATTAGTTTATTCAGTAATGGAATATTTCCGTTTTTAAGTGTATAAGTCCCAGGTTCAAAACCATCTAATACTTTGCCACCCTTAACAAAATAAGCGATTTGAGCTGTCTTCACAACTAATTGAGTACCCAAGCGCAAATCGTATGAAGGAAATTTCCATGCAAATTCAACGTCATTCCCATCACATTTTACAACATCAATAATTGCCATGATATTATTTTTTTATATTTAACCAACCCATATTGTAAGCCCAAATAGATAAGGCAGCAATACCCAAAACCGCAACACCACAGATTATTACAATTAACCAATAATTTTTAGTGTTTTTCTTAAAACTTTCAACTGCGTCTTTATATCTTTCATTCATGCGATTTAAGATACCTTCTAATGAAGGATTCCCTATGGTTCTGGTTTCAAGCAAAATCATATATTTATCGACATATCCTTTTACTTCACCTATTGTTAATTGATGAAATTTGTCACTCAATAAACCTTTTTCGCCTGTACTAAGCCTAACACCTTCTTCTGAATTAGCACCCGCCAACCTACCAATCCATAAACCACAATTTTCAATTATTGCTTCAGAGGATAAGGTTGACAGTTCAACCTTTATCAACTGAGTATTGCAAAAAAGACAATTTGCAAAAACAGGGTCGTTTGATGCTCCGCAATTGGGACAAATATTTTCTGCTGCCATTTTTAAAAAATTAATTCAATTATTATCCAAATTATTAAGGCAAAAATGCCAAGTACCGATATTAACGTCAATATTCCTTTCAATACTTTCATAGAATTAAAACCAACCTTTATTTTTAGCCCAGAGTGCTAAAGCTGCTATACCACCTAAAACAACAAACACAATAATTATTATCTTCCAATCGCTTCGGTCTTTTTGTTTAAGGTATTCAGGGATTTTTACGTCAAACTCATTTTTGAAATCATTATAAATTTCACGTAATTCAGGTTGATTGATTGTTCTTAATCTTAAGACTGAAAGGTATTGATTGGCAATACCTTTTGCATCTTCAAATGAATAATCAATTTCCCTACCTTCAGATTGGATTGTAACAGAAACTCCACCGCTTTCTTTTAAACGACCAAACCATAAACCGATTGATGACATTAAATCTTCGGATGAAATTGATTTATCAGATACTTTTTCAATCGGGGTTTCACAAAACATACATTTGATTGAAAAATGATGATTTGGCGAACCACAATTTGGGCAAATATTCTCTGTTGGCATGTTTTTTATGTTTGAAATCAATAAATTCAATTATCTTTCTGATATTATTTCACATTCATATTCATAAAAGAATATACATACCCTCCAACAAGTGCGATAATACCAGGAATAACAACATAACCAGAACCAAATAGAATTGCCAATAAAATAAAAACGCCTAATACGCCCCATCCAGTTTTCCAGGATATCTGTCCTTTAATATCAGCTATTTCTTTTCTTGTTTTAGCTCTGTGTTTCAGATAGTAAAGGTTGTTTATCATATCTTTGCCAATAAAAAATGCCAAAACACCTAAAAGAGGCGTAAAAAAATCTAACATAAAGCCAGTACCTTCAGAAACTGCTTTTGTTCCAATTAAAATGAATGAAATAACAAGTAGTGCTGCAAATACAATTATTAGTCTTTTCTTGAAGTTTTTCTGAATAGTATTCAATTCATTAAAGCCAGAAACTACTTCATTGTATAATGAATTATCAAAAGCATTATTATACAATAACCGAAATAAATCAGCATTCATTTGGCTTAGTTCGCTTTCAGTTTTCCACTTTGCACCCGACAGCTGTAGTTCAATTTTTTGCGCATCGCATATTTTTTTTAAATCTTCTTTTGACATTAAGTACACACAATGTTCATTGCAAACAACGGTATTTTTATTTACACCTTCTACTTTTCCTACCCATGAATTTCGCCCAGCAGGTGAGCCCAAATCAATTATATTATTATCTGCTAAAAAAACAAGACTGCCCCTGTTTAAAAACCACCAATCTTGACACTGTAGTTCAATTAAAATTCTTACAGCACTTGCGACTGGTTCAATTGAATAATTTTCATCCGTAACCTCAGTTTGCTTTGATGATACTGCATTATTTGACTTTAGTAATTCCAAATATTCAATTTTCATGAATATTTCGGTTTGGTCAAAACCATTTGCAAGGACTAATTTTTCATCAACTTGATAAAAAGTCTTGCCGTTAAACTTGTCTTCTTTTTTTAAAACTGTGCTCATATGAAAGTATTTTAATTATTAATGTTTTTCTCGATTTGCAAAAAAAAAGGGCGTGGTCAATTCCTAACACGCTCCTGAGGTACTGAGATACCCAATTCTGCATAAAAGGAAAGCCCACGCCTTTGACGTGAGCGTTTCACACTTTATACTCGCAGAATTTTGAAATTTCTCAGTTTTCAGAAGCAAGAATAAAAGCTTAACGCCTTTCTAATATGTTAAATTACTGTTACTTATGTCATTTGCGATGAATTAGTTACAACTTTTTTGATTTATTGGACGCTAAAATACGAAAAAATCCTTACTGCCAAAAATAAATTGATATTAATTATTGTTACCATAAAGTTGTTTTTGTCAGTACAAATCATTACCTTTGCGTAATATAAGAAAAAAGATGAAAAAATTAGCTGCCACTTATTACAACAAAAACGGGAAACCCGAAGATGTTGAAATCCCTTTACTTGAGATATTGCGACCATTTGAAGCATCAATAGGAGATACTTCGCCTGAAAGTATTATGGCGTTGGAGGCAAAGATGGCTAAACCTATTTTTAAAGTAAGTGACACTGGTATAAGTTCCAAAAACTTAAATGGATGGAAAAGTAGCGGGGTTTTACTTGAATTTTCAAAGCATGAAACGGGATGGACGAAATTTAACTTCACTGAACTTATTTGGTTGTATGCGGTCAGGGAGCTAAGAGAAATAGGGGTCAGCCTGCCTTACATTAAAAAGATAAAGGATGAATTGATTTTTCCCCCAGAATTTTACAAGGAGGCTTTAAAGCAACATAGCGTTGCCGTATATAAAAAGGATAAGGAAAATCAGGAAATCCCGATAGAAAAGCTTAAAAGCATAAGTAACCTTCTTGTATTTCTTACCACTGCCCGTATGTTTACGAATGTTCTACAGGAAAGCATTATCAGACGTGTTAATATGCAGCTTGTAGTATTGAAAAACGGTGACGCTTACTTTTATGAGGAAGGGGAAAAGGAACTGTTTAAACAATATGCCTATAACGATGATGACAGATATAAAGCAGGTACAACATTAAATAAGGAAGAATTGCGGTTTAAGAGCCATATTACAATATCGCTTACCGAATTAATCAGAAACTACGTTCTAAACTCAAAGGATGCGTTAACGGTCAGTGCACTTGGTTTGATGACACTGGAAGAAAGGGAACTGTTTGAACTTATCAGAAGGAAGAACATACGCAGAATTACTATACGATACCATAATGAAAAAATCAACCTCGTAGAAGTTTTGGACAATTTGAAATTGGTTGACCTTGAGTCACGATATTGTGACCATGTTTTGAAAAATGGGTATCAGAAAATTGAATATGAAACAGAAAATGGCAAGATGGTTACATTTAACAGAACAACAAAACTAAAATATTAAAATATGCTTACCGTATTGAAGACCTCAGGCGGATTGATTACCCGAATGCTTTTAGTAAAAATCTGGAGCACGCACATGTGGATTATGAACAATGTGTACAAACATCAACAATCTTTTCAATTCCGAAGGAAATGGAAAGATGCTCACGATTACAAAACTTAAGCAATACAAAGGATTAGAGAATATTAGTGATGAAAAAGCAATACAAATAATCGAATCGCTTTACAAATTATCTTTACTAACACTGAAAATCTTTAAAAATGGCAACAATAAATGATTTCAAACGCTTTGCCATCGGTGGCGAAGAGAAAAAAGAAGAAAACAACAATGTATGGAACTATACCCGTGTATCATCAAAAGACCAGTACCAAAACAGAAGCCTTGAAACGCAGGACGATGCCTCAAAATTGTATGCAAAAAATCAAAAATACCTAATAGTAAAGGATTTTGGTTATACATACGAAAGTGCAAAAAGCGATTTCACGAGAAAAGAGTTTAAAAGGCTGATTGACGAAGTCAAGAAAGCCCGAAAGAAACCCTTTGCCATATTGATTTATAAGATGAGCAGATTTTCAAGAACTGGCGGTGGTGGTATTACAATTGCGGAAATGCTGAAAGAGCTCGATGTTCATTTAATTGAAACATCAACAGGAAGAAATACCCTGACTGAGGCAGGCAGACTTGATATTTATACAAGTCTGCTGGAAGCAAGAAAGGAAAACCTGAATAAAATGGAGCAGACATTGCCAGGGATGAAAAAGTTTCTGGAAGCTGGCAACTGGCTTGGAACTGTACCGATTGGGTTTGACCGCTATGGGCCTCGTGTAAAAGACTTGAAAATGATAAGCAGAACACAGAAAATCGTAATAAATGAAACGGGCAAGTTGTTACAGCAGGCTTGGCAATGGAAGTTACAGGGTATGAGTGATGTTAATATATCCAAAATGTTAGCAACAATGGGGCTAATCATTAAGCCTAAAAAACTAAGTCCCATGTGGCGCAACCCCTTTTATTGTGGGGTGTGCAGACATAGAATGTTGAAAGGAGAAACCGTTTACGGAAATTGGGAAAAGATTGTATCAGAGGATGATTTTTTAATTATCAATAACAGGCTGGATGGTATTCATAAACCTTACAAAGTTGAAAAATCGAACCCTGACAGACCGTTAAACGGATTGATAACATGTAGTATTTGCGGGGCTAAGATGGTTGGGTACGAAGTAAAAAAGAAGGGCTTGCATTATTACAAGTGCCTGAATTGTGATGGTGTGAGCATTAATGCGAACACCACCAAAAAGGCGAAGAAAGAAGGGGCACACGATTTATTTTTATCACTACTTGCCAGTTACGAGTTAAGTGAAATGCTTGTAGAACCTTTTAAAGAACAACTGAAACTTACCCTTGACACAATCAGCAGTGAAAGTGTAAATCAGGAACGAATTTTAAAGGAGCAACTGACCAAAGAGCAAAACAGCTTACAAAATCTTAAAAGAAGGTATGCGGTGGATGGGCTTGAAGAAAATCTTTACAGGGAATTTAAAGAGGAGCTTGAAGGTAAGATATACAATATTAATGTACAGCTTCAGAATTGCTCCGAAAATACATCTAACCTGAAAAAATACATTAACCTTTCGGTTGATGTTGCACAGAACGCAAGTAAATACTGGGTTTCCAAAGACAATGAAATAAAAAGAGAGTTGCAGGCACTTGTTTTTCCAGATGGTTTGTCCCTTGATGTGAAAAACAGGCAATATCTAACCAAAAATGAGAACGCTGTATTTTCGTTAATCAAAGATTTGACGGGCAAAGCAGAGACAAAAGAAAAGGGGACTTTTCAAAATTTATTTGAAAAATCCCCTGTTGTAGCGGGGCTAGGACTCGAACCTAGGACCTTCGGGTTATGAGCCCGACGAGCTACCACTGC
Organism: Bacteroidota bacterium; assembly: GCA_037139195.1. Taxonomy (GTDB): domain Bacteria; phylum Bacteroidota; class Bacteroidia; order Bacteroidales; family JAHJDW01; genus JBAXGW01. The sequence goes on from JBAXGW010000069.1 coordinate 11,959, forward strand.
TCCACCCCGCAATATATCTTTATATAAAATATTTTCGGTTCTTTATTATGGTGCAAAGATAATAATTTGTTTCTTTGTATCCTAATTTATTTTTAATATTTTTTTATGACACATAAAGCTGGGTTTGTAAATATCATCGGAAATCCTAATGTTGGAAAATCTACATTGATGAACGCTATGGTGGGCGAACGCATTTCTATCATTACATCTAAAGCTCAAACAACCCGTCATCGTATTTTTGGAATAGTAAACAATGAAGATTATCAAATTGTCTATTCTGATACACCTGGTATTCTTGAACCTAAATACGAACTACATCAGGCAATGCTTAAATTTGTAGAGGCTTCATTTGCCGATGCTGATATTCTTCTTTATGTTACAGATAAATACGACAAAGAACCTAATGAGAACTTTATCAATATGCTTAAGCAAGCAACTGTTCCAGTGTTTATTGTTGTAAATAAAATAGACTTATGTAAAGATGAAGCTGAATTACTAGAAATAATGGATAAATGGAAGATAATAATTCCAAATGCCACAGTTGTGAATATTTCTGCACTACTTAAGGTTCAAACAGAAATACTTTTAAAACTTCTTTTGGAAAAACTTCCTGAACACGAAGCCTATTTCCCAAAAGATGAGTTGACAGACAAACCCATGCGATTCTTCGTTTCGGAAATAATTCGCGAAAAAATATTTTTATACTACCAAAAAGAAATTCCTTATTGTACCGAAGTGATTATTGAATCATATAAAGAAGAAGAAACTATAGTAAGAATTCGCGCAGAGATTATGGTTTCACGCGATTCTCAAAAAGGCATTATCATTGGACATAAAGGTGCTTCGCTCAAAAAAGTAGGTGTTGAAGCAAGAAAAGACATCGAAGAATTTATAGGGAAACAGGTTTATCTAGAAACGTTTGTTAAGGTCGATAAAGACTGGAGAGACAACCAGAATCAGTTGAGAAGATACGGCTACGTCAATTAACGGCAAAAGGGGCACGGTTAAAGGTTAAAGGAAAATAAAGCTAATCTATTCAAAACCGTTTACCTTGAACCATTTACCTTGAACCGAATTTAGCACAAGTTTTCTGATTTCACGATATTTTCATTACCTTTGCAAGTCGAAAATAGAAATTATGGGAAATGTTGTTGCAATTATTGGTAGACCAAATGTTGGAAAATCAACTTTATTTAATCGATTAACAGAAACGCGTCAAGCTATTGTTGATGAAATGAGCGGCGTTACACGCGACCGTCATTATGGAAAAGTGAATTGGATAGGAAAAGATTTCTCTCTGATTGACACAGGTGGTTATATTCAAGGTTCTGACGATGTTTTTGAAGAAGAAATCCGCAAACAAGTTAAGATAGCCATCAACGAAGCCGACCTTTTGCTTTTCATGGTAGATGTAAAAGAAGGTGCAACTCCACTCGACGAAGAAGTTGCAAATATTCTTCGTAGATGCAAAAAAGAAGTTCTTTTAGTTGCCAATAAAGCCGACAATGGAGCACGCTCTGCCCAAGCCGGAGAATTTTATTCTTTGGGCTTAGGCGAAGTTTATCCAATATCATCTGTTAATGGGAGCGGTACTGGTGAGTTACTCGATAAAATAATTGAGTCGCTTAACTTTGATGATGTTGTTGAAGTAGATGAAGATGTGCCAAAAGTTTCAATTATTGGGAAACCTAATGTTGGAAAATCATCATTGATCAACTCTTTAATTGGTGAAGACAGAAATATAGTTACAAGTATTGCTGGCACCACACGCGATACACTTCACGTTCGATACAAATTATTTGGCAATGACGTTATTTTAGTTGATACTGCAGGAATTCGCAAAAAAGCTAAAGTTAACGAAGATATTGAATTTTATTCAGTTATGCGCTCTATCAAAGCAATTGAAGGCAGCGATGTTTGCATTATTGTTGTTGACGCAACTTTAGGAATGGAAGCTCAGGACATGAGCATTTTTGGCATGATTGAGAAAAATAAAAAAGGCGTTGTTATTTTTGTTAATAAATGGGATTTGGTTGAGAAATCAACTAATACCATGAAAGAATTTGAAGAATTAATAAAAGAGCGCTTGGCTCCTTTTACAGATGTTCCAGTTGTGTTTGGCTCTGCGCTTAACAAACAACGACTAATCAAACTGCTAGAAGTTGTTAAACAAGTTTATGAAAATAAAACTAAGAAAATTGGCACTTCTGAGTTAAATAATTTCTTTCAACCACTGATGGAAGCGTATCCACCACCAAGCCAGAAAGGAAAATACATACAAATCAAATATGTAACTCAGCTTCCAACAAAAACACCTTCATTTGCATTCTTTTGCAACTTGCCACAATATGTTCAGGCAAGTTATGCAAGGTTCTTAGAAAATAAACTTCGCGAAAAATACGATTTTACAGGTATTCCTGTTCAAATATTTTTTAGAAAAAAATAATTATTATGGCAGATTGCACTGTTGTAAGAATGGACAAATGGCTTTGGAGCGTTAGATTATTTAAAACACGCTCTCTAGCCACTGACGCCTGTAATGCAGGAAAAGTTAAAATCAATGGCACACCTGCAAAACCTTCACGTAATGTGAAAGTTGGCGAAGAACTCACGGTGCAAATTGAACAAATAAGAAAAACCATTAAAGTTTTAGCTTTACTTGATAAACGCGTAGGCGCTCCATTGGTTGCCCAGTTCATGGAAGACCTTACTCCAAAAGAGGAATACTCGAAAATAGATATTTTGATAAAACGTCCTTTGCTTGTGAGAGATAGAGGCACTGGTCGTCCTTCAAAAAAAGATAGAAGAGATATTGATAAAGTACTTTTATAATTTTAGCATGATGAAAAATATATTATTACTGATGATTTTAAGCAGTTTTCTGCAAGTTTGCGGTCAACCAATTAATCCAAAAAAAACATTTACAATCATGTCGTATAATGTCGAAAATCTATTTGATACCATCGACAATCCAGAAAAATCGGATGAAGAATATTTACCTAGTTCTAAATTGCAATGGAATACTGAAAAATATTTTGCTAAAATCAATAAAATTGCAAAGGTTATTAAGTCTATTCATTCTGAGGAACTTCCAGAAATCATTTCTTTAATTGAAATTGAAAATAAAGCAGTTTTAGAGGATTTAATAAGCAAAACAGAGTTGAAAAACTCGTGTTATAAAATTGTTCATTACGACAGTCCCGACCCACGCGGAGTAGATGTTGGCTTACTTTATCGTTCTGACGAATTCAAAGTAATAAAATCATTCCCAATTAAAATATCATTTAATGGCGACACTGCCTACAAAACAAGAGATATTTTATATGTAAAAGGATTAATGGGAAAATCTGACACGCTGCATATTTTTGTTAACCACTGGAAATCAAGGAACAGCAAAGACGAGGAAACAGAACTTAAACGTATTTTTGAAGCAAGCGTTTTAAGACAAAAAGTAGACTCGATACAAAACTCCTGTAAAAATGCAAAAATTGTTATTACAGGTGATTTTAATGATGAGCCAACAAATAAAAGCCTTTCAGAAACATTAAAAGCTGGAAATACCACTGATGCTCCATCTTTTAACATGCTTTACAACATGATGTATGATAAAAAGCTGAAAGCAGAAGGCACTTATTTTTATCGCTCAGAATGGTCGATGCTTGATAATATAATAGTTTCATATCCGCTTATTAATGCCGCAAAAGGAACCTATAAAACTAATTATAACTCAAGTGTTATTTTCAAACAAGATTGGATGCTTTATACTGATAAAAATGGCAATAAAGTTCCTAATCGAACCTTTGCAGGCGAAAAATACACTGGAGGCATCTCCGACCATCTGCCAATTTACATTGAACTAATAAAATAAACTTTGTTTTTGTTTCATTTTAATTAATCACAGAATGAAAAATTTAAGCTACTTATTTTTTGCAATAGCTATAATATCATTTTCTTCATGTACGCAGAAGATAAAAACTCCAATATCTACTATAAATGGAGAACTTTCTAATACTATTCCTGGAAAGACAATCTATTTGTATGAAATGACTCCGAAAAAAAATATTCTGATGGATTCATGTGCAATAGTTAATTCGAAATTTTCATTTACACTGAAAAATATAGAGCCCGGATTCTATAATTTAACCTTAACCCCTGATAATTATATTACTCTTCTGGTAGACACGAACGAAACAATTGTTTTTAAAGGCAATATGAATAGAATTTATTTTAATTATAAAGTTGATGGTTCAAAAGGCTCTCTTATTTTAAAGGAATTTAATGATAACAGGCAAAAAGCATATTTGAAAATAGATTCGTTGAAAACCTTAATGCAAGAAAAACAAATTGCTGAAAATTATTCCGTAATAAAAGCCAGCATTGATTCAACATTTGAAAAAATATTTGAACAAGAGAAAGATTTTACCTTGAAATTTATTCTGAAAAATCAAAGCTCATTAGCTTCAATTATAGCTCTATTTCAGCCACTTGGAATAAAATATCTTTTTACGCCAGAAGACAATTTTGATCTTTTCATTAAAACCGATAGCCTTCTTTCATCGAAATACCCAAAATCAAAACATACCGAAGCTCTGCATAAAGAAGTTGCTAAATCATTAAAAGCAAGAAATGAGTGGAGAAATCTTTTAGATAAAATTAAAGCGGGACGAATTGCACCTGAAATACGCCTTACAGATATTAAAGGCAAGACTTCTTCTTTAAAAGATTACTCAAAAATGCCTGTGTTAATATATTTTTGGGCTAGCTGGGATAAAACATCTCGCATATCGAATACAATAATTAACGAATTATATAAAAAATACAAGAAGCAAAACCTTGTTATTTATGGAATTTCGCTTGACAAAGATGCTACTTCAATTGAAGATGCAGTAAAAACCGACGAAATAAAATGGAATACCTATAAAGATTATGCTTCTTTACAATCAGAATATGCTAAAACATACAATGTAAAGGATTTACCTTCCTTTTTTTTATTAGACACTGCAAATGTTATTGTTAACCGATATAATTCTGTTGAAAAATTAAAGTTAGCAACTGATAGCTTAATGAAAAAATATGAAAAATGATCATTTCAAATTCATTAGCAAAGGCTTATTTTGCAGTATATTTTTCTGCATAACCTCATTTTGTTCATTCAATTTATTTGCACAAGAAAAAAGCTATTTTCAGCAAAAAGCAAATTATAAAATTGACGTTTTTCTAAATGACTTTAGCAATACACTTCATGCAATTGAAACTATAGAATATACAAATAACTCGGCAGATACTTTAAGAGAAATATATTTTCATATTTGGGCAAATGCCTATAAAAACAACTCTACTGAATTTGCTAAACAACAATTGGCTTTAGGTTCAGACGATTTTTACTTTTCATCGAAAAATGACAAAGGCTTTATTGATTCGCTGGATTTTACTGTGAACAAAGAGAAAGTGCAATTTGAAATAAACAAAAATCAAATTGATGTATGCAAAATAACACTTAATCAGGCATTACTACCCAAACAAACAATTATAATTTCAACCCCGTTTAAAGTTAAAATTCCAAATCAAATATTTTCTCGTTCTGGAAGAGATGGCAATATGTTTCAGCTAACTCAGTGGTATCCAAAACCAGCTGTTTACGATAAAAATGGGTGGAACCTATTTTCTTATACCGACCAGGGAGAGTTTTATAGCGAATTTGGCAAATTTGATGTTACAATTACAGCGCCTGAAAAATATATTATAGCAGCAACTGGCATACTTAAAGCTGAAAACAAAATAAATGGAACAATAATTCAGAATTACCAATTAGACAGCATTCACGATTTTGCTTGGTTTGCTAGTCCAGATTTTAACTATGCTTTTGACGAAATAACAATTCCCGAAACAGGTAAGAAAGTCAAAATTCAAACATACAATCTAAAAACAGATACATCGAAAATTTGGGACAATACACTTGAATACATAAAAAAAACAATCATCACCTATTCTGAACTTGTTGGTCCATACCCCTATTCGGTTGCATCAGTTGTTGAATCTGCTGATAATTATGGCGGTGGCATGGAATATCCAAGTATTTGTATACTTTCGCCTAGCAGCGATGCAAAAAGCCACGAATTGTTAGTTGCCCATGAAGTAGGACATAACTGGTTTTATGGTATTATTGGCTCAAACGAAAATCTAAATCCTTGGATGGACGAAGGAATAAATTCATTTTATGAATATAGCTACTGTCAAAAATTCTTTCCAAACACTTCTTCATATATCGGAAACTTTTCAAAATTATTAAAAATCAATCCACTATTATCAGCTAAAATTGAGCGTCAAGCAATTTATTTAGCGCTAGCATCTTTACATACTGATCAAGCTGCAAATTTAGCTGCAAATAAATATAATACAGCTAATTACACAGGAATTGTTTACGAAAAAGTTGCTTCATCTTTTATTTATCTAAAAGCTTATTTAGGCGATTCTGTTTTCGATAAGTGTATTAAATCATATTATGCTGAATGGGCTTTCAAACATCCAGATCCAAAAGATATTAAAGCTGTGTTTGAGCGAATATCTAACAAAGATTTGTCGTGGTTCTTTGATGATATTATTGGAACAACTAAACGTCCCGACTATGCATTAAAAAGTTTATTAATTCAGCAAGAAGCTAACATTGCAATTCTAAAACTAAAGAATAAAAGCAATTTTACGGGACCATTTTCTATAAGTACCTATAAAGACCATAATTTAATTTCAAAGCAATGGTTCAACGGCTTCAAAACTAAAAAATACACTGTTGGCATTCCGTATAATAACGCTACAAAGTTTGTTATTGATTCTGATTTTGAAACGTTCGACCTTAATAGAAAAAACAATGTTTGCAATGTTAAAAAGAAAATAAATTTACATCTGAAATTTTTAACTGGCATAGATTGTTTTGAGAAAAGAGAAGTCTACTACTCTCCTATTCTTGCTTGGAATTTATACGATCATTGGATGTTTGGAGCAGCAATCTATAACAAAAACATCTTTGTAAAAAACACCGAATATTTAATTGCGCCTCTTTACAGTTATAGCACTTCGACGTTAAACGGAATTGCTTCTATTTCGCATTCATTTTATCAGCCAGTTTCATTTTTGCAAAGAATTAATATAGAGTTAAATAGTCAAACATTTATATATTCCAACTATAAAAGCAATTTACATTATACCAAGTTGCAACCTCAGCTAACATTCAATTTTAAAAAGAAAAATGCTTTAAGTCCTTTATTGAACCAAATTAAGCTAAGTTATTATTCTATTAATGAAGATATGCTTACAAAATCTAATGGAAACTACATTAAAACGAATAAAATAAATGATTTTGGACGAATAAGCTATACTTTAAACAATGAAAAAACGATTAACCAAAACAAATTAATTGCAAATATTGAGTTAAATAAGTCATTTCAGAAAGCATACATCGAACTGTTTCAAAAAATTGCATATACGCAAGAAAAATCAATGGATATTCGCCTTTTTGCTGGTGCTTTCATTTGGCAAGAAACCAAATACTACGGCAATTATAACTTTCGCATGAGCGGACAAACAGGATATCAGGATTATTTATACGATAATATTCATTTTGCAAGAAGCGAACAAAATGGGATGTTGAGCCAGCAGTTTAGTATTACAGACGGCGGATTTAAATCTTTTACTTATGTTGGACAATCGAACAAGTGGATTGCTTCAGTAAATATTGAAAGTGATATCCCAGGAATATTGCCAATTAGGCTATTTGCCGATTTTGGAACTTATGAGCGAGCAGACAAAGTATTTACAGAATCTCAGCTTGTTCCTTTCGATGCAGGAATTAGCATACAATTGTTTTCTAAAACGTTAAAAATCTACATTCCTCTACTATATTCCTCCGACATCAAATACGTTAACAATCTGAACAATTTTAGTTTCTTGCAGCAAATAAGATTTATAATTGATTTTGAGAAAATTAATGTTTGGAAAATGAGAGAAAACTATTTGAAATAAAAAAAATGTCATTAATTTAAGCTTTAATCATACTTTGCTTCACTGTTATGAAAAGCTAATATATTAATTCTCCTAACTTAATGACATTCGAGACATTAAAATAGCAAACAATTTATTGGTTTATAAATTGTTTGCTGCAATTTATTATTTTAAAGAAAAATTAACTGGAATAGTTAATTCAACATCAACTTGTTTCCCTTTGTCTTTACCAGGAATCCACATTCCATCCATCAAAGCAACTACCCTAAGAGCTTCTTTATCAAGTTCAGGATTTACGCCTCTTTTCAAAGACACATTGGCTACTTTGCCGTTGCTGGTAACAACAAAACCAACAAATACTTTTCCTTGTATATTCTTTTTAAGCGCATTTTCAGGGTATTTAACATTGGTTGAAAAGAATTTGCCTAATTCAGCCTGTCCACCTTTAAATTCGGGCATTGTTTCTACAACTGAATATACTTTTGACGAGCTTTCATTATTTTCTACCTCAGTTCCTGCTGGGGGTGCTGAAGGAACTTCCTGATTAGCAGTTGTTTTAACCTCTGCGACAGCAGAAGCATCGCTTGTTTTATTTTCATTGCTACACGAAATTAACCATACAGATGCTGCAATTACTGGTATTGAAAGCAAAATTTTAAATTTCGCAATCGTTGATGATTTTGATTTTGTAATCATTTGAATTCTCCTTTTAATTAATGAATGATTAAAATTGTTTGATATTTGGTTAAAACGCGCGTTCAAAACTTCGGACAATAATAATTCGGAATAATCATATTGCTCAATTCCTTTGGCAATTGTAGCTTCATCAGCTAAAAATTCGTGTGTTTGCTTTAATGCTTTGTACGAATACCATGCAAATGGATTGAACCACTGAAATGCAACAACTAACTCAGCTAAAAGTATATCAATTGAATGTTTTTGCATTGCATGCGACTTCTCGTGTATCACAACCTTTTCAACATTTGGGAAATCTGTATTTTTATTTATAAAGATATTATTGAAAAATGAAAACGATGAAATCCCTTCTAAATAGGCTATTTTAAATTCTCCAATTTTTTCAAAACTCGTATTCTTAATAAGCAATAACATTTTTGTGATATTGTATAACAACTTCATAAGCAGCAGTATAACAATAACTGCATAAGCGCCAAAAAATATTTGCCAATAATCGGTTTGAAAAAATTCTTTTGATTTTGTAATTGTTGGATTTACAACAACTTCTTGCAAAATATATGAAAATTTTTGTGGATCACTTTGAATATTAAATTGAAAAGAAGGAATTAAAAATGGCAATGTAAAAGTTAGTAACAAGAAAATTCTATTTATTCCAAAATAGGTTTCTTTTCTAAGAAACAAAAAATATACAAAATACATGGCTGTCATAACTATACATGACTGCAGGGCGTAAATAATTATTTCTTGCATACAATTATTTTTTTTGTTTTTGTTTAATTTGCTCTTCCATTAATTTTTTAATTTCTTCCATTTCATTCAATGATAAATTATCATCATTGGAAAAAAAAGAAACTAATTGTTTGTACGAATTGCTAAAATATCCGCTAACCATGCCTTTCATTAGCGATTTTTTATACGTATCTTTATCCACCAAAGGAAAATACTCATGTGTTTTGCCAAAAGCATTATAACCAACAAACTCTTTTTTCTCTAATATTCTAACTATTGTTGAAACGGTATTATAAGCAGGTTTGGGCTCGGGCAATTTCTCAACCACATCTTTAACAAATCCTTTTTCTATTTCCCATAGAATTTGCATTATCTGTTCCTCTGCTTTGGTTAATTCTTTCATTTTATGATATATTTTTTCAAATTGATATTACAAATATATAACTATGTTTTTAGTTATGCAACTAATTTCTTAGTTATTTTATGAAATATTTTTTATTTGTCTGATTATCTGATATCTAATTAAATAAAAAAAAGCGATGGCAGCTATACTTACTCATCGCTTTTAAAAAAATCTTATGATTTATCTATTATTTTTGAGGCACCTGTCTATCTAGGAAATTTTTCACTGCATTTGACCAAGTATCAAAAGCTTTTGTTCTAGCTGCATTAAGTTCTTGATTGTTTTTATTATACGCATTTAAAACTTGATTATAATCATTTACTGCTTTATTGAATTGATCAACATCTTCCTTTGTACGTGAATTTTGACTCTTCGCATCAAAAGACTTTTTTATTTTTTCAAATTTTTCTTTTTCAATAAGATAGTCAACATTTGGTTTTGTTTTATCTTTCGATTCCTGACTGTAGAACTTTAACAGCTGACTACAGGCTAATTTCAAAGATGCATCTCCATTAAATGCCTTCACCACTTCTAATTTAGCAATCCCTTCAGTTGAAAATGTTAATAATGCTCCCTTAGCTTGTTCTAATGCATTCAAATTACCGTCATTAACTGCCTTTGTAAGATAATTTTCTTGATTTTGACTCTTGAATAAAATTAACTGGGTATCCCCTTTACTCATCTAATATTATTTCGATTTTAC
>JBAXGW010000070.1:0-21178 GCA_037139195.1 Bacteroidota bacterium
TTATTGGGTAATAATCAGCAAACTATAGTTGATTATTAATAACTTTTAAATTTTATATACTTACTATTTCTGTCCAGTTGAAAGTATCTGGTTCTTCGCCAAATTGAATTCCTTGGAGTTTATTATATATTTGCGTAGATATTGGTCCTGGTTTACCATCTGGACAATATTTGTAGAATTTTTCGTTTTCTAAATCGGCAATTTGCCCAATTGGTGAAATAATAGCAGCGGTTCCACAAGCTCCTACTTCATCAAATGTTTCTAGTTCTTCAATAGCTATAGGCCTTCTTTCAACATTTAAACCAATACTTTCAGCAATATGCATTATGCTTTTGTTGGTAATAGAAGGCAATATAGAAGATGATTTTGGTGTGATATAAGTGTTGTTTTTAATTCCAAAGAAATTTGCTGCACCAATTTCATCTAAGTATTTTTTTTCTTTACAATCTAGATATAATGGAGAACCATAACCTAAGTCGTGAGCTTTCATCACTCCACGTAAGCTTGCAGCGTAGTTTCCGCCAACTTTGATGTTTCCTGTGCCTAGTGGAGCAGCTCTATCGCTATCTCTAACTATTGCAATTTTTACTGGGTTAAAACCTTCTTTAAAGTATGGTCCAACAGGAGACACAAACACTGCAAATAAAAATTCCTTAGCAGGTTTAACTCCAACTTCAGCACCTGTCCCAATAAGCATTGGACGAATATAAAGTGCAGCACCAGTTCCATAAGGTGGAATATATGCTTTATTCAATTGGATTGCTTTCAATATTGATTGATGGAAAACTTCCTTAGGAACAACTGCCATAAAAACGCCTTCAGCAGAGTTTTTTAATCGTTCATAATTTTCTTCCCATCTAAAGATTCTAACTTGTCCGTCTTTGCCCATATATGCTTTTAAGCCTTCAAAAGCTTCTTGAGCATAATGCAAACAGGTTGCAGACATGTGTATATTAATTATTTCAGATGATGTAGTTTCGATTTCACCCCATTTCCCGTCACGAAAGTAACATCTTGTGTTATAATCTGTTTTGTAATAACCAAATGGTAAGTTTTTCCAATCTATAGCGTTCATAATACTTGTATTTTTAAATATTAGTGGTTTGTTAACAACGGCTAAAATTATAAAAAAATGTTTAAAAACAAATGTTTTTTAACAAATATTATATCCTTGATTGATATATTATTTTCAAGCCCTTATTGTCGCATAAGTTAGGGGCGTTTGGATTTTGGAAATAAAATAAAAAAGCCTGCAATTTGCAGGCTTTAACTAAGAAATATTTGTTATTTCGTGCTTTTTTCGTGCTTGTTTATCAGCGAAGCAATTATTCTGTAGCTTACAAATATAAATATTGGTAATGACAGAAACCAGATTATTGAATTTAAATATATCATATAATAATTTTTAATAGGATTGAGGAGTATTATTTATTTCTTCTTCGTTTATGTTCTTCTTATCCATTAATCGCCAAATATAAACTATATATGCAAGTACAAATGGAACTATTAGCGAAACATAGCTCATTGTTTTTAGCGTGAAAATACTAGATGAAGCATTTTCAATAGTAAGAGAACTTTGAGGGTCGTAAATTGAAGGATAAAAGCTAGTGTTGTTTAGACCTGCTAGAAGTAATACTGCAAATACGGTGAGTACAGTGCCAGTGCCACTAAAAAACATAGCATTTATATTTTTCTTGAAAATTGATAATCCTATACCAGCAAGAACTCCAACAACTCCTAGTAGAAAAATTACTGCAACAATAGGCATTTCAATAAGATTGTGGAAGTATTTATATTTTTCTACAAATACAAGTTTTGAAGTTGGATCATAAGCAAACCCCGAACCTAATAAAAGTGCGCCTGCAAAATATAAGAAGAAAACTAAAAATGGCAAGGTAGAATATTTAATTTGTTTAAATGAGTTTTCAATAATTGTAGGTTCATCTGTCATTTTAATAAAATACTGCGATCCTAAAATACGAGCAAGAAAGAAAATTGCAAATCCCAATGAAAGATTTGTAAAATCGAAAGCTCCTTCTAACCCTCCAAGAGAATTACGCCAGTAAGATAAATTCATATTGTCAATTTCGAAATTTGAACCTGTGAAAAAAGTTCCAACTGCTACTCCTATCAATATTACCCCAACAGAGCCATTGATAAAAAGAAAGGTTTCATAGGTTTTTTGTCCTAAGAAATTGCCCGCTTTTGTTCGAAATTCATAAGAAACAGCTTGAATTGTATAGCAAAATAATATTGCAATCCAGACCCAATATGCACCACCAAAACTGGTAGAGTAGAAGAGAGGGAAAGCAGCAAAAGCAGCTCCTCCAAATGTAACTAGAGTTGTATATCCTAACTCCCATTTTCTTCCCAGTATATTAACCAAAATTGATTTTTGCATTTCTGTTTTTGCTATTGTTCCTAAAAGAGTTTGTCCGCCTTGAACAAACATTAGGAAAACTAATAAGCCACCAAGTAGGGAAACTATTACCCACCAGTATTGTTGTAATGCTAAATGCGATAAGTTTTCAAACATATATTATTCTCCTTTAGGTCCGGTTTTAATTGCGTTAAACATAATTTTTAATTCTGCTATAAGTAGAGCTGTAAATAGTATAGTAAACATTATAAATGTAACTTTCACATTGCTAACATCAATATTAGATGTAGCTTTTCCAACTGGTAGTAAATCTTGAATAGCCCATGGTTGACGACCTACTTCGGCTACAATCCAACCAGTAACAGTTGCTATTAAGGCAAGAGGAATAGTAATGATACCTAGTTTTTGTATAAAACTTTTAGCATTGAATTTGTTTTTAAGCACTAGGAATAGCACCAATCCAAAAAATACTATAAAATAACCACCAAGTAGAATCATTATATGGAAAGAGTAAAAAGTTAATCCAACTGGAGGTATAGCATCTGTTTTGGTTTTTAAATAGCCGTAGCCAAAATGCTGAAATTTAGTTTTAAACTCAAGTAATGAAGCTTGTGTTAAGCTGTCGTTTTTCTCAAGTTTTGACATTTTATAGCGTTGAAGGGCTATTATTGCATCTTTACCTTTATCTATACGAGAATCGACTGCTTCTATATTATTTTTTTCATTGCCATTAACTAAATCAGTTATTCCCGGTACAAAAGCATTTGCATTTCTAAATGTTAAAATAGATAAAAGTTTAGGTATTTCAACCTTGAAAAAAAATGGGTTTTCTTGGTTGTCAACAGTTTTTGATGGATTAATAATTCCAAAAAGAACAAAACCAGCACCTTCTTTTCCTTGATATAAGCCTTCCATAGAGGCTAATTTCATCGGTTGATGTTTTGCAACTGTCTGAGAAGTGTAATCACCAGAAAATGCTAAAAACAATGAACTTAAAACGCCAAATGTAGCGCCAATAATAATACTTTTAGTAGCAAATTTTAATTCTCGGTTTTTCAATAAGTACCAACATGAAATACCTACAACAACTGCTGATGCATAAACGCAGCCCGATAAAACGGTATGAATAAATTTTGAAGATGCCATTGGTGAAAAAAGAACTTCCCAAAAACTATTCATTTCGCTTCTGGCTGTGTCTGGGTTAAATGACATTCCAATAGGGTGGTTCATCCAAGCATTCGCTACTAGAATCCATAACGCAGAGATGTTTGAGCCAATAGCTACCATCCACGTTGAAAACAGATGGAAACGCTTGTTAACTCTTTCCCATCCAAAAAACATTACAGCAAAAAAAGTTGCTTCAATAAAGAAAGCCATAATTCCTTCAATTGCTAATGGTGCACCGAAAATGTCGCCTACCATCCATGAGTAATTCGACCAATTGGTGCCAAACTGAAATTCGAGTATTAACCCTGTTGCTACTCCAATTGCAAAGTTAATTGCAAAAATTTTCATCCAAAACTGGGTAATTCTTTTCCATTCGGGATTCCCTGTTTTGGCATAAATAGATTCCATGATTGCCAAAAGAAAAGACAATCCGAGAGTTAATGGAACAAAGAGCCAATGATAAATTGCAGTTAATGCAAATTGCGCTCTCGACCAATCAACTAAAGTTGCGTCAATGTTTAAAAGCATAATTATTTTGTTTTAGTTAGAGATTCAATCACATAATTACCTTTTTCCTCATTTGTTGAAAATTTACTGTTTAAAAAATTTGGGAAAAAGAATATTTTTAAGACTATAAACATAATAAACAATTTTATTAAAATTATAATCCATAGGGTTTTACCTACAGTCATGCTTTTAAATCCATCAACGTAAAAATTAATTACATTTTTAAGCATATATTCAATTATGTTTATAAATGTAAATTTAAATTATATTATTAAAAAAAGCAAATAATTTAAGCATAAAAATACTTAAATATTATTTGCACTTTAATTTATATAAATCTTTGGCTTGCGGAATTTTATATTTTATAGCTGTTAGGAGGTCGAGGCAGCCTTCGTCGTTCATTTTTATTGCAAAATATGCGTTGGCTCTGTTGAAAACTGCGTCAATTGATTGGTTGTCGAGCTCAATTGCTTTTGTGAAATCGGCAATAGCATTGTTATAATTTTTTAAGTCGTAAAAAGCCAATCCTCTGTTAAAATAGGCATCAGGATTTTTTGTGTCGTATTTTAATACAATGTTATAGTCGGCAATAGCTTCTTCTAATAATCCAAGTTCATCGAGGTCGTATGCTCTATTGTACCTTGCTGGGAAATATGTTGAATCTATAGTAATAACTGTTGTATAAGCTCGAATTGACAATCCTAATTTTTCAATTTTATCATAGACCACCCCCAAATTATATATAGCATCAAGATGAATTGGGTTTATCTTCGTAGCTTTTAAATAATCAGCTATTGCTAAATCGTATTCTTCAATTTGATCATAAGCCAAACCACGATTGAAGTAGGTGTTTGCGTTTGTAGAATCAATTAATATTGAATTCTCGAAATCAGTAATAGCAAAAAGTAGTTCGCCCTTTTTCAAAAAACAAATACCTCTATTCGTCAAATTCCCTGAGTTTAACGAGTCTCTTTTTAAGATATATGTATAGTCATCGATTGCTTTCGAAAATTGATTTTTTTTAAAGAACAGAAAACCACGAGTTTCAATAGCTTGTAAGTAATTATTGTTTATTTTTATGGCTTTATTTATATATATAAGCGAGCTGTCTAATTTTTCTTTGTTATATAAATCAATGGCTTTTAGATAGTATTCAATATCAGTTTGAGCAGATGCAGAAAAAGGAGCAGCTATGCTAAATAGTAATAATATTATTATTATTATTATGTTTTTTTTTAAATATAGCAACTTGTAATTCATCTTTTAAAAGGCTTTTATTAGTATTCAAAGATAAATAATTTTGAATAGCAATCAAAAATACACCCAATTAAAAACCCATTAATTGACGAACTTTATCCGTATTATTTTTAGAAGTCAAGAGTTCTAATAGTAAAAATGCAACATTTACTGCAGTTGATGGGTTCCAGGATGTAATAATATTGTCGTCAATTACAATTGGTTGATTTATAACATTTACTCCAAATTCTTTTAATGCATTTCTTCTTACCGGATTGTTATAAGTAGTAGCTGTTTTCCCTTTGAGAACACCGCTCTTTCCTAAGGGTAAAGCTCCAACACAGATTGTTGCAATAAATTTATTGTTAATTCGGAATTCTCTGATTAAATCAAGAAATCTATTATCATAAGCATCCTTATAAAAGCCGTAATCTTCAAACCCGCCAGGAATTGCTAATGCGTCAAAATTATTTACGTCTATTTCATTAATTAAAAAATCAACAATAAATTTTTGATTAAAAGAGCTTTTGATTTCTTTTCTCAAACCACAAGTGAAAAGCTCTGTAGAGCAATCGCCCTCAATATTATTCCATCCTATAACATCAATAAAGACACTAGCTTCAAATATCTCGAAGCCCTCAGCCAATAATAATAAAACTTTTTTCATAACCTTTTAACTGTTGAAATTCAAAGATATATAAATTTAAATAACAAACAAATTATTTAGTTTTAACCCTACCTTGCTCTTCATCACCAATCATTTCTTCTTTTACATCGGCTTTTTTTAATTTGCCGAAAGAATATCTGATACCAAGAACAAATATTCTAGTATCATAATGCGATTTAAACCCTACTTCATACCCTGGAACAAATGATTTCCCACTATCTACATAACTATTTAAAATATCTTCTGCTGATAAATTAATAATCAATTTTTCTTTTAATAGCTTCTTGCTTACAGATATATCCAATTGATAGTTTGAATAGGCTTCAAACATCCCATTTACACCACCTGAAAAGTATCTGAAATTCAATTCAATATTACAAATTTTGGGAATTCTAAATTCATCGTATATATAGAAATAATAAGTGGGGCGTTTAAGTTTTATTGATTTATCTAAGTATTTAAAATTAAACGTGCTATTAATATATCCAAATCCATTGCTTGTCGTCCACCACTTAAGTTCGTAGGGCAATACTATTCCATAAGTGTATGTTTCAACCAAATCATAGTTTGCTGTTTGCAAATAAAAGTTGTTCTTTCCATCTGTTGATTTTCCAACAAAAGTTGCCATGAAGTCTTTTGTTCTTGCATATTCAAAATCAATAGAAGCATATTCCATATAAACCAAATGAGTTTCAAAACTTTGTTTATATTGTGGTTTTAATTTAGGATTTCCTTTCATACACGAAACGCTGTCGATATAACTAATAAAAGGATTGAGATCGTCGTAATTAGGGCGGTCTATTCGATATGAATATCCTGCAATAAAATTTAAGTCTCTGGCTAAATTCCAATTTGCTTTTATACTAGGAAATAGATTCACATAATTGGTGTCAACTGCCGGATTGGATTTTAAAATAGAATAACCTAATGTTTTTGTGTATTCACTTCTCAATCCCATTTCAGTTTTTACTTTTTTGAAATCTTTATTGTATTGGATAAAAGCTGCGGCTATATTTTCATCATAATAAAAATTATTAGTTCTCTCTAAGTCAGGCACCCATGTTCCAATATTGTTTTGCTGATTAAAACTAATCCTATTCCCATTTGAAATATTGGAGTATTTAATCCCTGCTTGAAGTTTACTTGTACTATCTATATTTACTAGCAAGTTCGACTGAGCTGTTGAAATATTAATGTTTGAACCCGAAATATTTTGTTTTTTTAATTCATCTATATTTAAACCTATAATATTTTCGTTTATCAAATCAATATTATCTATGCTGTAATTTGTATATTGAACAGCTGTATTTAATTCTGCTTTGTTTTTTAAGAATAGCTTTTTATAATTAAGATTTAATGAATTGTAGTTTGTTATATTTTTACCAGTTGTATTCGTGTTAATAGTAGTTCCAACTCTATTAAGTTTTATTAAGTTTGAATTTTCTGTTTTTATTCGCCAATCTGAATAATAAGCACTGTAGTTAAACCCAATAGAATTCAATGAATCAATATTATATTTTATTGAACTTCCTCCAGAATGAACGCCAATGCCATGCTGATTTCGTTCAATTGTGTTAATCATGTTTATGGTATCTGTTTTATCAATGAAATCTCGATTATATTCATCTGTACTTTTTGAGCTATAGATCATAAAAGAATATCTGAAAATAAAACTCCATTTGTTATTTTTAATACTTAATCGTGCAGTGGTTCTATTTCCACCATAAATTGATTTGCAGGTTTCGTTTGAAATTTCACCCTGAAAGCCATTTAACCCATACGATTTTGTTATAATATTTATGACAGCTCCACCTTCAGCGTCATATTTAGCCCCTGGACTTTTAATGATTTCTACTTTACTTATTTCTGACGCTGGAACTGTTTTCAACATGTCAGGAGTAATAAGTTCGTCATTCAAATATATCTTTGGCGTGCCTTTTCCAAAAACAGAAACACTTCCATCGCCTTTAACCGCAATTCCCGGGCTCTTTTTTAGCACATCGCTTGCGGTTCCTGAATTGCCAATTATACTTCCTTCAACAAAAACGGTTAACATGTCACCATCATTCTTAAAGCTAGGTTTCGCTGCAAAAACTTCAATCTGATTAAGATTAATTTTAGATGTTTCAAGGACTATGTGAAGTGGAAGAGAAATAGTGTCTTTATTTGCTTTAAGCAAGTAAGTATTATAGCCAATTGACCAAACCTTCAAGAAAAAAATATTTTCAGTAGGTAATTCAATTTCAAACTTTCCATCCATAAAAACCGACCCTTTTATCAATGAAGTATCGGAAAAGTTGCAAACAATTACATTTCCAATATCTACTTTAACTCCTTTCTCATCAACTATATCCCCTTTAATTATATTTGATGTTTTGTTTTGCGAAAATAGACTATTACTTATTGTTATAAATAGCAATATCAAATACACCTTTTGGATGATGGGAAAATTATTCATCTAATTTTAACACGATTTAGTTATCGGCATTTTAGTTATTAAACGCAAAATTATACAATTTATTTTTTTAACTATATATTTTTCATTTTAAGATACAAAGGTGCAATCTTACAAGCAGATTGTCAATTAGTCATGCAAAGAATTGGCATTGTCGAAAGTTAAATAAATTGAGGTAATTAATAAGGTGTATATATTATCGAACAATGCATGCATCTGGCAATAAGAAACTTTCTACTTGCAACTTGGCTTTACAAACTCTAAATACTTTAGTCACTTTAAATACTCAAGTCACTTTTTATAAACTTATTTACCAATCTCCTCCAGCTCCACCGCCGCCAAAGTCGCCGCCGCCAAAACCACCAAAGCCGCCACTTCCGCTGTTGAAGTCATTCCAGCTTCCGCCTGAACTTCTCATCGAAGACATTAGGAATAGTGCAGCCCAAAAACTTGTGTCGTTATTATGAGCATAACTTCTTGCTTTCGTAAAAGAAGATATAATCATTATTATTATAAAAAGGACAATTCCAATAAGCATTGGACTAAAACTTTTTTTCTTTTTATAGTTTGCAGCTGTAATTTCACCAGCAGCTAGTTTCATCAAAACTGTTGTTGCATCGTCCAGTCCTTTGTAAAAATTATTGCTTTTGAAATTGGGGATCATTTCATTGTCAACAATTTGCTTTGCAGCTAAATCAGGGATAGCTCCTTCAAGTCCGTAGCCAACAGATATAAATGCTCCGCGTTCGCCTTGTCCGCCCGAAGGTTTAACCAATATTACAATGCCATTATCTTTATCTTTTTGACCAACGCCCCATTTATGTCCTAGTTCTGTAGCATATTGAGCTTTGTCCATTCCGCCCAAGTCGTCAATAATAACAATAACTATTTGATTGGAAGTAGAATCGTTAAAAGCAACTAATTTTTGTTCCAGTTGATTTACTTCTTCACTCGACAGTATTTGAGAAAAATCGTTTACTAACCTTTGTGGATTTGGTTTTTCGGGAACTTGTGCAATTAATACAATTGGTAAAAGCAAAAGGAAAGCAAGAAGTTGACATATTTTTTTTATCATTTTATATTGGCTTTTAAAACAGATTCTTTAATTGCTTCGGTTGCAAGCAAAAATCCTTTATAATATTGTTTGTTTTTGAAATTTGGTATTAGCTGGTTATCAGCAATATTCGAAAGAACAGAATCGGGTATTATTGATTCTAAATCTCGGCTAACTGCAATGTATAAATATCTTTCTCCAGCATTGCCTGTAGGTTTTATAAATATAAATGCAGTGTTTTTAAGCTTTTTTGGGCTTAGATTCCATTTTTGTTGAAGTCTTTTGGCAAAAGTTTTTGATGTATATCCACATAAAGAGTCAAAACTAACTACATATATATTGATATTATTGTTCTTTTCAAATAAAACCAACTGTGCTTCAAGCGAATCTTTTTGTGAATTAGAAAGTAAGAGTGATAAATCATTTACGTGTTTCATAGGGCTTGGTGCGGTTGGTAATGATTGCCCTGAAACAAATAATGACACAAAAAGGAAGGTAATTGAAGTAAGTACAATTTTTTTCATTTTATTTGATTTTATTGATTACCAAATGATATTTCGTCGGAAAGCTCATTAACATCAGTTTCTTGATGAAAAGGAAAATGTTTTTTTAAAGCCCAGCCAGCCATTTCTATTCCGCTAACTAATCCTGAAGTAAAGTTTCCTTCTTTGAACTGTGTAAGCATTTTTTCTTTAATCGAGTCCCAAAAATCAGATTCAACATTTGAATTTATTCCCGAATCGCCTAATATTGCAAATTTCTTGTCCTGTATAGCTAAATAAAACAAAACTCCATTGCGGAGTTCTGTTTTATGCATATTTAATTGTCCGAAAACTTTAGCAGCTCTGTCAAGCACTTTGCCGGGACATCTTTTTTCGATATGAACACGAATTTCGCCCGATGTATTTAGTTCAGCACTTTTAATAGCAAGTTTAATTGCCATTTTTTCTTCTGGTTGAAGCAAATTGCTTGGCATAACTAGTTTAATTTCATGTTAATATCAGGTGCATTTTCTGTTCCTTCTTGCGAAGAAAAATATGCTTTTTTCTCGAACCCAAACATCGAAGAAACTATGTTTCTAGGAAATTTTCTGATATAAGTATTATACGTTTGAGCAACTTCGTTAAATCTTCTGCGTTCAGTGCTAATTCTATTTTCCATTCCTTCATATTGGGTTTGAAAATCTCTGAATGCTTGAACAGCTTGAAGTTGAGGATAGTTTTCTGATATTGCCATTAATTTGCCTAGCGAAGAACTAAATTGAGCTTGAGCTTTTTCGAATTGAGCCATTTTCTCAGGAGTCAAATCATCTGCATTTAATTGAATAGAAGTAGCTTTTGATCGAGCATCAACTACAGCTTGAAGTGTTGATTTCTCAAAGTTAGCAGCGCCTTTAACAATTTCCATTAAGTTTTTAGTTTTGTCTGCCCTAGCTTGGTAAACAACTTCAATGTTTTTCCATTGTGCAGAAACTGCTTCTTCTTGGGTTACTAAGCTGTTGTATGTTCCCGAGAACCAAAGTCCAATAATTAAAAAGAATCCAACTATCGACGCTATAATAATAAGTGTTTTGTTCATTTTTTTAGTTTTAGAATTTATTCAAATTTATTTAATTTTTATTACAATACAAAAAAAAGCCTGCATTGTTTTAAAGCAGGCTTTCGTTTTCTACTTTAAAATTTCATAACTTCGTTTAATAAACTTAGTTAGGTCTTCGCCTTTAAGCATGTTTCTTGAAAGAAGTGCTAGGTCAGTTAGCTGTTTAACCATTTTGTAATCAGAACCGAAAGATTTAAGCATTTTTTCTTTGCTTTCTTCCTTTTCTCTTACTTCGTTTTCAATACTTTCAATTTCAGTTTTGTTAGCATCTTTTTCTTTGCGTAGCTCAGTTAATTTATCATTCAAACCTTTTACTTCGCTGGATAAAGCGTTAACATCTTTTCCAATTTTGGTTTCCACATCAGTAGAAATCTTATTAATAATTGGGTGATTTGAGTTTACTACTAAATTGAAGAAATCGGGGAACGAACCGCCCATCATGCCGCCGCCGCCGCCAAGTTTTTGCATATCTTTCATACGACGCATAAACTCAGGTTCGGTAATAGTAATTGGATTGTCGGTTTCGCTTAAGCTCTCAAATTGAACAGTGTAATTATTTGATACTTGCGATTGGAAAACGTGTTTTAACGAATCTTGTTGAGTATCCGAAAGTTTTGAAGGCGTTTTTTCTCCTTTGTCAATTAGCTTCTCAATAGTATCAGCATCAACTCTAGCAAATTTTACTTTTTCAAGTTTTCTTTCTACATGGTTAATGAAATGTTGGTCTAATACGCCGTCCATAACCAAAACATCGTAACCTCTTTCTGTTGCAGTATTGATAAAGCTATGTTGTTCTTCTTTATTAGTTGTATAAAGATAAACTACTTCGCTATTTTTATCTGTTTGAAGCGTTTTTGTATGTTCTTTATATTCTTCTATAGTAAAGTATTTGTCGGCACTATTTTTGAAAAGCATCCATTTTTCAGCTCTTTCGTAGAATTTCTCGTCCGAAATCATTCCGTATTCAATAAAAACTTTTATGTCGTCCCATTTCTTTTCGAAATCTTCGCGATCTTTCTTGAACATGTCTTCAAGTTTATCAGCTACTTTCTTAGAAATATGACTTGATATTTTTTTAACATTCGAGTCGCTTTGTAAGTAGCTTCTAGAAACGTTTAAAGGAATATCTGGAGAATCGATAACACCATGTAATAATGTTAAGAATTCAGGTACAATGTTTTCAACCGAATCAGTTACAAATACTTGGTTGCAATAAAGTTGAATCTTATTTTTTTGAACCTCAATATTGTTTTTTACTTTTGGAAAGAATAGAACACCAGTTAAGTTGAATGGATAGTCTACATTTAAATGAATTTGGAACAATGGCTCATCGTAAGTCATTGGATAAAGCTCGCGATAGAAGTTTTTGTAATCTTCATCTTTCAATTCACTAGGACTTTGTTTCCAAGTAGGTTTAGTATTATTAATGTATTTAGGGCTTTCATCATAAACCATTTTGCCATCAGCGTCTTTAATAAATTCGCCTGCATCGTCTTTTTTAGGTTTACTTTCAGTTCCGAAGATAATGCTTACAGGTAAGAATTTACAGTATTTAGAAAGGATGGTATCTAAACGAGCTTCCTCTAAAAATTCTTCAGAATCTTCAGCAATATGAAGAACGATGTCAGTTCCTCGGGTTTCCTTTGTTGTCTCAGTTATACTGTAATTGGGGCTTCCGTCGCATTCCCATTTCACAGGAACAGAATCTTCTAGATAAGATTTTGTGATAATTTCAACATTTTTCGAAACCATAAATGAAGAATAGAAGCCTAAGCCAAAATGTCCGATTAATGCATTCGCTTCGGAAATATTTTCATATTTTTTCACAAATTCTTCAGCACCAGAAAATGCTATTTGATTGATATATTTCTCAATTTCATCCGAAGTCATTCCAATACCATTATCTCTGATAGTTATTGTTTTAGCTGTTTTGTCTAAAATTACTTCAACGGTTGGATTTCCAAGATCTTGAGTAAATTTTCCTAGAGAAGAAAGGGCTTTTAACTTTTGCGTTGCATCTACTGCATTTGAAACTAATTCTCTTAAAAAGATTTCATGATCTGAATAAAGGAATTTTTTAATAATTGGGAAGATGTTTTCTGTTTGTACGTTAATCTGTCCTGTTTTCATAATATGATTTAGTTTTTAATATTTTTAAAATTGTTAGCCTGTCTTGTCAAAATGAATGCCAAGAGGAGGGAAGTGACAAAATGACATTTTTTGAGAATCAAGAATATAGGAGTAAGAATCAAGACTCATGCATCTACAATCGGATTAGTTTCTCCGTTCAGTTATCGCAGTTCAATTGTCACATGATTCTGTAAAGATTTTTCTTCTTTATTCTTACTTCTTGATTCTTTCTTTCAAATTTTAGTAGTCTGATAATAAATATTTTAACTTTGCGAAATGCTTGAAAATACTGGTGTTCAGATGCTTTATGCTATAGTGCTGCTAATCATATTTTTAATAAAATGAAACTTTTTTGAAACACAAATGGTATAAACAAGAAATGAACAACTTATTAACAATTTAAAACATTAAAAGTTAAGTTTAAATTTTAAAACAACGTGCCATGAAAACAATTAAACAATTTAGAAACCTTGCGATGATAACTTTACTATTAATAGTAAGTTATAGTGTTAAATCGCAAATTGCGCTTGAAGACTTTTTCAAAAAGCCCGAGAAAAGCGAATTTTTAATATCGCCTGATGGTAAATATATTTCTTATTTAGCCCCATCAGAAAATAAGATGAATATATTTGTAGAGGAAATTGCTACAGGAAAATCTGAAAACATTACTAAAGAAAAAGCTTTTGATGTAGATAAATACTACTGGGCTAACGACAAACGTATTGTTTATTTGCTAGATAAAGCTGGAGATGACGTGTTGTCATTATATGCTATTGATGCTAGTGGTAAAAGAAAGAAAGCATTATCAGAGGTTGAAGGTATTAACAATATTATGATTGATAATACTACTTCAAATCCAATGGAAATTATTATTGGAAATAATTCTAGAGAAAACGCTGTTATTGATGCATACAAAGTAAATGTTGAGACTGGTGAAATGACTATGATTGGTCAAAATACTGGTAAGATTTCAAAATGGATTACTGACCATGCTGGAATTGTTCGTTTAGCAACTGAATCAGACGGCGTGAGTTCAAGTGTTCTTATTAGGGATAATGAAGCCGCTCCTTTTAGAAAGTTAGTTACAACTGATTTTAAAGAATCTGTTGAGCCTTTATTTTTCACCTTCGATAATAAAAATGTATATGCATTATCAAATATAGGTAGAGATAAAAAAGCGCTTGTTATTATCGACGGTGCTACAGGAAAAGAAAAAGAAGTTGTTTATGAAAATCAAGATTATGATGTAAAAACAGTTTATTTTTCCGAAAAATTACAAAAAATAACTTCAATCTGTTTTGTTTCGTGGAAAAAAGAAAAGTTCTTTTTCTCACCAGAAGCTGAGACAATTTTTAACAAGCTTTCTGCTGATTTAAAAACAGAAGAAATTAACGTTATGGATTACAATGCTGAAGAAAATAAGTTCATCTTAAAAACTTCTAGCGACAAGTCATACGGAAGCTATTATTTTATGGATATTGCTTCTAATGAAATTAAGAAAATTGCAGATGCTAGCCCTTGGCTAGAAGGTAAAGCATTATCAAATATGAAAGCGATTAGCTATAAAAGCAGAGATGGTTATACAATTTACGGATATTTAACTATGCCTAATGGTCCTGATACAGCTAATCTTCCAGTTGTTGTATTGCCTCATGCAAATTTAAACGAAAGAGATATTTGGGGATATAATTCTACTGTTCAATTCTTAGCAAGCAGAGGTTATGCAGTTTTTCAACCTAATTATAGAGGCTCGGTTGGATATGGTAAAAAGTTCCAACAAGCAGGATTTAAACAATTTGGTTTAAATATTCAAAATGATATTACAGATGGAGTTAATTTTTTAATAAGTTCAGGAATTGCTGATAAAGGTAGAGTTGCAATTATGGGCGAAAGCTTCGGTGGAAATATAGCATTATGCGGCTTATCTAATCCTCCCGGAATGTATGTATGTGGAATTGCTCAATCAGGAATTTGTGATATGACATCTTATTTAAATTCAATTCCTTCGTTTTGGAAATCATACAGAAGCATGATGTTTGAAATGATTGGTAATCCTTTGAATGATGTTGAAAATTTAAAACTTGCTTCGCCAAATCAAAATGTAGCAAATATAAAAGTTCCATTATTATTTGCTCAAGGTGGACGTGATATGATGGTGAAAAAGGTAATAGTAGATAAATTTATTGCTGATATTAAAGCAAATAATGTGGATGTTAATTACATTATAAAATTTGACGAAGGGCACGGATTTAAAAAAGAACAAAATATTTTCGACTATTATAAAGCAGTTGAACAGTTTTTAGCAAAATATATGGTTGCTCCAGTTTCGGGTAACTAAATAAAAACAAACGAAGGCACGCGTTTGGGCCAACCGTAAGGTTGGCTTTTTTTTGTGCTTGTTTTTTTATTATCTTTGATTTCTTCCATTTAATATATGCAAAAACTAGCTATTATATTTGTTTTGTTTTTTCATTCATTATTTTTGCTTTCGCAAGAAAATGTGAATCAAATTATTAATTTTATTAATTCAACAGAAGGAATTAATAAAGGTAAATGGAGTTTTTGTTTGTTAGATTCTAATGGACGCAAAATCACTTCATATAATGACACTGCTTTGTTAACGCCAGCATCAATTGTTAAAGTTTTTACAACATCGCTTGCACTTGAAGAGCTGGGTCCAAAATTTACTTTCAAAACTTATTTAGCAATCAATGGCAGTATTAATTCAAAGGGTATTTTAATCGGTGATATTATAATTGTTGGTGGTGGTGATCCTACATTTGCCTCAAATAGATTCGGTTATACATACAATTCTATCATTGAAAAATGGGCTCAGCTAATTGTTAGTAAAGGCATTAAATCAGTTGAAGGAAAAATAATAATAGACGATACTTTATACGCAAAGCCCATATCAAATAAATATTGGGCCGATGACGATGTTGGAAATTACTACGGAGCTGCGCCAAGTGCTTTTATGTTTAATGAAAATTCGTATAAAGTTTTTTTTAAAAAGGGATTGATTGGCAAAAAAGCAGAGCTGAAAGAAATTATTCCTTCGTTTGGAAATGTTAAGATAGTAAATGAAGTAACTTACTCAAATCCAAATACAGGCGATAATGTGATAATTTTTTCGCATCCGTTAGATTCGATAGTTCGCTTAACTGGAACTATTCCTGCAAATACTGATAATTTTGATGTAGAGGGTGCATTGCCTGATGCAGCTGCTACTTTTGTTGAATTATTAGAAAACAACTTAAGAGCAAAAGGAATAATAATAAATAGAAATAATATCTTACAAAAAAATAAAAGAATTATTATTGATTCGATTGTGTCACCTTCACTTGAGGAAATAATATTACAAACAAATGTGAAAAGTATTAATATTTATGCCGAAGCAATTTTAAAAATGGTAGCATATAAAAAGAGAGGAATTGCTTCGACAGAAATGGGGTTGAGCGTTTTTTATAACAAAATGAAATACCAAAGTATAGATACCTCTTTTATTGTATTATATGATGGGAATGGATTATCGAGATTTAATAGGGTTGATGCTTTTGAATTTGCAAAATATCTTAATGTATATATAAAAAGTAAAATGATGGATATTTTTTATAATACTTTGCCAATAGCAGGAGAGAGCGGGGGTTTGAAAAATATTTGCAAGGAGCAAGCTTATATTGGCAGAGTTCATGCCAAAACGGGTTATATGACTAATGTACGTTGCTTTGCGGGTTATATCGATACGGAAAATAAAGGCAGGATGAGCTTTTGTTTGATGTTTAACGATTACAAATGTGGATCTCAAAAAATTAAATTGCTGGCAGAAGAGTTGTTCAAGACAGTAATTGATATGAAATAAAAAAAACTTTAACCGAAGATTAAAGCTTTTTATGTGTCCTCGGCGGGGTTCGAACCCACGACCCATTGATTAAGAGTCAATTGCTCTACCAGCTGAGCTACGAAGACATTGGGTTGCAAAAGTAAGAATTTTAACAGTAAAAAAAAACTTTATTTAATTTTATTGCTGTAAATTTGTGATAATAATTAAATGACATGAATATATTTTTTAATGAAAATATTCCTCAAAATGGCTTATTTGAAATGTCGGAGGAAGAATCGAAGCATTGTATTAGAGTTTTGAGAATGCAAACGGATAATATTATAGGTGTAATTGATGGTATTGGGCATTTTGCCGAAGCAAAAATAATTGAACCTAATGCAAAACATTGTTTGCTTGAAGTCATAAGTTTTAAAACGCAAGAGAGGATGCCTTACTCTATTCATATTGCAGTTGCACCTACAAAAAACAATGATAGAATGGAATGGTTTGTTGAAAAAGCAACTGAAATAGGAGTTGACGAAATATCATTTCTTAAATGCCGCAATTCTGAGAGAAAAGAAATAAAGGTTGAGCGTTTTAATAAAATTGCACTTGCAGCAATTAAACAATGCAATCGTTTGTATTTGCCTATTATTAATGAAATGCAAAGTTTTGATAGTTTTATATCTAAAAATTTGGATGCTCAAAAATTTATTGCTTACTGTCCAGTTGATGCGTCTTTGTTATTAAACAAATCCTACAAAAAGAGTAATTCAGTAGTTATTGTTATTGGGCCAGAAGGAGATTTTGCGCTAGAGGAAGTAAAAAAGGCTGTAGATAATAATTTCTCTGAAATAAGTTTGGGTTCGTATCGTTATAGAACAGAGACTGCAGCATTAGCTGCATGTCATACCATTGATATTTTAAATCAGATTATATAATTATGAAGAGAATAATTGTTGTGTTTATTGTATTGATTCCATTGTTTGGGTTTTCTCAAAATATTAAAATAGGATTATTAAAGTATAATGGCGGTGGTGATTGGTACGCAAACCCAACTTCATTAGGTAATTTAATTGCTTTTTGTAATAAAAATATGAATACTACTATTGCACTTGAACCTGATGTGGTTGAAGTTGGGAGTAAAGATATTTTTAATTATCCTTTCATTCATGCAACAGGTCATGGGAATGTGATTTTTTCGGATGCAGAAGCCTTAAATTTAAAAACATATTTAATTGGTGGTGGCTTTTTGCATATTGACGATAACTATGGTATGGATAAATTTATTAGAGTTCAGCTAAAAAAAGTTTTCCCTGAATTAGACCTTATTGAGCTGCCTTATGATCATGCGATATTTCATCAGGAATATGACTTTCCACGTGGTTTGCCAAAAATTCATGAGCATGATGGTAAAGCACCACAAGCTTTTGGGTTAATATATGAAGGACGATTAGTTTGTGTTTATACTTATGAAAGTGATTTAGGAGATGGTTGGGAGGATGCATCGGTTCATAAAGACTCGGAAGAGACAAGAGCTAAAGCATTGAAAATGGGTGCTAATATTATTAAGTTTGCATTTATGATGTAAAAAAAAAGAGGCTATTGAGCCTCTTTTTTTTATAGATATATTGTTGATTATTCAACAATCATTTTCTTTGTCATACGGTTTTCGTTAGCTTTAACTGAGTAATAATAAGTTCCAGTAGCTAATTTTTCAGCGTTGAATTTAACTTCATATTGACCAGCAGTTTTGTTTCCTTCGTTGAAAGATAAAACTTTTTGTCCTTGAGTGTTATAAACTTCAACAGTAACATTTGAGTTGTTTTCGATAGCATATTGAATAGATGCATCAGCTTTTACAGGGTTTGGTGTGCAGCTTAATTTGATACCATGAGCAAAATTGTCATTCATACCAATATAATTAGCATCAACTACTGGCCAAAATGCTATTGCATTGTCGAAAGCAGTGTAAACGTGAGAAGCTTGAGTCCAAAAAGGAGTTGTAGCTGGGTACATCCACCAAGTATACTCTAATCCATTTATTGAAGAAGCACCACCGTCAGCAGAAGCAACAAATCCTACAGTGTCACCATTTGTATACATGTTAGATACATCAGCAACCACTGCATAGTCAGTATTTACATAAATAGGAGTTGCAAAATGAGCAATTGTGAAGAAATTAGCAGCAGTAGTATCTATGCTAGCCCAAGGAACAACAACTGAACCTTTAACAGTTCCAGGACATGCAATTGCATAACCAGCAGCACCACTTGGTCCATAAAAGCTAGAGTCATCAATAGCGTTTACAGAAACAGTTATAGATGAACCGTTAGTTGATGTTTTTTCTTTTCCAGCAACCCAAATTAATACTTCTTCAATTCCGTATCCACTAGTTAGCATGAAATAACCTTGAGCACAAGCAGGAGAACCAGGAGCTCCAGCACCTACATTTGTGCCAAATACATAACCGCCACCAGTACTTCCAATGTTAACAGCTTGTCCAGCGCCAAAAAATTCATTTAAGAAGATTGTGTCAGTTGGAGTTTTGTCTTGATTAGCAGCTCTTGTAGCAACTGTGGTTTTTGAAAAAGATTTTGGGGTGATAACGTTTTGTGCAAATGCAAAAGTTGTAAATGCACACAATGCAATAATAAAAGTAAATTTTTTCATAGTTTTTTTAAGTTTTGTTAAACAATAAGTAGCAAATATACAAAAAAATATATTTAGCTTTATACAAAATTATTATTTTTATGAAAAAAAATATTATTTATAATGCTCTGATTATTTGTGAGATATAATGTGTTTTAATGGAATGAGAGAAAAGTGTATTTTTTTTTGGAGAATAATTATGATATTTTTTAATTTTTTAAGTGAAAATTCAAAATATTAAAATAAAAGGCTTTCTGTTATGAAAGCCTTTTATTATTGTTGTTATTTCTTGATAATAACTTTTGAAACATTTGCATTTACTTTTATAAAATAAACACCTTCACTAATATTTTCGGTATTTATTATTGTGTTGTCTGAAGCAATAGTGCTAAATATTATTTGCCCAAGCGAATTTATTAGTGAGATTTTAGCATCTTTTCCTAAATTGCTAATGTTTAAAATGTCTTTAGCAGGATTTGGAAATACATTGATTGGTTTTACTGCATTTTTATCATCAACAGAAATTGTGTTTTTTTCTATAATAGAAATTTCATCTAAATAAATAACTTCCATGTCATAAGCATAATGTTGAAAACCAACATATACAGGAAGGCCATTGTTTGAACTAGGAATGTCAACTGAATAATAATGCCAAGTTGAATCTATAGCATCAGTTGCAGGATTAATAAAGGTATCTTTGCTAAAGTAGATTGGTTCTGTTCCAAAATCAACATAATTACTCATGCCCGTTTTGGAAACAAATACACCGTAAGAATCTTTATATATATGACCTTTTCCTCCGTTCCATTTAACAGCCCAAGTTATTGAAGCACCGTTTGCAGGTAATGTTATAGGTCCAAAAGAGAACCAATCGTCTGATTGTCCTGGAGCTTGAAACCAAGAAGTTGCTTCCATATAATTTGCTGTATCTACATCATCGTGCAAAAAATTTGTTTGACCTGGAGCAGATGTAGTGTCATAGAAGAAATTAAACGCTCCACTATTGTATGTATTTGTAGGAGTTAATAAATCCAAATCTTCGTTTAACATTGTAAAAGCAGCATTGTCTGTTGGGTTAGTTACAAAAAAATTATATCCATCAAAATGCATTAGTGTGTCGCCTATGGCTTTGTCTTGCAAGAAGATAATTGATGGTTTCCCCGTGTGTTTTTGGGCATTACTGTTTAGCCCTGATTTTGTTTGAGCAAATGTCAAACATGAAATAGCCATAAAAGCTATTAATAAGTAGTTTTTTTTCATGGTTTAAGTGGCTTTTAATTAATAATATGCAATGTTAAGTTATTAAATTTAATTTAACAATATTTAACATTAAAATCAAATCAAACCGATTATTAGACCATTTATACCAACGTATAGTTTTTGCTTATTAATTATTATAATTTTAATATCACTTCTTCATTTATTGTGCCGAATGTCTTAAAACAAAGAGTTTTATAAATATTATTAACTGGGTATCCCCTTAGCTCATCTTAAAAAATGCCTATCTTTAG
>JBAXGW010000071.1:0-20971 GCA_037139195.1 Bacteroidota bacterium
ATATTGATAGTCATTTCGAACGAAGTGAGAAATCTATGAAGATTTTGTGTCTTAAATTTTAATCGGACAATAGTGATTGTAAAATAAAAATCACACTATCATATTCTTGTAAACAGCCAATAATCATCCTCAGACACTTCGAGGTTAAAAAAACGCTAGAAGGTCTTCAAATCAACTCATTAAAAAACTCAATATACCTATCCTTTTGCGACAAATAAGAATAACGATTTACAACTGTTTCGCGTCCTGCTAAGCCAAATTTACATCGAAGCTCTTTATTTTCAATTAATTGCGATAGCTTTAAAATCCATTCTTCTTCCGTATTGGCTAAAAAACCATTCACGCCATCTTCAATAATCTCTTTATTAACTCCAACTGGCGACATGATTGCAGGAATTTCAATTGCCATGTATTGCAAACCCTTAAAACCACATTTACCATTTGCCCATTTATCATCGGGCAATGGCATAATTCCTATGTCGATTTCCTCAAGGTCAGAAACTTCTTTTTCTTTGCTCCATTTGCAATTTTTCACCTCAAAATATGCTGACTCGAAAGGGATATCGGAAATAACTTTAAAATAAACATTTGGAAATAACTCTTTAATCTTTCGAAGAATCGGTTCGGCGGTTTCAAGATGCTTCATCGTTGTAGAAGAGCCCGTCCAACCAATGCAAACTTGCTCTTTCTCATTTTTTTCTTTTCGCTTGTAATAATCGGTATCAATAGTTGTAGGAATTACTTTCACGCTTTTATTAAATTGCAAAGCATAATCGGCTAAGTATTTATTCCCGACAAAAATGCAATCGCAAAGTTTAATTATATCTGCCGTTTTTTTTGGTTTTTTAAGCCAACTCAAATTTTTATTTCCATCCGAAACATCCATCAGCCATATAGCATCATCGAAATCGAGTATCAGTTTAGCTTTAGAATGAGAAAGCATTCGCTCGAAAAAAGTTGAGCCAAACATAACAGCCTCGCGATAAATAAATATG
Source organism: Bacteroidota bacterium (assembly GCA_037139195.1). Taxonomy (GTDB): domain Bacteria; phylum Bacteroidota; class Bacteroidia; order Bacteroidales; family JAHJDW01; genus JBAXGW01. The sequence continues at coordinate 996 of JBAXGW010000071.1, forward strand.
AGATCGTATTTTTTTGCTCTTCTAACATCTTTAATTCTTATAAAAATACTTTTTAATAGAATAAGAAATTTCAACAAATAGTTTCCTTTTGAATAGAAAACAGCATCGTCTTTTTCGTTTATCAAATAAGAGTAATCATAATCATAGCCTTTTGATTTGAAGTAAGCAAGATACTGCTCGAACCTAAATCTTTGTCCTGGCGATCTTCCCGGACGATGTGCTACAATGAATAATATTTTTGCCACTTGCTCTTTTCTATGTAATAATTTGATTGTAAACCACTAAACCTAAAAACAGTACAACAATTAATTCAGCCACCCACTTTTTCTTAAATCCTTGAAAATATTCAGTATAAAAAACTGCTATAGGCGCAGCTGCAAAGAACAAGTAATCAGATAGTTTTATTTTTGAGAACAATTGAATAACTAGAGTAAATAATAATAAGAAATAAAATAAATACCTAAATTTCCTAACTCTTGCATTTCCTTCATAAAATTTAGAACCAAAAGAAAAGAAAGAAGCCGCTAAGAGAATTAAAACCGTCCATGCATAAATATTATATTTGTCGAAAGCAATATAAACATGAAAATAGTTCTCTTTAATATTTAACAAAAAAGCTAGGTGTTTATTCACAAAAAACAAATAGCTCAACAAAAATAGGTATGGAATAAGCAATCCCGAAAGTGAAATAAAAATCTCTCGAGCAGAATCGGAGCGAAAATAAGAAATACCGAAAAAAACAATAGGAAAAATAAATATTGCAGGAAAATAAAAAAGCGAAGCTATTGCAATATAAAAACCTGTATTGAATATATTATCATACTTACATTCTTCTTTTGAAAGATAAAATATTTCATCTAAAGCCATAATTAAAAAAAGCAATGAAAAATGCATGGGCGATAATTGAACAAACATAGAATTACTGAAAAACAACAATAAAAAGAAAAACCCTGGCAAAAAGGTATTCTTTATCATTTCATAAGAAGTTATCAAATTATTGAATAAAAGAGATAACACAATAATCACGACAGCCCCTAAGGCTTTATATAAAAAAATATTTTCGGGGACAACAAATTCTACTAACTGATATAAAGGCATATCACCTTTAAAAACAAAAGTCCCTTCACTCAATATTGGGATAATTGATAATAGCAACCCAATAATTACAAGAAATATGTAATTGATAGAATTATTATTATTGAATGTTGATACAAACATTTTGTTTCTAGTTAATATTATTCTACAAAATTAAAAATATCGTCTTTACTTAAAGGTCTTTTGTTTTTATGCCATACAAAGCCTTTTAATAAAACTTCATCTTTAGATAAATCTTTTGGAGGATATAAAACGGCATCTGGCGATTTGTAAAAAGTAATTTCGTTTACTTCGTTATCTTTAAGCATAATCAACAAATTAGAAGCATTTGCTTTATTAATACCAAATGTAGATTTATCATCCTCTTCGGCATAATAAATCGTTTCCCCATTTCCTTCAACAAAAATTCTATCTAATTTATTATCAACAAAGTATCCAGTTAAATTTTTACCTTTAATTTGATTGAAAGACGCCGAATCTTTTTGCGAAACAACAAAAGAATTTACAGTTAAAAAAATTTGTTTAATACTATTTTTACCTGTTTTTATTTCAATATTTTTTGCTGTGAGTTGATTGGAATCATTCCATAAAATTGGGGCTTCGAACATTCTAATAAGAGAATCGGAGAATGTATAGGTTAAAGAATCGCACAATCCTTGAAAATCAGGTTTGTAAAATTTAACTCTATGATAAGCAAATATAGTTCTATTTTTCTTCGAACTATCAGCAACTGCTTTCAATGTATCAGCGCGAAGATAAAGTGTATCTTTTTCAAAAAACTTCTCTAAAACAGGCATTCCAGTAACTACAGAGCTGTCGTTTTTTTCATAAGTTTCGGCATATTGACCGTGTATTACAATCTTTTGAGTTGTATCAATTATTTTAATATTGCCTATTGCTTTTCCAAAGCCAGTTTGTCTATTATAATAAATACTATCTCCATTTAGGGTTTGAGATTTATTTACAATAAAAGCTTCTTTATTAAATTGCGATACATTTTTATGAGTATCATACCAACCATTTTTGCAAAAAATTAAATTCGAATCACTTTTTATAGTTGTAGGTCCGAAGAAAAACGATTTTTTTGATACAGTGTGATATTTTAAAGTATCAGAAGTCATTGTGTATTTTTTATTTACAAGCAACACATTTTGACGAAAAGCAAAAAGCTTAATTTTAGAATAATAATAGCCAAAAGTACTTGTTAAAACATTTTCGGGGTCAACAATTTTGCCTTTGTTGTAATAATAAGCAACATCCGTATTAAAATCGAAATCCATATAGTTTGTTGTGAGCGTCATTTGTTTGTCAATCATTTTCACTCGACTCCGCATATTTCCAGTTTTGGTATTTCCAAAATAAACAAGGCTGTCGCAATAAATGTTTAGCGTATCATTTTGGTTAATATGAACTTTGCCAAATGCTTTAACCATGTTTTGCTCATTATACATGTGTGCGCTATCGCACCACATCAAAATATCGTTGTGTTTAAATAAAACATTTCCAATAAGTCGTTTGTATTCAGAACTAATAGTATGGTCGAACTTAAGAGCATCGGCATTTAAAATTTCAACTTTCTGTTTCTCTTGAGCTGAAGCTGCGAAGATTGAGATGAAGAAAACAATTGCAAGTATTATGGATTTTAAAAAGGTATTTTTCATTAATTTATATTCACTAAAAATCATCATTCAATATCATATTTTCCAGACCTTCTTTTGTTTTAGGAGTATTTTTTTGCAAGTATTCTTTAGGCTCTATAACTTTTAAAAATTTCCCTGAAATTGAAAAATACACTTTAACTCTTTCTTTTACACCCTGTGATTTAATTAAAGCTAAATAATAGGTTTCGCCATTTTTAAATTCGTAAATTGAAATTTTATCAATTGTATTAGTTAGCTCTTTTGTGTATTTATCTCTAATATAATCGCCAATTAAGTATGGAATTTCGCGTTGATTTGCTTCTGTAATAGACCTTTCCCAAACACCATTTTTATTATATTTTGCTATAACATCTTTTTTAAAATGCTTGAAGTTGGCAACAAATAAAGATGATGAATCTTCAAAACTCCATGTTATTTTTTCTGCTTCGGGGTATTTTGCAATCAAACTGTCATTTAAAAAAGATGGCACAACCGAACTTTGAGCCAATGTAATTACTGAGGCAAAACAAAAAAGTATAAAGAAAACTAAATTGATGTTTTTCATATATACGCAGAAGCATTTTTAACTGCCTTATTATCATTCAATAATATTGCCTTTGAAATCGAATAAAAGATTAATTAATTCTTTCTTTCCTTCTTTTTTAAGCGCAACCTTATAAACTGTTTTACTATCTTGCGTTGAAACAATTACTTGCTTTACTTTGATAGTTGGATCTTTATAATTTGTTTTTATATATTTGCTAGCATTGGTAGGAAGTTCCTGTGCACTAATTTCTTTATCGCCAGAGTTCGCATCTGCTTTTAAATCATCATCTTTAACTTCTAAGTCTTTTGTTTTAGTTTTTGTTGGTTTTGCATTATCTGCTTGCCATTTTTCTACTTCAGCTGGAACTTTTGAATTTGTTAGTTCACCAGCTTCATCAAAAAACAATTCTACATTGTATTTTTTATCGCTTATTGTTTGAACAACTATAGCATAAAACTCAACCACATTCTTTTGCTTAAGCACATGGTAAACTTTTTCAATTGGTTGTTTTTTGTAGTTTGTTTTAATATACTTTGCAGCATTTGCTGGAAGTATTTTTGCATCGCCAAGAGTGGAGGTTTCAATCCATTTTCCAGCAGCATCAAAAGTAGAAGAAACTTTAGCTTCTTCCATCAAATAACTAGCTTTGAAATTTTCACCTACTTTTTCCCAAGAAACTGTGCTAGCTCCTTTACATTTTTTTAAAAAGCCTTTAGATACAACAGGCGGAACCTCTTTCGTGTCGATACTTTGAGCAAAACAATATTGCAAAGAAGCAATTGCGATAAAAAATAAAAAAAACTTTTTCATAATGTGGTGTTTTAAAGTTCAGTTCTTATTAAAGTTTGAGTTCTATCTGGACCTACAGAAATTATCGTAACTGGAACATTAACATATTCCTCGATAAATTTCACGTAATCCATTAATTCAGCAGGCAATTTTGATAAATCTTTAACGCTTGTCAAATCCTCGTTCCAACCTTTAAGATTGGTAAACACTGGAGTAATATCACAGTCAATATCAAAAGGGATTTCATTGGTTTCGATACCGTTACATTTATATGAGGTACAAACAGGAATATTAGCAAAATCGCTTAAAACATCTGCTTTTGTCATTATTAAATCGGTAACACCATTAATCATAATTGAATATTTCAAGCTAGGCAAATCGAGCCAGCCACAACGACGTGGGCGACCTGTAGTTGAGCCAAATTCGTTTCCATTTTTACGAAGTTTTTCGCCAACTTCATCTAATAATTCTGTTGGAAATGGACCTGAACCCACTCTTGTGCAATAAGCTTTGAAAATACCAAATACTTTGCCAATTTTTGATGGAGCAATACCTAAGCCTGTGCATGCACCAGCACAAATAGTATTTGAACTAGTAACGAATGGATATGATCCAAAGTCAACATCAAGCAATGAACCTTGAGCACCCTCTGCTAGTATTTTTTTATTCTCTGAAATTTTATTATTGATATAGTATTCGCTATCAACGCATTCGAATTGTTTTAATTTTTCAATACTATTTAACCATTTGTCTTCAAGCTCGGCTAATTGTTCAATTTTGGTGAAATTGTAAAAATTAAGTAGCTGAATATGTTTTGCTTTAAGTGCTTGATATTTGTCAGAGAAATTATCACAAAAAATATCACCAATTCTTATACCATCACGTCCAATTTTGTCGGTATAAGTTGGTCCAATACCTTTTAAGGTAGACCCTATTTTTGATTTTCCTTTTGCTTCTTCACGAGCAGCATCAAGTAATTTGTGAGTAGGAAGAATTAAATGAGCTTTTTTTGATAATAACAATCTAGATTTTACATCAACACCCATTTTATCAAGGACAGAAATCTCCTCCATTAAAATTGCAGGATCAACAACTACTCCATTGCCTATAATATTTTTGGCTGTATCATGAAAAATTCCAGATGGAATTAAATGAAGAACATGTTTGATGCCATTGAATTCTAAGGTATGTCCTGCATTTGGACCGCCTTGAAAACGAGAGATAACATCATATTTTGGCGTAAGAACATCAACAATTTTTCCTTTTCCTTCGTCTCCCCACTGGAGGCCTAATAAAACATCTACTTTCATTATATTTTAATAAGTTAAAATTTTTATTTCATTTTAATGGTGTCTGAACATAGTCGAAACAAAGTACACGATGAAATCTTCGTCGATTATTAGCTACAAGCACCATTTTTATTTTTTTTGCATTTTCCATAGAATGTTAAGGAGTGATGAGAAATTTCAAATCCCATTGACTCTTCTATGCTTTTTTGAATTTCGAGAATTCTAGGGTCACAAAACTCATATACTTTTCCACAATCAATACAAATTAAATGATCGTGTTGTTTGTATTTGAACGATTTCTCAAATTGCGCAACATTTTTCCCAAATTGATGTTTGATAACCAAGCTACATGCAAGTAAAAGATCAATTGTGTTGTATAAAGTAGCCCTACTAACTCTATACTTATTATTTTTCATTTGAATATATAAAGATTCAATGTCAAAATGTCCTTCTATCAAATAAATTTCTTTCAGAATCATGAAACGCTCTGGCGTTTTTCGATGCCCATTTGTTCCTAAGTATTTCTCAAATATCTGCCTTACAGTTTCAAAATTATTTTGATCTTGCATATTTAATTTTTTATTTTCCATATTTTACAACATGCTAATATATGAACTTATTTAGATTCAACAAAAATATTATACATTGGGTTATTAAATGTTATTAAAAATAACCTAAAACATATTTTCTTATTATTTAAGAGGGGTTCTAAAAAATAGATTTTTTTAGGTGGACTAGATTTTAAATGCTGAAACATACGTGTGTATGTGTCCGCCAGATGGCGGATTAAAATTGACGTCCAACGACAACCGAGCATGCAAGCTCTGCGAAGCTAAAAAGCAATTTTTAGAAATCCCATTAATTAAGTTCTATCAATTCTAACAATACTAATTACTCCTTTTACTTTCTTTAAATTATCAATAAGTTCGTTTAATTGATTGGTATCTTGAACATAAACCATTATAATCCCTTCAAACATACCTTCGTGACCTTCGAAATTTAATGAACGCATATTTATACCATAACCTTTTGATATAATGCGCGTTATTCGGTTAAGAAGACCCATGTCGTCAACACCAGTCATTTTTAGTCCTGTTAGAAAAGAAATACGCTCTTGACTAGTCCACTTTGCTTTAACAATCTTGGAGCCATACTTAGACATGAGTTGTATAGCAACCGGGCAATTTGTGCGATGTATTTTTATTCCTTCCGATTCGGTCATAAATCCAAATACACTGTCGCCAGGAATTGGGTTACAACATGATGAAATAGTGTAATTTATACTGTCAATATCTTTATCAATAATAAGTTCAGACGGTTTGGTTGAAACTTTTTGAATTATTTTATCAATAGGGCTCATTGCTTGAGCTGCAATATCTTGCAAATGAAGCTTTCGCTGAATATATTTATACCAGCGACCACTATTTTCGCTACGGAAGAAATCACGTACTTGACGGAAAGTTATATCGTCTTTTGCAATTCTGAAAAACAAATCAGACTTTCCAGTTAAGTTAAAATGCGAAACTAATTTGTCGATATTTTGAGGTGTGTATTCCGTATTTATTTCACGCATTCTCCGATCTAGCAAATCTTTACCGTTTTCAATTATATTTTTACGGTTAATTCGTATTGCTTCTTTTATTTTTGATTTAGCTCTGGCAGTTTGCACCCAATCAACCCACTCATCTTGAGGCTGTTGTTTGTCGGATGTAATAATTTCAACTTGGTCTCCGCTTTTTAATTTGTAGCTCAGAGGTACTAATTTGAGATTTACTTTGGCTCCAATTGCTGTATTTCCAATTTTTGAATGTATACTATAAGCGTAATCAAGTGGAGAAGAGTCAATTGGCAAACTTTTCAACTCACCTTTAGGAGTAAAAACGAATATTTCATCGGAGAATAAGTTAAGTTTAAAGTTATCGATGAAATCGAGAGCGTTAGACTCTGGACTTTCCAGTAATTCTCTGATTTTTTTAAGCCATTCGTCAAGTGCATTTTGACCAGCCGCAGCTTCTTTGTATTTCCAGTGAGCAGCATAGCCTTTTTCGGCTATATCGTCCATTCTAGTACTTCTGATTTGAACCTCAACCCATTTCCCATCAGGACCCATCAACGTAGTATGTAGTGATTCATACCCATTTGCTTTTGGAGTAGAAATCCAATCGCGTAATCTATCAGGGTTTGGACGATAAAAATCGGTAACAGTAGAATATACTTTCCAGCAATTTGATTTTTCTGTTTCTAAAGGAGTATCAATAACAATACGGATAGCAAATAAATCAAATACCTCTTCAAAAGGCACATTTTTATTTTTCATTTTTTGCCAAATCGAATATATAGACTTAACGCGCCCATAAATTTCAAACTGAACATCTTGTTGCTTAAGGGCATCATTAATAGGCTCTACAAATCGAGTTATGTATTTATTACGTTCTGCTTGAGTATCGATTAGTTTTTGAGAAAGATTTTCAAAAATTTGAGGCTCGATGTATTTCATGCATAAATCTTCTAACTCAGTTTTGATAGCGTACAAACCTAAACGGTGGGCCAAAGGAGCATATAAATATTGAGTTTCGGACGCAATTTTAAGTTGCTTTTCATGTTTCATAGCATCTAGCGTTCGCATATTATGAAGGCGATCAGCTAGTTTAATCAAAATAACTCTAACGTCATCGGAAAGAGTAAGAAGCATTTTGCGAAAATTTTCGGCTTGTAACGATGAAGTGCTATCGAAAACGCCCGACATTTTTGTAAGGCCATCAATTATTTTTGCGACTTTAGGACCAAAAAGTCCTTCCATATCCTGAATTGTATAATCGGTATCTTCAACCACGTCATGCAAAAGAGCACAAACTACCGAAGTAGTGCCCAAGCCAATTTCAAAAGCAGCAATATGAGCCACTTCAATTGGATGATAAATGTAAGGTTCGCCCGTTTTTCGTCGCATATCTTTATGAGCTTCAACGGCTAAATCGAAGGCTTTTCGGATAAGCAACTTGTCTTCTTTTGAAGTTCGGGGCTTAAGAACCTTGAGCAGATTTTTATATCGATTTAATATTTCATTTTTTTCTGCCTCAAAATCAATGTTTTGCATGTATAAATCTTTATGGTTTTATTATTTCCAGATTACTTATTATGCACAAAAGCTGCAAGCAATCCTAATTATTAAGAATGTAAAAATACAAAATTTAATTAGTGCTTTTAATAAAGGAGTGCGTTTTTTTTAATGATTATAAAAACAGTTTTAATGGTATGTTTATTTTTTTTGTTGATAAATAAAAACCTTAAAATTTAACGATTTAGTATGAAAAAATTTCAGAGTCTAAAATAAATTCCTATTTTTGGAGCGAAACTAGAAAAAAACTAAAATTAACCACCACAAACAAAAAAATCATGAAAAAATTAGTACTTTTAATTTGTTTGGTTGGAAGCTTTTCATTTCTTCGAGGTCAAACTATTGTTTATCAAGAGGGATTTGAAGGTGCAACCCCATCAGTAACAGGCTCTGGCTCGCAACCATGGGCAACATCTACAAAACTTTATTTTTCGGGTGCAAAATCCGATACTTGTCGTATTGCTGCTGCAAACGATACATCTCGATTAATTACTAGTGCATTTGCCACAACGGGAAACACTTATGTAATATTGGAATTTGCACATATTTGTAAAACCGAATTTTTTGATGGCGGATATATTGAAGTATCTGCAAACAATGGGTCTACTTGGACTAGATTATTAGCCGCAAATTATTTGGGTGCTGGTCAGTTTGGCACAAACGGCAATAAATTTACTGCAACATCTTACACTGCATGGCTTCCTTCAAATGGAGGTGCAAAGCCAGATAATTCATGGTGGAAATCGGAAAAATTTGATATTTCAGCTATTGCTGCAAATGCTAGTCAAGTAAAAGTTCGCTTTACTTTATTTGATGGCAATGGAACAGGAGCTTTAGGAAACTACGGTTGGGTTATTGATGATATTAAAGTTACAGCCGCTGCATCGGAACTTATATCTCCAACAATTTCTTACAATACTCCATACATTCAAGATACTGTTTTCACTCATGGTCCGTATCAAATTTCTGCGACAATAGCTGATGCTTCGGGCGTTAAAAGTGCAAATTTAGTTTACAAAGTAAATAATGGTGCTGACAATACTATTGCAATGACCTATCATCCAGGAAGCATTTGGACTGCAGAGATTCCAAGCATGCCTTTTGAAACTAGAATAGATTATCACATAACAGCAATTGATTCAACTGTATCGGCAAACAGTGCTACAAGTACTGCAAAATGGTTTTATGTTAAAGAAGGCCCTCTTGAGGTTATTATTGGCACTGCAACTACGACTTCTCCTGCATTACCAATTGATCCATATTATGGATATTCCTATTCGCAAACCATATTTAAAAGTCAATTTATTACAAATACTGGCAATATAACTAAAGTTGCTTATCAATACAAAGGTGGAACCGTATTTACCGACAATATTAAAATATATATGGGCTTAACAAGCAAAACACAGTTTGCAAGCACTACCGATTGGGAGCCTTTAAACAATTTAACACTTGTATACGACGGTCCAATAACGACTACAGCTACTAGCACTTGGATTGAATTGCCTCTTAGTACGCCATTTAATTATACGGGCTCGTCTAATTTAATAATTGCGGTTGACGAAAATACTTCTGGCTATCATTCTTCAACAGATGATTTTTATGTAAGCCAATTAGACGCAGATAATAAAAGTATTTATTACGGAAACGATTCTAATAATCCCGACCCAGCAAGCCCTCCAACTGGAACGCTTACTGCATTAAGTCCTAACACAAAACTTGTTTTTACAGTGCCTGACTCATTAGATTTAGCAATTACTTCAATGTTAACTCCATTAAATAGCGAATGTGTTGGTTCTACTGAACAAGTTCAGATAAAAATTAATAACACAGGCTTAAATGCATGGGATTTTGCAGCAAATCCTGTTCAAATTCACGCATTATCAACAGGAACAAACCCTATGACTTTCCCTATTGTTACAATTAACACAAATACACTTGCTGTTGGTGGAAATCAAACAATAAATATTGATAATGCTTTCAACATGAGTGCTTATGGCAATTATACTTTCAAGTTTTACATTGTTAGCACAGCTGATGAAAACTCGCTTAATGACACATTAGTACCATCAGTGATTACAAAAACATCACCTGCCCTATTGCCTCAATTAGTTAGTTTCACAGGTTTTACAGGAGCTAATCTTGCAACAACAAACACTGGCTGGCGCGAAGCAACAGGAACAATGCCATTAGGCACAACTTCTTCGTGGGCTTCATCATCTAACTTAGGCTCAACTGGAAATGTAACTGCTAGTATCAATCTTTACTCTAACACAAAAAAAGCATGGATTGTATCGCCAAAATTTACCGTTTATACTGGAACATCTTTGAAATATGATGTAGCTGTTACCGATTACTCGACTTTTACTACAGCTGCAACTATGGGCTCTGACGACTCTGTTTCTGTAATGATCTCTTCCGATTGTGGAGTATCATGGCAGAAAATTACAAAATACTCAGTTACATCTAATCTATCAACATCATTAACTACATTCGAGCACAGCTTAGCAGCATATTCAGGAAGCGATGTGATGATTGCCTTCTATGCAACTGAAGGCAGCGTTGATGATTTAAACGATTATTTGTTTCATATAGATAATATTAATATATATAATGTATTTAATAATGATGCTAAACTTGTTTCTATTTCAAATCCTCAAGGTGCTTGCGGAATGGGATTAGAAAGCATTAAAGTGCAAATAAAAAACAGTGGCTCGCAATTAATTAATGGTGGTTTAACTGCTAATTACAAAGTCAATAACAACCCAACAGTTAGCGAAGCAGTTTCAACACAAATTACAGCTGGCAATACAATTGATTATACTTTTTCTCAAACATTTGATTTTACAGCTATTAATCAAGATACCATCTTTAATATCAAAGCTTGGACAAGCCTAACAGCTGATCAGTATTTGTTAAATGATACTGTTAGTCAAACTATTGAATCAAAAAAATCACCTAATGCACCAATAGTAACGTCACCTGTTTCTATTCCTTATGGCACATCAACAACGCTAAGTGCAAGTTCTACTGATTCTATTTTTTGGTATGATGCCAGTACAAATGGCAATTTACTACAACAAGGAAGTTCGTTTACTACTCCTATTATTTATGGGAACACTTCTTATTGGGTAGAAGCTGCTAATGGAGGATTTGAAGGAGCTACAATAGGCACAGGCACTTCAACTCAATCTAATTTGCCTTTTAATGGAAGTTACGATTATAGTTGGTCAGGAATGATATATAATGCTTATGAAATTGCCACTAAAGGAAAAATTGATACAATTGCATTTAATATTAGTGGAGCTTCAAATTATACTATTTTAAACCAAAGTATTTACATTGGACACACTACAGATACTGCATTTGCAGATGCTTCAAAACCAAATCCAGCTACAATGAGCTTGGTATATCAAGGAGACATAACATTCGACGGTGATGGTTGGTTTAAAATACCATTAACAAACAGTTTTGATTATAATGGTACTAGCAATTTAATTGTTTATTGGGAAAATCATGATGGATCTTATGATTTTGATTATCCATCAATATCATATTCTACTACTACAGTTTATAAAGCTAAGTATGATTATGATGACACTTCGTTTCCAACAATAGATGGCACAAGAACGATGAATCGACCTAATATAAAATTATTAGGCTCGGGAAAAGGCTGCTCTAGTTCAAGAGTTCAACTAACAGTTAATGTAACTGGAATTCCTGCTAATGATGCATCGGCTGTTGCAATTGTAACACCTGTTTCAGCTATAGATTTAACAAATGCTGAAATTATAAAAGTTACATTGAAAAATTATGGAACAAGCCCTATCTCTAATTTTGGTGTAAGCTATAAAATAAATAATAACACAGTTGTTACTGAAAACTGTGCTCAAGTTATTAATTCGGGAGCAAGTTACGATTTTTCATTTGCCACAACAGCAAATTTATCGGCATACACAACATTTAACATTAAATCGTGGGTTAGTTTAACAGGAGATGCAACAAGTAGCAATGACACAACTTCTAGCGTTGTTATAAATTCGCCAGTTTCATTTTGCACATCTGGAAGCACATATACTACTTATGGAGACATTGGAAATGTTAGTATATCTAACCTAAATAATGGAACAGGAACACCTACATTAAGTAATGCCTCTGCATTAAACACTTATTCAGACTTCACTAATTTGCCAGCTATTCAATTAGTTCAAGGCAATACTTACCCAATGTCTATTAGTCAAATAACACCAGGAACAACTTTATACGCATCACTAGCAAATGCTTATATCGATTACAATTATAATGGAGTTTTTGATGCAAACGAGATTGTTTTTAGCAAATCTACTTCTACTACTGCAACAACTGTTTACGACACACTTACAGTTCCAACAAATGCAGTAACAAACAAGTATTTAAGAATGAGAGTTGTGATAGATGAAAGTGATGTTGCACCAGCTTGTGGAGCGTATAGCTATGGCGAAACAGAAGACTATAATGTATTTATTTCTCCTCAACTTCAATACGATGCCGGCGTTACTGCTATTACAAAACCCGCAGCTACACAAAATCAAGGAGACGTAGTTCCTGTAAAAGTAGTAATTAAAAACTTTGGTACAGATCCACTAAATACAGTAACAGTTTATTATAAATTAAATAATCAGGCAGCATTGTCGCAAACATGGAATGGGAATTTATTACCTGCGGCATCCGATACAGTTACATTTGCAAATATAACTATTGCATCTGGCACAAGTTATTTTACTGCTTATACTGTAAGAACAGGTGATACTAACTTTGGAAATGACACACTAAAGAAAATTGTTTATGCTCAACCTGCAAACGACGCTCAAGCTTTTGAAATTGTATCTCCAAAATCATACGATGTTGCTGGTGCATTAAAAGATGTAAGCATTGTAATTAAAAACAAAGGAACATCTACATTAACAAGTGTGCCCGTTGCATATTCTTTAAACGGAGGAACTCCAGTGCTTGGCACTTTCACTGGATCAATATTGCCAAATGCAGTTGACACTTTTACTTTTACTAATAAAATTACCGTTCCAACTGGATTATATAATCTATGTGTATATACTTCCCTATTAAATGACGGAGATAAATTTAACGATACTATTTGTTCTGAATTAAGAGGTGTTGAAGTAATAAGTTTATCATATCAAGATGATTTTGAAGGACAAAGCAACTTCTTTACTGTTGGTTCAAGCAAGTGGGAACTTGGTACTCCTCAAGGTACTGTTATAAACTCTGCTTATAGCCCATCCAAATCTTGGGTAACAGATTTAGATGCGAACTATACATCTAATTGTACAGAGTATTTATATACACCTTATTTTAATTTCCAAGGCATTACTAATGCAACTTTAAGTTTCTATCAGTGGATTCAAAGTGAATCTAGTTCAGATGGAGGCAAAATTGAGTACACTATTAACAATGGGCAAACATGGCTCGCCCTTGGCACAGTTGGTGCTGCAAATTCAACAAACTGGTACGATGGAAATATTGGTGGTTCAGGTGCTTGGTACGGTTTAAATACTGCTTGGGAGCAATCGTCGATACAATTAACGGCTTTAAACAACCAAACAAATCCAGTTCAATTTAGGTTTAAATTCACTTCTAATGGCTCTGTTAATTATAATGGATGGGCAATAGATAATTTTGCTATTACAAAAGTATCAATTCCTCAAGATGCAGGTGTAGTATCTATTACACAACCATCTACTGCTACTCAAACTTCAAGCGATGTTACTGTTCAGGTTTTAGCTTCTAACTACGGAACTGCACAAATAACTTCAATGAATATTGGTTATTCTGTAAATGGCGGAACAGCTGTTGTTGAACAATGGACACCAGCATCTCCAATTCAACCAGGCGCTCAAGCAAGTTATACATTTACAAATAAATTTGTATCACCTGCATCAACTTATGAATTATGCGCATTTACAAAATTAACAAGCGATACATATACAACAAATGATACTGCTTGTGCAAGTTTCAATACAACAGCTGCAGCTAATGATGCTTCTGTTACTGCAATTATAACACCTGCGGCAACTACTAACACCAATACAGCAACAAATCCTGTTATTACAATTAAAAATGTAGGATCAAACACAATTACTGCTATGCAAGTTGCATATATGGTAAACTATGGAACTCCAAAAATAGAAAATTGGACAGGTTCGCTTGCAACAGGACAAAGCATAAATCACACGTTTAGCCAATCGTTTATCACCCCAATTAGTCAATTTAGCTTCTGTGCTTATACTTTATTGGCAAATGACAACTATGGCTTAAACGACACTTTATGCTCATCAATTATGACAGGGATTGAGAATATTGCAAACAACTCGTTTGTGCTAGGACAAAACATGCCAAATCCAAGTAATGGAATTACAACAATATCGCTAATTGTTCCTGAAGATGGAAAATATAAATTTAACATTGTTAACATGCTTGGTCAGAATGTTTGTTCAACTGAAAATAAAGCCAACGCTGGAGAAAACAATATTACTTTGAATATTTCTGATTGGAAGGCTGGTATTTATTACTATAGCGCTGAGTTCAATGGTTCTAAACAAACAAGAAAAATGATTATTGTAAAATAATCATTCATACTCAAACAAAAAGGGCTGCTTAGGCGGCCCTTTTTATTTTATATTAACCCAGAATATTCAACATAGTCCAATCTATCAGTCCTTAGACTCATAGTGACTAGTATCAGTCATATTGAGCGTCGAAAGATAATTATTGGACTATTTTAAAAGGTTTATTGTATTACCATATATCTGCAAGTATTTTATAATGCTCATATTATGAAAACTCTTCCACTCCGCTAAGAGTGGCTGTCAGACTGAGCGGTGATTGCAGAGGGAAGGAAGTCGTAGTCTAAAAAGAGATTGTAAAAAAATGCTTGAGGAATTTAGTTATTACATGCAAAAAAATCACAGATTAATTATGCGAGTCTAATAAACGAATTTAAAAGGCAAGTTTAGTTAACTTATTATTTTTTTCTATTTTATAAAATTCAATTTGTTGAATACTGTCAACAGACAAGTAATTTATGGTAGCAACTTTTGATGTGGCTATTTGCGTTGATTTTATCTCTGCTCCATGAATTATTACCTTTACATCAAAAAGTGATTGGTAGTGGTCATTATTTTTAGCAAATATTTTTGACAAGTCGTATTTGGGATGATATACTTCGATAAATCTATTTTTAGTTTGAGTATCATCCGATTTTAGCGATGACCAAAGAAATATTTTATTGTCATAAATATTAATTCTATCTAAATAGCCTTCCACGTCAATCTTTTCAGACGAACAAGAGTTTGGTCCATTAGGACAATATTGATCAATGAGCGTACTTGGCTTACAATTATAAACCTTTGTAGCACAGCCGAAAAGCAAAATAGAAAAAGATGATAGCAATAAAATGTTTTTCATTTATCCACGTTTATGTAATCCGCACTCTTTGGTTTCTGGCGATTCCCACCACCATCTGCCTGCCCTTATGTCTTCGCCTTCGGCAATAGCTCTGGTGCATGGTGCACATCCAATGCTTGGAAATCCGTTGTCGTGCAATGTGTTGTATGGTATTTTATTTGTTTTTATATAATCATTAAGTTGATTTTCAGTCCAATTCAAAAGGGGATTTACTTTAATCAATCCATTATTTTCGTCCCATTCAATTATATCTAAATCTTTTCTAGTAACAGACTGTTCTCTTCTAAGCCCACAAATCCATGCATTATTGCCTTTCAAGGCTCTTTGCAAAGGTTCAATTTTTCTTACTTCGCAACAAGCTTTGCGGTTTTCTATGCTGTAATAGAACATGTTAATCCCTTTTTCATTAACAAGTTCTTGTAATTTATTAGTGTTAGGCGAAAAAATATTGATTTTAATTTTATATTTACTTTCGGTTTTTTCTATTAAATCATACGATTCGTAAAACAAACGCCCAGTATCTAGCGTAAATATTGACACAGGGAAATTGTTGCTTGCAATAATATGAGTAATTGCTTGATCTTCGAGCCCAAGACTGCTTGCAAACACTAGTTTATCCTTGAAGTTCTCTGCACAAGTTCTAATTATTTCTTCAGCGCTTGAGCCTGTTAATTGATTGTTTATATCGTTGATAAGTTCTTTATACATAAGCTTATTTTTTCATTTACAAAGAAACAATTTTTTTAAGTGTTTTCAAATAGTATTTTTAAATTGAGCTTAATTCCGCAAGCAATCTCTAAATCTATTAGTAGACTTCGACTTTAGCCCGCCTTAAGCCTGCCGAAAGGCTCAGTCTGATAGTCATTCTGACCCTTCGTCAAGCTCCGGATAAACTAAAGTTGAAGAGCTTTCATTATATGAGCGTTAAAATTTGCTTGCGTATTCTAGTTTTGACAAAAGATGGAATAACTTTTGATTGTATTGGAACAATTTTTAAAATATTTCGTAATAAGTAAGTTCCTTGGTATATTTTTTTATAGTTAAAACTTATTATTAAATGGATGAAAATCAAAAATTGTAAGTTTTTAATTGAATTTGGACGTTTTAAATAGTATATTTGAAATAAATAACAATAATTATTCATGTATAAGAGTGTAATATTATTTTTTCAGGTTTTAATAATGTTTCTTGTTTTTTCATGTAGCAGCAACGATAATAAAGTTATTGATGAAACATCTACTGATAAGAAAGACCCATTATTTGAGTTAACCGACTCGATTATTATCGACAAGCCCGATGTTTCAAAAGAAATAATTAGCGAGTTAATGACCACTGTTCCTAAGCCAATAGAAATTTTGGTTAATCTAAAGGAAAATGGTGGTTTATATTCGCCAGAGCTTTTATTGAACACCGAGAATATTCAAAAATATTCTTCTGCCTTTCAAATGGCTTTTGTACTTGGAGTTTATAAAGCAGACTTCACGTATATCAATATAAATAATGATAAAACTTCTGTAACAAACTATTTAAACAAAGTAACCGATGTTTCGGACAAAATGGATGTTGGAAGTTTTTTCGACAATAGTGTTATGAATCGTTTTAAAACAAATATTGAAAAAACAGATTCGCTGCATTTTATTACAGAGCAAACTTTTGAAAAAATAAACGATTATTTAAAGAAGAACAATCATATAAGTGTTAATGTGCTTATCAATTGCGGCTCTTGGATTGAAAGCATGTATTTAGCTACCAATACCAAAAAGATAGAAAACAAAAAAGCAGTTTACTCTAGAATTGGCGAGCAACAAGTAGCCTTAGACAATGTTATTTTTTTACTTTCGGTATTTTCAAAAGAACCCAACTTCAAATCTCTTTTAAATGATTTGATGGAGATAAGCAAAGAATTTGAAAAAGTAAAAATCACTTATAGCTATGCTAAGCCTACAATAAAAGAAGTAGATGGGCGTTTGGAAATAACGGATAATAGTTCTTCATCGGTTGAATTATCAGACGAACTATACAAAAGTATAGGCCTTAAAATTAAGAATATACGCGAAAAATTAGTTAAATAGTGGCTAGTAAAAAAATATACATATTATTATTTTTTGTTTTTCTTTTAGGAGGCACAAGCGAAGCGTATAGTCAATGCGGGCAAGAATTACTAGAGCTATGTTATCCAAAATTAGGCAGTTATAAATATGTTAACAGCTTTCCTGTACGTATTAAGAAATCGAAAAAAGGTGAACCACCATCCGTAATGAAACAATCGATGGTGCTTAATAGCGGGACTAAATACAGGTTTGTGGTATACAATGCCGAGGAGTTTGAAGGCAACCTAATAGTGAATATTTATAATAGTAGCAATTTAGTAGGAACATCATACGATTACTCATCAGGCAAAACTTATGAATCGATAGATTTTGATTGCAAGAAACCCGGTGTTTATTATATTACCTTTTATTTCGAAAACGGGAAAGACGGTTGCTCTATATGTTTAATGGGCCAGAAGGAATGGAAGGCTCAATAGTAAAATAGAACAAACTCCCAAAATCTAAATTTTTCTGTTTACTCATCAACTCTGTCTTCGGCTTGCTTCGACTCACTTCGACTCCCCTCAGTGACCGTTGCGAAGATTTCATCCGTCGTTTCACAGTTTTCTTTATTGCTTTTTCTGATGTTGCCTTAGGCAACTTTTCTCGCACAGTGTAACACCGGGTTTTGTCACAGTGTTTCACGGTTTTCTTTGTTTTCGCTGTGCAACACTGTGTTTCAACACTGTGTAAATAAAGTGCTTGCTTTAGCAATCTTTTGCCCCGAAACTCCTTACACCCTGAACCTTTTACCGTGCACCTTTTCTCGTTAGGTCATCCGTTAAAGTGCCTTTATGAATACTTCAACTATACTTGTCCTTGTTGAGAGGCTCAATGTATCGCTTTCTACTTTTCTAACCACGTCAACTTGTAATCCAGTTAACTTTATCTTTGAATTACGCTAATTTATTGTGATTGTTTTTGTTTTATACGTAGAATAGCTACCTCCTCCAATTCCCAGAGTTACCTTCCACACTCCTGGCGCATTAAATTTTACAAAACCTTGACTCGAGGTATAGTTGCCATTTCCCACATACGCATCTGAAATACTGCTTGATAACTCTGGACTTGTTGTATTTACATAAGTCCAGCCATAATTACTTGACCACCATGACATATCGCCACCCTGTGTTGTATTGGTTAATTGTACTACTGTTGATGTTGTAGCTATTGTATCAGATATTGTGAAATCGGCATTAATAGGTTTAATAGTGATTTTTAATTTTGAACTTACTTGCTTCTATTTGCCTTTTTCTAAATTACCAGCTATTGCAATAGTTTGAGTTACTTCGTAAATTCCTGGACGCCAATAAATATAACTTGGATTTCTTTCATTAATAGTTCCACTTATGTTTGCGCCTTCATTTACATACATATTATCAGCTGAAGTTACACCATTTCCATAATCGTAAATAAAAGTGCAGTTTTTTCTTATATCGCCATTATCAAAGAAATGAATTGCATCGCCAACATAAGCCTCTGTTTTATCTGCTGTAAAACCTGCTTCTGGTTTTTTACAAGAATTAATTGCGAATAATAAACTTGCTATTAAAATTATTTTGTTTGTTTTCATACCATTGATCTTTTTATGTATATACTAAAAATTTGTACTCTCAATTGTTTGTTACTTTATGAATTATTTTTACATCAAATTTATCCATTTACTTTGTCATCGACATGTTTCGACTCAAACTCACTGTCATCCGTTAGGTCATCCGTATGGTGTTACCCTAAGCGAAGTCGAAGGGCACCCTGAACCTTTTACCTTTCACCTTGCACCCTTCACTTATTACCGCTCACCGTTTGTTAAAGTAACGCTTCCCGTCCTAGTTTCCACACTGCCATCGGCAAAGCTCACTGTTATTACATAAAAATACGTTCCGCTGCTGCACATAGTGCCATCTTTGGTTTTGCCGTTCCAGTAGCCATCTGTTTTGTTCCAGCTATATA
>JBAXGW010000072.1:0-20312 GCA_037139195.1 Bacteroidota bacterium
ACTCCATCCCCTAAAGATAGGCATTTTTTAAGATGAGCTAAGGGGATACCCAGTATAAATAATTATTTAACAGAATAAAAATTTTTAATCCTGAATTTGAATAGAATTCAGGATTTTTTTTACTTTTGGCACAACACTTGAACGGATAATAAATATATAAAAACAGCGTTATTATTAATAAGATTATAGTATAAAATCAGTCCAAAATTACACAAATTTGTATTTTTTCTTGATTGCAGAAATAATCTCCCATTCACATTCTAAGCCTTTTTCGAAAACCACAAAATCACCTCGTTTAAAATTAATAACCTCGCCCAGTTTGTCTTTTACAATAGCTTCTCCCTCAAGAATATAACAAAGCTCTCTATCATTATAGTTCCAATTAAATTTTGACGATTCTTTACTCCAAACGCTCCAATTTTTCGTCTCTAATATTTCATCTGGAGTAGGTTTTCTTACCTTCATTAATGTCATGGTACTAACTGTTTAAAACATTCGATTAAAACGGTCTAAATATAATGCTCAAAATCTAAAAAGTCAATAGTGCTCGTATAATTATTCCGAATCATAATATAATATTTTTATGTTTCGTTCAAAAGCAGCTGAACGACTATAAACCGAATTTCTTTGGTCTTGAGGATTATCACTCACTCCAAGACTCGATTTTTCTTCGCCCAAAGGTTCTTGAATTATTATTAATCGCCCGCCATTAGGTTGATCCGATTCAATATATTTTGACATTGAGCCATTATTATAGCTTTTCAAATAATTCAACATGCTATTTATTCTTCTTTTCGCTAAATACTCGTTGTATTCACCAGATGCTAAAGGACTACAAAATCCTCTTACTTTAATTTTAACATATCTGCCAGAGTCTAATTCCTGAGCTAATAACTCACAAAAAATATTAAGCTTGGCAAATCCACTTTCTACATAATTTGTAAAGAAATCATCAATATCAGCAATTGCTTTTGTCTTTTCTTCGTTTCGTAAACCCCTCGAATATTCTTTTCGGTATTTGTCTTTCAGTAATACATAGGCATCTAGAGTTTGCTTGTAATTTTTATTCGTATATATTTGAGTTGTATTTGGATTGGGTTCATCGTTATGAAAATACAAAGTTAAGGGCAATAATGCTTTTATTTTATCTTCTACGGTTGGAACAGTGTCTCTTTTAGCAATCAGAATAGTGTCTTTTTTTGCTTTTTTTGGTGTGTGAAGCCATTCATAAGAAAAGATGTCATAACAACAAGTGCTAACTTTTGTATAATATATTCCTGGTCGGTTTGAAACGAAGTAACCGTCTGAATCGTTTTGATTTATGGTAAAATACAAATCATTATAACTGGTATTTATCGGATAGCCAATATTTTCGGAAGAATCCCACTTTTCATTTATGCTTTTAGATGAAAAAATATCAAAACCTCCAATTCCTTGCTTGCCATCTGAGCTATAATACAGTTTTTTCGTTTTTATATCAAAGAAAGGTGTGATTTCATTGTCTACGGAATTTATTTTTTCGCCTAAATTAACAGGTTCATCAAAAGACTTTCCATTGTTTTTGCTTTTCGAACACCAAATATCTAAATTTCCTTTTCCACCAGGCCGATTTGAAACAAAAAACAATGCATCCGTTTCTTTGTCCCA
The DNA here is from genome assembly GCA_037139195.1 of Bacteroidota bacterium. Classification (GTDB taxonomy): domain Bacteria; phylum Bacteroidota; class Bacteroidia; order Bacteroidales; family JAHJDW01; genus JBAXGW01. Next base: position 1,648 of record JBAXGW010000072.1, read on the forward strand.
ATTACAAATAAATGGCTGGGTTGAAGTATAGCCCGCTCTGTTTATTTGCTTGTCGAGCTTTTCAGGAACAGACCAGCCTTTGGCCGATTTTTCTGAAAAATATATTTCGCAATCAAGTGCCGAAGAGTTTCGTTCAACACATCGTGTAAAATACATTCGCTCATAATCAGAACTGTAGCAGGCATTTCCTAAATGAATTTTTGGGTTTTCTTCATTTTGAATTTTACTAGGTTTTTCCCATCCAAATAATCCCATTGGAGCTTCGTATAATCTTGATATATATACAGGCGATAATAACTCACTTTGTGTTGGATCTCCATTAGGTTGAATAGATGAGAAACATAGTATACTGTCGGATAGCTGACGTGGTGCAAATTCGGAATAGGGAGAATTTATAGTTCTATCTAAATGATTAATTATTAAATCCAGCGAATCGGCTTTTATTTTTTTTGCCCAAATGCAATTGGTCATTTCATCTTTTGCTCTGTTCGAAAAGTAAGAGTTGTCATTGGATTTTAGTCTGTAAAATTCTGAAAAATTTATTGCTGCATCATCGTATTTTCCTTGATTTTTTTGGACCATTGCTAACCAAAAAAGACTTTCTGGGTATTTTAAAGCAGCGTCTTTTTTTGTTGCAATTTGATAATATTTTTCGGATTTATCATATTCATTATATTTTCTGAAAGATTCTGCTGCATTGAAAATAAAATCAATATTAGTCGTATCTTCCGTTAATAAATCTTCGTAATACATAGCAGCAGAGTAATAATCGCCATCATTGCTTGCTTCTTGAGCGAATCGAATTTTATCTTCTTTGTTTTGAGCAAAAGAATTTAAATTCTGAAAAATCAGAGCAAACGATGCAATTATATATAACGCTATTTTTTTTCTCATACTAGAAAATCGGACAAGTTAAAGTCTTCACCCTCACTTTTTTTAGTTTAGAAATTTTATATACAATAGCTAATTCAAAACCGCCTCTTGAAGTACTTGCGGGAACTAAACCTGAAATATTAAAGTCATACGACAATGAAACGTAGGTAGACTTCATGTCTAAGCCTCCTTGTAAAACAAGAGCATCACTCGATCTGAAATAAAAACCTGTATGAACAGCTAGATAATCGGCAGGTTTTGGGCGACGAATAAATTTAGTTGCGAATCCTAAAATCAATTCTCGATAAGCTCCTTGTTTTTGAAAAATTATTTTTGGAAGTAAATCTATGCCATAAATAGCTTCAATTATACCGTAAGAGTAAAATGTAAACTTAGGATCGAGTCGTATTTTTGAATCGTCTATAAAAGATTGACCCGGTTTATTAATATGAGAGTATGAAATTCCAGTGTTTACAATTTTGTGAGCTTTAGGTTGATAACGCCAATTTGCCCCAATTCCTAAATCCATGTACATGAAATTATCTCTTTCAAAAGTTTCTTTGTTGTTTAAATTTGCATCATACTGATAACCATCAAACTGGCTATCGAAAGTTAAATCAGTATAACTAATTGTACGTTGAGCAATACCGTTAATAAATCCAACGGATAAAAAATTTACATTTTTATGATCAATCGCTTTTATATAGGAAAGGGAATAATTGAGTTGCGTAGTTCCAAAATGCGAATCGCCAGCAACATCTCTAAATATATTAAACCCTAAACCAATAATATCGCGTTTGTATTCTCTAATAACTATTGGCATATCAAGCGATGCAGCAACCGTAAGATATGGAACAGTTACCGAGCGCCATTGCATTCTGTTGTTAACCGCAAAGCGATGAGAACCTTCGAACAAGCCAGTTAATGCAGGGTTTAAGGTCATTGGGGATGATTCAAATTGAGTAAAATGAATATCCTGAGCCTTAATCGGACACGAAAAAGCAATAAAAATAACCCCACAAACAATCCAGAATCTTCTCATTTCTTACCTTATAAGCGTAATATTGCCTTTCTTGAAAAACTTTTCTTTACTGATGCATCCTGCTTCTACATAAAATACATAAACACTTGGATCTAAAGGTTTTCCTCTGAAAGTTCCATCCCAACCAATTGATTGGTCATTCGTTTCGAAAACTTTTTCTCCCCATCTATCATAAATAGCAAAATACAAATTTTCAATTACATTTCCCCTTACATATAAAACATCATTGAATCCATCGCCATCAGGAGAAAATGCGTTAGGAATAAAAATATCAGGCTCGCCACAATTAATATCTTTTACATGAATTTTTACGCTAGCAATATTTGCACAACCCAAGCTGTCAGTTACAGTTACAGTAAATTCAGTGTTCGACAATGGAGCCGCAATAGGGTTTGCAATGTTTGGATTATTTAAAATATTTGCTGGACTCCATTGGTAAGTGTATCCATTGGCTGGATAGGCTTGTAATTGGACTTGTTGACTTTCATAAATGGTGTCCATTGAAATACTTGCAGTTACCGACAAAGTATAATTGCCAGCTGCTATTGTTACTGATGCGTATTTTTTGCAATTGTTTTGATCAGTTACAGTTACATAATGAGTCCCAGAACAAAGTGTTTCTATGTAACTAGTGGTATCTGAATTGCTCCAAAAATAGGAATAAGCAGGTACACTTCCAGAAGCAAATACCCATGCTTCACCATCGCAAGATGTTAAACAGGTAGTTTGATTGGTGTCTGTAGTTAACACAAGTGGAGTAGGTTCTTTGATTACAATAGTGTCATATATTTCACATTCATTAGCATCCGTTATTGTTATTATATAAGTACCATCAGGTAAAGATGATTGTTCGTTCCCAGAGTATATATTGTTCCAGTTGTATGTATAGCCAGGAGTTCCACCGCTAACATTCAATTTTGCATAACCATTTGTAAGATTATAACATGTAACGTCTTTTATAGAATCATTATCAACAGCAATTTGAGTAGGTTCTGTAATTGTTACAAATACTTTTCTCAAACAATTATTAGCATCAGTAACAGTTACAAAATAATTTGAAGCACATAAGCTGTCTATTGAATTTGTGATTGATGAGTCAGGGTTGCTCCAAATATAATTGTATGGCGTAGCACCTGAGCTAGCTACAACACTGGCTTTTCCATTGCATAATTGATAACAAGTTGCATCTGTTTTGGATAATATATGAGCTTCAAATGAAGATGTGTCGTGGATTGGTACTTCAATTAACTTGGAACATAAATTAAAGTCAGTTATTTTTACTGTATAATCTCCACCGCATAAGTTAATTGCAGTTGCAGTAGTTTGACCATCATTCCATAAATAGTTATATGGAGTAAGCCCTCCAGAAACTGTTACCCCTGAATGTGCGTCGCATAAGCCATTACAAATGACAAATCCTGAATCTGAAATTATAACATGCAATGAATCGGGTTGGTTAAGAGTGATTGATTTAATTGCTTCGCAAGAATAAGCATCACTGATAGTTACTTTATAGGTGCCATGGCATAAATTTGCAATAGAATCGGCAGATGTGCCAGTACTCCAATTATAAGAGTACGAAGGATAACCTCCACTAGGTGATATTTTAACTTTTCCAGTGCAATCTCCATAACATTTAATGTTTTGAATTATTGGGTTACTAAAGCCTGGGTTAGAAATAGAAATTTTTATAGAATCAATAGCCTGACAACCATATTGATTTGTTGCCGTTACAATAAACGTTGTAGTACTTGGAGTATATGCATTAATAGTATTCGTAGTTCCTCCAGAGATTATATTAGAAGTTGGAGCCCAATTATAATTGAGGTTGTCGCCACTAATAAGATTTGTAGCATGTATTGTTGTCGAGTCGCCAAAACAAACTACTTTGTCTGGGTCGGCCAAAACATTCGCCATTTTAAGAGTTATTTTCACGCTGTCAATAGCATCACATTGATCGCTGCTTCCTTTAACGTAATAGGTTTGAGTGCCAGATGTTATATTTGCAATTGCAATACTGTCATTTAAATTTAAGTTAAGCGTGTCGCTGAAATTAGGATTTGAAGACCAAATAAATGAATTAGCATCGCCAAATGAATTCGCAGTTAAAGAAAAGTTTGTAGAGCAAACATTTCTATCAGGTCCAGCTTCCATTTTTAAATCGTACACTTTTACAATTTGTGTAACATTGGCTTCGCATATTCCATTTGAAACTTTTACATTATAAGTAGTTGAAACAACTGGATCAGCAACAGGGTTGCTAATATTTGGATCACTTAAGCCAGTAATTGGGGTCCAAGTGTAATGCACAGATGTGTCTGCATAAGGTAAATAGCCTATTTGAACTCCCGTTCCGTAACAAACAGGTATAGTTGGAAGACTACTTGGATTATTAGAAAGTACCAAAAGTTGTTTTGAAATAGTATCGGAAAAATTACATGTGCCTGAGTTAGAAACAATAAGTGTTACTGTGTAATTTCCTGGTGTGGAGTAGGTGTGAGAGGGATTCTGGAGCGTAGAAGTTGTTCCATCACCAAATTTCCATGAATAAGTTGCTGCTCCTTCACTTGTGTTATTGAAAATTACTGGATTTTGGTCGGGAATACATATTACAGGTGGGAGTTCAAAATCGGCAAGTACAACTGGTAGATTGAAATCGAATTTAAACACCGCATTATTACAATTGAAACTATTATTTGTATTCATTGAGGTCGTTACTGGGAAATCCGAGCGACCACCACATCCGGCACAAACATTTTGATATATCCTTCCTTTTCTATCAAATCTACTCGTTCCTCCATCCACATGCTCCTGACTTTGATTCCCGCCTAAAAATGAACCATATACAATATCTGAAGCATCATCGTTAATAACTAATAAATAATAATCGCTTCCATCTGTTGAAGCTTGTTTCGCATCTATTGTAGTCTCTAAGCCTGTTGTATTTCCTCCTGCTTGTCCATTAACAGCTCCGCCCCAACCAGACATGTATATCTTGTTACATAAATCCACCATAAAAGCAGAAGGTGAAATATCTGGAACACCAGTAGCTTTGCCAAAAACAGTTGACCAAATTACAGAGTCAAGAGTAGCAGTAAATTTGGTAATAACCTGCCCACCGCCAGGGTTATTCCATAAGGCGTTTTTGATAAAATAATTTCCCAATGCTTTTGTTTGTCCTAAAACATAAACATTTGAATTTTTGTCAATTTCCAGTAAGTATAATTGATCGTAAAAATTTGAACCCCAAAAAGTAGAATATAAAATAGCAGTGCCATTTTTTCTGATTTTAGTGATAAATCCATCGGCTGTTCCACCAGCAAATGTAGGTTGTTCAGCTCCTGCAATAATAGGAAAGTTAGGAGAGCTTGTTCCGCCTGAAATGTAAATATCCTCATTTTCATCTAGAGCAATTGCGTATGCTGCGTCAACTCCAGTTCCGCCAATGTATGAACACCAAATCAAATTTGATAAATTGCCATCCATTTTTACAATACAACCATCGTGGGTTCCACCTCCAAAAGTAGGCTGAAAAACACCACTTGTTGTTGGTAAGTTTAAAGATTGCGTGGAAGTAACGATATAAACATTATTGTTATTGTCTATTGATACTTCACCTCTAACTTCATCGGCATAATTTACTTTTAATCCTACTCCGCTGTTCATTCCATCATTTCCAGATCCACCAAAATAAGTTGATGCAAGTAAAGAAGCTCCATCTGCACTTAATTTAGATATTATCATATCTGTTCCTGTAAAATTAAGCACATAAGTTAGTGTATAAGGAGTTCCTCCGTTGTATGTTGCATCGTAAGCCCCCGCAGTAGTAGGGAAATTAACTGAGCCAGTTGTTCCATATACGATGAGTTCATTGGTTTTGTTTACAATTAAACTATGAGGAACGTCAATTCCACTGCCTCCAAGGTAGGTAGAATAAATTAGAAAATTTCCAGTTGTGTCATATTTACTAATAGCAATATCGGTGTTAGCACCACCAAAAGTTGTTTGATAAGCCCCAATAGTAGTAGGGTAGCCCAGTCCAAATGCGACGCCACCTGCATATAAAAAACCATCATCATCAAATGTTGCGGTGTAGCCCCAATTATCAGTAGTTGAGCCAGAATAAGAAGCAAAAATTAAATCTGGATCAATAACTAATGGGTATTTTTCATTGTAACCATCAGGAAATTCGTAGCTAAGAGTATTTTTTCTTAGATTAAAATTGCAGTTTATTTTTATAGTATCACCATCAATCAATTGGTAGGCATAAGGGCGAATTTCTGTAACTGAATTAACAGAAGTATTGATTTCTAAATTCCCATTCTTTAAATATATTCGATCAACTCCCTTGTATTCAATCTGAATATCATTGGGGTTTGAACCTGGTGCAACTGTAAAATCGTATTTCAATTGATGTTGGTTTGGATAAAGGTTAAAGTTAATTCCTTTATAAATGCCTTGGTATAGAATTTTTCCATATCCAAACACATTGGAAGTCCACGTTTCTTTGTTGTTGCCAAGAAAAAAATTAAAATATTCGGGGGTTTTATAATCTCCTGTTATTATAGGCTCATTGGAGTGCTTAAACTCCATTTGATAAGCGTGAGTAGGAATTTGAAAATCAGATTCTTTGAGGCTGTCACGCAGTGTGTATGATTTTGTTTTTAATGAACGAGCTTTTTCAAAATCTTCTAATACAAAAGTTAACTGATTGTTTTCGCAAAATAAAGCACCAGCAAACAAATCGGCTTTGTATTTTATTTTTGATTCCCATTGTCCTTTGTTTTGAATAAAAACAACATCTTTCATCTCAGCATGTTGCGCAATAACATTAGGCGTAGCAGCTAAAATAAATAAAATGACAATAAAAAATAAGTTCTTAAACATATCTCTGTATTCGCTTTCAAATATAGGATATTTTACATTAAAATCAACATAAATTTCGTTAAAATTGCTTGTTTATTTGCTATATTGTCATTATTTTCAATCAAAAAAAAACAATTAAATATAGTTCTCGGTTTTTAAGCAAACCTTTTGCGCAAACTCAATTCCTTTAGTAATGATTCTATTAATTGTATTGGTAGTTATTTTTCGATTTTTAAAGTGATTTTCATCAATATTATTTTCAATTAATGCAACTACTAGCCCAGCGTTAAAAGCATCTCCAGCTCCAATTGTATTAACAACTTGAATGATTGGGACATGAAATTCTGCAAAACTCTTACTAGTATATGCTTGAACTGGCTTATTTGATTTTGTTAAACAAAAAAATGAAATATTAAAATCAGAAATTATTTCCTTGATTTCTAAATCTGTAACTTCTCCAAATGCATGAAAAATATCTTCGTCAGATGCTTTAACTATATCAGCTAATTGCAAGTTCATAGCTAAATGCTCTTTCCAATTGTTATTTGTTAATTTGCTAACTCTAATATTGGGGTCGTAAATTATTGTAGAACCAGCGTCTTTTGCTGATTTAACAATTTTAGCAACGATATTAAATGTTTCATCAGCAAGGGCATAATAGGAGCCAAATATTAAAATGTCGCTTGAGCAAAAATCAGGGATGTCTATATTTAAATGCAATGAAGGCTTTTCTGAATAAAACTGATACGTAGCATTGTTATCATTGTCCAAAAAAGCTAGAGCTAAAGATGTTTTAGCGTTTTTGTAATGATAAATAAAATCTCCTTTTACCAAATTTTGAACTAAAAAATCGTCTATTATCAGTCCAACTGCATCATCCGAATACTCTGAAATGTAATATGAGTCGAGCCCAGAGCGAGCACAAGAAACTATAGTATTTAACATAGAACCACCGGGAGTGGCATTTGTTGGAATATTGTTTCTAAAAACTATATCCATCAATGTTTCGCCAATGGCAAATACGCGTCTTGTCTTATTTTCCGCCACCAAAATCTTTATTTATCGACACGAAAGCAGGTGCAGGTATTAGTACATTTCCTACTTTAATTGATGGTTTAACTTTCATCCCAATTCGGCTAGGTCTATTTCCTGCTCCAACCAAATTAAATCCCATATTTAATATACTTTCTTTTGCTTCTCCTTTTAATACATTCAATAAATCAAAGGAAACATTGATTGGCATAATCGTACTGCCTCCATTTGGAGCTACTTCAACGTATTGCTCGGTTACACCATTTATCATCTCTTTATTATCAATGGTTAATACCCATTCTAGTTTATTTATAGCAGCTTTTATTGAATTAGGGTTTTTAACATCAACATTAACAAGCATGTTAATTGGCAATGAACCTGATAAATAAGCTGTAGATAATTTTGCGGCGTCCAATATTGATAATTTTGAAAGCGATTCAATTTGCTGAACATTGACTCCGGCAAGTTTAATGTTTTCTACAGTACTAATTCTAAAATCACATTTAGAAAAATTTGCTGCTTGTTTTAATTGTTCTGAAACGCTACATCCAAAAGCCAAAATTGCAATAGTAGCAAATATTATTGATTTCTTTATCATGGTTTTATTTTTGAAATTAAGTGCTAATATAAACAGAAATTATTAAATATCTTTTGTGTTATAAGTTAAAATTAAAGTTTTTTAGAAATGCGTTAGCTCAATAACTCTTTTGCATTTCTCATCGCAGCTTCGCTTACATTGTTGCCACTGAGCATTTTAGCGATTTCAACATGGCGTTCTTCTTTACTCAGTTTTTTTACAATTGAACGCGTTGAATCTTTTGTTGTTTCTTTAAATACCAAATAATGATTATCGCCTTTAGATGCAGTTTGGGGTAAATGCGTTATTGTAATTACTTGCATTTTAGCTGATAGTTGTTTCATTAAATGTGCAACTTTTTCTGCAACAGCACCAGAAACTCCTGTGTCAATTTCATCAAAGATGATAGTTGGCAATTGAATTTTACTCGAAATACAATTTTTAACGGCAAGCATCAACCTAGAAAGTTCGCCACCAGAAGCTATTTTGGAAATTGCCTGGGGTTTTATTCCTTTGTTTGCGGAAAAAAGGAAATCAACTATGTTAGAGCCATAAGCATTTAAATTTTCTTCATCAGAGATTGAAACAATAAATTTGGCTTCAAGCATTCCTAAATCCGACAATGTATTTTCAATTTCTTTTTGAAAGACTACAACGGCTTTCTTTCGTTTATTAGATATTTCTTCAGCAATTTTTCTTGTTTTTGTTAATTGCTCATCAATTTGTTTTTCAATTTTCAAAATTTCGTTCGATAACGATTCTATTGAATTAATTTTATCATCAAAATCATTTTTTATTGCAATTAAATCGTTTTCATTATCAACATGATGTTTTTTTTCTAATCGATAAATTTTATCCAATCGTTCGTTTATAAAGCCAATCTTTTCGTTATCCAAAGAAACTGTTTCTTCAATATTTGAAGCCTCTTGGGCAATGTCTTTCAATTCAATAGAGCATGAGTTGATGCGTTCGAAAAGCTCTTTTAATTGAGGATTCAGTTCAGCAACGGTTGAAAATGCATTTTTTGCATTTTTTAATAAATTTAAAACAGAAAAATCGCCTTCCGATACGATAGAATTAATGTTTAATAATTGATTTTTTATTAATTCAGCATTTGACAATACTTTTAAACTTGTTTCTAGTTCTGATTTTTCTCCAATTATTAATTCGGCTTCGGCTAATTCATTAAACATAAATTTGAAATAATCTAGATCGGCTATTGCCTTGCTTTCTTTTTCAATTAATTTTTTTTGTTCATGTTTTAAAGAATTAAGAAAATTAAATTCTTTTTTAAAAAGGTCTACTATCTCAATATTATTTGCAAAAGCATCAATAATTCCTAATTGATATTTTTGTTCGTTTAAAGTTAATGATTCGTGCTGAGAGTGAATATCAATAAGGGTATTTGAAAAATCTTTCAATTGATTAAGAGAAACGGGTGTGTCATTGATAAATACTCGAGATTTTCCTTGTGATGAAATTTCTCTTCTAACAATTGTGTCATCCGAATAGTCTAGTTCATTGTCTGCAAAGAATGCGGAGAGGGAATATTTACTAATATTAAAAGTGGCTTCAATTATGCATTTTTTAGCAATGTCTTTAATCATAGAACTATCGGCTCGTTGACCAATAATTAAATTCAAAGCATCTAATAGTATAGATTTCCCAGCACCAGTTTCGCCAGTTATTATTGATAATCCTTTATCAAATTCAACATTTACTTCATCAATTATCGCAAAGTTTGAAACAAATAAATGTTTTAACATATAAAATTATTTGAGAATCAGTTGCCTAATATATTTTTGTACTTTCCAATATTTGCTGGGTCAAGTTCATTGAGCGTTTTTACTATTGCAGTTTTATCTCCTGCAACACTCTTTGAACTATATATATTCACTAACTCATCCACTTTAGCTGTAAATAATGGTTGAAAAAAGAAAATATTGGGATTGTTTCTTTTTAATTTCAATAAATTATCGAGTGATTGCGTTATAATCATTCTACCATTATCGGCTTTGTCAGCAAGTACGTCAATTCCTAAACGATGATACTTATATAAAAACTCGTGAAAAGCAGCGTAGTTAGAATTGGTTAGATTTTCTATAAGCCAATATCTGTTTTTCTGACTTTCATAAGATTTCCAGCCTTTTTCGGGTGCACTTTGGGCGTTGTTAACAATGCCTTGTGCTTTATCAAAATAGGTGCTTCCTCCATTTTGCGAAAAAGAATCATAATCAATTCCTAAAATAACATAAACATAATAAGCTAATACAGAAGTAAGGTTGTTTAAATGAGTGTTTTCAGCCCAGTCTAAAGATTGAGATTCTAAATAACTAAAATCAAAATCTTTGTCAATATAATTAAACATTGTCGTGCTGTATGATGTTCCATAAATTGGGCGTCGAGACTGTATTTGAATAGAAGCCTTAAATTGGTCGGTTGAAATTCTTTCTTGAATTGTAATTAATATACTGCATTCTATTCTTTCTTCAATTTTAAAAACATTATTGGTCCATTTTCTATTATTTACAAACTCATGAATAGCAGTTTGCATGGTTGTATATATTTCTTTATCGCTACTTTGAATTTGAGGTGTTGCAACTTGTACATTGCAATTCAATTCTTGAGCAAACAAAGAATTTGCAGAAAAAAGAATAATTAAAACAAAAAAGCGGATAATATTATTTTTTTTCATTTTTGTTTTTTTATTAATTTATATATGTAGTTTACAATATCTAGAGCAACTTCTGATTTCGATTTTAACTCGAATTTTTCAATTTTATTGTCTTTACTTATAAATGTTACTTTATTTGTGTCAGTTCCAAATCCAGCGCCATCATCTTTTAATGAGTTAAGTACAATAAAATCAAGGTTTTTTTTGTCTAGTTTTTGCTTTGCATTGTCAATTTCATTATCGGTTTCTAAAGCAAATCCAACTAGTAATTGTTTATTTGTTTTTTTCTTTCCTACTTCAAATAAAATATCTTTTGTTTTAACTAATTCGATGCTAAACGAATTATCTGATTTTTTTATTTTATTTGTTGCTTTTATTTTTGGTGTATAATCAGCAACTGCGGCAGACATGATAATGACATCTTGAGTTTTCAAGTTGTCAATAACAGCTAAATGCATGTCTTCAGCTGATTTTACAGATATAAAATTTGTAACATCTGGTTTTAGTAGGCTAGTAGGTCCGCTAATCAGTGTTACATCAGCTCCAAACTGTGTTAGTTGATTGGCCAAAGCATATCCCATTTTACCTGATGAGTAATTGCTAATATAACGAACAGGGTCAATTGATTCAACGGTAGGACCAGCTGTAATAAGAATTTTTTTGTTATTAAAATTAAGCTTTGAAAAGTAATAATTTTCGATAAAATTTACAATACTTTCGGGCTCTTCCATTCTACCTTTGCCTTCGTAGCCACAGGCAAGAAATCCATCAGCAGGTTCAATTATATGAACGCCATTATGCCTTAAAACATTTAAGTTATGCTGAAAAGAATAATGATTATACATTTTTGTATTCATGGAAGGAGCGACGAACACGTCCTTGTTAAAAGCCATAAATGTTGTGCTTAAAGCATCGTCAGCTATGCCATTTGCAAATTTCCCAATAATATTGGCAGTGGCAGGGGCAACAATCATAATGTCAGCCCAGTCGGTAAGTGAAATATGCTCAGTTGAATAATCGTTATTTTCACCAAAAACATTATCATAAATTTTATTTTTTGATAGAGTTTCTAAGGTAACTTTTGTAACAAATTCAAGAGCATTAGAAGTTACCACAACTTTAACTTCAGCTCCTTTTTTGACAAGTATTCTAACAAGATAAGCAGCCTTGTAAGCTGCTATCCCTCCACTAATTCCAATTATTATTTTTTTGCCTTTCAAAATATTAGGCTTTAAATGATTTTACTCAATATCTTTTTTAGGACGCTTGAAGTAAATACGGTCATCTAAAAACTCTTGTATTGCTATACCAGTAGGTTTTGGAAGATGTTCGTAATATTTAGAAATCTCAATTTGCTCTCTGTTTTCAAATACTTCTTCTAAATTATCTGTTGTTGAAGCAAATTCTTGAAGTTTTTGATTCAACTCCTCTTTCATCTCTAATGAAATTTGGTTTGCTCTTTTAGATAAGATAACAGCAGCTTCGTACAAATTAACATTTTTAGCTTCAAATTGTCTTAAATCTCTTGTTACAGTTGTTACTTCTGCTTTCGATTTTTTGTAGTCCATAGTATATGATCAAATTATAATATTCAGTTTGGTGATTTCTTGCTCCAAGTTTGAATACATGGAGTTTGCTTCTTTGATATAAGCACTTTGTGGATATTTGCTAACAAATTCTTTGTAGGCGCTTACAGCTGATTTAATTCGTTCTGCTTTCTTAGAATCAACGCTATTGCTTTCAAAATAATACGCTGATTTGAAAATTAAAAACAATACTTCTTCGCGATATTTTGTGTCTGGAAAATCTTTAATTAGATTGTTAAAACACACAATTGCAGCTTTGTATTCTTTTGTTTGAAAATACAATTGTGCATTTTCATAAGATTTAAGTTCTAATTTTGCTCTAAGATCATCAATTAATTTGTTGCATTCAGCTACTCTAGTGCTTTTAGGATATGTGTTTATGAAAAGTTGAAGTTCGTTAATTGCTTTGTATGTAGATGTTGCATCTAAACTATACTCAGGAGAGTCCATGTAATAACAATAAGCACACATGTAAAGTGCCTCTTCAGCTTTATCACTTGATGGAAATGTTTTAGCAAACAATTTGAAATTGTAATTTGCCATTAAATAGTTTTCCTGACCGTAATATGAATAGGCGTAGTAGTAATAAACCTTTTCTGCTTTATCCGTGCCTCTGAAAACAGTGGTGAGCTCATCTAAAAGCTGAATAGAACGAAAATAGTCCTTTTTTTCGTAATACTTCAAAGCCATCTCGTACTTTTTCTCATTATCACTGCTTTTTAGCAATTTTTCATAAGAACTGCAAGAAATAGCCATTGCTCCTATTAAGCTGAAAACAATTATTTTGTAAAAGCTTTTAATCATTGTGCAAATGTAATATTTTCAATTGAAATAAACTCGAATTTTTTTTAATTTTTAAATAAAAATGATTGAATTTTCATTTAATAGAATCAAAAACGACAATTTCGATTATTTATTGTAGACATTTTTTTGTAATATTGCATAAAAGTAAAATTATAGTGGTAATAATACAAGCTGACAATATCTCAAAATCGTATGGAGAAAAACTTCTTTTTACCGAAGTTACATTTTCGATAAATCTGGGCGATAAAATTGCATTAATTGCTCCAAATGGATCGGGAAAAACTACTTTGTTGAATATCCTTATTGGGGTTGAAGTGCCAGAAACAGGAAATGTTATTCGTAAAAAGGATATAACTGTTGGATTTCTGCGTCAATTGAATCCTACCGAAGAAGAAATGTCGATTAAAGATTATATTTATGAAGCTGGAACGCCCGTTTCTGACGCAATTATAGCTTATAATTCGTCTTTGTTAAAATACGAAACATCACATAATGAAATTGATCAAAAAGATTTTCAAGTTGCAACCGATAAAATGGATTTGTTGAATGCTTGGAATTACGAGCTTAGATTTAAAGAAATACTTGGTAAGTTTTGCATTAATGACCTTGAATTAAAAATAAAATCACTCTCTGGTGGTCAACAAAAGAAAATTGCACTTGCAAAATTACTTTCTGATGAATTTGATTTGTTGCTTCTAGATGAACCAACAAATCATTTAGATATCAATATGATTGAGTGGCTTGAAGAATTTTTATCGAAAAGCGCTAAAACTTTTATTACCGTTACCCACGACCGTTATTTCTTGGATAATATTTGTAGCTCAATTATAGAAATTGATAATCAAAGTATTTATAGCTATAATGGCGATTTTGCCTATTTTTTGGAGAAAAAAGCAGAAAGAGAGCAAAACCAGCAAAAGGAAATTGAAAAATATAAAAATATTTATCGCACAGAATTAGAATGGATTCGTCGACAGCCTAAGGCACGTGGAACAAAAGCCAAATACCGAGTCGATGCTTTTGAAGACATTAAAGAAATTGCTTCTAGAAAAATTGACAAAAGCAGCGTTCAGCTTGATATTCATTCTACAAGAATGGGTAATAAAATTATTGAATTTAAAGATGTTAGCTTTTCCTATGATACTTTGCCAATACTTGATAAGTTTTCATATACTTTTAAAAAGGGCGAAAAACTTGGTATTGTTGGACATAATGGAACTGGTAAAACCACTTTTTTAGATTTACTAACATCAAAAAGAAAACCGGATACTGGAATTATTGAAACCGGAGAAACTATTTCTTTCGGTTATTATAAGCAAAATGATGAAATTGAACAATTCGCTGCTTATAGGGTAATAGATTATGCAAAAGAAATTGCAGAACAAGTTGCTTTAAGCGATGGTCGCTCGATTAGCATTTCTCAATTTCTCACTCGCTTTTTGTTTTCTGCTGATGCACAATATAGCCCTATTTCAAAGTTAAGTGGAGGAGAAAGAAAACGCTTGAGTTTAGTTAAAGTACTATTAAAAAATCCAAATTTTTTAATCCTTGATGAGCCAACTAATGATTTAGATATACAGACATTATCAATTCTTGAGGATTTTTTAATTGAATTTAGAGGGTGCCTTGTTATTGTATCGCATGACCGCCATTTTTTAGACAAAATTGTAGATCATATTTTTGTTTTTGAAGGAAGTGGTAATATTAATGATTTTCATGCTTCGTATAGCCAATACAGATTCGAGAAAAAAACAAACGAGAAAATTAAAATTCAAGAAGAAAAGGTGGTAATTGCAAAACCTGCTACAGTGCTAACTAATGCGGTTGTGAAATTATCATATAAGGAACAGAAGGAGCTTGAAGATATTGATAAACTTCTTATTCAGCTTGAACAAGAAAAGACCTCACTTACCGATGAATTAAACAACCCTAATAATTCATTTGAGCAAATAACAGAACTCTCCAAAAAATATTCATTAATTATTGAAGAAATAGATAATAAAACAAAGAGGTGGTTTGAGTTAAACGAAAAAATTGGGTAAATATATTGACCAATTTTTAAAGAGAACCTTTTAGTTGATTATTTGCAAATTAAAAAGAAAAATTTATGCTAAGGTTCTCTGTGCAAATTGTACAAAGATCCTATGTTATAACATAAACCTACATAAGGTTCATACATAATTGCAAAGTATAATTTGCTGATTTCATTAAATTTCACTTTGATTTCAAATTCGCCATTTTTATTTGTGGTAGCAACTGTTTTACAATCAACAAAAGTGAAAATATCTTTCCCTAAAATTACATTTACATCTTGAGCCCTAGCATTGCCTGGTAGGAATACAAATCCTTGAATATTTATTGTAGAGTCAGCTTTGTTAAAATTGAATTTTGAAAAACTTGCATCTAAATAAAAAGCTCCTGAATGCATTCCTTTACTAAATGTTTTGTTGGTTTCATTATAAAAAAAATCGTCGAAATTAACAATTTTGTTAATTTCATCTTTTGATATTTTGATGGTTGAGCGGTTTACATAACAACCGTTAGAAATAAAAACTAATGTAATTATGAATATTATTTTATGCATATTTTTATTGTAAAAGTGCTATTTTTTTCTCTTTTACTTTAATGTTAATGTGATTATTAAGAATTCCTCTGTTTCAATATTTATTCTTTCAAGCTTTTGTTAATTCAAGTTTGCTAAATACAATTAATTTGTTTTTGCCAAGTTAGTTTAAATGATTTTTGATTAAATAACACAAAAAATATCGGCATAGTGATGAAGCTATGCCTAATATAGATTTTAAATGTACAAAATGAATAAAGTTAATTATAACTTTCTATCTACAATTAATCTAAACATATCAACGTTAGTTCCATTTTTGATATAAACAAAATATACCCCGCTGCTTTCTTCTGATAGGTTTAGTTTGTATTGCTTGTTGGCAAGTATTCGTTCCGACTTTATATGTCGCCCTAGCGAACTATACACTTCAATTTCTAATGTGTTTTGTTTTTCAAAGAAATCAAAATAGAAAACGCCTGTACTTGGGTTAGGATAAACAACGGCACTTTTTCCTGCACTTATATCCTTAAAGCCTGTTGTTGCAAGAGCAAACTGAACTGTATATGTTTTAGTGGTAATGCCATCTTCGGCAGTTACCAAAATTGTTGCAGTGCGTTCTGCTAATGTTCCATTGATATTTGTTGCTTGGGTAATTTGTTTGGTCGCATTAGGATGAGTTGGCGTAGCAGAAACACTTGGCGTAGCAACTGTTCCAACTGGCAATTCCACTGTATAATCGGTGGTTAAGCTAGCAAATGTAGGAACAAGACTTCCTGCTGAAGGAGTAAGGTTGCTCAGTGTTGCATCGTTTGATAATGCCGCAGGATTGTTTAGTGTAACAACACTGCCGTTGCTAGGCGACCACAATACTATGTTTGTTGGTAAAGTGCAAGGTGCATCGGTTAGTTGAATTTGACTTACGTTTGCTACGTTTTCAAATTTTGCTGTTCGTACTTCAATGGTTTGTTTCGAAACGCAAATTACATGAAATCCAGGAATTTTCTCTTGATTTCTTGTCCAATTAAATGCTGCAGTTGGCGAAAAATACGTGTATAAATCGCGCATTGGTGCTCCCCAGCTGCCTTCTCCAATATAAACTATTCCTGCTGAGTCGTTTCTAATAAATCCATTGTCGCTCCCAGTTGCTGTTGATGTATGTATGGGCCAAGTAACTTTCATAATGTGAGCATGCGCTTCAGAAACGAGTCTTACTTTGTTTGTTTCAAACAAATTAGCCCAACAGGTAATCATTGTGGTATTTGGAGCATAGTTTGAATGAGGAACAAAAGGGTAGTGGTATTGTGCAAATTTCCAATAGGGTTCGTTCGAATTTCCTGTGTGTAATTGAAGGTCGTTTGCTAACCAGCTTTGTTGAGTGGCATCACAGTTCAATTCGGTGTTAAGAGTGTAGAGTCTAAGCAGATTTCCGCCAATTGCCAACGAATAATAAGTGTTACTATTCGGAATATCAAACATATTATACACATCAGCTGTTAGTTCATGGTTTCCAAAAACAGGAACTATTGGAATTAATTGTTTGTCGGGGGTTGTAGTTAATTGCCAGTCGGCAAACCAATCAGCCCATGCTGCATTTGTTGCTGCTACGCCTAAATCTGGAATAGAATAAACATAATCGCCACTAAACGCCACAAACGAAGGTCGGATTTTAGCAACTAATTTATTTGCTTCTTGCCTATTTGGACGGCAAAGCGATGACCCCGATTCTATAAATGAGCCAGTTCTGCTATCACCACCAGCAATAAAGGTTATTGGCGTATTTGCATTGTCGGGAAGTGTTTTAAAAATCATTCTTTTACTTGTGCTTTCGTTGTCTTTAATAACAAAGTAATAAACTGTGTTAGGTAAAAGACCAGTAAGACGTGCAAACTGATTGTTAAGACCTTTGTAATTTACAGTGCGGTCAATAGATTTTGTTGAAGGATAACTTAGATAATTTGTGCCAAAATCAGTAGTTCCAAAATAAACGCTTGCATTTGATGAGGTAAGACTGTCGCTCCAGCCAATGGTTATTGTAGTGGCAGGGTCGTCGCGATACGAAAGGCGGTAATACATAGTATTAGCAAAGCTTAACGTAAAGAAAGCTATTAAAAAAGCAGTTAAAGTAAATCTTTTTATATACATAATTATAAAATTTGATGAAAATTAGGCAGAAAAATCTATTTGGAACAAAAATTATTATTAAAATTCCTTAATTTTTATTAATTATGAAACAATTCAATCATTAGACTAATTGGTTCGTTTATTTCTATTGTTTTGTTATGCATTTTAGAAGTGCAAATTGCGGTATAACCAATAAAGGCAAGTATTGAAACATCAATTCCAATAAATGAATTAGGGAAAGCGGATATTTCATTTACATAAACTCCAGGAGTTGTATTAATTGGCATTGTCTTAATCTTTAAAAGTGCATTGCAAACTTAATAATATTTCTTCATTTTGAACTAAAATCAATATTCAAATCAATATTTTAACGTCGAATTGTAAACCTTTTACGTATGTTTTTCTTCCTTGTGGTTTTATCAGCTTTAAATTTAGATAAATTGTTTTTTTATGTTGTGTTTTCTTTGGTTTTAAATCACTATTGTCCGATAAAATATTATTAAACAAAAACTTAAAAGATTTCTCAC
>JBAXGW010000073.1:0-20197 GCA_037139195.1 Bacteroidota bacterium
TAGTAAAATCGAAATAATATTAGATGAGTAAAGGGGATACCCAGTTTAATCAATTAAAAAAATAAACAAAGATGAAAACAAAAAAAATATCAAAAGTTCTAATCGCATTAGACTACGATCCAACTGCAGCAAAAGTAGCAGAATTAGGTTATTCATTAGCTAAAACAATGGATGCAGAAGTTATTTTATTACACGTAATTGTTGATGGCACTTATTACTCAGCTCTCGAATATGTTCCAGTTATTGGACCTGTAGGCTTTAGCAATATTGAAATGGCACATATTAAAGATAGTGATGGCTTAAAAAATGCTACTCAACATTTTCTTGATAAAACAAAAGAACATCTAGGTGATGATAAAATAAAAACTATTGTTAAAGAAGGTGATTTTGCTGATTCTATTGTTAAAACAGCAATAGAAATACATGCAGATATTATAGTTATGGGTTCACATAGTCGCAGATGGCTTGAAGAAATAATTTTAGGAAGCGTAACTGAAAAAGTGCTTCGACATACAAAAATTCCACTATATATAATTCCTACTAAGAAACACGATTAACAAATCAATTGCTCTTAAAATCTAATAAAAATGAAACGATGTAAAAAAGTAATGATAGCATTAGATTATGATTCTAATGCTATTAAAATAGCCGAATTTGGATATAGATTTGCAAAATCAATTGATGCAGAGATTGTTCTACTTCATATTAATAAAGACTTTAAATATTATTTTATCACAACTGTTAATGAAGGTCCTTTAGTAGTGAACAGCTCAACTGCCGTTAAGGAAACAACTTTTAAATTCTTAGAAAAAATTAAAATACATTTGAAAGATGCTGATATTAATTTATTACAAGCCGAAGGAAGTGTAGCTGAAATGACATTAAAACTAGCTAAAAGTTTATTTGTTGATGTAATAGTAATAGGTTCTCATAGCAAAAGCTGGTTCGAAAATATTGTAATGGGAAGTGAAACAGAAAAGGTTCTCGATAAAACTAATATTCCATTATTAATTATCCCAACAAATAAGCCAGAGTAAATCATATCATTAAAAATTATCCCATGTCGAAAAAGCTTGTATTATTTCTTATCGCCAGTATTTCTTGTGTATTAATACTTGTTTTTGCCTACTGTGAATCGCGAAATATGGTTGTAGCTGGACCATATTTGCTTTCAAAAGAAAAAGAAGTTAATATAAAAGATCCTATTAATAAACCAATAAATATTTATACAAAACCAATAAAAGCTTCTATTTCACCAAAAACCGTGTTTACAAATGAATGGCTAGTTTTTAAATC
Source organism: Bacteroidota bacterium (assembly GCA_037139195.1). GTDB lineage: Bacteria > Bacteroidota > Bacteroidia > Bacteroidales > JAHJDW01 > JBAXGW01. Next base: position 1,297 of record JBAXGW010000073.1, read on the forward strand.
CAAATCTGAAAAAGAAATTTCGAAAAACGAAAACCACCTTCAAAAAATTAAAGAAAATCCAAGAACAGTTTCAAATACTTCATTAAATCGGAAAATAGCCAATCTGCAGAGTTCAAATAACGATTTGAGGTTAGAAATTATAAAATACAACAATGATGAAAAACTAAAAAGGGACAATTTTAAAACTAAGATAAACAACGACATAGACAAAATAGCTATTGAAGTAAAGGTATTGGTATTAAATAACAAGTAGAAATTAATCTAACTAAATATCAAAACTATGAAATCAAATCTGGCTAAACTTTTGGCATTAATATATTTGACACTAGCACTCATTTCTAGCTGTTATGCCCAAAGTGGAATTGAAAAAGATAGTTCAATTTCTCAAAAATTCTATGCCAAAAACAATGAACAAATATTTTGGTTTAGCTCATTAGACCGAATATTAAAAATGAGCGAGTGGCTTATTGCAATTGATTCTTCTGAAGATTTCAATGAAAACACAAGGCATTTAAATACAAACCAAATTCGTGTTGATTTATTTAGCGAACAAATGTCGGATACGAGTTTTAAGAAGAATTTAGATGAACGTATTACTTGCCTTGTTTTAAATTATTTAGATGTTTTACAAGCTGGAAATATCCGATTTGATTACGACGAAGTAAGCCCAAATAGAGAAAATATTTACATTAACCAATTATTATATTCCAAAAACAAAGAATCCGTTCCAGCAATGATTAATCGATTGAGTTGCAAAGACCCTGAATATATATTTCTAAAAAAATATTTAATAGATTCTTTATCCAAAAATGACACCTTGAAATACAAGTCTGTATTGATTGCAATGAATTACCGAAAATATTTCGCATTGAATCATCAGACAGAATATGTTATAGTAAATTTGCCTGAAACTCAGGCTTACTATTATCAGAACAACACGTTGCAAATGAAAATGAAAACGGTGATTGGCAAACCAACAAAACCAACACCTACAATGGCAACTAATATGACGGGCATAGTTACTTTTCCCTATTGGAATGTTCCCCGTTCTATTGTTGTTAAAGAACTGTTGCCAAAAATGCAAACCAATGATGAATTCCTAGAATTGAGCAATATTGAGGTATTAAATCTTAAAGGAGAAGCTGTTGATGATTCTGAATTGAATTGGAATGATTATAGTGATAAAAATTTCCCATTCTTGCTCCGACAATCAACCGGAATTGATAATGCAATGGGTGTAATAAAATTTGAAATCAATAATCCTTTTGCAATTTATTTGCATGCATCAAGTAGGCAGGGTGTTTTCGCAAGTAACAATCGATTTTTAAGTCATGGCTGTATTCGCTTAGAAAAGCCCATTGAACTTGCAAATGCGATACTACATGGAACATTAAATATCCCTGAATTAAAAAAAGGAAGAAAAAACACAAAATCAAAAATAATAAAATTAACACATAAAATTCCTGTATATATTATCTATAATCCTTTGATAATTGAAGGAAGCAAAATAATACTCCTCGATGACATTTATAATGTATGTAAAATATAAAGTTACAAGTAAACGAGTAGACATGTAAAAAATTGAGAGTGAATAGATTTTACTTCAACTTTACTAAATGCTCCAGCAGACTGAGCGGTGGTTGCTGAGCGAAGCCGAAGTAAGTCGAAGTCTAGCACCAAATTACAAAAAACGCTTGCATATTTAAATCATTTTTTAGAATTATTATTTTTCAAACTCAAAACTTCACGATGAACTACATAGACTATTATAAAATCCTAGAAATCAATAATACAGCTTCGCCCGTTGATATAAAAAATGCTTACAGAAAACTGGCTCGCAAATATCATCCCGATTTGCATCCCAACGACAAAGATGCTAAAAGCAAATTTCAGCAAATAAATGAAGCCAATGATGTGTTGAGCAATAAGGAAAAGAGAGCAAAATATGATAAATATGGCAAGGATTGGCAACATTCTGAAGAATTTGAGAAAGCTAAGGCTCAACAATCAAGCAATTCACAGCAGCGAAGATATTCAAATTCACCTTCAGAAGACGATTTTTCCGACTTCTTCGAATCTATGTTTGGCAATAGCGCTGGCAGAGGTCAACAAGTTAAATATCGGGGCGAAGATTATAATGCTGAAATTCAATTGAATCTAATAGATGTATTAAAAAAACACCAACAAACCCTGACGGTAAACCGGAAAAACATTAGAATAACAATTCCTGCAGGTATAGAAAACGGACAGACTATAAAAATATCGAATCATGGAGGTTTGGGAGTAAATGGCGGTCCAAATGGCGATTTATATATTAAGTTTGCTATTGCAAATGATTCAAAAATCAAGCGACTTGGCGATAACTTATATTTAACAACTGACTTAGATATGTTTACCGCCGTTTTAGGAGGCGAAATAACAATCGAAACCTTAACTGGAAAAGTAAAATTAAAAGTAGCGCCTGAAACACAAAATGGAACTAAAATAAAACTAAAAGGGAAAGGCTTTCCAATTTATAAGAATGAAGGTCATTTCGGCGATTTACTGATTACTTATTCAATTAAAATTCCAACCAATTTAACAGAAAACCAGAAAGTCTTATTCTCAGAACTATCGCACTCTTAAATACTTAAAAATATGAAAACTGAATTGTTAACACCCATTTCCGAGTTTTGCATTTATCATAAAATCGACGAATCGTTTATTAAGTCGCTATATCAAAATAACTTAATTGATATAATTACAATTAGAGATTCTGGCTTTGTAGATACGGATCAGCTAAGGCAATTAGAACGTATTGTTCGATTTTATTATGATTTAGGTATTAACCTCGAAGGCATTGAAATAATTAGTGCATTACTCCAACGCATAAATAGCATGCGCAATGAAATTATAGGACTGAATAACAGAATTTTACTTTCGGATATTGATTAAGAAATATTTAGCCTAAAGTGAGAAACATGTAACTATTGATTAAAGTTATATAACAATTTTAGTCCATCTGTAAGCGACCTTTGCCTTAGAAACAAATAAACTAAATAAATATGAAAAATAGAAACAAAATTGCATCGCTTATTATTGCTAGTGGATTAATATTAGTCAGCAGTCAAAGTTGTCAGAAATACCCAGACGGACCTTTAATAGACTTTCGTCCTCGAAAAGAGCGCGTAGCTAACGATTGGAGAGTAGACAACCTGAAAATTAACGGATCAGATTATACTTCTTTGGTAACTGATTATTATGAAACGTTTACAACAGATGGAAATTACTCTTACAATTGGGGGATTCTATCGGGAGTGGGAACCTGGACTTTTCAAAACAATTTCAAAGAAATAAAAATTATGGATTCAAATAGCCAATCTACCGAAGTGTTATTTATTCAAAAGCTAGAAGAAAAGCAATTTTGGTATTATTATATGGATGGAAACGACAAGAAAGTGTTTCACATGAATCAAAAGTAAAATATTAAGTTGCCAATGGCAGCTTTTTTTTTGTTTGAATAATTAGAGAAATAACTACATTTAAAACGAACCTAGTTTTGTGTAATCTATTAAGTTCGTAATATTTTTTTAGTTGTGGACTGGAAATAATAATTATATTTGGGTTTTAAAAGAAAATGTATTATTATTTTTGTCTTACAAAGCAAGTTGGCTGTATTAGCATGATATAATCTTACATATGAACTAGTTAGGCAACATTGCATTTATGAAAGCAAATATAAAATATTTTTTAGCACTTGGAGTTATTATATGGGCTTTGATTGCATGGATTTATAGAGACTGGCAGCAGAAAAAAACACAAGATGACATTACATACTTGGAAAAATTATATAAAACTAAAGAATTTAGAACTATTGTCAAATCCACAGATGAATTAATTTCAAGAGACAAAATTTCATTATCAAATAATTTTGGTCTTCATTACATTCGTGGAGCAGCATATTATAAACTAGGTGAATTCTCAAAATCATTGTCAGATATTAATATAGCTATTGATATAAATGGAAAAGATGACTATTTTTTGTATTATATGAGAGCTAAACTAAACGACGAATTAAAGAGTAAAGACACTGCTTGTATATGCTCTAATGTGACTCAAGCAATTAATGTCAAAGGAGGAATTATTAGTTATAAAAATCTTAAATTTAATTATATGGACACTTCAAACTTATTTGATGTTAACTATATAGATATGTTAAAATTAAGAGTGAAGTATTGTGCGGATTTAATGCCAGATTACGTTAAACTTGACAAAGAACTTCTTGAGAAAAATGAATAATATTGCCTAACATTAAGACGAGTAGCTGAAAAGCCCACAAAAAAAAGCCCGTTACTAAATTATCTGCCACAAAAAGCTGAACGACTTAATAATCAAACTCTAACCAATCCTTTATTTCTCAACAATCATTCTAGCCATCAAATAACTAATCGGAAATCTTGATTCTTTTTATTCAAACAAATAAAGAATACAAAATGAATAATTTAGCTGTAAATCTGATATATATGCAAAATAAAATCAATTATTAGTCGTCCAAACTCGCAAATATTTTGTAACTTTGGACGACTAATAAATGCTAATATGGATATAATAGGTCGGAAGAAGGAAATACAACTTCTTAATAATTCACTCAAAACAAAAGAATCTGAACTTATTGCAGTTTACGGAAGGCGAAGAGTTGGCAAAACATTTTTGATAAGAGAAGTTTGCAAGAAAAATATTGTCTTTGAAGTAACTGGACTTTATAATGGGTCGAAACAAGAAGAAATTGCAATATTTTTTTCTCAATTGAAAAGCTTCACTTCCATTTTCGATAAGAGAAAAAAGCCAGGAGATTGGCAAGAAGCATTTGAACTTTTAAAAGAATATATTGACACGCTTAAAGGTTCAACAAAAAAAGTGCTTTTTTTCGATGAATTGCCATGGCTGTGCACGCATAAATCAAACTTCCTTTCTTATTTAGGTCATTTTTGGAATACGCATTGCGAAAAACGAAAAGATTTAACACTTGTAGTTTGTGGCTCAGCAGCTTCTTTTATGGTAAAAAAAGTTATAAAAGACAAGGGCAGTTTGCATGCTCGATTGTCATATAAAATTAAATTAGAACCATTTAACCTGTACGAAACCAAGCAATTTTTAAAATCAAAAAATGTTAATTATACCAACTACGATATTGTTCAACTTTATTTGGCAATTGGAGGTATTCCTCACTATTTAAGTAAAATTGAAAAAGGATTGAGTGTTGTTCAAAATATACAAGAACTTTGTTTTACAAAAGATGGTATTTTAAGCAATGAATTTGAGGAGATTTTTGTTTCATTATTTTCGAATTCCGAAATACATATCAAAATAGTTAAGGCTCTCTCTGTTGTTCAGCAAGGCATTACTCGGAGTCAATTGCTCAAAGAAACGGGCTTGCCAACAAATGGAAAATTCAGCGATAGCCTAAATGAACTTATGGCTTCTGGCTTTGTTTCAGAATACATTCCTTATGGGAAAAAGACCGAGCATATTTATCGACTAAGCGATGAATACTCTTTGTTTTACTTGCGATTTATACAGAAAAATAAATATATTCCAAATGTTTGGCAAAACTTAAGTAAAACCCAAAGTTATAAACCATGGACAGGTTTTGCATTCGAGACAATTTGTTTAAAGCATGTAGCCCAGCTTAAGTCAGCCTTGAAAATTGCAGGTATTAGATCGGTAAATTACAGTTGGAAAGCAGATGGAGCTCAAATAGATTTGTTAATTGACCGAGATGATAATATCATTAATATCTGCGAAATGAAGTTTTATAATGCGGAATATACAATAGATAAGAAAGAAGAAATTGCATTAAGAAATAAAATTGCGGTATTTGAGAATACTACTAAAACAAAAAAGAACATTCATTTAACTCTTGTTACTACTTATGGAGTGAAAGCAAATGAATACTTCCATAGTATGGTAAATAACGATTTTACAATTGATGTTCTTTTCAAAGAAATTGACGCATTATAAATCAGAAATAATTATCACTTTATATTTCTTAATTAAGTGTATTATAGGTATTAACAATATTTTTATGCTATTATTAGTCGTCCAAACTCGTTAATTTTTATCAACTTTGGACGAGTAATAAAGAAGTGTTTTTAAGTTCTTACTATTTTTTAGTAGCAGGCGAGAAATAATAATTATATTTGGGTTTTGAAAATGAAATATAATATGATTATTGTCATGCAAAGCGAGTCTAAATTAGCAGAGTTTGTATGATAAGGTTATTTAAATAAAGGAGTTAAGCCTAAATTAGAAAACACAGCTCATGAATTGGACTCAAGTTATAAAGGAATCTGTATTTGTAATTTTAACCTCTGGGATATTCACTTGGATAGCACAGGAACTATGGAAAAATCACTTTGCTAAAAGATTTAAAAAATACGAGTATGATTTAGCTGAAAGCTCAAAGAATATTGACCGTCAACTTAATATTTCGATTGAGAGTCATAAAAAAGCTCTGGAACTGATTTACTTTAAGGCGAGCCGCTTGCATGATACAAGAATAAAAGTGATTGCAGAGTTATATGAGAAACTTGTGTTACTTGATTTAGCAATGCGAGAAATGACAGCACTTTTAAAGTATATTACAAAAGATGTAGAGAAAGATTCTAAAATTGAGAATGAAAAAATTAAACATGCTAGTGATATACATAATGAATTTTATGTTTTTTATTTGAAAAATAAGATTTTTCTTTCAGCGAGTACTTGTAAATTGATTGATAAAATTAAAGAGGATTATTTCTCAAGTTATTTTGACTATACACATGGTAAAACATATGCTTATCAAGACTCTGATTTAAGTTTTAAACTTGCTAAAGCAGCGTCAGATAAAGTTTATAAAGAAATTCCAATAATAATGGAAAATATAGAAAACGAATTTAGAGCAATTATAGGAGTAGAAAAATAATTAACGGCTACCGATAGATTAGACGACCCCGCCAATAAACATAAACTGGGAGAGCCTCTAAATTCCAAAAATAAAAAAATATATAAAACACAATTAGTTCTTTACAAACTGTATTATTAATTTTTCCCCTCTAACTTATCCTATATTTCTCAACTATCATTCTTGCCATCAAATAACTAACCGTAGATTCTGCACCTTGATTTAAGTTTACTTGAAATTCTTCCAGTCCATCATAACAGCCACCAGTACAAGGATTATATATAATTTGGCGCAGATGATTTTTACCTAAAAACCAGTTGAATGCAACATTGAGCTTGCTCATATAATGCTCATCTTTATACTGTCGATGAAATGTGTATAATGCCATTATGGTATATGAAATATCAATTGGTTGCTCTCCAAAATCCTTGCGTTCTCCACCTTTCGAAAGCCAACCTCTATTTGATATTACTTTAATTTCATCATCGTGAAAGGTATGCGAAATAAGAAAATCGAACGATTTTTTTGCTATTTCGGCATATAATGGCTTTTCAACCGCCAAAGAGGACAAGTACATCGCCTCTGGAAGTATTGCATTTGCATAAGTTAAATAACTCTCATACCACTCCCAGTTTTTCTCTGATTCGTGTTCGTACATCAGTTCAATTCTATTAGCTAGCAAATCTATTAGTTTAACTGTCTTTGCTCGGGGAAAAGCAAGGTTATAAAAATACAAACCCTTTATTGTAAATGCCATTGCACGGGTTGAAAAAATATTCTCTGAATTTAAAATTGCTTTGTCAATTATTTTCTTTGCCAAAGAACTCATTTCCAAGGGAATTATATTGCTTTGCGACAAAAGAAATCCCAAAGCCCAAATTGCCCTTCCATTAGAATCTTCAAGATTTGTTTCATTATTTTGGATCGTAAACTTCTTGTCTTTATCAACATAATTGAGCAAAGTTCCATCAGGTTGCAAACAGAAATTGATGAAATCTAGGTATTTATACATTAAACCCAAATCGTGATTTTCACGAGCAAACTCGTAATGCATGCAAACAGCAATAAGCGCTCTAGCATTGTCATCTAGCGTATATCCCGATTCTAAATCAGGTTGATTAATTCGTGAAAACTGAATCAATCCAAAATCGGTGGTCATTTCTTTTAAATGATTCAGATTTATTTCTGGAGTATTATAATGGAAAGTAAAATCATGGTCGATAATTCGTTCGAACAAAACACCGTGCGCTATTGCTGAATTTTCCCAAGCCGTTGGAGCAATTTTCTGCAAGGTATTAATGCTTAGTTTTCTCTGCAAAGGCTCATCACTCAACAATTTTACAACTCCAGCAGTCAATTGTTTTGAATCTTGAAAATCGATAATAATTCCGGTATTATCATCAATCATTTCTTTGGCTTGCGGAATGGGCGTTGATATCACAGGACAACCGCAACTCATAGCGTACGAGAATGTTCCACTAACCGCCTGATTTGGATCTTTAGAAGTAAAAAGATAAATATCAGTTAATCGCAGATATTCAAGAAGTTCTGGCAAATCGAGGTATTTATTAATAAATTTCACATGCTTTTCTAGATGAAGCGCTTTCACTTTTTCTTCAAGCATATTTCTATATTTTTCGCCTTCGTGTTTTATAACTCCTGGATGCGTTTTGCCAATAATGAGAAATAGTGTGGTTGGATTTGTTTTAACTATTGAAGGCAATGCATCTAAAGTGGTTTCAATACCTTTGCCCGAACTAATCAATCCAAATGTCGATAGGATTTTATGACCTTTAAATCCAAATTTATCTTTCAACATTAACTTATTATCATTTGAAACTAAATGAGTTCCATGAGCAATGACTTCAATTTTATCAGCAGAAATTCCATAATCAGTTACCAAGATATTTTTCGAAGCATTTGTCATTACAATTATTGATTGACACGAATTGGATATGTCGCAAACTAAATCTTTGAAAACCTTATCTGGACAAGGCAAAACAGTGTGAAATGCAATAATTTTGGGTTTGCTAATTTGTTTTAAAAGTAAAGAAAAATCTTTTCCACCACTTTCGTTGTAGAATCCAAACTCATGTTGAAAAACAACGATTTTCAATTCAGCATTCGAATTTATTTTTTTAGCAAGTTGACCATATTCTTCAGAAATAGAAGTATTTAATGTGCTTACAACTCTATTTTCATAGTTGAAAGTTTCGTCCTTTGTTTCAAGTGCACAAACTTTTATAGAAAACGAATCTCCAAATTTTTTCTCAATTGCATTTATTAAATCTTGCGAATAAGTAGCAATTCCACATTCGCGAGGTGGATAAGATGTTACGAAAAGCACTTCGGGGTGCTGACTTGTATTATTTCTTTTCATTAATTTTTGGATAAAGTAATAACTCTTTAATAAGAGCAGGCAAACTCACCGATGCAGTAGCAATCTGCTCATCAGCTGCACCGTAATAAATAAATAAGGTATCGCCAAACAAAGCAGTTCCTGTTGGGAAAACCACATTATTCACTTCGCCTCTTCGCTCCCACTCATATTCTGGCGAAAACAATGGATATGGTAAACGTGCAATTTCAATTACTGGATTATTCAAATCGAGCAAAGCAGCACAAGCTGAATATACTAAGCCATTTTGAGTTTCTTCAACACCATGATAAATCATAAGCCAACCATAACCCGTTTCAATAGGCGGACATCCACTTCCAATATAGCACGATTCGTGTTTATGAACTGGGTCGAGAACAATATTATCATGAAAATTGATGAAATAATTATCCCAAAACTCTTTAGTCAAATCAGACAAATTAGCAATTGACACTAACTGAATCCCTGGACGAATTCGATGAAAAAAAACAAAATTGCCATTGATTTTACGAGGAAAAAATACCACGTTTTTATCCCAAAGCATTATCGTCTTTTCTGGATCAGCTTCTTGATAATAAAATTTATGATTTCGATAGTAATTCTCATTTACTTTCCCTGCTGATTCAGCAAGAAAAACAAATTCTGAATAAGTAATTGGAGGTACAATAATTCCATGTTTATCAAAACGTTTCAAATCTTTTGATGTAGCAAGAGCACCACGAGCATTTATGCCATCATAACAAGTAAAAGTCATATAGAACGTATCGTCAATCTTAACAATTCGGGCATCTTCAACTCCTTGCGATTCATAATCAAATTCGGATGAAATTATTGGTTTTTTCCAACGTTCAACCAAATTTAAAGGACCATCGAGTCTGCAATAACCAACGCTAGACCTATTTCCTTGCTGTACAGCACGATAAAAAATATGGACACAATCGCCAATACGAATTACCGCAGGATTTAGTACGCCTTCATTTTCAAAATCTAATTTTGTCTTTTTTAGTAGAATACCTTCTTTTTTAACTTTTATCATATTAGTGAATTGTGATTAGTGAGTAGTGAATGGATTAAGATGCAAGAATTAAAAAGTAAGAATTAAGAAGTAAGAATGGTTGAAGAAAATAAGAAATAGCAAAATCTTATTAAATTGTGCTATTGATATTTATCTTGTATTTTTCTTCGCGTTTTGCAGATTTTGTTGCCGCTTTTTGTTTAAAAGTTCTTTCATTCGCCTTTTTCACAAACTTTTCTTTTACTTCTTTTACTTTCGACATTTTTTTAAAGTTTTTGGCAACTAACAAAGATGACTCACTAAGCATCTCGATAAGTTACATAATTAAAGTCAATTCTTACATAATTCACACATTACGGTGTTTCTATAAATTCATTTTTTTGTCGTTGGATTTCAATTTTAAAATCCTCACATACCTATGTATGCTGCGGTTTTAAAATCTTATCCGCCTAAAAAAATAAATTTCTAGAACACCTTATTTATTTTACTCAACAAATTAATGAATTGCTAATCCGATAGTTGATACGCCTGATGATAAATCAAGAAACATTCCTAAATGATTATTAAAATGGTATTCAGTTCCAATATGCAAATCAATAAACAGTGGGTTTCTTGTTTTATAATATTCTTTATCTCCATAATAATCATTATCCCAATAAGAATTTACAACAACAAAGCCCAATGAACCAGCTAAATAGAAATCCCATTTTGAATTTGCGTTTAATAATTGATCGAAATAATAGGTGCCTTTTACACCAATTGGAATATCTGTTTCGTGATAATAGTAATTTTTATACGGATGATTTTTACTACCCCAATAATATTCATTCGAATAGGAATAAAAGCTAACAAATGGAGCTAAAGTAAAACTATTTGCAACATCAAATTCATAATCAAAATGCAAAACGGGCATTGAACTTCCCCTGTAACCATAATAACCAGAATATCCACCAATTCCAACACCCAAATTAATGGTTTTGCCATATCTTTCTGAAGTTTTTTCCTTTTGAGCAAAAAGTAAATTGCTATTAGTAATAAAAGCCATTAGTAATAGAAATAAAAATATTTTTTTCATGTTTAATGTTTTAATAGTGAATTAATTTTCACGTTACAAAGATTGTTGATTTATATTGAGTAGGTGTTACATAAAAACTGCAATAAATTACATAATTCACACAACTATTTACGCTTTTCAACTATTGTAATTGCATCTCCTAAAACATATCCCCAAGGTTTCATGCTTTCAATATGATCGAAAATAAGTTTCAAAATAGCAAGCATAGGAATAGAAAGAAACATACCAGAAATACCCCACAATGCATTGCCAACTAGCACTATTATTATAGAGAAAAGTGCGTTGATTTTCACTTTCGATGCTACAATTTTTGGTACTATATAATTATTATCTACGAGCTGAATGAAATAGTAAACTACTAACACATACAACGCAGACCATTCATTTGTCTCTGTAGCAAGAGCAACTGTCATAGGAATAGCAACACCAACAATTCCGCCTATGTACGGAATAAGATTAAATAGTCCGCCAATAACACCAAGCATTATTGCATAATCTACCCCAAGAACTAATAGCGCTACTGAATTCATTATAGATACAATAATTACTTCAAATATCAAACCTATCAAATAGCGTTGAATAACCGATTTAATCTGCGTTACAACTTCATTAATTTGATTTTGACTGCTTGTTTTAAACAAACGATGAATAAATTCTATCAAAAGTGGTTGGTAATACAAAATGATAAATACATAAACAGGAATCAAAAACAAAATTACTAAACCATTTCCAACCGTAACAAGAGTATTTCCAATAACTGATGTACTAACATTAATTAGTTCATTTTTGATCTTCAATAAACCATCTTGGATACTATGCGGATTAATATCAAAATAGCCAGCAGACTTTGATATTGATAGATTAAAAATACTTGTGAATTTATCGAAAAGAGCTGGCAAAGCCTCGAAAAAGCTTGTAGTTTGCGATAAGAGTAATAAAACTAAAAAGCCTACAATCAAAAAAGCAAATGCAGAAGTAATTGAAATAGCCACAATTCTATTCAACTTTATTTTAACTAAAAATTTAACAACAGGATTTAGAACAATTGCAATGATAACGGAAAATACAAGTGGTATTAAAATATCTTGGGCTATAAATAATATATAAATAAAAGCAATTAAGCCAATTAAAATCATTGATGCTTTTAAATAAAAAGGTTGCTCTATGATTTTATTCATTCTCTTTGATTTTTCTTTGCTGAAACTTTTTGAACAAAAATATTCCGACTGTTTTAATAGCGGTTGAATTAAGAGAAACAACTTTCGACACTCCAAGTTGAACAATGGTTCCAGCAATTTTTCTAACCAAACTATCCGATTTGCCAATAATTATTTTCCTTGAGATATAACCACTTGCTAAACCAATAATACCGTTTAAAACATTATCTTTCAGATTATCTGCTGACACAAATTCAGCGACTGCATCTTTTAATATGTTTACTGGCTTTAAACTGTTATACGTATTGTGCAAATGGGCTTTCAATATCAACGTTTTTTCTTTTTGTTCTTGCTCTAATATTAAAATTGAAGTTTGAAGCCACGTGTTTGGAGTCATATTTCCCATAAAATTTATTTTACAAAGTTTTTAATTATACAATTGCTTACATAACGTTTAAGCCATTTTCTCAAAAAACAATAGATAAAAATTGCAGAAATCCCATAGAATGCAGCTACTATAAAAAACCCCAAATATATTTTACCCAACATATCTCCTATCCAAAATGCTAAAGCTAAATCAAAAAACAAAAAGAATATTAACAAAACTGCTAATACTAATATATTCGGTAATATTGTTGAAAAATAATCACTTCCGCTTCTTAAAGCTTTTAATTTAAATAACTCTAGACTAGATTTTGCGTAGTCTTTTGTTTTCTCTATAAGAATTTCCACTAGTTCAATATTGTTTTCCATTGGATAGTTATTTGATATGATTTAGTTCTTTAATATCATAGCTTTTATTGCTTGACTCATCTTTTTCTTGTTGCTCTAGGCAACTTCTTTCTTTGCACAGTGTCACACTGTGTTTTTTCACAGAGTTTCACTGTTTTTTTGCTTTCTCTGTGAAACACTGTGCTTCTACTCTGTGTTACACTGTGTAGATAGAGCGCTTGCATTAGCAAACTTTTGCACCGAAATCCACAATATTTAAGAACTCAACCTTCTATATTTACAAAGAAAAAAAATCATAAATAGTAGCAAATCTATTGAGGGCAGTTTACCTGACCGTCGGGTAGGCTCAGTGCACGTTTAAATTTGCTAATATTTATGATTGGAATTATTAATTATTCAGCGTCTGTTTTAACTTTAGCCTTTTGCACAATTTCTTCTTTCGTTTGTTCAAATTTCTCTGTAATTCCATCAACGAATTCATTGAATTTGTCCTTTAAAGAATCCGTACAATCCTCCCCTTTTCTACATATTTTTTTTCTTGTGTCCGAACCTTTTTCAGGTGCGAAAAGAATTCCTAATAATGCACCAGCGGCTGCGCCAGCTAATACACCTAATAATACTTTACCTGTACTCATAATTGCTGTTATTTAGTGATTGTAAATAATTGATTGAATTTTTATAGAGGCTTTCTCCCTTGAATTACCCTTAAAAGAATTGCAAATAGGGCTATTCCTAATAACAGATGAACAATACCTCCCAAGCTATAAGCTAATACTCCGATTAGCCATAATATAATTAGCACAACTGCTATTGTGTAAAGAATATTTCCCATGATTTTTTTTTATTTAGTCCTACTTAGAAAACTGATGTTTTTTCAGTGGCTCATAAGAAAGTGTTAGATGCTAGGCATTTTTGCGAATTGAAAACCAAGGATCTTACTAAAGTAAATGACTGTTTTCAATGCAAAAATAACGACGCAGACGACATTTTCTTATAGACACTAGTTAGAAGCGGTAGCCAACCATTAGTTGATACCAAACATTTTTATAATTTGGGGTTACCGAAGTTCCATCGCCATTGTTTTTCTGAATATCCCAACTTGCTCTGGCTGCAAAAACAATATTTGTAAAATTCACATCTAATCCGCCTGTAAAGCCAAAAATATTTTTTCTGATATTTTCATTTTAAATTCTAATTCTTGTTCAATACTCGATTGAGCTACTCCAAAAACATCTTTTTGTTTAATTAAATAAGAATATTGAGGACCGGCATAAAAAGATAAAAATTCAGCGGGTTTGAGGGAAAATAACAATGGAATATCAACGTAAGTTGTAGTTCTTGTAAAACTATATGAGCTTCCTAAAATTGCTCCTGTTGCTGAGAACCCTTTTTGAGATAATAAAACCTCTGGTTGAATACCGATATAAGTCCCTATTGGAATAGAGAGAAATGTTCCAAAAGCTAAACCCAATTTTGGATCGGCAACGAATTTATCGCCACTTTCATTGTAAACATTTGAGTAGTTTCCACCCGCCTTTAATCCAAACTGTAATTCGCTTCTGAATTCTTCTCCGCTGCCTTGTGAAAAGCCAGATGCTGAAGCCAATAAGGCAATTATGCCTGTTAAAATTATTTTTTTCATTTTTAGTATTTTTAAAATTTGTTTTTATTTAAGAGAAACTTGCTGAAAACTTATTAAGACTTTATCTTTAAGACAATTATTTGCTGTATTCTTGTTTTAAGTCATCGAATTCTTTTCCAATTTCAGACATATCGCGATTAAAATCAGCAATAAACTGCTCCATTAGTTTGGTTTCATCAACTTTATAGGAATCTAATTTCTTTTTCAAGTCAATATTTTTAGACTCTAAACTTGCCAGTCTTTTTTCATAATTGGCTTTATTTTCTTTCGTTTCTTTTGTATTTCTAACTTTCAATGATGCAATTTTCTTTTCATTAGATAAAATTCTATCTTCCGATTCTTTTTTAAACTTCTGAAAATCAGCGATAGAATCTTTTTTTGCTTCTTTTACGTCTTTTTTAGCGTCAACAACATCTTTTTTAGCGTCAACCAAGTTTTCTCTAGCTTTTTCCGATTTTCTGTTAGGCTCTTGAGCATTAGCTGTATAAGAAGTGAATGTTATTAAGGCAATTATTGATGATAATACTATTGTTTTTTTCATAAAATATTATTTAAAGGATTAATTTGTTTATTTATTTTGAGTTGTTTGTCAAAGCTCTGAAAGCACGATTTAACTCATCCATTTCTTTGTTGAATTCTTCCTTAAATGTATCCCACTGCTCTTTTCCGTTTTCTTTATAATCGGCAAGTCTCTTTTTCATGTCAGTGTTTTTCAACTCAAGCTCTGTAAGTTTTTTTTCGTATTTTACACGGTTTTCTTTTTTATCTTTTGCAATACGAGCCTTGAAATCAGTAATATTTTTCTCGTGAAGTAGAAATTTTGCATCCGACTCTAATTTGAATTTTTCATATTCTGCTTTGAATTCTTGTTGCGAAATGCTTAATTCTATTTGGGCATCTTTAACATCTTCTTGTTTATCTTCAACTTTTTCTTGTGCATTTTCTAATTTGCCTGTTGAAGACTGACAACTAGAAAGCAATGCTACAGCTACAAATGCAGATATTATAAGAGAGCAAATTGTTTTTTTCATCATTTTAAATTTATTTATTGTTAATATTTAGGTTTTAAACATATTTAAATTATAAAGTATCGTTTGTCAATTTTTTTGGCAAACGACACTTGCTTTTGCACATTATAATGCCTGAATTATTTTATGTAATTCTTCTTTAGTTTTTCCTAATTTGATTTGAATTCGCCCAAGCATTTCTTCTTTTTTGCCTTCAGCAAACATTAAATCGTTATCGGTTAATGTTGCAAATTTCGTTTTCAACTTGCCTTTTTGTTCATTCCAATTTCCTTTGATTTCAGTTGTATTCATTTTTTTTAGTTTTATTTGGTGAATTAGTTTTCACTTGACAAAGATGCGAGATAATATAGGCTACAGTGTTACACAAAATTGAGGAATAGTTGTATGATTCACACATTTGCTTTTAATTCTTCTTCTCTAAAACTTTATCTAACTTTCTATCTATCTCTTTCATCAGATTAAACTGCTTTTCTTGAGTTTCAAATAATGTTTTAATTTGTTTTTCAATAAGCAAATCTATTTTCTGTTGCAATCCTCTTATCTGTATTTCGGCTTTTAGATTTATTAAGTAGTCGTTTTCACTATTCATTCTATCTTTCTCTTCTTGTCGATTTTGACTCATCATTATTATAGGAGCTTGCATAGCTGCAATTGTCGACAGAATTAGATTCATCAAGATAAAAGGATATGGATCAAATATTAAAGACTTAAGTGCAAACACATTAAATCCTATCCAAATTACCAGTACTAATCCAAAAAGAATTATAAAATGCCAACTTCCTCCGAACCGAGCAACTTTATCTGAAATTTTTTGCCCCTGAGTTAAAATTTCTATAGGTGGGTTTAATAGATTTTTGATAATAAGCTCTTCAGCTTTAATTGTCTCTTCTACTATCTGATGCAGTTTTACAAGATGCTCATTTTCTTCTTTAAGCAATTGGTCGATATCAATTTTCATATAATTCAGTTTATAAAAAAAAGGAAGCCAAAACTTCCTTTTAAAATTCGATTAAGATTTTACAAAACAGACTTTCCTAATTAAGCAATAATAAGTTCGTTATCAACAACTAAAACACCAGGAGCATTCCAAGCAATTTTACTAGCTTCGTCTTTTTGATAAAGAGAATCAACAGTACCGTTTAAAGTAACTCTTTTACCGAGAACAGTAACCTTGATATCTTTATCATCTATTGACCAATTACGTCTAAGAGCACGTTCGATATCTTTTTGCTCAATTAAATCTTGTGTTTCAGACTTAATGGTAATGCTGTTAGTAACACCCTTAACTCCAAAAATATTATTTACCGATCTTTTGGCTGCTTCTTTTTGATAATTCCATTGAACTTCGCCTTCTAAAGTAACCCATTCGTGTTCAACTTTTACTTTTATTTTATCACTTGGAACTTCCCAATTCCATTTGAAAGCATGAATTACATCTGTAGCAATTTCATTGTCGTTTTTAGCTCCTAAAACGCCAATTTTAATTTCAATTTTTTCAACCACAGCTTTAACACCTACAACGTGCTTTGCCGCATTTTCTGCTTCAGATTTTTTCGCATAACTATCAACAATACCTGTTAAAGTAACTACGCCGTCTTTAACGATAACACCAATTTCAGCTGCATTCAACAAAGGCTCCCATTTAATGGCATCCTGTACGTCTTTTTGTAAATCTTCGTTTTTTCTCATTTTCTTTTTTTTTATTTGTGAATATATTTTCACTTGTCAAAGGTGAATGAATTTAGATTTAATGCTGTTGTATGATTTCAGTAAAAAGTTATATAATTCACACATTTAGCACTGATTAGCAAATAAGAAATTGTTTATTTTTCTAAAAGATTTTGCTTATTATTTATCAAAGTGTTTTTTTACAAATGCTTGCTGTTGGTTTTCGGTCATAACATCTGTTTTTTGAATTCCAATTATTTTTGTTTCTAAGCGCGGGTCCGACTTAATAACATTGAATAATTCAACTTTTGCATCAGTTGGACCAAATAAAATTACCTCATCATATTTTTTAATTGTTTTAATTAATTTTTTATAGAATTCGGTTTGTTGATGTTGTTCCTTATTATGCATTATTTTTTCGCTTCGTTGTAATGCTTCTTGTTTATCATCAAAATTAAAATGCGAAACTATATTTTGAGTTTCTATTACTCCATCTTTTAATTCCATAACGTTAGCAGTTGAATGATCCATCCAAATACCTATTTTTTTATTTATTTTCATTTGTTTATTTTTTAATAGGTTTATAAAAAAAAAGAAAGTCTGATAAGTTTCGAAAAATCTAACTATTTCTATGCTTATCAGACATTTTCTTATATAGAATTAAAAAGAGTTTTCAACGTCCAATTATCCATTTAATGCATGATGTTTTACATCTTGTTTTGAAGCTGTAATTGCATGAGTTAAATGACCTTGTGCTTTAATTGAGCTCTGTGCAGCTTTACCATGTTCGCCCTTTTCGTGATGTTTCGCCGCTTCGTGATGATGCTTTGCTGCTTCTTCATGTTGTTTAGCAGCTTCTTTGTGATTTTCAATTCCTTTTAATGTTTCACTAGGAGAGATTGTTTTATCTCCTAATGCAACCGATGATGCTAATGTTGCCATATTGATTTATTTTAGATGTAGCTTAATTGCTACTTAACAAAGATGAGTCAGAAAACATAATTTTCTGTTACATAACTTTAAGCAATTGTTGCATTATTCACACTATTGAGCATCTATAAAGTCAGCTAAATAGCGTCTGTCCATAAACTCCGTACTCATCGTTGGTCTAGTATTGATTTCCATCATTTACTCATGTAAACCTCACAAAATCAACACTTCGTCCGCCTCGATTACGTAGTTTCTAAACAACCACTAATTTGATTTTTGAAAAATATTGACTTTATAGACACAATACTTCGTTAAAAATTAATATAAATTACTGAAAATCAACAAAATAAGCAGA
>JBAXGW010000074.1:0-19802 GCA_037139195.1 Bacteroidota bacterium
CGAAGTGAGAAATCTTTTAAGTTTTTGTTTAATAATATTTTATCGGACAATAGTGTTTAAAAATAGAGAAATCTTAATCAAACTGCAATTTTTACTTATTTATGAAAGAATATAACGGGAACAAAAAAACGGTTATGAACTTTTAAATCACAACCGTTTATATAGTATAGAATATTAAGATTATCTTTTATCGTATTGTCCTTCGTAATATTTAAGGTATTCCCCAGAAGTTACATTTTTCATCCATTCTTCATTTGCCAAGTACCAGTCAACAGTAATTTCCATGCCTTCTTCAAATTGCAATGATGGCAACCAGCCTAATTCATTTTGTATTTTATGTGCATCAATAGCATAGCGTAAATCGTGACCAGCTCTATCTTTAACATAAGTAATTAGTTTTTCCGATTCGCCATTAGCTCTTCCTAGCTTTCTATCCATAATTTTACAAAGCATTTTTATCAAATCAATATTCGACCATTCATTATGACCACCAATATTGTATGTTTCGCCAATAACAGCTTTATGGAAAATTCCATCAATTGCTCTTGCATGGTCTCCTACAAAAAGCCAATCGCGGATATTTTCGCCTTTGCCATAAATTGGGATAGGGTTGTTGTTTTTTATATTGTTAATAGCAAGAGGCAACAATTTTTCTGGGAACTGGAACGGGCCATAATTATTTGAACAATTCGAAACTACCACTGGCAACTTATAAGTATGATAAAAAGCTCTAACTAAATGATCAGAGCTAGCTTTAGAAGCAGAATATGGGCTACGTGGATCATAAGCCGTAGATTCGAAGAAGAATCCAACTTGTCCAAGTGAACCATATACTTCATCTGTAGAAATATGGTAGAAACGCTTTCCTTCCATATTATCTTTCCAAGTAAAACGGGCTGCATTTAGCAGATTTGCTGTGCCAATAATGTTTGTAAAAATAAACTCATTAGGATTTGAAATTGATCGATCAACGTGCGATTCGGCAGCCAAATGAATTACTCCATCAAATTGATATTTTTGAAAAAGCTCCATTATTGATTTTTCATCAACTATATCAGCTTTTAAAAAGGTATAATTTGGTTTATCCTGAATATCTTTTAGGTTTTCAAGATTGCCAGCGTATGTTAGCTTGTCTAAATTAAATATTTGGTAATCTGGATATTTATTAACAAATAGGCGAACTACATGCGAACCAATAAAGCCCGCTCCACCTGTTATAAGTATTTTTTTCATATTATATTTTTAAATTAATTTCCGTAGTAATAATTATATATTTAGATTTAAGAATCCTTTTGGCTTCTTTTTTGCAACTCTAATTGCCATTTCCAAACAGTAAGCATCATATCATCCAGTGATAATTCGGCTTTCCAACCCAATTCATTATTTGCAAGTTGGGTATCGCCCCACACTTTTTCCACATCTCCTGCTCTTCTTCCTACAATTTGATAATTGAGCTTTTCTCCAGAAACTTTTTCAAAAGAATTAATTGCTTCTAATACCGTATAGCCAATTCCAGTTCCTAAGTTGAACGTTTCAATTTGTTTTTTATTTGCTTTCCCTAATAATCTTTCAACAGCAACAACATGAGCTTTTGCAAGATCTACAACGTGGATATAATCTCTTATTGCGGTTCCATCAGGAGTGTTATAATCGCTACCAAAAACACTTAAGCATTTTCTAATTCCAACAGCTGTTTGAGTGATATATGGTATCAAATTATTTGGAACACCTATAGGCAATTCGCCTATTAAAGCAGAACTATGAGCTCCAATTGGGTTAAAATATCGAAGATTAATTGCATTAAGCGAATTGTCAGATTTGCCAAAATCGTGAATTATATTTTCGCAAATCTGTTTTGTAAAACCATAAGGCGATAAAGCTGGTTTTATAGGAGCAGATTCTGAAACAGGCAATTCATCGGGTTGTCCATAAACAGTACAAGACGAAGAAAAAACAAGATTCCTAGTTCCAGTTTCTAACAAATTAATTAGCGATTGCAAATTATTATGATAATATTTTAAAGGCTGCTCTACCGATTCACCAACTGCTTTATAGGCTGCAAAATGAATAACAGCGGCAATATCAGAATGCTTTTTGAATAATTCTGCTACCTTAATTTTATCGCATATATCAAATTGATAAAAGACAGGTTTAATCCCTGTAATTTTTTCAATTGAATCTAATACATACAAATAGGAGTTTGCTAGATTGTCAACAACAATCACTTCATAACCTTTGTTTTGAAGCTCAACTACTGTATGAGAACCAATAAATCCTGTTCCACCTGTAACTAAAATTTTCATTTCACAAAATTAAGAAAAAGTATAATACAAAAAAAGGTTGTTGAAATTATTCAACAACCTTTATTTATAAGTTTAAAAAATTATAAACTCCAATAAGTTAAATTTTTAATTTTATTTCTATAAATACCTTTAACATCGATTATAATGCCTTTTTCTTTATCTGCCATTAAATTTCTAAAGTAGTTTTCGTCTAAATTCATATACTCTTTATGAGAAACAGCCACTATAACAGCTTTATAATCATCAGAAGGGCTTTCTGATAGCTCGAATCCGTATTCATGTTTCAATTCTTTTGAATTAGCATGAGGATCAACCACATCAACAATAACGCCATACGTTTTTAATTCGTTAATAACATCTGCTACTTTAGAGTTTCTGATATCAGCAACATCTTCTTTAAATGTAGCACCCATAACTAAAACTCTTGCATTTAATACATTTTTACCAGCAGCAATTAATTTTTTAACTAATTGTTTAGCAATGTAGCCTCCCATTGAATCATTAACAAAACGCCCTGATTTGATAATTTGTGGATGATATCCAAATTCTTGAGCTTTGAAAGCTAAATAATAAGGGTCAACTCCTATACAATGACCACCCACCAAACCTGGATAGAATTTCAAGAAATTCCATTTTGTTCCAGCTGCTTCTAACACATCATAAGTGTTGATACCCATTTTATTAAAAATGATAGATAACTCATTCATCAATGCAATATTAACATCACGTTGAGTGTTTTCGATAATTTTAGCTGCTTCTGCAACTTTAATTGTTGGAGCACGATGAACGCCAGCAGCAATGATTAGTTCATACGTTTTAGCAACTATTTCCATTGTTTCAGGATCGCAACCAGAAACAACTTTTTTAATATTCGTAATAAAATGGTCTTTATCGCCTGGATTAATACGTTCTGGCGAATAACCTACTTTAAAGTCTTCAGGAAATTTTAATCCAGAAAATTTTTCTAAAATTGGAATACAATCTTCTTCAGTGCAACCAGGATAAACAGTTGATTCATAAACAACTATATCGCCTTTTTTCAACGCTTTACCAACAAATTCTGAGGCAGAGATAACAGGAGTTAAATCTGGCAAATTGTGTCGATCGATTGGTGTTGGTACGCCAATAATGTGAAAATTTGCTTTACGCAAATCTTCCCAATTTGAGGTAAATTCAACATCTGTGCCTTCAAAATCAGCCGATACAAGTTCTTCGCTTGGATCGATTTTATTTTTCATCATCTCAACTCTATCCGGTTTTATATCGAAACCTATGACAGATGTATGTTTGCCAAATTCCAAAGCAATCGGTAAGCCCACATAGCCAAGTCCAATAACAGAAAGTTTAGCTTCTTTTTTTAATAATTTTTCGTATAAATTCATGTTAAATTTATTTTATGTTTTTCACTAGTGGATGGTAATCGTTTATTAGTTGTGCGTTTATGCCTTTTCTAATTTCATAAACTATATTAATGCATTCGTAAGCTTCTTTTAATCCAAAGCCTCTTCCTGCAAGAATTTCTTTATAACTGATATTATGTAAATCAGTAAAACCTTCGCTAAATTCAATTTCTTCTCCTTCAACAGTTATTGAACGATATGTTCTTTGACCTTTTTCTTTTACTTCTTTAGGTAGAGTGTTCGCATCGATGCTTAAAAACCATCTAACTCTTGCTTTTTTTAATTGAAGAAATCCTGAAGCCTTGTCTTTGTCCATCAAATGCACTTTGCTTTCTATAACTTCGCCAAAAATCCAGCTCAACATATCGAAGAAATGAACACCAATATTTGTAGCAATTCCACCCGACTTAGACTCATCGCCTTTCCAAGAAAAATGATACCAACTACCGCGACTTGTAATATATGTTAAGTCTATATCATAGATTTTATCAGCAGGTCCATTCGCAATTTTTTCTTTTAATGCGATAATTGAAGGGTGATGACGCAATTGCAATATGTTGAATATTTTTTTTCCTGTTTCAGCCTCAACTTCCTCAAGAGCTTTAACATTCCAAGGATTTAATACAAGTGGTTTTTCAGAAATAGCGTGAGCATGATTTCTTAAAGCTAAACGGATATGAGAATCGTGCAAATAATTAGGCGAGCAAATACTTACATAATCAACTTTTGTTATTGGATTTTTTCTTAATTTATCTAAATGACGATCAAAACGTTCTGCTTCCCAGAAAAAATCTGCATTTGGAAAATAGCTGTCAATAATTCCAACACTGTCGAATTTATCAAGCATACAAGAAAGATTGTTTCCTGTATCTTTTATTGCTTTCATGTGTCGAGGTGCAATATATCCAGCAGCTCCAATTAAAGCGAAATTTAGCGGTTTGTTATTATCGTTCATTTCAATGTATTTTATCCGTTACAAAGTTACTAAACTAATTTATTTTAGCAACCGTTTTGCCACTAAGTTTGTACTTTTCTTTACTTTCAGGACAAACTGCAATTCCCTCTTCATTGAATGTTAATCGATGCCCAAATTCACTCATCCAACCAATATGTCGAGCTGGATTACCTACCACTAAAGCATAATCTGGGACATCCTTTGTAACAACAGCTCCTGCTCCTATAAAAGCAAAACTCCCAATATTATGACCACATACTATAGTTGAATTAGCTCCAATTGTTGCACCCCTTTTAACAAGAGTTTTTGCATATTCGCTTTTTCTGTTTACAGCACTTCTTGGGTTCGTTACATTTGTAAAAACCATCGATGGACCCAAAAATACGTCATCTTCACAAATAACACCCGTATAAATTGAAACATTATTTTGAATTTTAACATTTTTTCCTAAAATAACTTCCGGTGAAACTACAACATTTTGTCCTATATTACAGCCTTCTCCGATGATGCAATTAGACATTATGTGTGAAAAATGCCATATTTTAACTCCTTTTGCTATTTGACAATTATCGTCGATAACTGCTGTTTCGTGTGCGAAATATTCGTTTGCCATACTTACATTTTTTGGTACACGGTAAACGGTTTAGGGTTCACAGTGTGAGATGATTTTTTTAATTTTTATTTATAAACTCTAATACACTGTCTGTTATGTATTTCAATTGCTCTTCATCCAATTCGGTGTGCATTGGTAGCGAAAAAACAGATTTACAAAGAATTTCGGTAACCGGGAAATCGCCTTCTTTATACCTTGAATCCTGATACGCTTTCTGCATGTGCATTGCCACAGGATAATAAACCATAGCTGGAATATCTCTTTCTGCAAGAAACTCCAATAATTTTGCTCTATCTATATTTTTTAAAACCAAAGTATATTGATGAAAAACATGAGTTGATTTGCTATAAACAGTTGGCGTTACTAGGTTTTCGCAATTAGCAAATGCCCGATTATAAAATGAAGCAGCTTTATTTCTTGCAGCAGCATATTCATCTAGCTGTTTTAGTTTTATTCTTAAAACCGCAGCCTGTATGCTATCCAGACGAGAATTAACACCAACATAATCGTGATGATAGCGTATTACCATGCCGTGGTTTACAACTATTCGAAGCTTTTCGGCTAATTTATCGTCATTGGTAAAAATAGCTCCTCCATCGCCATAGCATCCTAAGTTTTTAGAAGGGAAAAAGGAGGTAGCTCCAATATGACCGATAGTACCGGCTTTTTGTTTTTTGCCATTGCTAAATTTATAATCTGCCCCAATTGCCTGACAAGCATCTTCAATAACAATCAAATTATTGTCTTTTGCTATCTGCATGATTTCTTCCATTTCGGCGCATTGACCAAAAAGATGAACAGGAACTATTGCTTTAGTTTTTGGCGTTATTGCATTTCTAAGTGCATCAATGCTTATATTAAATGTATCTGGCTCGCAATCAACAACAACAGGAGTTAGCTTTAACAAAGCAATAACTTCAGCAGTAGCAATAAATGTAAAAGAAGTAGTAATAACTTCATCTCCTGGCTGAAGATCTAGAGCCATCATTGCAACTTGAAGTGCATCTGTTCCATTACCACATGGTATTACATGCTTTACCCCTAAATATTGTTCTAGCTCTTTTTGAAAAGCTTTAACTTCTGGCCCGTTAATAAAAGCAGTACTTGTAATTACATTTGCTATTGCTAAATCTATTTCCGATTTAATTTTTTCATATTGACTTTTCAAGTCAACCATTTGAATTTTTTTCATTCAAATCTCTTTATGTTTGTAAGCTAAAATCTTGTACAAACGTAGCATTTATTTTTAAATTAGCAAAATATATTAGTCCTTTGTAAAGGGTTTTTCCTATTTTTGCAAATTATCAAATACTAAATTGATATAAATTGAGTTAATACTTTTTTAATAGTTAATTTTTATGAAAGCACCATTTTAAATTAACGGTCAGAAATGCTCTGATATTGAACATTTTATTACATAATAAAAATATGCAGATGAGTAAATTTTTATCAATTATATTTATTTTCGCCTTCTTGCCTTTATTTTCGCAAGTTAATGTTAAAGATTCAGTTATCCAGACTACATTTCTTAGCGCTCACTACTCATACAATCTTCCTGGTGGAGATTTAAAAGACAGATTTGGGAGTAACTCAATTATTGGAGGCAAATTCTCTTTAAAAACAAGAAAGAATTGGATTTTTGAAATTCAAGGAAATTTTATTTTTGGAAATACCGTAAACGAAAACTCAATTTTAGATTCGTTACGAAATAGTGATGGAAATATTATAAATGGAAATGGTGAAGTTGCCTCAGTGAATTTGTTTGAAAGAGGTTTTAGCTTCACGGCTAATGCGGGTAAAATATTCCCTGTTTTTGGTCCTAATAAAAACTCTGGGATTGTGTTTTCAAATGGGATTGGATTTTTACAACATAAAATTAGAATTGAAAATTTTATGAATACAGTGCCTCAAATCAAAGACGACTATAAAAAGGGATATGATCGTTTATCAAATGGATTTGCTATGACTCAATTTCTCGGTTATCTTTATCTTGGAAATAAGAGAATTTATAGCTTTTATCTTGGAATTGAAGTAAGCGAGGCTTGGACAAAAAGCCGACGTTCATACGATTTTGATTTGATGAAAAAAGACGAAAAGTCTCGTTTCGATATTATGTCGGGACTTAAAGTTGGCTGGATTATTCCTCTCTATAAAAGAACTCCTAAACCATATTATATCAACTAAATAATGTTGTTCTACAATATTTCCATTCGATTTTACTATTGGGCGATTGCTTTTGCTTCTATGTTCAACAATAAAGCAAAACTAATGCTTGAAGGCAGAAAAAACCTTTTTGAAAAACTCCGATTACAAATATCTGATAACGACAAAATAATTTGGATACATTGTGCTTCATTGGGAGAATTTGAACAAGGACGCTCTTTAATAGAAAAAATGAAATTAGAACACCCCGAAAAAAAAATACTACTCACTTTTTTTTCGCCTTCTGGCTACGAAGTTAGAAAAAACTACCAATACGCAGATTATATTTATTACTTGCCCTTTGACTTTAAATCGAACGTTAAAAGTTTTTTAAATATTGTCAACCCCGAATTAGTGGTTTTTGTGAAATATGAATTTTGGTTCAATTATATTGCTGAATTGAAAAAAAGAGGAATTCCTTTAATCCTTATTTCTGGTATTTTTAGAAAAGATCATCATTTTTTCAAGTTTTACGGAGCATGGTTTCGCAAACAATTAAAGAACTTTAATTTTTTCTTTCTTCAAAATCAAGAATCTGCTGGCTTACTTAAGAGCATAAATATTGAAAATTATAATGTTACAGGAGACACTCGCTTTGATAGAGTTATTGAAATAGCAAAACATTCAAAATCGTTTCCTGAAATAGCAAATTTTGTTGGCACTTCAAAAGTTATTATTGCGGGAAGCACTTGGGAACGTGATGAAGATTTATTATTGAAATATATAAACCAAGATAAATCTGATCTAAAATTGATAATTGCACCACATTTAGTGGATGAAAACCATATTGAGAATATTTGTAAAAAAATTTCCGTTTCATTTATAAGTTATTCGAAAATTGAAAACGTTGATTTATCAGCATTTAAAGTGCTTATTATTGATAATATTGGAATTCTTTCACATGTTTATCAATATGGGACAATTGCATACATTGGAGGTGCTTTTGGTAAAGGTCTTCATAATATTTTGGAGGCAGCAACTTTTGGATTGCCTGTTATTTTCGGCCCAAAATACAAAAAATTTCAAGAGGCAAAAGACCTAATAAAATTAGAAGGAGCTTTTAGCATTCAAAACCAGGCGGAGTTAAATGACAAATTCAATCAACTATTAAATGAAGAAAATTTTTATTCAATATCATCTAATATTTGTGAAAAATATATAATAAAAAGTGCTGGTGCAACAGAAAAAATTATGAGCTATATAGGCAAATTATAGTTGCGATTAATTTTCAAACTTTACGCCCCTCATTCCAATTGCACCCATAACTATTTCTTCGGTGAAAAAACTTATATTGCATTCTTTTCCAGCTGCACCAAGTGCATAAATCAGAGGCAAAAAATGCTCTGGTGAAGGAACTGATAAACGTGCTGTTTCACCTAAGTACATATAATTTACAATTGATTCGTGGTTCTCATCAATAATTAAATTAGCAATTTTTTCATCAAATTCTCTGGCCCAATCATAAGCTTCAATCTCGTTAGAGAGTTTGCCTAAATTATGAACGATATTACCACTTGCAATAATTAAAATCTCATGCTCTCTTAGAAAAGATAATGCTTGACCAAGTTTGTAATGATATTCAGCAGGTTTCAAGTAATCAATACTAAGTTGAACTACAGGAATACTAGCATCAGGATATATATGCTTCAAAACGCTCCAAGTTCCATGGTCTAATCCCCATTTTAAATCGGATTGAAACTTGAAATCAGATATTTTTGCTACTATTTCGTCGAATAACAAAGGGTAACCAGATGCGGGATATTGAACTTGATATAACTCACTTGGAAAACCATAAAAATCATGTATCGTTTTGGGTTGGTCCATTGTGGTTATTTGCGTTCCATTTGTAAGCCAATGTGCCGAAATACAAATAACTGCACGTGGTTTAGGAGTCGTTTTTCCAAGTAAATTCCATTCTTTTGTAAGCTGGTTTTCTTCAATTGCATTCATTGGGCTACCATGACCAACAAACAAAACAGGCATTTTCATTTTTTTAACTTATTAAATTTGTTTTCAATAACACTTCCTGTAATTTTAAAAAGAAGGCAATAAGGCAATATTCTTCTAAGAAATAGCATAAATTTGGTTTCCATACCAACAGGATATTTCAATCGGAAGTTTTTTGAATTTGCAGCTTTAAAAATAACTTTAGCAACTTCTATTGGTTCTAAGCCTCGTTCAGCAAACTTTTGAGTAAAGCTATAGGTAGCTTTTTCATATAATTCATAGTCGTTAAGCTCTTCATTTTTAAAAAGTTCTTGCGAACGGCTATAAAAATCTGTTTTTATAGGTCCAGGCTCTATACATTTTACCTTAATGTTAAATGGACGAAGTTCGTATTGCAAAGATTCCGAAAAGCCTTCCAATGCCCATTTTGTTCCATGATACAAACTATAAATAGGAAATGTAACATAGCCAGCAACAGATGAAAGATTTATTATGGTTCCATTTCGCTGGTCTCTGAAATAGGGCAAAATTTGTCGAATCACATTCATTACACCAAAAACATTAGTGCCAAACTGTTTTTGAATTTGTTCTTTAGTCGCTTTTTCAAAAATGCCAATTGCAGCATAGCCAGCATTATTTATTAAAACATCAATTTGACCAAAATCATGGATTGCAGAATTTATAGCATTTTTAATGCTTTCATCGTCTGTAACGTCGAGTTTGTATGCTCTAACATTTGGCAAATTTCCGAAATCGTTGTCTTTTTCAGGATTTCGCATTGTTGCTGCAACGTTCCACCCATTTTTCAAAAAATATAAAACTGTAGCTTTCCCAATACCTGATGATGTTCCTGTAATAAAAACCGTTTTATTCATAGCATTAATGATTTAGAATCGAAATTTACATAAAAAATTGTTGTCTTAATTGTAATTCCTATTAAAAATTCTGTT
This sequence comes from Bacteroidota bacterium, assembly GCA_037139195.1. Taxonomy (GTDB): domain Bacteria; phylum Bacteroidota; class Bacteroidia; order Bacteroidales; family JAHJDW01; genus JBAXGW01. Next base: position 10,371 of record JBAXGW010000074.1, read on the forward strand.
TGGCATTAAAATTCTTTCTAATTTCGTTGAAAATTAATAAACATGATTTTTATCACAGGAGCTACTGGCTTATTAGGATCGCAAGTTTTAGTCGATTTAATTGAAAAACAGAATGCTGTAAAGGTTTTGGTTCGAGTTAAATCATCAAAAGAATTAATATATCAGCGATTAAAAAATAAAAATATACCTGTAGATAAGTTTAACTCCTTAGTTGATTGGATAGAAGGCGATTTAGATGATATACTTTTTTTAGAAGATGCTTTAAAAGGGGTAAAGCAAATTTTTCATTGTGCTGGTTTTGTTTCTTTTTCGCCTGAAGACAAAAAAATGCTAGATTCAATCAACTATAAAGGAACTAGAAACCTTGTAAATGCTGCATTAGAAAATAAAGTAGAAAAGTTTGGATTTGTTAGTTCAATTGCTACGCTTGGAAGAGCGACTTCAGGGTCAATGATTACAGAAGAAACCAAATGGGAAGCAACTAATAATAATTCATTTTATGCAAAAAGCAAATATAAAGCAGAAATGGAGGTATGGCGTGGCGTGGCAGAAGGAATGAATGCAGTAATTATAAATCCTTCTATTATTTTGGGCGAAGGCAATTGGGAAAAAGGAAGTTCGGCTTTGTTTAACACTGTTTTAAAAGGAAATAAGTTCTATACTTTTGGTGTAAATGGCTTTGTTGACGTGCAAGATGTGAGCAACGCTTTAATTTTGCTTATGGAAAGTGAAATTAAAAATGAACGATTTGTTGTTTCAGCAGAAAACGTTATTTATAAAGATTTATTTGCAATGATGGCTAAACATCTGAAAGTAGAAGCTCCAAAATATTATGCTTATCCATTATTAAGTCAGATTGTATGGCGTATTTTAGCTGTTATTTCCTTTTTTACTAGAAGGAAACCTCTAATTACAAGAGCTACAGCTCGAACTGCTAAAAACAAATATTATTATAATACAGAAAAACTAGAGAAAGCAATAAATTTTAAGTACCAGCCCATAGAGAAAACTATTGAACGTATTAGCATTTCATTTTTGAAAGAAAAGGAGAGATAATATTTCAAATCAATTAAAAAATCAGCATTTTCACAAAAAATAGATACGCATTCGTCATTTGCCAACTTGTAGTTTGTTTAAAAGGGATATAATCGAACTCTGCAGTTTTATCAATAACTTTCACTACATTATTAAATATTTGTGTCATCCCATCGTAATTTAACGATTGAGGCGTATCTAAAGGCTTGTGATATTCTTTGTGCAAACCCGTTGTGAAATAGATATAGGGAATATTCTTTTTATAAAAGTTTGCATGATCAGAGAATTCTGGACCTGCCTTTATTTTCTTCGTTTTATAGTCGTTACTTTTGGTTTCTTTTAATATACTTTTCCATGCATTTGAAGTTCCTGTTCCTATTATTATAGTTTTATTCCCAATGCAACCAAGCCGTCCAACCATATCAAAATTTATCATATAAGTAACTCCAATATTTTTGAATAAATCAGATTTTACAAAATAATTAGAACCTAAAAGCCCTTTTTCTTCGGCCGCAAAAGCAATTAATACATAATTGAATTTTTTGTTTCCATTTGTTGACAAATATTTTGCTAATTCTAAAACCATAGTGGTTCCGCTTGCATTATCATCTGCACCATAATGAATTGTTCTCTCACTTGATCTTGATCCGAAATTACCCAAGCCTAAATGGTCGTAATGTGCTCCAATAACAATTGTTTTGCTCGCATTATTTCCTATATATCCAACCACATTCTTAGCAAATATTGTTTCTCTTATTACATCGGTAGATAAAGCAATTGGATTGCCAGAAATTAAGTTTATGCTTGTTGCATTTTTTTCTGTAATAGTAATAACAGGAATACTTCTAGGTTTTACTTTGTTGAATGAGAAAATTCTATTCCCATTATAATTTGGCAAAATTAAAAGAACAATTCCTTTTGCGCTCCGTTGTTCTAGGTTTTTTATTCTTGTCTCAAGCAATAAATTGTTTTTCGAATATTTTATCGCAAGCTCATCTGGTATAGTAACACGAATAATTGCTATGTTATTGCTTAAATCTACAGGTAAGCTATCTGCATTAATTCCATAACCTACATCAATTAATTTACCTTCAACTTGAGCATTTGATGAATAGGCAGATATTTGATATAACTTGCCTGGTTTTATTTCTTCTCCATTATTTACTTTAAGAAAATTAATTTTTCCATAATAATAATCTGAGCTAAGCAAAAAATTCTGGTAATATGAAGTGTCGCCAACAAATGGCTTAACACCGTATTTCTCAAATTCAGAAGATATGAATTTAGCCGCTTTTATTTCACCTTCAGTTCCCGATTCTCTTCCAGCTAATGAATCGGAAGCAAGAATAAATACATTTCTTTTAAAGTCTTTAGTGGTTGTTTCGTCGTTTAATCCCTGAGAAATAGAAAACTGAATTTGACTCAAAAACATAATAAATAGACCAACTTTTCTATACATATAAAAAGTATTATAATTAATATTCACGTTGAATACAAATATAGATAAAAACAATTCTACGTTAAAAGATAAATTAGAATAAAAAATATTTATATGAAACCCAGAATGCTTTTCAATAATAATATTAATAATCCAAGATAAATCTTAAAAAGTAAAATTGAAATAAAATAGAGGCAGAGTAATTTAGTATGCTTGACTTCTTGCTAAAAATTATATATGAGATCTCGTGAAATGAATAACACTATTTTTTATAATTATAGCGAAGTGATATGAATATTTGCCTTCAGTGCTCAGTGCGATTAAACAATCGTACTGAGCATATTCGAAGACAATTAAATTATTTTTGTGTTTTATCTTTTTAAAATCCCATTAAACAAAATATCCAATAATGTGTCAATATCTTGACTTAATTTCTTTTGATCAGTTTGAATTGACCATGGGTATTCAAAACCTTTTAAAGCTAATATTATAGACATTGTCGCCATTTCTAAATCTTTAACTTCAAATTCTCCGTTTTTAATACCTTCACTAAGAATTGCACTTATCATCAACACTTCATTTTGATCGTATTTTTTTCTGAGCTTTTCAATAAATGTAAAATTATCTAAAAATTCTGATTGAAAAGTACTATAGAAATTGCCGAGTTTATTAAACAGCTGCATCCTTGTTAACACATAAGCATGAATTTTTCGTCTTGGGTCTGTTTCTCTGCTAATTGAGTCAATTAGCTCCTGTTTCATTATATCTCCTTCTCTTTCTAAAACAGCTTGGAAAATTTCTTCTTTGCTTTTGAAATAGTAATATATGGAACTTTTTGCTTTATAGACAGCCTGTGCTATCTCGTCCATAGTAGATTTTTTTAGCCCATATTGAGCAAAAATAATACGAGCTTTTTCAATAATTTGCTCTCTAATTTCATTATCTATCGACATAACTGTTTTTTTTAAAGAAGTTTGTATTGCAAATATACATTTTTTTGTATTATAAACTAATTGATTCAAATGGTTTATTTTTCAATTTTATATAAACAACATAAATTAACATACAAGCGTTTTTAGTTAAATATTCTTAATTCATTTATAATTATGATTATTAGGCAATTATATAAAAATCTGCAAAAGCAATATTCATGAAATCTCTTTTTTCATATTTGATATAATCTAAGTAAATAAATCTAATTACCTTTGCATTGATATAATTTATAGTTGTTTTAAATGAAAAAATATTTTTTTTTACTAAAAACTATCACTTTTAGAAAAATTTGGAATTTTATAATTCTTCATTTAAGCTACTATACTTCAATCCTATTAAAAACCCCTATTATCTTTGGTTTACCATTAACAATATCAATTGAACCAACCAATTATTGCAATTTAAAATGTCCTGAATGTCCTTCCGGTCAGAAATTATTAGATAGAGAACGTGGATATATTAACCTTTCATTGACGAAAAAACTTATTGATGAGATTGGGAATAGTCAAATTTCTATTCTTTTTTATTTTCAAGGGGAACCTTTTTTAAATAATGAATTACTGAAAAGCGTAAGTTATGCTCGGACTAAAAACCTATATACAATTACATCTACAAATGGTCATTATATAAATAATGAGAATGTTGAAGGGATAATAAAATCAGGTCTTTCTGAAATAATTATATCTTTAGATGGCACGACACAAGAAGTATATGAAAAATATCGTATTGGAGGAAACTTAAATAAAGTTATTAAATCGATAGAATTACTTGCTGCAACAAAAAAAAAATTAAAGGTTCAAACTCCTTTTATTACAATACAATTTTTAATTACTTCTGCAAATGAACATCAAGTTGATGAAATTAAAAAAATATATAAACGTATAGGTGCAAATTACTTGGCATTAAAAACAACGCAAATCTACAATTTTGAAAATGGAAATTCATTAATTCCAAAGAATCTTAATTATTCGAGATACAAAAAAAACAAATCGAACAAATATGAAATCAAATCTAAATTAAAAAATAGATGCTATAGGCTTTGGCGAACAACTGTTTTATGCTGGGATGGAGAAATTGTTCCTTGTTGTTTTGATAAAGACGTAGAATTCCCGCTAGGAAATCTTACAGAACATCTTTTTGCAAATATCTGGAGGAATAAATTGTATAAAAGTTTTCGAAATAGAATACTACAATCCAGAAAGTCGCAGGCAATTTGTCTTAATTGTACAGAGGGATTAAATGCTTAAAAAACGCACTTAAAATTAAAGAGGTTGTCTTTTTTGTAGAAGACAACCTCTTTTTAATGTTAAACGGTCATTATATCTTTCTCCTTAGCCTCTAACATCTTGTCAACTTTTACAATAAAATCATTTGTTGAATTCTGAATGTCGGCTTCAAGTTTCTTTCTGCTATCTTCGTCTAATCCATCTTTTTCAAGTTTCTTAGCAACCTCATTGCTGTCTCTTCTAATATTTCTAATTGCAACTTTAGCACTTTCAGCTTCCGTTTTAGCTTTTTTAACTAAATCCTTACGGCGTTCTTCTGTCAAAGGTGGAACATTTACTCTTATTACTTCACCATCATTTTGAGGATTGAACCCTAAATTAGCATTTGTAATTGCTTTATCAATCGTATTCAGGAAACTTTTTTCCCAAGGTTGAATAACAATTGTTCTAGGATCTGGGGTATTAATATTTGCAATTTGACTTAATTGAGTATTTGCTCCATAATAATCTACAAAAACACTATCGAGCATTTGAGGACTCGCCTTGCCTGCACGTATTTTTTGTAATTCTTTATCAAGATGATCAATAGTTGCGGTCATTAATTCTTTTGCAGATTCTAAACATTTTTTAGCCTGTTCCATAGATATGATTTTTTCTGTTTTATTTTCTATTAATAATGTAAAAATAGATAATTTCTTTTTAATCCAAAAAGGAAATGAAATTATTTATGGTTTTTTCTGTATTATTATTTTTAGTTTACAAGTGTTCCTATTTTTTCACCTTGAACTAATCTTTTTAAATTTCCTGCTTTGTTCATATCAAAAACAATTATAGGCATTTCGTTTTCTTTACAGAGTGTAAATGCTGTTAAATCCATAATATTTAATTCTTTTTCAATTGCCTCATGATATTTTAATTCGTCATATTTTGTAGCTTCTGGAAATTTCTCAGGATCTGCTGTATAAATACCATCTACTCTTGTCCCTTTTAAAATTGCATCAGCTTTTATTTCAATTGCACGCAATGATGCAGCGGTATCAGTTGTAAAATATGGATTTCCTGTTCCTGCAGCAATAATAACTACTTTGCCTTGTTTAAAATACTCTTCTGCTTTTTGACCACTAAATTGTTCACAAACTGGCTCTATGGTGAGTCCGCCTAATAATTTTGTTGCTACTTCTTTAGTTTCAAGAGCTGATTGAAGCGCCATACTATTTATTACAGTAGCAAGCATTCCCATATAATCACCCTGCAGCCTGTCAATTCCGCTATTTAATCCCGTTAAGCCTCTAAAAATATTGCCTCCGCCAATAACTATTCCAACTTGTGTTCCAGCTTCTACTATAGATTTTATCTCTTGTACATACTGATTTAAGCGTTGGGCATCAATTCCATAAGATTTATTTCCCATCAAAGCCTCGCCACTTAACTTAAGTAATATTCTATTATATTTCTTCATAATAATAATTTTATAAGTTTAAAGATAAAAAAAAAGTGAAGAACTTTTTAAGAACTTCACTTTTTTTTTGATATATTTTATGTTAATTATTAACCAACAGCAACGCGGTTAATTGATGTAACATTAATATCTTTATCAATGCTTGAAATGTATTGAGCAACTGTCATTTTTCCGTCTTTAATAAATTCTTGATTTAATAAAGTACTTTCTTTTATGAATTTGCTTACTCTTCCCATTGCAATTTTTTCTAGCATATTTTCAGGTTTACCTTCGTTACGAGCTAAATCCATAGCAATTTCTTTTTCTTTTACTAAAATTTCAGGGTTGATATCGCTTTCATCAATAGAAACTGGAGCCATAGCTGCAATTTGCATTGTTAGGTTTTTACCCATTTCTTCGTAGTTACTGCTATTTTTGCTTATTCCAATTAAAGAAGCAAGTCTATTTCCTGGGTGAATATAAGCAAAAACTTGAGCTGATTCAATTACATGAAATGCACCAATTTGAAGTTTCTCGCCAATTTTACCAACCATTTCGTTTATTTTTTCTGAAATAGGTAAGCCGCCAATAGTAACGTTTAATAAATCATCAATAGTAGTTACATTGCTGTCAATAGCTGCATCTGCAATAGCTGTAGTGAATCTAACGTACTCATCGTTTTTCGCAACGAAGTCAGTTTCGCAATTAAGCATTACTACAACACCTTTTGTTGAATTTTCGTTAGTTTTAGCAATTACTGCACCTTCTGCAGTATCTCTGTCAGCTCTTTTATTTGCAACTTTCTGTCCTTTTTTTCTAAGAATGTCAATTGCTACTTCAAAATCGCCATTAGCTTCTACTAGTGCATTTTTGCAATCCATCATGCCTGCACCAGTTGTTTGTCTTAATTTATTTACGTCTTGTGCTGTTATAGCCATGGTATATACTCTTTTAAATGTTATTTTTTAACTGGAGCTTTTTTTAATACGGGTTTTTTAGCTGGACCTTTTTTGAAGTTATCATCTTCTACAGCTTTAACTTTAGCAACAGTCGCAACTCTTTTTCTTTTTGGCTTATCATCATCGTCTTCTTCAGCAGTTTTTTCATATTTAGCAATAACTTTTTCAGTATCATCGCCATCAGCTTCAACTTCTGTATCTTTTGCTTTTGCTTCTTCTTCAGCCAATTTTTCTTTATCAAATTTACGTTCAGCTAAGCCTTCTTCTATAGCTTGAGTCATGATTTCAACTATTAAACCAATTGATTTACTAGCATCGTCATTAGCTGGAATAGGGAAATCAACTAAATTTGGGTCAGAGTTAGTATCAACTATAGCAAAAGTTGGAATGTTTAATTTTCTAGCTTCTGCCACAGCAATGTGTTCTTTGATAATATCAACAACGAATAAAGCAGCAGGTAATCTAGTTAATTCAGATATACTACCTAAATTCTTTTCTAATTTTGCTCTTTCACGTGTTATTTGTAAGCGTTCTCTTTTTGAAATGTTTTCAAAAGTACCATCTGTAGCCATTTTGTCAATAGCAGACATTTTTCTAACCGCTTTACGAATTGTAGCGAAGTTGGTAAGCATACCACCAGGCCATCTTTCAGTTACATAAGGCATATTTGCTTTTTTAACTATATCGCTTACGATATCTTTTGCTTGTTTTTTTGTAGCAACAAAAAGGACTTTTTTCCCTGATTTTGCTATTTGTTTCATTGCAGACGCAGCTTCCTCTATTTTCGCAACGGTTTTATTCAAATCGATGATATGAATTCCGTTTCTTTCCATGAAAATATATGGAGCCATATTAGGATTCCATTTTCTTTTTAAGTGACCAAAATGCACTCCCGCATCCAACAATTGTTTTGTACTAATTCTTGCCATGATTTTAAAAATCTCCAAATTTTAACGTTTACTAAATTGAAATTTCTTACGTGCTTTTTTCTGTCCTGGTTTTTTACGTTCAACCATTCTAGGATCTCTTGTCATTAAACCGTGAGGTTTTAATATAGGTTTGTACTCTTCATTGACTTCAACTAATGCTCTAGATATTGCTAATGCTAATGCTCCAGCTTGTCCTTTAGTTCCGCCACCAAACAAATTAACTTTAATGTCATACTTGCCTAATGTGCTTGTAAGAATCAAAGGTTGTTCTACTTTATATTGTAATAAAGGTGTTGGAAAGTATTGTTTGAAATCTCTGTGGTTTACTGTAATAACACCTGTTCCTTCTTTAAGATAGATGCGTGCTACAGCTGTTTTTCTTCTGCCAATTTTGTTAACGACTTCCATGCTTACTTAAATTGTATTTAGTTTTATTGACTTAGGTTGCTGTGCTTGATGTGGGTGTTCATTTCCAGCATAAATGAATAAGTTTCCGATGATTTCTCTTCCTAAACTATTTTTTGGCAACATACCTTTTACAGCTTTGTGAATCACTTCCGTAGGTTTTTTGCTCATTAATATTCTAGGTGTAGCAAAACGTTGTCCACCTGGGTATCCAGTATGTCTAACATATACTTTGCCATCCATTTTATTGCCGGTTAATTTAACCTTTTCTGCATTAATGATAATCACGTTGTCTCCGCAATCAGCATGTGGGGTATAACTGGGTTTGTATTTGCCCCTAATCATTTTGGCAACTTCTGATGCTAATCTACCTAGCACTTCGTTTTCAGCATCAACTAATACCCATTCTTTGTTTGCTGATTCTTTGTTAACCGAAATAGTTTTGTAACTTAATGTATCCACTGCTTTTATGTTTTATAATTACTTGTTTAATATACTTCTCCAAAATGGGCTGCAAATGTATTAATCTTTTTTTTATCTGACAAATTTTATTAACAATTAATTTGTTAATTATGACCATTTTAAATTAAATCGTTAATATTGCTTTGTTTGTGCATTTTGATTATTGCTTTTAATAGTTATTATTTGATAATTCAATTTTGGCATAAAGTTTTGTATACTAATATTGTATTGAACAATAATTACAGCTTTAAGCTTGTTGCAAAATTATAGCTTTTAATCGTCATTTATACTAAAAGCCAGTGAATATTTGAATATAATTGGTCAAATAAAAAAATCAGGGCAATGCAAATATTTTTTTCTATTATTTATCGTATTCAATAATTTGAAAATATTTGCGTTATTAAAACATATTGAGCTATGAACTTATTATCTTTACTATCAAATATTTCTAATATTGTACTAGTAATTTTGCTTTATGTTGGATTTCGATATTTTATTAAACTGGGTATCCCCTTAGCTCATCTTAAAAAATGCCTATCTTTAGGGG
>JBAXGW010000075.1:0-19240 GCA_037139195.1 Bacteroidota bacterium
CCATCCCCTAAAGATAGGCATTTTTTAAGATGAGCTAAGGGGATACCCAGTTAATCTTATTAATATAAAATCATCGAAATACTAATGAAGTTAAAATGATTTTGCAAATAATTTATTTTACCCGAAATTTTACAAACGGCTGATATATACCTCCTTTTTGTCCTTTGGCTGTGTAAAACAAAAATGTAGTATCATTTTTCTTAATAATATCTAGGCTCATTCCTAAATGGTCATCTTCGTATTGGCTAGAGAAATCATTTATAAAGATTGGGTTTTTACTGTTAGCTTTAAAAGTTATTCCACCATCTACCGAAATAAACATTCCAATTTCTGAGTCGAGAACATTTCCAGTCAGATATTTATATTCTGTTTTAGTAATAAAACGTTTCCAGAGTCCAATATTAGGCAATTTTGAACCTTGAACATACAAAAATATAGTATCCGATTTCACTTCTGCCATTGCAACTTCTGAGCAACGCAAGTCGCTTCGCCAACCTCTATTGCCAAAATGAAGTCGACGCCTTGAACTTTCCCATTTTTTCATGTCTTTCGATACCATAAAACCAATGCTTTCAAATCGATCATCATTTCTGCCTGTATAAAACATTATAACATAATTCTGAAATCTTGCAAATTTGGGAATATAAGCACCACAGCACTTCCAATGTCTTTGGTTTGAAACAATATTTTTACTAATTAATTTTATGTCTTTACTTAAAAGCTGTTCTGATTGATAAATTGAAATATTTCTTTTGCCTTCGTCAGTTATTGTGGTAAAAGCATAATTCCATACGCCCTTAAAGTAAATTAAATCAGTAAGAAACGAAGAATAATGATTATAATCTGAGCTTTTAAGCTTTCCCCAGCCAAAATCCATGGCATTGTAAATTACTTTTCCTTCGTTTATTGGTTCCCAGTCAATTAAATTAGCCGATTTCATTGCGTAAACAGCTAAAGTGTCGCTATCAACCTCATTCAATAGCATTACGTAATTTTGTGATAACGAGTCAAATACTATTTTGCTAATAATTATACTTTTGTTTTTCCAATTTTTAGGAAATGATTTTTGGTAAGTAAGTGGCTCTTTTTTAAAATGAATAAAATTGGAAGGTTTAATATTCCAAAAAGCCACTGGTTGACTGATTATCGCTTTTTTATATCCTTTTATTTGTTTTCCAATAATTACATATTTCTTTGTAAAATCCATCGAAATAATTTCAGAAAGATTTTCTGAACCATTATCATAATATTTTATATCCATTCCCCAACCCAAAGTCCATTTAGGTAAATCAGTGTTTTTTAAACAAGTAGGAAGGTCATTTAAATATAACGTATCACCATTTATTCTTTTGATAATAAGCAAGTCGCCCTCAACAGTATTATCACAACTACTATTAACTATCATTGTTTGCTCAAAAAACGATTCGTTTTTAATAGTTGATTTCACGATTTTATGCGGCGAATCTCTTCTACAGCCCAATGCTATAAGAAGAACAACTGCAATGCCAATAAAAAAAGTGTTTCGGTAAATCATTCTTAGTTTTTATAATATTACACGAAATTATATAATTATTATTTATAATTATTTGATTTTTATCTAACTTTGAATAATTATTATATTACTGTATTAAAAAACACAAATTTATTTTAAAAGTTTGTCCTAAGTACATGACAAAAAATTAAACGCCTCACAAGTATTTATAAAACAATTATTAAGCAAGCAGCTTGCAACATATTTTAGCCCATATTTAAAAATTGATTCAGCTTTACGTCCATGTTTTTTGACAATAATTTGTTTTATGTTTTCATGAAGATATATTCCTACTTTATAACACCAAACAAATGCTATCATAATTAATAGAGTTAGTTTTTTAATTCTATTCAAATCTGTTAAATGAGTCTTTTCAATATCAAATCCACTAGATTTCATTGATTTAAAACACATTTCAATCTGCCATCTTTGTTTGTAGAATTCACAAGCATTTTCAGGTTTGTCAAATGAAACGATAATCAAGTAATCATCTCCGTTTAATTTGGCTCCAGATAAATAACAATATTCTCCGTTAATTCTTATTATGTTAGGGTAAAATCTAAATTCATTAATTCTACATGTATTGAATAGCCATGATGCCTTAACTTCCTTATTCTTCGAGGGAACAAATACTTTAAAGTTGTTTCTTACACGGATATAATAAAGAATATTATTGTTGTTTAGAAATGCCAACCAATCTTGACCCACAAATTCTCTATCAGCAACTAAACATGCTATTGTTTCACTAGAAAACAAACGTATGTATCTGTTAATCAAAATAATTCTTTCTCCTGTGTTTGAATTGCCTCTTTTAGGCAATAAAGAGAAAAGCAATGGAAATGCAACACCTTTATATACAACTCCTAGCATTAAAATATTGATATCAGAATCTCCAAATTTCCAATTAGTTCTATCCATAGTTAATTGGATTTTATCTTTAATAGGAAGTAAAGCAAAAATTAATTTAGCAATAATATCTGCATCTAAAGAGTAATTAGCAATGAAACGTTGGATTCTACGCAAAGAAGAGTCTGAGTTAGAGGAGGAATCAAAGCCACTTGCCAATTTGTGGAATGTTACAGTTTGTACCTTACATAAAGCAATTACAAACATGGCTATAAACTTAACTCTAGCTAAATTTATTGTAGACTTAAAATGTTCATTGAGAATTGGAACTAATTCATTAATTTTACGGTCATCATTGGTTATCATATATTGACGAATTTTGTGGATATTATTCGTCTAATATACTGATAATCAATGATTTATCCAAACTTTTGGCAAGTTATTTTGCTGATAATCAGTATTTTATTTTTTTTGTCATGTACTAAAAAGTTTGTCATATTATTTAATATCAGAAAGATTTACCAATAAGAACAATAAAACGGCAAATTTATAGTTATTAGCAAAAACAAAGTATTTAAAATATATGTTTAAGCAACTTTTAATAATTTTAGCAATTATACTTTATAGTTCTATAAGCTTTGGGCAAGCTCCAAAATATAGCAACGAATTTTTATCAATTGGAGTTGGGGCAAGAGCTTTAGGATTATCCAATTCTTGCATTGCAAGCGTTGATGATGTTACAGCAGGCTATTGGAATCCAGCATCATTATGCAATATTAAATCTGATATTCAAGTTGCTTTAATGCATTCTGATTATTTTTCTGGTTTGGCAAAATATGATTATGCAGCTGTAGCAGCAAAAATTGATAATAAAAGTGCTTTTGGTGCTTCATTTATACGATTTGGGGTTGATGACATTCCAAATACTTCCGAATTGATTGATAAAGATGGCAATGTTGACTACGACCGTATAAAAACCTTTTCAGCAGCTGATTATGGTTTTCTTTTTTCCTATTCTCGCTTATCAAATATTAAAGGATTACGTTTTGGTGCAAATGCTAAAATAATACACAGAAAAGTTGGCGATTTTGCCAAAGCATGGGGGTTTGGACTTGATGCTGCTTTAAACTATGAATATAAAAAATGGATTTTTGCAGTTGTAGCAAAAGATGTTACCTCTACTTTTAATGCATGGTCGTATAATCTTTCGAATGAAATGAAGGAAGTATTTACTATTACTGGCAATGAAATACCAAAAAATTCATTAGAACTTACAGTTCCTCGTTTAATATTTGGAACATCAAGAAAAATAAATATTAACGAAGATATCACTGTTTATCCTGAACTAAATTTTGATATTACATTTGATGGGAAAAGAAATGTAATGGTTAAATCCAATGTAGCCAGCATCGACCCACATTTGGGGTTGGAATTTGCCTACAAAAACTTCATTTATGTTAGAGGTGGAATTGGAAACATACAAAAGGAAACCAACTACGATGGATTAGTAGAAACTACTTTTCAGCCAAACGTGGGATTAGGTGTAAGAATTAAGAATTTTTCTATTGATTATGCACTTACAAATATTGGCAATCAATCTATAGCACCTTATTCAAATGTATTCTCAATCAAATTAAATATTACAAAAAAAGAACAAACGGCAACTCCAAGTTTGTAGATTTATTTTGTATATTTGTTGTTAATATTTATTATTAAGAAGTATTTTTTCAAAAATAGAGCTTCGAAATAATATTTTCTTCAGAATATCGACAAATCATGAGATTACTATCCATAATTATTTTAATTGTTTTTAAAAGTTTTTATTCTTTTTCGCAACCTTACGGGAATGAGTGGATTGACTATTCGCAACAATATTACAAGATTAAAATTATTCAAGAAGGTGTTTACAGAATAAGTTATGCCAAACTAAATTCAATAGGTGTTCCAGTTTCTTCATTCGACCCAAGAAGTTTTCAAATATTTAGCAACGGCAAAGAAGTGCCAATTTATGTAAAAGGCGAAAATGATGGGATATTTAATACTAGCGATTATATAGAGTTTTATGCAACCAAAAATACTGGATATATTGACAGTGCTGTATATGACACTCCATCAAGCCAGGCAAATCCTAATTATAGCTTATTTAACGATACAGCAGCATATTTTTTAACTTGGAATTCTTCATCTCCATTGCCTAACGGAAATTCTGGCAATTTCCGTTTTCAACCCGAAAATGATATCAACTTTACTCTTTATTCGCCTTCACTTTATTTTATTCGAAAAATTCGCCAAGACTATATTTCTAGATATTATTATGGGGAAACAAACCCAATAACTGATGCCACTGATCCCGAATATACCGCAGGAGAAGGTTGGTTTGACGATTTGTTTGGATTACAGGGCTCTGTTTCAAATACGGCAACAAAAAGCATGAATACCACAAATTTGTATTCTGGAGGACCAAATGCAGAAATTGACATAATGGTTATTGGTGCTTCTAACTATGCTAGTTTATCGCCCGACCACCATCTTAGAATACAATTTAACTCACAAACAATAGATACACTATTTGAAGGTTACGGTAATTTTAGGTTTAATAGGAGTATTACACCATCTTTGCTAACAAATGGAAGTACCAGCTTTAGTTTTACTTCGCTTTATGATTGGGGAAGCTCGCCCAATCCAGGCTATATGGCAGTTTCTTATATAAATATTATTTACCCGCATTCTCTTGATTTGGAAAATGCTCAAAACTACAAATTTTATATACCCAATACCACAGAAACAAAGTCTTTTCTGACATTAACAAATGTTAATGCATCTGCTAATGATTCGGTTTTTGTTTATGATTTTGCTAATAAAAAAAGAATCCCCGCGTCAAAAGCTGGCTCCAACTTAAAAGTGTTGGTTGAAAATAATGGCGGATTGAAAGAGTGTTTTCTATTCACAGAATCTTCTATAAAGAACGTAAGCACAATAACTCCAGTAAATAGCTCTGCTTCTAACTTTGCTAAGTTTACAAATTACAATTTAAATAGCTATAAACAAAAAAACTATATTATCATTTCACATTCATCATTAATGAATGATGTTGCAAGTTATCAAGTTTATCGAAATCAGTCGGGTTACAATGTATTAGTTGCCGATGTTGAAGAATTATATAATCAATTTGCCTTTGGAATTGGCAAACATCCATTGGCAATTCGCAACTTTTGCAATTTCGCTGTACATACTTTTGATTCGGTTCCAAAACACCTTTTTTTGATTGGAAAAGCGTATAAACCAGAAAAATACAGAAATAATACTGCTTTATATGCTGGAACACTAGTTCCATCTTATGGAAACCCTCCTTCAGATATTTTATTTACAGCCGGATTAAATGATATTTATTATAAACCAGCAATTGCAACGGGTAGATTAAGCGCAAAAACACCTTACCACGTTTATTTATATAAGAATAAAGTAGTTGAATATGAACAAGCCCAACAAAATCCACAAGAATGGATGAAAAGAATTTTGCATTTTGGAGGAGGCTCAAACCTTCAACAACAAAATCAATTATCGGGTTATTTAAATGTTTACGAAACATTAATTGAAGACACATTGTTTGGGGGCGTTGTAACTAAATTTCTAAAATCATCAACATCACCTATTCAAATTACCACATCTGATTCGCTCCGAGATTTAATGAATACCGGCGTTTCTATGCTAACGTTTTTTGGTCATGGTGCTGGAATAGGGTTCGACCAAAGCATAGATCATCCATCGGAATATTCAAATCAAGGGAAATACCCTTTTTTATTAGCTAATTCTTGTTTAGCTGGTGATATTTTTGATGAAGCAACAAGCTCAAGTGAAGAATTTGTTTTAATTGAAAACAAAGGCGTTATTGGATATTTGGCTTCTGTTACTAAGTCGCAAGCCTCGCCACTGCATATATATTCAACTGAGCTCCATCGAAACATTGCCTATAAACTATATGGAAGTTCAATTGGAACTCAAATACAGGCTGCAATTAAAGCTATTCAGAGCCCAAGCCAGAATATAAAAGACGCTTGTTTAGAAATGACTTTGCATGGCGACCCAGCTATAAAAATAAACTACTCTGCTTTGCCCGATTATGAAGTTAAAGCATCTGGAGTTTATACAACACCAACTTCTGTGAGCCCTGAATCAGATCCTTTTGTATTAAATATAATATCTACAAACCTTGGTAGAGTTGTATGTGATTCTTTTATTGTTGAAGTTATACGAACATTTCCTGATGGAAGTACTTACGAAACATATCTGAAAAAGGTAAAAGCAACATTTTTTAAAGATACCATTCGTCTTTCTATTCCAGTTGATATTATTAATGGAATTGGATTGAATAAGTTTAAAATTTCTTTAGATGCATACAATGGCATTCCTGAGTTAACTGAATTGAATAATGTGGTTGAAGTTGATATCTTTATTAAATCAAACGATATTATTCCTATTTACCCTTATAAATATGCAATTGTTCCCGATCAAATTATTACTTTAAAAGCTTCTACCGGTAATCCTTTTGCTCCTATCAGAAATTATAGGTTTGAGCTAGATACAACTGATAGCTTTAATAGCCCCTTTTTAAAAACAGCTATAATTTCAGCACCTGGTGGCGTAGTTTCTTGGACTCCTTCAATTACCATGACTGATAGCACAGTGTATTATTGGAGAGTAGCTGTAGACAGTATTGTTCTAGGAAATTATAATTGGAGAGAAAGTTCGTATCAATATATTTTAAATAAAACTGGATGGGGTCAGGCCCATTTCTTTCAATTTAAAAATGATGATTATCAATATGTAAGCTATAAAAAATCGTCAAGAAAATTCGACTTTGTCAATAATGTTAAATCGGTATATGTTCAAACGGGAGTTTACCCAAATATACAGTGGGATCAGGTAAAAGCAGAGCTAAATGGTTATTTAGTTGCATTCTATAATTGTGCTTATAATGGCATTTTATTCGTAGTATTAGATTCAATAAGTGCAAATTATTGGGTGAGCCAAAATCAAGGAAACAATACAGGACAATATGGTAATTACCATTGTAAATCTTACGATTTAAATTATTTCGATTATTATACATCAGGAGCAAGTAATCGACAAAAGATAGTTGACTTTGTGAAAAATAATATTCCAAATGGCAATTATGTTATTGCATATAGTCATGAAAACTCATTTATACAAAATGACACCTTGCTTTATCAATCATTTGAATCTTTTGGCAGTTCATTGATTAGAAGCATACCAAATAACCGACCTTTTATTGTTTATGGGAAAAAAGGAGGAGCTATTGGAACCGCCCACGAAGTAGTTGGGCCTGCAACATCTTCTATAATTCAATTACAAGATAGTGTTAAAACACGGTGGAATGAAGGATATATTCAATCTGAACTCATTGGACCATCTGCTCATTGGGGCTCTTTGCATTGGCGAAATCATAATGCTGAAGGAACTCCAAGCGACTACGATTCGATTCGACTAAGTGTTATTGGCATTAAAGCCAATGGTGCAGTTGATACTGTTATTTCAAATCTTGCTCCAACAGCTGCTAATCAAGACATTTTGAATTTATATGATTATATTGATGCAGCAGAGTATCCATATTTGAAACTTATAGCATTTATGCGTGATGACACTTTGCGAACACCTTCTCAATTAAAACGTTGGCAAGTTATTTATGATGGAATGCCTGAAACAGCTTTAAATCCAGCAATTCATTATCAGTTTAATTCTCCTGTTTTAAACGAAGGACAAGAAGTTTCAATGTCTATCGCAACACAGAATATTAGCGATTATGACATGGACAGTCTCCTTATTTCTTATTGGATAGTTGATAATGAAAGGGTTGCTCATCCTAAAGTATATCATAGAAGAGCTGCTCACCCATCGGGAAATGTATTAATTGATACTGTAAAATTTTCTACTTATGGATTACCAGGATTAAACAGTATGTGGGTTGAAGTTAACCCAATAAATCCTACTACTACTGTTTATGATCAACTTGAGCAATACCATTTTAACAATATCGCTCAAATTGATTTTAACATAAATGCTGATAAAATAAATCCAATTTTGGATGTAACTTATGATGGAATACGAATTTTAGATGGCGATATAGTTTCAGCAAAACCGAAAATAGAAATACGATTGAAAGATGAAAATCATTATCTTCCACTTAATGACACTTCAATTTTTAAAGTATTTCTTCAATATCCAAAAGAATATACTGCCAGAAGAGTTTATTTCAATGATAATGGCATTGAAAAAATGCAGTTTTTCCCTGTAACTGGAAATGAAAATATTTGTAAAATTGAATACAATCCAATTTTTCCCGACGGGATTTACCAATTGATTGTTCAAGCTCGCGATATCTCTAGTAATCAGTCGGGTGATGTAGATTATAAGGTTTCTTTTGAGGTTGTAAATAAACCTGCAATTACAAATATGATGAACTGGCCTAATCCATTTTCAACTAAAACACATTTTGTTTTTACACTTACAGGGTATGAAATTCCACAGTATATGAAAATTCAAATTATGACTATAACGGGAAAAGTTGTAAGAGAAATTGATATTACCGAATTAGGAAATGTTCATATAGGAAGAAATATTACCGAATATGCCTGGGATGGCAAAGACGAATTTGGCGATCAATTAGCTAATGGAGTATATTTCTATAGAGTAATTACTAAGCTTAACGGCACTGAAATGGAAATTAAAACATCTGGAGCAGATGCTTATCTGAAAAATGATTTTGGGAAAATGTTTTTAATGAGATAGAGAATTTCAAACTAAACATACATTTTATTTCCTTCTGTATTCTTGTGTTTTTAGCAATATTATATTTTAAAAAAACTTATATTTGTATTCTAAAAAAATATTGTTAAAATGGCAGAAATAAATTTAAACCTAGAGAATCTTGACAAAATGTTTCCTTCAAACTTTTCGGAGGAACAAAAAGCAAAAGCAAAAACATTGTTTTTGAAAAAATTATCCATTGATGCCCATAAATTTTATGGTGGCAAAATTCAAGTTGTACCAAAAGCACCTGTTATTGGATTCAACTGGTTTAATGTTTGGTACACACCAGGTGTTTCCAAAGTTTCAACCGATATTAGAGATAATTATGATGCTTCGTATGATTTATCAAACAGAGGAAATTTAGTTGCTGTAGTTAGCGATTCAACCAGAGTTTTAGGAGATGGAGACTGCACTCCACCTGGCGGATTAGGCGTAATGGAAGGCAAAGCTTTCTTAATGAAATATTTGGGTGGTGTTGATGGAGTAGCACTTTGTATTGATAGTAAAGATGCCACAGGTAAAAACAACCCCGATAAAATTATTGATTTCGTAAAAATGGTTCAACATAGCTTTGGAGCTATTAACTTAGAGGATATTTCTCAACCTAACTGCTTTAAAGTACTTGATGTTCTTAGAGAAGAATGCGAAATACCCGTTTGGCATGATGATGCCCAAGGAACTGCGTGCGTAACACTTGCCGGATTGATAAACGCTTTAAAATTAGCTGGAAAAAAATTATCGGATGCGAAGATAGTTCTTTATGGTGCTGGTGCATCTAATACAACTATTGCTCGTTTAATTATTGCTGATGGAGCTAAACCCGAAAATATAACAATTTTTGATTCTAAAGGAGCTCTTCATTCGGATAGAAAAGATATTGAAGCAGATACAAGATATTACAGAAAATGGGAATTCTGCTTAAGCACAAATCCTACAAAAATGAATACCATGGAAGAAGCAATGAAAGGTGCTGATGCTTTAATTTCGCTTTCAACTCCAGGTCCTGACACAATTAAGCCTGAATGGGTAAACTTGATGGCTGAAAAATCGATTGTTTTTGTTTGTGCAAATCCAGTACCTGAAATTTATCCTTATGCAGCAAAGGAGGCAGGTGCATATATTGTTGCTACGGGCAGAGGTGATTTCCCTAATCAAGTAAATAACTCTATAGGTTTTCCTGGTATTTTAAAAGGAGCTTTAATGGTTCGTGCTAAGAAAATTACCGATGAAATGGCAATTGCAGCGGCTCATTCATTAGCAAATTATGCAGAAAAACGAGGAATCCATATTGAAAATATTGTTCCAAATATGGACGAAGCAGACGTTTTTCCAATTGAAGCTGCTGATGTGGCAATGCAAGCAATAAAAGATGGAGTTGCAAGGGTAACCTTAACATGGGAAGAAGCGTATAACATTGCTAAAAAAGATATTGAACATGCAAGAGCAATGACTAAGTCATTGGTTGACAATGGTTTTATAGAAAAACCAAGCCAAGCAATGTTAAACGATGCTATAAATTGGGCAATAGAACAAGTAAAATAATTATATGATTGATTATATTGAAGGCAAAATAGCTGAAATCACTCCCACTTACGTTGTAATAGACGTAAATGGAATGGGTTTCAGCTTTAATATTTCTTTGAATACTTTTTCAGAAATTAGAGAAAATACAAAATGCAAATTATATGCTCATTTAGCATTTAAAAATGAAGCATCAACTCCTGTAGGAATGGTTTTATATGGTTTTGCCACCATTTCTGAGCGAACTATGTTTCATTTTCTAGTTTCTGTTTCTGGCGTTGGAGCTAATACAGCTAGACTAATACTATCCTCAATGACAGCATCAGAAGTTCAACAGGTTATTGTTTCTGGAAATGTAGCTTTACTTCAAAAAGTGAAAGGAATAGGAGGAAAAACTGCTCAAAGAATAATTGTTGACTTAAAAGATAAATTATCGAAAGAAAGTATCGAAAAAGATTATAATTTTGCAGCTTCGAATACTGTAAAAGAAGAAGCTTTAGGCGCACTGGTAATGCTAGGTTTTATGAAAAATATTGCCGAAAAAACAGTAGACAAAATTATTAAAGAGCATCAAAACTCTACAGTCGAAGAGATTATTAAGTTAGCTCTAAAAATGTTATAAAAAAGAATGGAAAACTGCTTTTTTAAAAATAATTTGTTATTTAATTCTTGCATTATAATAAAACATAAAAAATGTCGTTTTTAGGGCAATAAAAAAAGAAACTGAGTGGTAAATACCTTAAAATATATATTAAGCATCTTAAGCTTTGTAGCGGTTGTATCAATTGTTTGGCTTTCAAGCGCCAATATTGGTAATCAAATTCCGGATCGTAGATTTTTACCCGATCCTCCTGATTCATTGCCCTATCCTTACAATAGCAACGACCCTTTCTCGGATAAAAATAATCGACCCATTTTCTTCCCTAATCCAAAAAATATTTCTACAGACGTTCAGTACGACCCTGCTTCTAATCAGTATATTTTCTCCAACAAAATTGGCGATTCAATGAGTTATGGAAATCCAACTTATATGGATTTTAATGATTATTTGACTTATGATTTAGACAAAGCCATGAAGGATTATTGGAAGGAAAGAACAGCTTCTACTTCTTTGGGACAAGGAAAAGGAGGAGTTATTCCTACTATAAATATTGGCGGACAAGTTTTTGATAAAATTTTTGGTAGCAGCACTATTGATATCAGACCTCAAGGTTCTGCCGAATTAATATTTGGCCTTAATGCTTCGCGAAGAGATGATCCAGCACTTGACGAAAAACAACGAAAAACACAAAATTTCGATTTTCAAGAAAAAATTCAGTTAAATGTTACTGCTAAAATAGGTGATAAAATTCAGCTAGGCGCCAATTATAATACCGAGGCTTCATTTGATTTTGATAATAAAATGAAACTGCAATATGAAGGAAAAGAAGACGAAATAATAAAGAAAATTGAAGCTGGAGATGTTACTTTGCCTTTATCAGGTTCGCTTATAACGGGTAGTCAAGCGCTGTTTGGTCTTAAAACTCAATTGCAATTTGGCAAAACAACGGTTACTTCTGTATTATCTCAACAAAAAAGCAAGTCTTCAACTATTGAAGTTACGGGAGGTGCCCAGAAAAATTACTACGAATTAAAAGCCGATCAATACGATGAAAACAGGCATTTCTTCGTTGCTCAGTATTTCAGAAATCACTATGAAGAAGCCCTTTCAAAATTACCAATGGTTAGCACCCCAATAAATATTTCTAAAATTGAAGTTTGGGTAACTAGTATAGGTTCGGCAATCAATGAAAGTAGAAATATCATTGCTTTTCAGGACTTAGGCGAAAACAATCCTTATAGCCCTAAACTAACCCCTACATACGGGAAAGAAGCCCCTCAAAACGAATCAAATTCGCTATATCTCGATATTAAAGATAATCCATCTGTAAGAAATATCAATACTTCTAATGCAGTTCTTACTAGTTCAACCTTTAATTTTGTTGGTGGTGTTGATATGGAAAAAGTGGAATATGCCCGTCGTCTTTCGCCTAATGAATATACGTTTAATTCTAAACTAGGTTTTATATCTTTAAATTCTTCCCTTAATTCAGATGAAGTTTTAGCTGTGGCATATCAATACACATTAATTGGAGACACTACTTCTTATCAAGTTGGAGAATTTTCTAACGGACCTATTTCTGCTCCAAACGCACTATATGTAAAACTTTTAAAAAGCACAGCCTTAGATCCAAAACTTCCTATGTGGGATTTAATGATGAAAAATGTTTATGCTATAGGAGCTTATCAAGTAAATAATCAAGATTTCAAACTTAATATTTTATATGCTAATGACGAAAATGGAGTGCCTACTGGATATATCTCACAAGGAGCAATTAGTGGACAATCGTTAATTAACGTTTTTAATTTAGATAACTTAAATACACAACTTGACCCTGTTTCTGATGGGGTATTCGATTTTATAGATGGGGCGCAAACAAATGGAGGAACTATTAATGCAACAAATGGAAAAATATTTTTTCCAGTGTTGGAGCCATTTGGGCAATATATTTCTGACAAAATGGGAGACCCTCAATTAGCCGAAAAATACTCATTTAAAATGCTTTACGATTCAACGAAAAGTACAGCTCAACAATATCCCGAAAAAAATAAATTTTACTTAAGTGGAAGCTACAAATCATCCGTAAGCTCAGAAATTTCAATGAACGCCATGAATGTGCCTCAAGGCTCTGTTACTGTAACTTCTGGCGGGATAAAGCTTACAGAAAATGTAGATTATACAGTTGATTACGCGCTTGGTAGAGTAAAAATTATCAACGAAGGAATCATGAATTCTGGAAACCCCATCAGAATATCTCTTGAAAGCAATGAAATGTTTAATATGCAAACCAAAACCCTAATTGGTATTCATGTTGACCATAAAGTATCAAATGATTTTAGGTTAGGCGCAACTATGTTGAAATTAACAGAAAAGCCTATGACTCAAAAAATTAACATTGGCGAAGATCCAATCTCAAATACTATTTGGGGTGTTGATGGTACATATCAAATGGAATCGAGGTTTGTAACTAAAATGGTTGATTTTTTGCCTTTTATCGAAACCAAAGAAAAATCAAATTTTACAATAGATGGAGAATTTGCTCAATTAATTCCTGGACACTCCCGAGCGATAGGTAAAACGGGAACATCATACATTGATGATTTTGAAGGCAGTAAATCTGCTATTGATTTAAAAAATATTGGAGCATGGAAACTTGCTAGCACCCCTCAGGGTCAAACTGAAGCCGGTATGTTTCCAGAAGCTGCGCCTGGAACTGGATTGAAATACGGTTTTAACAGAGCACGTTTGGCTTGGTATACAATTGATCGATTATTTAACGATTTTACTAGTAGCACGCCAAGTCATATAAAAAATAATGTCGAAGAACAATCAAATCATTACGTTAGAAGTATTATGGAAACGGAAGTTTTTCCAAATGCTGATTCCCCAAATAACCAGCCTGTTCGCCTAAGTGTACTAAATTTAGCATTCTATCCTGAAGAAAGAGGCATGTATAACTATGACGTTAAGGCTACCTCCGTATCAAAAGGGATTAATCAAAATGGATTGCTCGAAAACCCTGCAACTCGTTGGGGCGGTATAATGAGGAAAATTGAAACTACCGACTTTGAAGCTACAAATGTTGAATATATAGAATTTTGGTTAATGGATCCATTTGCTTATTCAGGTATTAATGGAAATCCTGTTCATAGCGGAGGGGATATGTACATCAATTTAGGGGATATTTCTGAAGATATTCTTCGCGATTCTAGAAAAAGTTTTGAAAATGGATTGCCAAAAGATGCACTTGTAGTCAATGTTGATACTACAATCTGGGGACGAGTTCCAACTCTTCAGGCACTAGTAAATACTTTCGACAACGATCCGAATTCTCGCGAATTTCAAGATGTGGGATTAGATGGATTAAGCAATACTGACGAAAGTTCATTTTTTGCCGACACGTACTTAAATAAACTTGCTTCTGCTTTTGGAACTTCATCTCAAGCTTATCAAAATGCAGCTAACGATCCATCTGGTGATGATTATCACTATTATCAAGGTTCTGATTATGACAGTCAGAGTGTCGGAATTTTAAATAGATATAAGAATTTTAATGGTTTAGATGGCAATTCTCCAACATCTGACCAGTCTCCTGAATCGTATCCTACACAAGCCACAACAATGCCCGATATTGAGGATATTAACAGAGATAATACCCTTAGTGAAGCTGAACGCTATTTTCAATACCGCATAAAATTAAATCCAAACGAAATGGGCGTTGGTCAGAATTATATTACCGACATACTTGAGGCGCCAGTTAAATTAAAGAATGGTAATAATTCATCTGTAAAATGGTATCAATTTAAAGTACCTATTAATTCACCTGAAAAACGAATAGGCTCTATTTCCGATTTTAAATCGATTAGATTCATGCGTATTTTCTTGAAAAACTTCCAAGACACTGTGGTTTTACGTTTTGCAACTATGGAACTTGTTAGAAGTGAATGGAGAAAATACAATACCTCGCTAATGCAACCAGGCGAATATATTCCAAATGACAATCTAGGTGATACTCAATTTGAAGTATCAGCAGTAAATATTGAAGAAAATGGCAAGAGAACTCCTATTCCTTATACCTTGCCTCCTCAAATCGAAAGAGAAATTGCTTTTGGGACAACTAGTTTAACAAGAATGAATGAACAATCACTTGTATTAAAAACTTGCAGACTTCAGGATGGAGATGCTAGAGCAGTTTATAAAACCACCGATTTTGATATTCGCCAATACAAAAAACTAAAAATGTTTGTTCATGCCGAAGCAGCAAGCAATACTGATATTATCAATAATGGTGATTTAACTGTTTTTATTCGATTAGGAACTGACTTTAATAATAATTATTACGAATACGAAGTGCCACTTGCTCTTACGCCTTGGGGTTCTAGCACTGATGTTGATATTTGGTCAGCATCAAATATGATAGACCTCGATTTATTGAAATTACAAGATGTGAAACAGCAAAGAAATATTGATATGCGTCAAGAAAATTCAACTATATCAATAAATCAACCTTACACACTTGCCGATGGCAATAATAAAATTACCGTTGTTGGAGCTCCAAATATAAGTGCAGTTAAAACAATTATGATTGGTATTAGAAATCCAAAACAGCAATCGCTAACTGGCGTCGACGATGGTCTTCCCAAATGTGCCGAAATATGGGTAAATGAACTTCGATTATCTGATTTTGATGAAAAAGGCGGCTGGGCTGCAAATGCCAGAGTATCGGGAAATTTAGCGGATTTAGGTAGCGTTTCTCTTGCTGGACACGTTAGTACTCCTGGATTTGGTGGAATTGAACAAAAATTAGATCAAAGAAGCAAGGAAAATATCCTTCAATATGACTTTATTACAGCTTTAGAACTTGGTAAATTTTTTCCTGAAAAAGTTGGACTTAGAATTCCATTGCATTTCGATTTTTCTGAAGCTTTTAGTAACCCTGAATACTATCCAATGGATCCAGACGTTAAATATACTGATGCTATTAATTCGTTTGAGAATAAAGCCGATAGAGATTCTGTAAAACATATATCTCAGGATTATACAAAAAGAAAGAGTATTAATTTTGTAAATGTAAAAAAGAATAAAACGAATACTTCTTCAAAACCAAAAATATACGATATTTCTAACTTTGATGTTACTTATGCTTATACCGAATTGTATAAACGTAACATTGAAATAGAATATAATATGCAAAAAACTTATCGTGGTGGCTTAGGTTATAGTTTTTCTAATAATCCTAAAAATTACGAGCCTTTCAAATCAATAAAGTTCTTAAATAAAAAAGCACTTAGAATAGTTAAAGACTTCAACTTCTATTTATCGCCCAAATTATTATCATTCCGTACGGATTTAGATAGGCAATATTCTGAGCAATTGGTTAGAAACACATCTGCTGCAAAACTTATTATTGAACCTACTTATTTAAAGAATTTCACTTGGAATAGAATTTACACCTTGAAATTTGATTTAACTAAGTCGCTGAAGCTTGAACTTACAGCTAATAACAATGCTAGAGTTGACGAACCTTATGGCAGAATCGACAAAGAAGATGACGACTACAAAGAGAAACGCAAGGAAATAATGGACAATATATCTAGCTTTGGAAGAACTACTACTTATAATCATGATATAAACGTAAATTATACTTTGCCAATTAACAAAATTCCAATTATTAATTGGGTTACTGTTAGTGCACGCTATAGCGCACAATACCGTTGGCAAGCTGCTCCTTTATCAGCGTTAGAACTTGGAAATACAATTGAAAATTCAAACTCAAAACAATTGAATGGACAGTTTAACATGGTTACTCTTTATAACAAAGTAGGTTATCTTAAAAAATTAAATCAACCAAAGCCCGAAGCTAAAAAGAAAACGGCTTATGAAATAGCTTCTGATACTACTAAAAAAGAAGAAAAAGAAAAAGTTAATTACGGAAAGCTGGCACTAGAATCTACTGTTAAACTTCTAATGAGTGTTAAAAATGCATCGTTTACTTACACTCAAACCAATGGAACTTTCTTGCCTGGATATATCCCAAAAACTAGTATAATGGGACAAGATTCAAAATTCCAAGCTCCTGGAACTCCTTTCATTTTAGGATGGCAGGACGAAAATTTTGCCGAATACGCTGGTCGCAACAGATGGATTTCACAAGATTCGAATTTAAATACTGCTTTTGCAACAAGATATGCCGAAAATATTTCTGCTCGTGTATCGGTTGAGCCATTTAAAGATTTTAAAATTGACATTACGGCAAATAGAAACTTTACAAGAAACAATCAGAAGTATTATAAATACGTTGATTCAACAGATCGTTATGAATCTTTTTCTCCTACAGAAAACGGAAATTTCACTATGTCAACAATGGCTTGGAAAACAATGTTTACTAAAGATGATAAAACAACACACGTTTCTGAAGTTTTTCAAAATTTCAAAGATAACAGAGTAATAATAGCGAACCGTTTGGCAGCAGAAAACCCAGAATGGGGAGAATATATTAACGACGATTTTAAAGATACCGTTACTGGAATTATTTATCCTCAGGGCTATGGACCTACATCACAAGAAGTTTTAATCCCTGCTTTTTTGGCAGCTTACACTGGAACCAGTGCTTCTAAAATAAAACTTACTGCTTTTCCTGCAATTCCTTTGCCCAATTGGCGTGTAACATATAATGGATTAACAAAACTCGATTTCTTTAAAAAATATTTTAAAACATTTACATTAGGTCATGGATACCGATGTAACTATAATGTAGGGTCTTACGTTTCTAATATTAATTTTAGAGATTATGATAATGACGGATATTCGGCAATTAGAGAAGAATTAGGCTATAAAAACATTATAAATAAAAATGAAATTGGTCAAATATCAATATCCGAACAGTTTGGACCACTCATTAATTTTGATATGACTTGGCTAAATAGCATTATGACAAAAGTTGAAATAAAGAAATCAAGAGATTTAGCCCTAAGTTTAACAAACAATCAACTTACCGAAGTACGAGGAACAGAGTTTGTTATTGGCGGTGGTTATAGAATTAAAGATGTACAAATTCCTATTAAATCAGGAGGAAGAGTTACTCGACTAAAAAGCGATGTAAATATTATCACCAATGTTTCGGTTAGAACAAATAAAACGGTACTTCGCAAATTAGTAGAAGATGTAAATCAAGTATCATCAGGTCAAAGAATCATTTCAATTAACACTTCTGTGGATTATCAAATAAACCAACGTTTTAATATTCGATTATTCTTCGATAAAATTATTAACAATCCATTTGTTTCATCTCAGTTCCCTAACTCGAATACAAATGCTGGTATTAGCTTAAGATTTAGTCTTGCTCAATAATTTTTTCAAAAAAAAAGATAGATTATTTTGATGAAATAGAAATTTAATTTACATTTGACCTATAATTTAAAAAAATAAAAAAATGAATATTCCAGATAATTTAAAGTACACAAAAGATCACGAATGGTTAAAAGTAACTAATGGCAACGAAGCATTAGTTGGAATTACTGAATTTGCTTCTCACGAGTTAGGAGATATAGTTTATATTGAAGTTGATACTGTTGGTGAAACTATCGAAAAAGAAGAAGCCTTTGGCACTATAGAAGCTGTTAAAACTGTTTCTGATATGTTTATGCCGGTTTCAGGTGAAGTATTAGAAGTAAATCCTCAATTAGAATCAAATCCAGAATTAGTTAATAAGGATTCTTATGGTGAAGGATGGATGGTTAAAATAAAAATAACTGATCTTTCTCAGTTAGATGAACTTTTATCGGCTGCTGAATACAAAGAATTAGTTGGTGCATAGAATAAAAAAAGCCAGTTCATTCGGAACTGGCTTTTTTTTATAAAATATTATTAACTGGGTATCCCCTTAGCTCATCTTAAAAAATGCCTATCTTTAG
>JBAXGW010000076.1:0-19130 GCA_037139195.1 Bacteroidota bacterium
ATTCTGTTAGATAGTAGCACTGATACCTCGAGGCTCTGCCTCGGGGTTATTCATTCCATGAACCTTGAGGTAAGCCCGTCAATGTTGCTTTCGTCCATGATTGACCATCATTAGTAGATTTGTAAACTGATCCATTGCAAATCCAAGGCTGATTATTATACATAATCAAAGAGTTTATTTGAAGTGATGAAGAATCAATTCCTGTATTTGAAAATTGCCAATTTAGTCCATTGTCTGAAGAACGAAATATTCCACTTTCAGTGCCTATCAAGGCAGAAGTCCCAGTGTAAATTGAAGAAGACGGCTCAATATTGCTTAGTTGAGAATGAGACAAATGCGACCATTGAGCAAACGAAAATGCACTTGTAATCATAAATGCGAATAGAAGTAATTGTTTTTTCATAAATTGATTATTTAGATAATAAATTGATAATATTCGACAATATTACAAAAAAAACAGATTAACACAAAATTATTCGAAATATTTTGTCTAATAACTAAGTCCATTATCAATAGAATATTGAACATTGCTTCCCTTATTAGAATTGTTGTACAAATGAAGTGCAAACGATAAAATGTATTCTTTTGAATCGGAAAAGTTAAACGATAGTGTTTTCATCCATTGATTTCTGAAATTTTGACGAAATTATTACTATATAGAATTCTTATTTAAAGAAATAGATTTATGTATAGAAACAGAAAAATGCAATTTGAAATATCTTTTTTTTCATCGAGTAATTATGTTTGATAAATCATAAACAAATATAAATTTTTTATACATAGAGCAAAAAAGTTAAATTTTTATAAAGAACCCTGCTATAGTGAATTAAAAGTTAAATACAGTTTTTTGTCCAAAAATCGGGTTGTTGAAGATAATGTATAAGAGATATAGTTGTTAGTTAGAGTTGAAAAATAATTGATAAATACGCCTTATCCTGTATGTAAATCATGTTTATGCTGTATTGTACAGGTGATAAATCAAGAATAATTTTACAAAAGTAAATTTGACAAATTAATAAGCACCTATGAAGTTTATAAATAACATATTTACAGGTGCTAATGTATTATGTTGATTTAAATTACTCTATTAAAATTATATAAATATAAAAAAACATCTTAAAACTCAAATTATGAAAAAAATTACATTAGCTATAGCATTTATTTTAATATTTATTTCAGGTTTTTCTCAATTAAATAAAATTCCAATGATAAATGATGGATTTATAATAAAAGAAAATTCAAATTTAACAAGTAAGTCGCATAGAAGTAGTTCAAATAACAATATTTTCTTTGAGGATTTTGAAAATGGAATGCCTCAAAGCTTTATTTTGTATAATCAAGATAATTTAAATCCATATTACAGCGGCACATTTGGTACTAATGCATGGGCTATTTGTCCGGAATCATATTATTCCGACAATAAAACAGCAGCAAGCCCTTCAAATTATGTACCTTCAGGTCAGGCCGATGATTGGATGGTTATACCTAATATTACATTAACCAATAATTGCAATTTATCTTGGATTTCAAAAGCAAATGACTTTATTAAGCGAGATGGATTGCAAGTATATATATCAACTACAGGAACTCAAATAGCTGATTTTAACACCTGCGTGTATAATTCTGCTCAAGAGTTTTCTTTCATGAAAAAGCAGGTTGTAAGCTTAATAGCTTATAATGGACAAACTATAAATATTGCATTTAGGAATAACTCAATTAATAAAGAAGCGCTTTTAGTAGATGACATATCCGTTTATGAAGCTGATTCTTATGATGCAGATTTGATAAATATTAACAAAACTCCAACGTCGGAGTATGTTATTATTGCAAAATCTCAAGCGACTTATAGTGAATTCAATGCAGATGTTAGAAACAACGGGTATTTGAATTTGACAAATGTTTCACTAAATGTTAATATTAATAATGGTTTGTATAATCAGTCCAACGTTATCTCTACACTGGCACCAGGCGCAATTTCTACAATAAATATAGCAAGTGCTTTTGATCCAGCATCTTATCCTTCTGACACTTTTAATGTGGTTTATACTGCAAGTTGTGATGAAGCTGATGTTATGCTAGCAAATAATAAAGATACAATGTCAATAATTGTTTCTGATTCTGTGATGTCTCGTGAATCTGGGTTGATTGATATTAATGGATTAGGTTTTAATGCTTTAGGAGTGGTGTATCAGTTAAATTCAATGGATACTCTTTCGTCTGTGAGCGTCTATCTTGATGCAACAGCCGCAGGTGCTTATAAAGCAGAAGTTTGGCAAATAAATGGTTCGACATATACGTTAAAATCAACTTCACTTATTAAAAGTGCAACGGCAAATCAAACAGGATGGAGCACACTTAGTTTTGGCACAAACTGCCCAATAATGCAAGCTGGAACGAAATATCTTGTAGTTGTTCGTACGGTAATACCCACAAATTTTATTACAATTGGAGCTTCAACAGAAAATTATACTCCAAATACTTCGTTTTTTTATGCAAATGGATCATGGGTTGCTATGGAATCCTTTATTATTAGTGCTATTTCTTTTGGTATAAGAGCTAATTTTGGTGATTGTAGCTCCTTTATTAATAATGTTGAAAATCAAACAAATAGTAATTTTCATATTTTCCCAAATCCTGCTCAAGATTTTATTACTATTTCATCGGATGAGAATATAAGTAAAATTGAATTAATAGATTGTTTGGGGCAAACTGTGTGTGTAAATTCTCCAAATTCAAATATTGCATCAATTCCCGTTAATACAATGGCCAAAGGAGTATACTTTATGAAAATTAATGATTATTCAATTAAAAAAGTAATTATTAAATAAAATAATTAATTCGGCAAAAATCATCCGACTATTTATTTGAACATACATGTACAAATAAGTAGTTGGGATTTTATTGTAATAAGCGAAAAGAATTATTACGATTAAATTTTCGATAGCAGTAGTTTAGTATAAAGCTTAATCATAGCATTATTAAAATAATATAATAACGATTTATGAGGGGAATGATAACTAAAACAGATGATTTCTTATTTGATTATTGTGAGAGTTTTAATTGTACAGATAGTGAATTAGAATTATTGAAAACGAATTTGTTGGATTCAGATGGGTTTTTTAGCAAATTGAAGCAGTTGAAATGGCAAGCTTATGGAGATGGTCTGCGTTTTATCCTTTTTGAGCTACATGTACGACCTGTAGCCTGTTTACGTGAAAATATGAAGAGTATTAGTTATTACAGGCGTGCCCAAAAAGCAGTTTCAATTCCTGTAATTATTGATGAAAAAGCCTTTTTCATTTTAAATAAAAGAGAAAAACAACTTTTTTTAAAAAATACAATTTCGAAAAAACTGGAATTATTGGAAGAAAAAATAAGAAAAAACAAATTAGACACGGATCTAAATAAACTTAGAAAAGACGTAGAAAATTTGTTGAATTAGTAAATTTAATCCTACTTGAAAAGAAAAATAGACTTTGCTTTCCCGGTTAGTAAAGTATTTAAGGTATTGTAAAAGAAAATAGTGCTCTGATTTTGTGCTGGAAAAGCTTAAAAAAGTAATTATTGAATTAGCAGGAAAAGCGGGAGTTTATTTAGAACCCCCTCTCTCTAAAAGCTCTCGTTCGCTGCTAATTATATAAAGGGGATAAATAATTAAAAAAAAAAGCGTAAGATGAACTTAATTCTTTACAAGGTTAAATAGGGTCAACAACGTATAAATGAAAAAAATACGTTAGTTACTCGATGTAAACACGGTGTATACGGTATTTTATTTTTTATAATATTGACAGTACTTTGTGATATAATTAACAGTTAAAAAATAAGCCACCATGAAAAAGTATTTATTATTATTTGCTGTTCTATTGAACACGGGATTTGCTTTTAGTCAAGAAATATGTAACAACGGAATTGATGATGATGGAGATGGTTTGGTTGATTTAAATGACACAGTTGATTGTGTATGTCAACAAACTAATGTTACATCAATGTTGACTAACCCATCATTTGAGGATTATATTCAATGCCCAACTGCGTTTACTCAAACAACAGGATATATTGTGGGTTGGTCGAATGGAAGCTATACTACACCCGATTATTGTAATACAAATTGTGGATTTACAACATTTCCTTGTCTCGGCATTACTCCTTATGATGGAGCTGGGATGCTTGGCTTTTTGATAAATGGAAGTCAACAAAATAATACAATGTATATGGAGTATATTTCAACTTGCTTGAATTCTCCTATGATAGCAGGAACAACCTATACTTATACTTTTTACGTTGCTGCTGGATTTGAAAGTTCATCGAATCCGTGTACTAGCTGTACTTCTCCTTTAACCAATTATAATCTTGCAATTTATGGTTCGGCTAATTGTGCCGACATACCGTTTGGTGTTCCACTTGGAACTACATCAGGACCAAATAATGACCCTGATTATTCGGGACAGAATTGCCCGCCTTCAAATTGGACTAAACTGGGGGTGGTATCTTATAATATTAGTGCTACATGGACGCAATTGACTATTACTTTTACTCCTAACACAAACATTAATGCTATTTTAATAGGAGGTGATTGTCCTTTGCCTGTTGGATACCCAAATGTATATTCAAGTTGTAAGCCTTATTTTTATATTGATAAATTAGAAATTACCACTTCATCATCAATAAGTTCAAATCCAATTGGAGAAACAGGCAGCGTTAGTTCAAATAATTTGGTGCTAAATGGAGCATTAACTGCGGGTGCAACTTCTCAATGGTTTCATAATGGGATTGCTTTAACTGGAGAAACAGGTCTGGATTTAAATTATTCTTTAAATAATTATCCAGATGGAACTTACTCATTTGTTACTTATTTAAATGGTATGTGTGCAGTTTCTACTATTGTCATATCTTCATCTGTACCAGTAGCCAATGCAGGACCTGATCAGAATATATGCGGATTGACGACTTTGTTAGCAGCTGTTCCAAGTACTGGATCTGGTATTTGGACGAAAAAAAATGGACCAGGTTTGCTGGTGTTCACACCTCCAACTAGTCCTAATGCAAGTGTTATAGCTAGTATTGCAGGTGCTTATACATTGTTGTGGACCGAAACTTCTGCTTCAGGCTTATCTAGTTCAGATAGTGTATTAATAACCCTAAATCAACCCATCATAGCCAATGCAGGTTTGGATACAACAATTTGCAAAGGCGATAGTGTAGTATTAACAGCAAGTGGCGGGACAACCTACTTATGGAATGGAACTGTTGGTGGCTCATCGTCCTCTATAAACGTCTCCCCTTCTGTTACTACACCTTATCAAGTAACGGTATCAGGGAATGGCTGTTCCGATACGGATGAAGTAATAGTACACGTAAATAATACAATAGCCAATGCAGGGCAAGATACTTCAATATGTATAGGAACAAGTGCTATTTTGCATGCCACAGGGGGCAGTCAGTATCAATGGAGCAATATGCAAACAACGTCAAGCATATCGGTTTCCCCCATCAGCGATTCAACCTTTTATGTAACAGTAACAAATAATTCATGCGTTGGGTTAGATTCAGTAAAAGTCAAAGTGAATCCGTCACCAGTAGCAAATGCAGGCGCCGATCAAACAATATGTGAAGGAGATACATTACAACTAATAGCTAATGGAGGAGGAACTTACCTGTGGAGTGGAGGATTAGGAACATCCCAAATAATTTCTATTCAGCCAGCCTCAAGCATTACCTATACAGTAACAGTAACATTAAATGGATGTACAGATTCGGATGCAATAAATGTAACAGTAAATGCACTTCCACAAATAACAATGAGCTCTATAAGCGAAACATGTAATATGAGTAATGGATATGCCATATCAATTGTAGAAGGAGGCTCCGGCATATATAACTATATATGGAATACAGGAGACCTCGGCCCAAGTATAAAAGGCATCTCACAGGGTATTTATACCGTAACCGTAGAAGATACCGTAACACATTGCTCATCAATAGGGCAGGTGAGTGTTAATCATATTTCAGGTCCCGATGCCTATTTTGTAATATCTAATCATACACCATTGGTAGATGAAGAAAGCGTTTCATTTACAGATTATTCAACAGGAAGTTTAACGACATGGTTATGGACAATAGAAGGATTAACGTCAAAAACAAGTCAAAACTTTAATTATGTATTTGAGACATCTGATTACTATGTAGTATCATTATCAATAGTAGATACAAATGGGTGCACTGATATTTATATAGATTCGTTGCGAGTTCGCGAAGGTAGTACCTTTTATATCCCAAATGCATTTAGTCCTAATGGAGATGAGGACAATGAGAGTTTTGGCCCAGAAGGCGATAATATAAGTCCTGAAGATTATCAAATGATAATATTAAATAGATGGGGTAATGTAATGTTTTCGACTAATAATTTTGCAGAGAGGTGGAATGGGACAAAAGATAATAAAGGCACCTTTAGGGAGGCAAAAGAAGATGTTTATGTATATCAGATACGAGTAAGGGGCGAATATAACGTGATAAAAGAATATGTGGGGAAAGTGATTTTGTTAAAGTAGTTTTTTTATTCGAAATGATATAGAGTTTTTTAAACAAAAAAATACAATCATGAAAATTGATGTAATAGAAAATAGAATAAAAAAACAAGTGAAAAATTGGATTATTTGTAAATCTTGTTTGGTTATTTTTTTAATGATATGCACTGTAAAACATACATTAGCAGCTCCAGTAAATGATGATCCATGCGGAGCAATGCAGTTATCAGTATCTAATTTCTGCGAAACTACCCCTTTTACCTGTATAGGAGCTACTCCTTCAGTTGGTTATGGTAATTGTGGATATGCCTATCAAAATAATGATGTATGGTTTAAAGTTACTGTTCCTGCTTCAGGGCAGATTGTAATTAATACATCTGCTGCATTAGATTCTTATTGGGGAAGTTATCCCGCATCTTTAATGGGCGTCTATTCTGGTAGTAATTGCAATTCATTGACTGAGATATATGACTGTTTACATTCGAATGATTTTTCTATTATGCCAAACGTTACTTTATCAGGAAGAACACCTGGAGAAACAATTTGGATTAGATTTTGGAGTTTCGATCCTGCAGCACAATGTGGAATTTGTGTAGCAGAGCCTACTGCTCATCCTGCTTGTGGAGCTGGTAATCCAATTGCTGGAAACACTGCATGTACAGCTACTCCTGTTTGTAATTTAAATGGATATTGTACTAATACATCTAGCTCTTTTACAATTGATACATGGCCAGAGTTATCTGATGCGTTTCAAGATTTTCAAAATCCATCTTGGGATGGAAGAGTAATTGATAATAATTCTTTCATTAAGTTTGTTGCATCATCTTCTACGGTTTCTTTAAATGTATGGACATATAATTGCGTAGGAACTGGTGAAGGTATTCAGTTTTTTATTTTTTCAGCGGCTAATTGTTCTAGTGGACCAGTTACTCCGTATATGTTCAAGCGTTATAATGCAAATGAAGAAGGTGTTGTAACTCTAATGGGATTGACTCCTGGAAGTACATATTATATCATGTTTGATGGAATTAATGGAGCTGTTTGTGATGTAGTACTTTCAGTCTTAGATGTAAATACGGGTGTTGAGGTAAATCCTTCTGATACTACAGTATGTTTGGGTCAGCCTGTAAATTTAAAAGCATCAGGTGGTAATGGAACATATAACTGGTCGCCGAGCACAGGTTTGAGTAGTGCAAGTGGAGCAAATGTGGTTGCATCAACTACATCTTTAGGTACTTTAACTTATGTTGTTACTTCTCAATCGGGGAATCCAAACTGCCCTTTGTCAAAGACAGATACAGCTGAAATTACAGTCATAAATTGTGGTCCTACTGTAATAGCAAGTAATAACGGACCTTTTTGTTCTTCTGGAACATTTAATTTAATTGCAAGTTCTGTGCCAGGTGCTATAAGCTATTCATGGTCTGGTCCTTTGGGATTCACTTCTAATATTCAAAATCCAATAAATATTCCTGTCCCTTCTGTTTCTGGTTCTTATTTGTATACTGTTACAGTAATTACAAATACAGCAACTGTAACTGCAAGTACAACATTGATAGTTAATCCAATTCCCGTCTCAAATGCTGGTCCTGATCAAACAGTTTGTGGCACTAATGTATCGATGGCTGCTGTTTTAAGTTCAAGTACAAATACAGGTTCGTGGTTGCAAAGCGTTGGCACTGGAATAACGTTTTCGAATTCGAATAGTCCAACAACTGCTATTACAGCAAATGGTTCAGGAGTCTATACTTTGGTTTGGACTGAAACTGCAGGTGTTGGATGCTCTAGTTCAGATAGTGTATTAATAACCCTAAATCAACCCATCATAGCCAATGCAGGTTTGGATACAACAATTTGCAAAGGCGATAGTGTAGTATTAACAGCAAGTGGCGGGACAACCTACTTATGGAATGGAACTGTTGGTGGCTCATCGTCCTCTATAAACGTCTCCCCTTCTGTTACTACACCTTATCAAGTAACGGTATCAGGGAATGGCTGTTCCGATACGGATGAAGTAATAGTACACGTAAATAATACAATAGCCAATGCAGGGCAAGATACTTCAATATGTATAGGAACAAGTGCTATTTTGCATGCCACAGGGGGCAGTCAGTATCAATGGAGCAATATGCAAACAACGTCAAGCATATCGGTTTCCCCCATCAGCGATTCAACCTTTTATGTAACAGTAACAAATAATTCATGCGTTGGGTTAGATTCAGTAAAAGTCAAAGTGAATCCGTCACCAGTAGCAAATGCAGGCGCCGATCAAACAATATGTGAAGGAGATACATTACAACTAATAGCTAATGGAGGAGGAACTTACCTGTGGAGTGGAGGATTAGGAACATCCCAAATAATTTCTATTCAGCCAGCCTCAAGCATTACCTATACAGTAACAGTAACATTAAATGGATGTACAGATTCGGATGCAATAAATGTAACAGTAAATGCACTTCCACAAATAACAATGAGCTCTATAAGCGAAACATGTAATATGAGTAATGGATATGCCATATCAATTGTAGAAGGAGGCTCCGGCATATATAACTATATATGGAATACAGGAGACCTCGGCCCAAGTATAAAAGGCATCTCACAGGGTATTTATACCGTAACCGTAGAAGATACCGTAACACATTGCTCATCAATAGGGCAGGTGAGTGTTAATCATATTTCAGGTCCCGATGCCTATTTTGTAATATCTAATCATACACCATTGGTAGATGAAGAAAGCGTTTCATTTACAGATTATTCAACAGGAAGTTTAACGACATGGTTATGGACAATAGAAGGATTAACGTCAAAAACAAGTCAAAACTTTAATTATGTATTTGAGACATCTGATTACTATGTAGTATCATTATCAATAGTAGATACAAATGGGTGCACTGATATTTATATAGATTCGTTGCGAGTTCGCGAAGGTAGTACCTTTTATATCCCAAATGCATTTAGTCCTAATGGAGATGAGGACAATGAGAGTTTTGGCCCAGAAGGCGATAATATAAGTCCTGAAGATTATCAAATGATAATATTAAATAGATGGGGTAATGTAATGTTTTCGACTAATAATTTTGCAGAGAGGTGGAATGGGACAAAAGATAATAAAGGCACCTTTAGGGAGGCAAAAGAAGATGTTTATGTATATCAGATACGAGTAAGGGGCGAATATAACGTGATAAAAGAATATGTGGGGAAAGTGATTTTGCTTAAATAAAAATGACTGTATTCACTTTAAAACATTGAATAAGGCTGATATGAAAAAAATAATTGTTCTACTATTTATTTTTTATTCTCAAATACTATTTGCACAACTAAGTGTTTCGATTCAATTTCAAATAAATACTGTTTGCGATGGAAATCCCTGTAATTATCAAGGGTCGTCAATTCTTATTAATGAAGTTATGTTGACGCCTTCTTTTGGGGATGGTTCGATGTATGATTTAGATAATACTAGAAGAGGAGAGTGGATTGAGCTTTATAATCCTGATTTGTGTAAATCAATTGATATTTCCTGTTATTATCTTGGCAATAATACAAATGAGCTTGGTAATTCGGGGTCATATGTAGATATGGGCGGTGGATATAGGATTCCAAATAATACAATTGTTCCCCCAGGAGGTTTTGTAGTAATAAGAGGGGCAAATGTTTCTCCTGTGCCTTCAAATCTTTTGGTTCAAAATGGAGGGAAGACGATAGAACTAATTGTTGATAGTAGCAATGTATGTCTTGGAGGAGGAAATCGTTTGTGGTTCCCAAATTCTGGAGGTTGGTTTGCTTTTTATGATAAAAATGGAATTCCACAAGATGCAATTTCATGGAATAATAATTTTAACTCGTGTATGTCATGCGAGCCATGTATATCAAGTTGTAATTCTTGTTCTAATGTTCCAAATCTGCCTTCATATAATGTAATTCCTCAATCAAAAAAGAATTATATAACAAGTAGCGATCCTTCTAGTTATCAAGATTTATCTTGGCGCAGAATTCCAGATGGAGGAGCTTGGAGCTTGTCTGCTAGTATTAATACCATGGGTAATTGCAACGCAAATTGTAATACAATGCCTCCAATTACCTGTAATGGAACAGCAAAGGCAATAGTTAGCGGGGGCACTCCTCCATATACTTTCCTTTGGAATGATCCACAAGCTTTTGCGTCTTCTACTGCAACTGGCCTTTGTGAAGGTAATTTTTGTGTTACGGTGACAGATGCAAGCAATGTGGAAATAACGAAATGCGTTGATATTCTAAATTTTGAGCCTACTGTTAGCTATAATGGAATTGATACATTTTGTTTAAACGCAGTTTCATCAATTATATCAAATGGCTTTTCTCCTTCGGGAGGAACTTTGAGTGGAAGCGGAATTTCTGGGAATGTATTTAACCCATCTATTGCGGGTGTTGGAACTCATAATATTACATATTATTATCAAGATATAAATACTTGCTCTACAACGTTTAGTCAAACGCTAAATGTTATGCCAATCCCTAATGCTGATGCAGGTCCATCTCAAACCGTTTGCAAAGGTGAAAGTGCGAAACTAACTGCCACAGGTGGAAATAGCTATCTTTGGGATTTTAACAATTCACCTACGTCTTCTATAACAATTCCTCAAATAAATAGTAGTTCAATTTATAATGTAACTGTAAGTGATTCGTATTGTTCAAATACCGATGCTGTTACTATATCAGTAGTTCCTTTAGCCGAGGCAGGACCAAATCAAACAATTTGTAAAGGTGATAATGCAATCCTTGTGGGAACGGGTTATTCTAATAGTTCATTTGAGTGGAATACAATCCCAATTTCAAATATAGCAGCAATTTCAGTGCTCCCTCAAGATACTACAACATATATCTTAACTGTTACAAATCAATTTTGTTCTAGTAAAGATTCGGTGACTGTATTTGTTAAACCTTTACCTATTGCCGAGGCAGGCGAAAACAAAACCATTTGTAAAGGGGATTCGCTTGTGCTTAATGCAAGTGGTGGGGGAGAGTATTTATGGAGTGAAAACTTAGGGACTGCAGCTTCCATTTTGGTTGCTCCAAATAATTCTAAAACTTATATAATCACAGTAACTCTCTTAGCATGCAAAGATATAGATTCCGTTAAAGTTTTTGTAAATCCGCTTCCCGATATATCGATGACATCAATAGATGAGGCCTGCAACAAATCAAATGGAGCTGCTATTGCCTCTGTAAACAATAGCATAGGAGTCTGCCATTATTTATGGAACAATGGAGATACAACTTCAACTTCAACAGAGTTGTCAAAAGGCTTGTATATTATTACAATTACTGATGCAGTTACTACTTGTTCAAATGTAGATTCAATTTCCGTTTATAATATTCCAGGTCCCGATGCATACTTCTCTGTTTCAAATCACAACCCGGAAGTAAGTGAGGAAAGTGTTGGTTTTTTTGATCATTCCGATGGTAACGTTAATTCATGGTTTTGGTCTGTTGAGGGACAAAAAACAGATAATAATTCAAGTTGCCATTATGTTTTTCAAAATACGGGTGTTTATACAATATCTTTGCTAGTTACCGACGCAAATGGGTGTGTTGATATATACATAGATTCTGTAAATGTTCATTTTAGCTCAACTTTTTATATCCCAAATGCTTTCTCACCAAATGGCGATGGAATCAATGAATTATTTGGACCTGAAGGTGAAAATATAAGCTATGACGACTATCAGATGTTTATATTAAATAGATGGGGTAATGTGTTGTTTTCAACAAATGATTTTAATGAAAAATGGAATGGAACTAAAAATAATAAAGGAAAACTTAAAGACGCTATAGAAGATGTGTATGTGTATAAAATACAAGTTAGAGGCGACAAAGACGTAATAAAAGAGTATGTTGGAAATGTAGTTTTGATAAAATAAATATTTTTATTTTGAATTTGCTTTTTTAATTTTTTTGAGAGCAAAGACACTAATAAATCTGAAATCTAAATCATATATTCTTCAGCCATTTTTATTGTTTCAAATATAAAAGTTTGTTGGTTAGTTATAATAAGATTCTATTATTCAAAAATACGTTGTTTACTCGGTTGAAATACGCTTGATACCTTATTTTCTGCAATATTAATAATATATAACTTTATTGAAATTATTTAACATTTGTTGTAGTGTTTTTTGAAATAAGCATAAAAGTAAAGTGCATGTTCATTTGCAGAAATAATCATTAATTTTTATTCGTTTAAAACATTGATATAATGAGGATACTGTGTGTTGTTATTTTTATAATTTGTTCTCAGATTGCGATGTCTCAGATTAGTGTTTCATTCCAAACACAAGTAAATACAGTTTGCAATGGTGATTCTTGTAATTATCAGGGTCCTTCGATTCTAATTAATGAAGTAATGCTGACTCCTATTGTTGGAGATGGGGCTATGTATGGGGTTAATCCTATTAGTAGTGATTTAGGCGAATGGATAGAATTATATAATCCTAATTTGTGTAAACCAGTTGATATATCATGCTTTTATTTAGGGAATAATACTCCAGATGGTATGAGTTATGGAGGTGGATACAGAATTCCAGCAAACACAATTGTTCCTGCCGGAGGCTTTGTTGTAATAAGAGGTGTAAATGCTACACCTGTTGCACCAAATTTATTAGCACAGAATGGAGGTAAAACAATAGAACTGATTGTAGATAATGCCCTCGGAAATGTATGCATAGGAGGAGGAACTAGAT
The DNA here is from genome assembly GCA_037139195.1 of Bacteroidota bacterium. Classification (GTDB taxonomy): domain Bacteria; phylum Bacteroidota; class Bacteroidia; order Bacteroidales; family JAHJDW01; genus JBAXGW01. The sequence goes on from JBAXGW010000076.1 coordinate 13,238, forward strand.
TGTGGTTCCCAAATTCAGGTGGCTGGTTTGCTTTTTATAACAATAATGGAATACCTCAAGATGCAATCTCATGGAATAGTACAACAAATTCTTGCATGTCCTGTGCTCCATGTATTTCAAGTTGTGGAACATGCTCAAATGCTTCATCTTTGGCTTCTTACGACAATATTCCTGCTGCAAATAAAAATTATATGAGCTCTCTAGATCCTGCAATGTATGCAGGATCATCTTGGAGCAGAATGCCAGATGGTGGAACATGGAGTGCAACTGCAACAACAAATACAATGGGGAATTGCAATTCTGTTTGTAATACAGTGGCATCGTCTACATGCACAGGTCAGGCAATTGCAAATGTAAGTGGTGGCGTTCCTCCTTATACTTTTAAATGGAATGATTCTCAGTCAAGTGTTACTAACGCTGCAACTGGTCTTTGTGCTGGAAATTATTGTGTAACAGTTACTGATGCGGTAAATACGATTAAAATTGCTTGCGTTAATATCATCGATTTTGTGCCTCCAGTTTCTTTTAATGGCGATAGTCTTTTTTGCTTAGATGAAAATGGAGTGAATTATACATCTAATTTTCTGCCAAGTGGTGGGCAGCTGACTGGCAATGGCTTGTCGGGTTTTGTTTTTAGCCCATCAATTGCTGGTGTTGGCAACCATACTATTACTTACTATTACGAAGACGCAAATACTTGCAATAATACCATAAATAAAATAATAAGGGTTAAAACTGTACCGAATGTTTCAGCGGTTGTTACTGATGTTAAGTGTTTTGGATTAACTAATGGAAGTATAGACTTAACAACCATTGGCGGAAATCCAATTTATAATTATGCTTGGTCTAATACAACACAAACTACAGAGGATATAACTAATTTATCAGCAGCTGCTTATCAAGTTATAGTAACAGATGCTTTTGCTTGCGATGATACATTGTCAATTCAGGTAAATCAGCCAAGCGATTTAATTAGTCAAATAACACCTGTAAATGAAACATGTTTAGGTGCTTGTGATGGTTCTATTTCGGTAAATACATCTGGAGGGGTTGCTCCATATTCCTATAAATTAAACAATATTAGCTCTGTTCCTACTTTTACTCCATTATGTGCAAATACATACACAATTGAGCTTTCAGATGCAAATGGATGTAAAAAAAATAATACGGTTAGCGTAAATTCTGGAATAGGTTTAATTGCGGAGGCCGGACTTGCTGTTTCTATTTGCAATGGAAGCGATACTATGTTAACAGCTAGTGGTGGAACTGGATATTTATGGGACGATATTAATAATAGCAATACTGCTGTTGTTATGGTTAGTCCATCAGTTACAACAACTTACCATGTTACAGTGAGCAATGGTATTTGCTCTGCGATTGATAGTGTAATAGTTACAGTAATAAGTAATCCAATCGCAAATGCTGGTAATGATATGTCTATTTGTTCTGGAAATGATACAATATTGTATGGAAATGGTGGGGGTAATTACAATTGGTCGCCTGCAATATCACTAAATTATTCGAACATTCAAAATCCAAATGCGACACCAATAAATACTACTACATATTACTTGACAGTTGTAAATGCCTTTGGATGTAAGGCTGTAGATAGTGTGATGCTTTTCGTGAAGCCCAACCCCATAGCTGAAGCTGGAAATGGTGGTTCAATTTGCCAGGGAAGTTCTATCACTTTAACTTCTAGTGGTGGGACAAGCTACATGTGGAATGATGTAAATAATAGCACCACGCAATCAATCACAGTTTCGCCAACAGGGAATGCAATATACACCGTAACAATTACATCAAACGGATGCACCAATTCTGATAACGTAACAGTTTATGTAAATAATAATCCTATTGCAAATGCAGGAAACGACATAACAATTTGTGTTGGTTCTACTGACACTTTAATTGCAACAGGAGGAACAAGTTATTTGTGGAGCACAGGTGAAACAAACGATTCAATTGTAGTCAATCCAATTGTAAATTCAAAGTATTTTGTAACAGTTTTTAATGGTATTTGTGGAAGCACTGATAGTGTGAATGTATACGTTAGCCCGACAGATTTTGCAAATGCTGGACTTGACACCATAATTTGTGAGGGAGGATTAGCTTTTTTAACGGCTTCTGGTGGAGATGCTTATTTGTGGAATTATAATAATAGTATTAATCCATTGATAACTGTGAGCCCTGATTCAAGCAAAACTTATATTGTAACTGTTTATTTAGGGTCTTGTTCTGACGAAGATACTGTTACTGTATTAGTAAGTCCAAATCCAAAAATAGAGTTTTTGTTTAAAAATGAAACCTGTAATATGGGAAATGGTTGGGCTTTAGCTATGGCTTCAGGTGCAACAGGCTCATATAGTTATTTATGGCAAGACTTAAATTCTAAAGCATTTATTTCAGATCTTGTGAGTGGCGTTTATTCGGTAACAGCTACTGATGATACAACAGGATGCATAAGTTCTGCAGATGTTATTATTTCAAATATTCCAGGTCCAAATGCAAAATTTATTGCAAATCCAAAAATAACAACCATAGAAAATAACTCAATTAATTTTAACGATATTTCGATTGGTAGCATCAATTCTTGGAATTGGAATTTAGGGGACAATACAACTTGCTCATCTCAGGATTTTAGTCATGTCTATAAAACTGGGGTTTATATTGTTATTTTAACTGTTATTGATACAAATAATTGCATCGATGTTTATGCCGATACAATAATTGTTAAAGATGTTTTATCATTTTATGTGCCAAATGCATTTACCCCAAATGGAGATGATTTTAATGCGGGTTTTGGCCCAGAAGGCTATAATGTAAATACTGCTGATTACAAAATGAATATTTTTGATAGATGGGGTGATTTGATTTTTTCGACAAATGATTTTAATGAAAAATGGAATGGTTCTCTGTTTAATAAAGGCACATATAAAGATGCAATAGAGGATGTATATATTTATCAAATATATGTAAGAGGGCAAGAAGACGTGATAAAAGAATATGTTGGGAAGGTAGTTTTATTGAAATGATATTTTGAAATAATTAAGGTTTTAATATGAATGTTTTTATAAAGATAAAAAAATGGGCTACTTGCCTTGTAGGAATCCGCTTTGTCCCATATTTTATAGTAATGAAGATTAGCTTTAATTTATTTTGCTTGTATGATAAATTATTCGCTTCGAAAAAACAAACTGAAATGTTAAATTATTAAATAAGAAATAAATGAGAAGAACACTAATAATCCTGCTTTTTTGTGTAGGGGAAATTGCAAGTGCACAAATGAACGTTGTCATCCAAAGCCAAGTAAATTATGTTTGCAATGGGGCTGATTGTTTTTATGAGGGGCCTTCAATTTTAATCAATGAGGTAATGTTAGCTCCAATTTCAGGTGATGGGTCAATTTATGGCTCTACTGCTACTCTTTCTGGTGGAGGAGAGTGGATAGAATTGTACAATCCTAATCTTTGTAAGCCCGTTGACATCTCTTGTTATTATTTGGGAAATAATACCAACGATGGATCAACTTACGGAGGTGGTTACCGAATCCCTGATAATACAATTGTGCCAGCAGGTGGATTTGTTGTAATTAGGGGGATAAATGCGGAACCTGTTCCTTCAAATTTATTGGTGCAAAATGGGGGTAAAACTCTTGAATTAGTAGTAGATAATAATTTGAACAATGTTTGCTTAGATGGAGGCATTAGATTATGGTTTCCTAATACAGGAGGGTGGTTTGCTTTTTATGATGCTAATGGAGTGCCTCAAGATGCAATTTCATGGAACAGTTTAACTAACTCATGCATGTCATGCCCCCCTTGTATACCAACTTCAGCATCGTGTTCAAATGCGGTTTCACTTTTATCATACAATGATATTTTATCAACATGTAAAAATTATATATGTTCAATTGATCCAATTAATTATCAAGGCTTATCATGGCGTAGAATTCCAGATGGTGCTGCTTGGGCTTCTAATGCAGTATCTAACACAATAGGAAATTGCAACGGAGCTTGCAATCCCGAACCACTTGTAACATGCGATGGCGTGGCTCAAGCTACAGTTAGTGGAGGAACTCCTCCGTTTTCATATTTATGGAGTGATTCTAAGGGTTCGTTAACGTCCTTTGCCAATGGACTATGCGAAGGGAATTATTGTGTTACAGTAACAGATGCTAATAATCTCTCAGTAATTCAATGTGTAGATATTTTCAATTTCAAACCTCAATTGTCCTTTAATGGCTCAAATTTCTATTTTCTTGATAATGGACCAGTTAATGTTTCTTCTGAATTTAAACCCAATGGGGGAATATTATCAGGGAATGGAATTGTTAATAATGTTTTCGATCCATCGTTAGCTGGAGTGGGTTTGCATACTATATCTTATGTATATGAAGATGTTAATACTTGTTCCGACTCTATAAATATTGACATAAAAGTTATAGAACGATCAAAGCTTATTGTTCCAAATGTCTTCACCCCCAATTCAGATGGAGCAAATGATTTGTTTAAAGTAAAATGTACTTCAATTGCCGATTTTCATTGTGATATATTTAATCGTTGGGGTAAGAAAATATATAATTGGGATAATTTCAATGAAGGATGGAATGGAGAAACTGACGGAGGCGTTTTGGCCAATGAAGGAACATACTATTATATCATAACAGCCACAGGAACAGATAAAGTTTTATATAATAAAAGTGGAACAGTCACTTTAATTAGATAGGGGATTAGCCGTATTTCAAATGTAAAACAATTTAAATGCGTTTTTTTGAATTATTTTTTTATTTAATCGAAAATAATTTTTTATAGTTTAAATTACGAATATTATTTTGTTTTTTATTCGTAATATATTAAATTAGCATGGTAAAATTACTGTTTATTGCATGAAAAAGCTTTATATATTGATTGGTATAGTCTTGTTTTTGCAGCATTTTGCTTTTTCGCAAATATCTGGAACAAAAACTGTAGGAGCTACAGGTGCTGACTATCCTACTCTTACTTCAATTGCAGCCGCATTAAATGCAAGTGGCGTAGATGGACCCTTGGTAATAAAGTTAATTAATACGTATTCAAGCGCAGGAGAAACATTCCCTATTGTTTTTAATCACATACCAGGAACATCTGCTACAAATACAATTATATTAAAACCAGATGTCTCTGTTAGTCCTGTTATTACTGGTTCAAATTATTATACAATTATTCGTTTTATTGGAACTGATTATTTTACAATTGATGGCTCAAATAATTCAAGCAATTCAAGAGATTTGACAATTATCAATAGCCGTGCAGCTATTTTTAGTAAATCAGGAATTGAGCTTTTAAGTGTTTCGGCTGCTGAGGCAAATACAAATATAACAATTAAGAATTGTAATATTGAGGGTTCGAGTGCTTACGATCAATACAGCATTTGTGGTATAAGAATATGTGCTTTTGATGAAAGTACTGCGTCTGAATATCCAAATACAAATATTTCTATTACAAATAATGATATTCATACATTTATGAATGGGGTGTTTTATTATGGGTGTTCTTCGAGCCTTGATCAAAATGTTACTATTTCTAATAATATTTTGGGTTCAGCAACAGATGCAGAAAAACTGGAAATGCGTGGAATATATGCTGCGAATATAAATGGCTTATCAGTTTCTGGAAATAGAATATATGGATTTAGAACACAAAGAACAGTTCATCTTAAAGGAGTTGATATTACTGAAAATATATCGGCAAGCGAAATAAACAATAATGTAATATATAGTGCAAATACTGATTTGGCTGGAGCTTCTGGTATTTATTTAGAAGCAACAACCACTGCAAGCAATTTGTCGATATATAATAATACAAACTGGGTATCCCCTTTACTCATCTAATATTATTTCGATTTTACTATC
>JBAXGW010000077.1:0-18988 GCA_037139195.1 Bacteroidota bacterium
TAAAGAAACTATTGGAATATGGCAAAATTGCTGCTTAAATATTAACGAAGTATTGCATAATATAAAATTTAGTTTTAAGCCATCCCAAGCAATAAATAATTAAATAAAAAAAGCGTGGGACAGTAACTGTGTCACGCATCTGAGGTCTTAGACTACCTTGCAAAAATGATAAGTTAAAGCCCACGCCATTTGGCGTGAGCGTCTACTAACTTATTCCATTTTGCAATTTGAAAGTGTCTAAGTTTCAGATACAGGAATAAAAGCTAACGCTTTTTATTTTAAATAAATTTTTCTAATGTAATAGTTTGCTGTTGTTTGTCGCTTACCTCCTTTTTATATTTATACTTATTTACAATTGCAAAAATAATAAAATTTACGAATAAAAAGCCTATTTACACATTATTGCACTTAATAATCTATATTTTATTTAAATTTGCAAAATATTAGCTCAAAACATCATTGAATATAAAATTAAAACGCATGAACAATTCAGCAAAAAAATCTTTAGCTATTGCATTAATAAATGTATTATTTATCACTTCTGTTATTTCTCAAAACGTGGTGATTCCTGATAACAATTTCAAAGCTGCTTTAATTGCAGCACCAAATAGTGTGGACGTCAACACTGACGGCGAAATTCAATATAGCGAGGCTCAAGTAATTACTTCGCTTTATCTCATCAACAAGTCAATTACAAATCTCACTGGAATAGAAGCCTTTAGCGGGCTAGAAGTTTTAGATTGCAGTAATAATCAAATTACTTCCTTAAATTTAACTAGCAATACGGCTCTGAAACAACTTTTTTGCGGTTCAAATGACATCATTACTTTAAACATAAGTTCAAATGTTTTGTTAGAAGATTTATGGTGCTACTCTAACAATATTTCTACTATTGACATTAGCACTAATACTGCTTTGCTTAATTTTTATTGTTATAATAATTTGCTAACGAGCATAAATACATCTAATAATACAGCTTTAGCCAAATTTGATTGCAATAATAACGATATTACATCTTTAGATTTGAGCAACAACAATGCTTTAATAGAACTCGATTGCGATAACAATTTAATTAACAACCTAACATTTAGCCAAAACTCTAATTTATTAAAATTATGGTGTTATTCTAACAAACTTGTATCAATAAATGTAAGTAAAAACAGTGCTTTGCAGGAATTACATTGTTATAACAATTTACTAACCTCATTAGATGTTAGAAACAATAATTATATTACTTACTTGTCTTGTGTTTCTAATCCTAGCTTGCAAAACATTTGCGTAAATAATACCCAACTTGGATTAACCACTAGCAATCCAACTTCGTGGAAAAAAGACAATACAGCTACATGGAGCACAAATTGCACATCTGACATTGCTGATTATAATGATTTTAATAAACCTTTGACAATAATAAACACATTCAACCTACTTGGTCAAATTGTAAACTCAAATCAATTAGAAGATGGTATTTATATTAATCAATATAACAATGGAATGTTTAAGAAAATCATTATTTCAAGCCACAATAAATAGGAGACCAATTATAAATACTATTGATTTGTAAAAAAAATTACTTCGAAAACAATTTCAAGCATTTGTTGCATAAAAGTTATTAAAACATCTTATTAGAAAGGCGATGGGTTTCATCGCCTTTCTAAATATATCCAACTATATTTTAACCAACGTTAACATAATTTGTGTTTTTAGACCAATATAGTTATTCGTTCGGTCGTATATTTGTAACTATTCCTTCAAACAATTTACATAATAAATTGTAATAATAACTTAACAAATAGCCGCCTTATGAAAAAATTATTTACTTATCTACTTCTTTTAATTAGCATTCAAAGTTTTAGTCAAATTTTCGAAAATTATAATTTTGGAAACATCAAGCTAAACAGCAATTATATTCGATCACTTGCGAGCACACAAAACAATGATATTTGGATTGGAACCGATGGTGGAGGTTTATCGTATTTTGATGGCTCTCAATGGCAAGTATTCAATATTTCAAACAGCAATATTCCTTCAGAAACAATAGACGCTTTAGCAGTTGATAAAAACGGCTTGCTGTGGGTTGGAACAGCTACTGGATTTGGTTCATTTGATTTAACAAATTGGAACATATACAACAGTAGTCATTGTTCGGCTTTATCATACCCTGTTAACAATATTATAATTGATACTGTCATCAACGTTAAATGGCTTGGAACATATGGTGCTGGCGTTGTTAAATTCGACGGTACTACTTGGACTGTTTGGGATACATTAAATAGCAATTTGCCTGATGTATATATAAATGACATGACAATGGATGACAACAATACAATATGGGTTAGCACATCAAAAGGCATCGCCTATTTAGAAAATAACGATTGGATAGTAATTGATACTTCAAACTCTGATTTACCAACTGACGACACAAAATCGATATTTGCCGATAGGAACAAAAATATATGGATAGGAACCATGGGATACGGCTTAGTGAAGCTAAGCAATGGAACAATGACAAATTACAATGCTAACAACTGTGGAATTGTGGGCGATTATGTTATCTCATTAGGACAAGACTTATCAGGCAATATTTGGGCTGGAACTTGGTCGGGGGTTAACAAATTTGATGGAGTTTCTTCATGGCAAAACTACAGCAAAGATAATATTAAAATCCCGTCAAATGATGTAAATGCAATACATGTAACAGCAAACGGAAAGGTTTTACTAGGAACTACCTACGGTTTAAGCATTTACAATGGAACTTTTGAAAATACATATATGGTTAGCAATGTTATTTCAGCTATAACCGTTGACAATACTGGCAAAAAATGGTTCGGGACAATTGACGGTTATTATTATGGGGCTGGAACTGGAATTTGTTCTTTCGACAACAATAATTGGGATTTCAACAATATTTACAATAGCCAATTAGCCAGCAATGAAATTACATGCTTGGCTTCTGACAATTCGCTTTGGATTGGAACTAAAGATAGCGGCTTGGTTCATCTAACTGGCAATACTTTCACAACGTACAACACACAAAACAGCCAACTACCATCAAATAAAATTAATTCAATTATTATAGCGCCAGATGGATCAAAATGGATTGCAACAGATGCTGGCTTGATTAAACTTTCGGGTTCTACTTGGACACTTTACGACATGAATAATACAACTTTACCAGACAATGCAATCGATCGAGTTATATTAGATAAAACGGGAAATCTTTGGCTAACTATTTGGAATTTTGGGCTAGTAAGATACAATGGAAGTGCATGGAAGCTTTATAGCTATGAAAACGGGGACATTCCGAGCAACTTTATTAATTGTATTTCGGTAGACAGTTTAAATAATATTTGGCTAGGTACAAATGGCGAAGGCTTAGTAAAATTCAATCAACTAAGCAATCAATTTACAATATTAAATTCTGATAATTCGGGTATATTAGAAAACTATATTGCAGCATTAGCAGCTGACGATACTACAATTGTAGTGGGTATGGTTCAGGGTGGATTATCTTTGCTGAAAAATGGGGCTTTTGAAAACTTCAATATGAGTAATTCTAATCTACCAACCGATTTAATTTACTCTTTGAATATTGACTCTGAAAGCATTTGGATTGGAACTTTTAATGGAGGCATTTCAAAAATGGCAAAACCATCTAATACATCAGCAACCAGCTTAATATCTATTGATAAACTCATAAATATATCTCCTAATCCAACAAATAGTGAAATAAGAATCGAACTAAATAACTACAATAATCAAAACTCGTGCATGCAGTTGATTGATATATACGGAAACATACTAAATCAATGGATTTCAAAAACGAATGAACTTCCAAAAAGCATAGATTTATCTAAATATAGTAAAGGTGTTTATTTATTAAATTTATCAATTGATAATCAATTTATTTCAGAGAGGATTGTTTTACAATAAAAAAGGGCTTCAACAAAAGCCCTTTTTTAATTGTTTTTTTTCAATCTTCAAACCCTATATCACTCAACATAACAAATTATTTAATTCATTATTTTTGAGCAGGACATGGTTTGTTTTTTTCCATTTCTGCTTTATGCCTTCCTTTATTTCCTTTCATTTCTTTATCATAAATTGCTCTTTGCTCATCCGTTAATATTTTTCTAATCTCCTGATTTATTGCCTCGTGCTCTTTCATCATTTTTGATTTAAGAATTGATATCTCATCTACTTTTGCATTAATCAAATTAATATCTGAATTATTAGAAGTTCTCAATTCTTGAAGCTGAGCTTCTTTTTCGTTCAATAATCTTTTATTTATTTGCATTTCGTTTTTGTGTGATTTATGAATTTCTTCCATTTTCAATTTTTGCTCTTTTGTTAAATTAAGAATATTCATACATTTTTCATTTAAACTATCGGGTTTTTGAGCAAAAACAGAACCTGAAACTGTTACAAAAGCAAATGCTAAGACTAAATACATGAAAGTTTTCATAATAATTTTTTTAAGTTTATAATTCAATTTATATTTTTAAATTTGCGCAAAATATAATTTAGTACTTTGACTTTAAAATTAAACAAAAGTTTAATCAAAAGAACATTTAAGCAATAAAAATTTTAAATACCATGAAATATTCGATCTTAATTATTGCTGCTATTCTAATAGCAACAAGCAGCTGCAAAGAAAAATCTCATTTATCAAAAAATGAACAATTTATAAAAGACAGCACCGATCTAATAAATGTACTTGAAATAATACCTAACATGGTGATTGATGTTAAATATGCTACTACAGAAAATCTTTCTGGTGTTGCAATATACCCAAATAGCAACTGCTATTTAAAGAAAAGTACTGCCGAGAAGCTTAAAAAAGCCCAAGCAGAAATTGAAAAGATGGGTGCTCGCTTAAAAATATTTGATGCATATCGTCCAATGTCCATTCAGAAAAAAATGTGGGAAATGATTCCTGATGAAAGAATGATAGCAAACCAATCCAATGGCGACAAACACAGCAGAGGTTCTTCTGTTGATATTGCGTTAGTTTCAATTGATGGGAAAGACATTGACATGGGTTCATTATATGATGCAAGAATTCCTGAAGCAGAAAGACTTTGCCCTAGTATTGATGAAAAAGCACGAATGTTCAGAGAGATATTGAACCAAGTAATGACCAACAATGGCTTTATAGGTTCTGATGAGTTTTGGTGGCACTACGATGATATAGACTGGGAAAAGAACAAATCTCTAGATTACCCGCTCTAAATTATCGAATCAATGTTACTGTTCCAACCTTTTTAAAACCCTGAGCTCCTCTAATTTTAACATCTAATTCATACACATAAGCGTCTACAAGGCATTCATTACCTTTTAAATCTTTGCCGTTCCATTTATTGCTAATCTCATTCGATTCAAAAACCAATCCACCCCACCTATTAAATATTTTAAAACTATAACTCTCAGCACCGTATATTTCAGGCTCAAAATAATCATTTAAAAAGTCATTATCAGGAGTAAACGAATTAGGTACGAAGACCTGAAGTGGCGAATATACTGTTAAGGTTCTCATTACTGTGTCAATACAACCATTTCCATCTATGCCTGTGAGTTGAATATTATAATTGCCGTATTCTGAATAATGATGTGATGCTGAAACTTCTGTGGCACTTGCTCCATCACCAAAACCCCAAATCCAACTTTCAATAATATCTGGTGATGACCCATAAAAATTCACATCAGAACCCATTTGATCCATATTAAAATTAACTGTTGGAGGGTTGAAAACATTTACAAATTTAGTAATAGTATCAGTGCAGCCAGAAGAATAAACAACGGACAATGTTACAGGGTAAATACCAGAAGAGGTATAATTGTGCTGAACAAAACTAGTATCAGAAACTCCTCCATCGCCAAATTCCCAAGACCATTGAATAATTGAATCAAGCGTTTGATTTGAATTATCGATAAATTTAGCTGTATTACCTATACATACATCATTATAGAAGAAATTTGCTTGTGCAACGTTATTTACATTAACCACAAGTGTGTCAATATCAGAACATGCTCCATTATAAGCAGTCAATATATAAGTGGTTGTTACAATTGGGCTTGCTATTGGATTTGCAATATTATCATCATTCATAGTAGAACCAGGTGCCCATTTATAAGTTGAACCACCAGTAGCATTTAATTGAACAGATGAGTTCTTACAAATCAAAGTATCAATTCCTGCATTTGCTTGTGGAACTGAAACAACTGTTATAGTTACATCTTTATTTGCACTACAGCCAAGAGTATCAGAAACTACTACATTATATATTGTCGTACCACTAGGACCAGCACTTGGATCAAATACAGAAGCATTTGACAAACCAGTAGAAGGCGTCCACGCATTTATTAAATTCGGATAATTTGTTTGCAATTTTATTGAATCCCCCTTACAAATTGAGGTATCGGCACTAACAACTAAATTTATTTGATTAGATACAGTTACTTTAACGGTGTCAATATCACTACAATTAAACTGGTTTGAAACAATAACAGTAAAAGTTGTTGTAACCGATGGTGAAACAATAGGATTATTAATGCTTACACTGTTTATAGATGCGCTGCCATTGTTATCCCACAAATATGAAGTTCCACCATTAGCATTGAGTTGCGAACTTGCACCATAGCATATTGTAATATCAGAGCCAGCATCAGCAACAATCATTGGATGAACATTAACAATTACGCTATCTTTCCCACTGCATCCAGAATTATCAGAAGATGTAACATAGAATTTTGTTGTATTTACAGGAAAAGCAAACGGATTATAAATATTAGCATTTGTTAACGTAGCAGCAGGCGACCAAGTATAGTTTGTTCCTCCAACTGCACTTAGTTGAACAGAATCTCCTGCACATATATTTTTATCTAAGCCTGCATCTACGGTCAAAACAGTTCCTACTGTTATACTAACGCTACTATTAGCTGTACATCCATTTATATCTGTTCCAGTAACATTATACACAATAGAAGAATTGGGAGTAGCAATGGGATTATATATATTTGCATTAGACAAACCGGTTGTTGGTGCCCATATATAATCAACTCCACCAGTAGCACTTAATTGAATTGATCCATTGCTGCATATTGTTTGATTTGAGCCAGCACTAACTGATGGGATAGGATTCACAAACACCACAACACTATCAGTACCTGCACAACCACTGCCATCTGACGAAACTAAGACATAAGTTGTAGTTGTTACTGGAGATGCAATCGGATTAAAAACAGAATTACTTGATAAATTTGAATTTGGACTCCATGAAAAACTAGTTCCACCCGTAGCAGATAATTGAACCGAAGTACCTGAACAAATTGCGGTATCTAGTCCAGCATTAACGGTTAAGTTGCTTCCTACAGTTATTACTAATGAGTCTAAATATTCGCAACCTATATGATCAATAATATTTGCGTAATAAGTAGTTGTTACAGATGGGCTAGCAATTGGGTTATTTGAATTAGTATTTGATAGACCAATTGAAGGAGACCAAGCATAGCTAATACCACCTACAGCATTGAACTGCACATAACCTCCTGAACATATCCCCGCATTAGCCCCTGCATCAGCATTTGACGGGTTAATGGTAACAATTACACTATCAATAGAAGCACAAGAAGCACCAGAGAGAGCTGTAACTTTATAGATAGTTGTAACAGATGGATAAACAAGTGGCGTAGAAGTTGTATTATTAACAATTGGAGTTCCAGACCAAGTGTAACTTGTTCCTCCATTAACAAAAAGCGTTATCGTGTCGCCCTTACAAATAGTAGTATCTTGTGTATGCGTTAATACTGCCCCATTATCTACAGTAACCTTAATTGAAGCTGTAGATTGACAACTTCCACCTGTAGTTGCTGTAACAGTATACGAAGATGTTGTTGTTGGGCTAACAGTTGGATTCGACAAGGTATTATTTGGAGCTGGAATATTTGAAGACCAAGTATAGCTAGTTCCACCCGAAACCGTTAATTGAGTTGAAGATCCATTGCAGATTGTTACGTCTGAAGAAGCATTAATAACAGGTGGGGCTGTAATATTAATTACAATATCGGAGGTATTTGTGCAGCCATAAGAATCTGTTCCAGTAACAAAATATGTTCTAGTAACTGTTGGACAAGCCTGTGGATTAGCAATATTAGCATTGTTTAAATTTGTAATTGGAGACCAAACATAAGAAACACCGCCAGTTGCGTTAATTTGTGCACAAGATCCAAAGCAAATAGTTTGATCATTACCTGCATTAATAGCGGGAGCTGTTCTAATTGTTACAAGAACGCTATCTCTATAAAAACCGGGGCAAGTACCCACATAATATGTCGTAGTTTGAGTTAAAATTGGCGTTGTAAAAGACATTCCAGTACCAATAACACTTCCTCCTACACGAGAATCGTACCAATTAACAGTTGTTCCATTTGGCATAGTCCCTTGAACATGAGCAGTAAGAGTTACACTCGTATTTTTACAAATTGCAGTATCATTATCATAAATAAAAAAATCTACTGCTGTTGTTGTAATACCAATAGCACCTTTTGTTGCACCATTTGGTGGAAACTCATTAACTCCATCCGAATTGGTAGTACCGTTATTTCCCCCATTTGCACTCTTCACAACAGTGTTATTGGTAAGAGCAATATAACCGCCGCCACCGCCGCCGCCAGGTCCTTCAGCTTCATCAACTAAAAATCCTACAGTTTGAGTTCCGCCTAATCCACCACTTGCGTTAATTGCAACTCCTGTAATTAAACCAGAACTAATAATTTTAATAGTCCCACCTGCACCACCGCCGCCTGCAGCATCCTTTCCATTAGCGCTACCACCATCAGTACCATTAGAATTAATAACACCAGCACCTGTGATAGTTCCAAAAGAATATATATAAGCTAATGCTCCACCATTTCCACCCTTTCCTCCCAGTCCATCATTTTGGTCAGCAGCGCCACCGCCGCCGCCTAAAAACAATCTGTTAGTTGTGTAATCAAGTGGTCGTCCACCAAACCCACCTTGTATTCTTCTACCATCACCACCCCAAACGGAATGTGTAGCAGTAAGGTCGTTAGGTGCCACTGTTGTTGCATTTTTATCACTTCCAGAAAACGTATATCCGCCTCTTCCTCCTCCAGAAGAAACAGCTGTGGCAAAACCTGCTGATTCTAGATTCCAAGCATTTGCATACGTTGTAGAAGTTGTTATATCAGGCATCCCATTTCCAGTCCATATTCCAATACCACAATTACCGCCACCGCCACCGCCAGCATTATGAACATTTCCACCACCACCACCATTTGCAGCAGCATATTTACAATATCTTCCCCCTTGAGCATCTAACTCTGCTTTAAAGCCAGCAACACCTTCTCCCTTTTCGGCACCTTCTTTTAAAAGAGCACTTGCACCTTGCCCGCCTCCCCAACCATCAGAACTCCATGTTGTTAAATCGCCACCTCTAAAACCTTTTCCAGATACATCAATCTTTCCAGTACCATTAATCACTGTATTTCCGTTTACTTCAACTGCCAAAACACCTCCAATTTGTCCATTCCATGTATCGCATGATAATATACCGGCATTATTAATTGTTAATGACGAATAACGAGGCACCCTAACTACAAGGACTTTACCACTTGCAGTATAGCTGTTTATCAAATTACAAGTAAGTTGAATCGTATTTCCACTAATAGAATAAACTTCGGCTAATTCATTATTACCACAATTGTTATATGAAGTAATTTCGCCCCAATTAGCAACCTGATTATTTGTGATAATGGAAACACCTTGAATTTGAATAATATATAGTAAATCGCCCACAGCCAATGCCCCTGGAAATCTGTTATTTGTATTTAAATTAGAATTATTAACAACTATGCTATTGGTACCCTGACTTGCATCTGAAGCAAGATAAGTATATTCATTTACAGGAACTGTAGAATTAGCAATTATTTTTGCCCCGTGCTTGCCACGCTGAGCATTAACATTAACGCTAATAAGCGAAAACGCCATAAAAACAAAACAAACTACCTGATTTCTAATCATAATTAAAAATACGTATATTCTGTAACAACTGAGAAGCTATTTACTATTCCATACTCCTTATTCTCAATCCAATAAGACGTAATTAAATTTTTTTGGTTGCCTTCAAACACTCTTTTTATACGTTGTAATAAATCGCCACCTGCATTATATGTTTCTTCTAATGCTTCATTTCCAAATTCATCGTATTCAATTTTAATTTTTTTTACGCCAAACTTTCCTCTCTCATTTATCTCAATATTCTGATTTATTTCATTATACGTATAATCCAGCTTTTTAATTCCGTTTCCTTGCTTATCATATATCTCTAAGCTAATTAAATTATCCTCTTCAAAAAACTGAATTAATTTTTCATACTCATCGCCATTTTCAATAATTTGTTCAAGTATTTGTTTCTTTTCATTGAACTTGTTTTTCTCAAAATACTGAACATTACCAAAACAATTCACTATTTTATGTTCTATTAAATTATTATTTTCAAACACAAAATTTTCTTCTTCTTCTACCTCGCCATCTAAATCTAGTGTAACTTTGCTAATTAGATTGTTATTATCATCATATTTTAAATTGCTCACACTGGCTTCGCCTTCAGCATATTCTTTTTCTTTTTTTATTATTTGCCCCTTGTCATTTCTGTGTACAATTAATTTCTCGGCAATCTCATCGTCGGCATAAAAAACAAACTCTTCAACTAACTGATTATTTGCATTAAAAACTCTTTGTATTTTATGATCTACTTCGCCCGATTCCTGAAAATATGATTCAGTAACGATATTTCCCGCCTCATCTAATTCTATTTTTTTTTCTAAAAACCCTTCTTTTCCTTCAATATTATCGATGTCCTCAAAAAAATATTTGTTATATCTATATGTTGCAACTGATTTTACTTTATTTTGATTTTCCATATAGTAAAAAATTGATTTAAAGTTGAAAATTAAAAAAAAATCGTTTAGGTTTGTAGTTTATTATATCAAATTTACAAATATTTATGAAAAGATTAACTTTTATGGTGATTTTAAGTGGAATAATTTTAAATTCTAATAGCCAAAATACAAATAACTATCCTGTTTCAAAAAAAGAAAATGTAGTTGACAATTATTTCGGAACAGAAATAGCTGATCCTTATCGATGGCTCGAAAACGACACTTCTGCCGAAACTGGCGACTGGGTTAAGCGTCAGAATGCATTTACCAATAATTATTTGGATGCAATTCCATATAGAAATAATATTAAGGAGCGATTAACTAAAATTTGGAATTACGAAAAATTTTCGACCCCTTTTAAAGAAGGAAACTACTTTTTTTATTATAAAAATTCTGGAGTTCAAAATCAAAGTGTGCTTTATATTCAAAGCGACTTGAAAAGCGAAGCAAAAGTTTTCTTAGACCCAAACACTTTGTCGAATGATGGCACTTTGTCATTGGGCGAAATTAAAGCATCAAACGATGGAAAATATATGGCATATACCACTAGCAAAGCTGGTTCGGACTGGAATGAAATCATGGTTCGCGAAATTCCAAGCGGCAAAGAGCTTAAAGACCATTTGAAATGGATAAAATTCTCGGATATTGCTTGGAAAGGTAATGGATTTTATTACAGCTGTTACGACACACCCGAAAAAGGCTCGGAACTATCTGCTAAAAACGAATATCACAAAGTATATTATCACAAAATTGGCACCGACCAAAGCGAAGACCAATTAATTTTTGAAAACAAAAAATTTCCTCTGCGCAATTACACTGCTCAAACAACCGACGACGAAAAATATCTAATTTTATACGAAACAGAAACCACCGATGGAAATTCAATATTTATTAAAGATTTAACAGCCGAAAAATCCGATTTCGTGAAAATTGCCGATGGTTTTAACTTTGAATACTCTGTAATTGAAGATATCAATGGAAAACTGTTAATAAAAACATCAGATAATGCGGGCAAATACAAACTAATTGCAGTTGACCCAAAGAAACCCGAACGCAGTGCTTGGATTACCATACTACCCGAAAAAGAAAAAGAAGTGCTCACTTCGGTATTAGTAATTAACAATAAAATTATCGCTACATACATGAAGGATGCTGCAAGCAAATCGTTTGTATATGATTTAAATGGGAAGCTAATTCACGAAATAATTTTACCAACAATTGGAACTGTAGGCGGTTTCAGCGGCAAAAAAGACGAGCCTTTTGCTTTTTACAGTTTTACCTCGTTCACTTATCCAAATACTATATTTAAATACGATATAGAAAGCAACAAAAGCGAAGTTCATCAAAAACCAACTGTTGACTTTAAGCCCGAAGACTACGAAACAAAACAAGTATTCTACACAAGCAAAGATGGCACTAAGATACCGATGTTTATAGTTCACAAAAAAGGATTAAAACTAGATGGCAACAACCCAACATTGCTATACGGCTACGGTGGTTTTAATATTAGCTTAACACCAAGCTTTGGTGCAAGCAGATTGATATTACTCGAAAACAATGGTGTATTAGCAATAGCCAATTTGCGTGGCGGTGGCGAGTATGGCGAAGCATGGCACAAAGCAGGAACTGTTCTACAAAAACAAAATGTATTTGACGATTTTATAGCAGCAGCCGAGTATTTGATAAAAGAAAAATATACTACACCAGCAAAATTAGCAATACAAGGAGGTTCGAATGGAGGTTTACTTGTTGGTGCTTGTATGACACAGCGACCAGAATTATTTAAAGTAGCATTTCCAGCAGTTGGCGTAATGGACATGCTTCGCTTTCATAAATTTACAATTGGTTGGTCGTGGGTTGGCGATTATGGCTCTAGCGACGATGCTACTCAATTTAAATACATATTGGGCTATTCGCCATTGCACAACTTAAAGAAAGGAATAAATTACCCAGCAACCATGGTAACCACTGCCGACCACGACGACCGAGTAGTACCAGCTCATTCGTTTAAATTTGCTGCTACACTGCAAGAAAAACAGACAGGAAACAATCCTACATTGATAAGAATCGACTCGAATGCAGGACACGGAGCAGGCAAGCCAACCGCTAAAGTAATTGAAGAATACACCGATATTTATTCGTTTATGTTTTATAATATGGGGATAAAGGCGGTTTATTAAATATTGATAATGCATTGATAAAAAAATTGACAGTGAAAATATTGAGAGTAAAAAAAACATGAAAAAACTAATTATCATTTTCATTTGTTTGTTTATTTATCAATTAACGTATTCTCAAGAAAAACCTTCAATTAATATTGATGATCGAGGAGATTCTTGTATGTTTTATTTTGATTCAACTACAAAATCAAAAATATATTATAATACCGATTCAAGACCCGAGTTTCCTGGAGGAATTGATTCTTTAACGAAATTCATTGAATTAAAAATAAAACTTTCTGGCATAAATTCGTTTCCACTCACCAGTGCTACGATAATTATCAATACAAACGGGGATATTGTCGATATTAAAATAGTGAGAGGAGATGATTTAAACAATGCACAAGTAATAAAACAAATACATAAAATTATTGGCATGATGCCAAAATGGAAACCAGCAGAATGCAAAGGAACAAAAGTTCCATATCTCATACTTATAGATTTTTCGGAAAAATATTAACAAAACTCATATCTTTTGTTCCAAATTAATAAACAAAAGTATAATTAGGCTCAAATTGATGGAATGTAAAAATGAATAGATTTATTTATGTATTTTTTAACAATGTTACAATAATTTGTGGGGTATTGTTAATTTTCATTTCAAGTATATTTAACTTAGGACCCAGTGATGGATTCAAAAAAATGACTTTTTATGAATTGAAAATATTTGTTTTAACAAGAATTGGAGCAAACATTTTTACAAGTTTAATAATTACGATATTAATAATATTTGTCTATTATTTATTGTCAAAATTTGTCATCAAAAATACTGACAATTTATTTTTAAGAAAACTATCCTTTAGGTTATTGATAATATTAATATCTGTCTCTATTTTGTTTCCCTTAATTTGGTTTATATAAAAACCAACCATTCTCTATTTTATCCTAAGCAATAATTTACAACTCAAATTACTTAACACAATGTATACCTGTAAAAAAGTCAGCTATTCACTACAAACAAATATAACACATTGATTATCTAGTATTTGGATTTAATAAATTGAATTAAAAAACTCAACAAAGTTATTTTTTAAAGAAATACTGAAAAATATTTATAAACCAATTGCGTATATTTTATTTCATCCAATTGTAACAAATCCTCACAAAACAACGTACAAAGATTTATTAAAACTATGTTTCTAAAACAACTGATTAACAATAAAATACAAATATATTGAAAATAAAAATTAATACAAAATATCATTTTTACGTTTTATTACTAATCATTTTTTTGGTTTCTAAAGAAAAAACTGTAATTTTATAGGTTAAATAGGGCAACTTATCAGTTAAAATATACGTCAATAATATTAAATAAAGTTAATATGAATCAAATTTACAAACTACTAATTCTGGGTACACTGTCGTTATTTCTTTGCACAAATAATGCCAACTCTCAAACGGTAACTATTAGTTCAAACCCAACAACTCATAATATTTGCCTAGGAGCAAGCAGAACTCTCACAGCAGCAATAACCGGAGGAACCGCCCCTTACACATACAATTGGAGTACTGGTCAATCAGGTACTGCTTCAATAGTTGTTGCACCAAATACAACTACAACATATAATGTAACCATTACTGATAATGCACTTCCTCCTGTTAGTGCTACAAGTAATGTTATAACTATCACCGTAAATCCAATTCCAGACATGACGGTATCTAATGACACAACTGTTTGTAGTGGGCAAAGTGTTACCCTGACTGCAAATGGGGCTACTATTACTAATTATTTCTGGATAGCTCCTTCTTTCACGCCTGGTGCTAATATAACTTTCGCACCTACCACTACAACTGTAGCAAGTATAATTGGCAGTGATGGAACTTGTTCTAATCAAAAGAATATTACAGTAAATGTCAACCCACTTCCAACTGCAACTATAAGTGGAGCGACTAGCGTTTGCCAAAACGATCCTTCACCTTCAATAACATTTACAGGTGCAAATGGAACTTCACCCTACACTTTTACATATAATATCAATGGTGGTTCTAACACAACAGTAGTTAGCGTTGGAAACACTGCAACAGTTTCTGTGCCAACTGGTACTGCAGGAACATTTGTTTATAACTTAGTTAGTGTACAAGATAATTCAAGTACTACTTGTTCTCAAAATCAACCACAATCGGCAACAGTTACTGTAAATCCTTTGCCAACACTAGTAGTTAACGATCCTGCTGAAGTTTGTTCACCTTCAACAGTTAATTTAACGCTTCCTGCTGTTACGGCAGGTTCAACTTCTGGACTCACTTTAACATATTGGACAGATGCATCAGCAACCATAGCTTATGGAACACCTACGGCTGCAACCGCAGGAACATATTACATAAAAGGAACCACCGCAGCAGGCTGTATCGACATTCAACCTGTAGTAGTTGTAGTTAACCAACAACCAACTATTACACCATTAGTTGACCAAGCAATATGTTTGGGTGCTTCTTATGCTGTAGATGCAACTGTTGCAAATGGAACTCCTGGTTATACTTACTTATGGACTCCAAATACGAATATTACACCAAATAACACACAAGAGGATGTAACATTAAGTCCAGTTGTTTCAAACACTTACACTCTATCTGTAACAGATAGCAAAGGCTGTACTGCAACAGACAATATTGCAATTACAGTAAATAACCCACCAACAGCAGATGCCGGATCACCTGCTTCAATATGCCAAGGTGCTAGCACACAATTAGATGCGAGTGGAAGTCTTCAAGCAATATCTTATTTATGGTCGGCAAATCCTGCAGACGCGAGCTTAACTGGACTAAATAACACATCTGCAACACCAAATGTATCACCAGTTGTTACTACCACGTATACAGTAACAGTAACCAATGCATGTGGTTTTAATACAGATAACGTAGTGGTAACAATTTACCCTTCAGTTTCTATAAGTTTAGGTGCAGATAAAGAGATTTGTAATGGCAGCTCTTACACTATTCCTGGCAATGTAACTGGAGGAACATCTCCTTTTGGTTATAACTGGAATCCTATCTTAAATTTAAGTGCTACAAACATACCAAACCCTATTGCAGCTCCAACAACAAGCACTACTTATATAGTAACAGTAACAGATGCTCATGGATGTAGCAATACCGATAATATTGCAATAACAGTAAATCCCAAGCCAGATATTAATGCGGGTGCCGATGGCTCTTTTTGTACTGGTGGCTCTTACCCAATTAATGCAACTATTACTACGCCTGGCACACCTGGCTATACTTATACTTGGTTGCCAAACAATAGCACTTTAGATGACATTTCAATTGAAGATCCAACTGCTAACCCAGCTATAACAACAACTTATACCGTAACTGTAACAGATGCAAAAGGCTGTACGGATTCAGACAATATTATAGTATCAGTTAACGCCAACCCTATTGCAGAAGCTGGTGCAAATACAGAAATTTGCGAAAATTCTTCGCATACATTAAGTGGAAGTGCATCAAGTGGCACTCCTGCTTACACATATACTTGGAATGATGCAGGTGCTCAATCCCATTCAGTTACCCCTGGAGTTGGAAGCACAGTATATACTTTAACAGTTTCAGATAGTAAAGGATGTACAGACTCTGATAATGTTACAATTACGGTAAATCCATTACCAACTGCTGATGCAGGTGCAGCCCAAACAATTTGCGGTGGAACAGCTGCTTCTTTAGACGGAACACCGGGTGCAGGAACCTTGCCATATAGTTTTTTATGGACAGCAACACCTGCAACAACAATAACACCTAATAATATCGAAGACCCTTCTTCTTCACCTGCAGCAACAACAACTTATACAATACAAGTTTCTGACGCTAAAGGATGTTCTGCAACGGACAACGTTATTGTCACAGTAGACCCTGCTCCTGTTATTACAGTTACAGGCAATGATCCTAATCCTTGCGGAACCTTAACTGGAGATGCAACAGCTAATGTACCAGGTCTATCTACCGACTACACCTATTTATGGAATACAACAGCTACTACTCAAACCATTTCGGGATTAATCGCTGGAATATATTCAGTTACTGTAACGGAAATAGCAACTGGATGCTCTTCAATAGGAAGTGTAAGCTTAAGTGACCCTGCTCCTTTTGCAATGACCTTAGCAAGTAATGATGCAGACAATACAATTTGTGCAGGAGATAATATAACTTTTACAGCAACTGCTACACCTGCAAATGCGACAGGTTACGAGTTTTATGTAGATGGAGCTTCTGCTCAAAATGGTCCATCAAACACCTTCACTCCAGCTCCAGTCCTTACAAATGGACAAATAGTTTCTGTAAGAGGCTATGACGGTACTTGTTCTGCTTTTAGCTCGTCAATAACTATTACTGTAAACCCTACACCTAATGCCGATGCAGGTGGTGATAAAACTATTTGCAGTGGCAATAGCACTACTTTAACTGCATCAGGAGGTGGAACTTACGTTTGGTCGCACTTAGCAGGTGCAACAGCAAGTGTTACAGTTAACCCTACAACAGAAACATCTTATACCGTAAGTGTTACACTAAACGGATGTGTTGACACAGATGAAGCAATCGTTTTTGTAAATGACAAACCTGCCGTTTCAGCAGGTGCACCTCAATCAATTTGCGCAGGTGAATCTGCAAATTTATCAGCTAGCGGAGCAACAAGTTACGAATGGAGCAATGGAGCAAACACTCAAAACACCACTGTAACTCCAGCCGCAACAGCAACATATACCGTAACAGGAACAGATGGCAATGTTTGTAGTAATACTAGCAGTGTTATTATTACTGTAAACCCTGTTCCAACAGTTGTAATTATTAACCCAGCTGCAGTTTGCTCACCAAACACAGTTGATTTAACAGACGCTGCAATTACGGCAGGCTCTACACCAGGTTTAACCTATTCTTACTATACTGATGCTGGAGCTACAACACCTTACCTTACTCCAACAGTTGCTACTGCAGGAACTTATTACATTAAAGGTGAAACTGGTGTTTTCTGTTCTGACATCCAAATGGTTACTGTTACAGTGAATCCATTACCTACAGCAAATGCAGGTGCTGATCAAACAATTTGCGAAGGTATAAGTACTGTATTAGGCGATGCTCCAACAGCAAGTGGTGGATCTGCTCCGTATTCATACAATTGGAATCCTGCAACAACTGGAGGTTCTAACCCAACAGCAACACCTGCTTCAACAATAACATACCAATTAACTGTTACAGATAATAATACTTGTACTGCAATTTCCGATATTCAAGTAACTGTAATACCTGCACCTATAGCTAATGCAGGTGGAAATCAAACAATATGCGAAGGAAGCGATTACTTACTAACGAACGCAACAGCAACCAATGATGCATCAATCAGTTGGTCATCAGCTGGAGATGGTACTTTTGATGATAATACTTTAGAGAAACCAACCTATTCACCTGGGACTAACGATATTGCCATTGGATCTGTTCAGTTATCAATGACAATAACAGGAAATGCTCCTTGTTTAACAGACAATGATTTCATGATTTTAACAATAGACCCAATGCCTACGGCAAATGCTGGTGGCTCTCAAACCATTTGTTCTAATCAAACTGCAACTGTAAGCGGTGCTACTTCATCGAACGGATCAATTGCTTGGACTGAAGATGGTGCAGGATCTATTACTGCTGGAGCAACCACACTCACTCCTACTTATACTGCTGCTATAGGCGATGCTGGAAATACAGTTACTCTAACAATGACAGTTACTTCTGCAAACTCTGCTTGTTCTGTAACGGCATCATACACTGTCATAGTTGACCCAATTCCTACGGCAACGGCTGGTGGATCGCAAACTATTTGTGCTAAT
>JBAXGW010000078.1:0-18785 GCA_037139195.1 Bacteroidota bacterium
TAGTAAAATCGAAATAATATTAGATGAGTAAAGGGGATACCCAGTTTAATCAATTTTAAGAAAAAATGTGGCAATCTTATCATGAAGCCAATACAAAATGGAATACATGAAGTGTTTAAAAATATAAAATTGTCTACATATACTGCAATCGTGGACGATAATTTTATTAATAACTTAAATGATGAATTTGCTCCTACTTGTTTTCAGGAAGAGATTATTAAAACCGTAGAAATAAGAACTTTCTATCTTGATAAAAAAACATATAGTATGGCTATTTTTTCGCAATCTGACCAGACTACTTCAGTTGATTTTAGAAATTATAATTACAAAAAACCTAACAGAACAATGCCTTTTAATTTGCCCATTAGTATAAATGATAAACTGATTTTGTTTATGAACAAAGTAGGTCTAAATTGTGGTTCTTTTGATTTAATCTATACCCCGAATAAAGATTTTTATTTCTTAGAAATTAACCCTGTGGGGCAATATGGCATGGTGTCACATCCATGTAATTATTATTTAGACAAAGTTATAGCAGATTATTTGATAAAATAATTTATGAATCCAAAAAAAAAGTTGCTAGAATTACAATCCGAAATTAATAAGCTTGAAAAATTCCCCGTATTTAATAAGATGGAAATAAGTGAAATTTTTATCAAGGATTTAAAAAATAAATTTTGCTTAGTTAATTGCCAAGAATACAATAGTCCTCAATACTGTTCAGAGTTGTTTTATAAAAGAATTAATATGTGCAATAAAGATGAATGAAAATAAAGTTTTAATATTATTTGAAGAATGTAGATTTGTTAGAGGGTTTAAACGAAGCCTTATTTGCGACTTAGGTCGAGCAGAATATTTGTTTATTCCAAATGAATTTCAGGAATTATTTAATAATTTCAATAATAGAATAACTATAAAAGAAATAAAAAAACCTTTTGATTCAGAAAATAAAGCAGTTATTGATAGTTATATTAATTATTTAATAGATAAAGAATTTGCATTTTTATGCGATAAAGACGAAATAAGTCTTTACACTCATGTAGATACTAAATGGGATAATTGTAGCCATATTACAAATGCAATTCTTGATGTTGGACTTGAATTAAAATATGACTTACACCATGCGATTAGTCAATTAATAAAAATCAATTGTAAACATATAATAATTCGGTTTTATTATAAGGTAGATATTTCTTATATAGATAACATGTTAGAAGGTACTTTAAATTCCATAATCGAATCAATCGAACTGTTTATTGTATTTTCAAATGATTTAAAAAAATCAGATATTAAAAGATTAGTTAGTAAAAATAAGCGAATAAAGAGAATAACAATTTCTGCTTCTAAAAAATCGAGCAATTATTCAAGTTCTTATGCAAATATAGTTTATACCACAAAAAAGATAGATTCACCATCTTGCTGCGGTGTTATCGATCCTTCTTCATTTACAATGAATAAAAAATTGTTTTTAGAAAACTTCAATTTCAATAGTTGCCTAAATAGAAAACTATCAATTGATTCAAATGGTAATATTAAAAATTGTCCTGCATTACAATTTGATTATGGAAATATCAATAATTTTGATATTGCTGAAATAATAAACAAAAGGGAATTTCAAGAACTGTGGCATATAAATAAAGACAAGATAGAAACTTGCAAGGATTGTGAGTTTAGATACGTTTGTGTTGATTGCAGAGCTATAATAGAAAATCCTTCAAATATTTATTCAAAACCTAAAAACTGTAAATATGACCCATATAATGCTAAGTGGAATTAGATTGAATTTTTTTATGCTTTTCATTTTATTTTTAGTAAATGATATTAGCGCTCAAAAAATAAATAAAACGGAAAAAGATAGTCTGCGAATTGTTCTTGATAAAATGAAAGAACAAGATCAAAGATATAGGTGGCAAGTTATGCTTGCAGAAACTGACGAAAACAAACTTGATTCATTAAAAAATAAAATTTCTTTTGAAAACAGGATGAAAAGGTTGAATGATGTAGCTGCTGGCAAGATAAAATTAGATAGTGGAATAAATAGACTTCTTCGAAAAGAAATAGAAAGACTAGATAGTCTCAATTTTATTAAATTTTATCAAATTACAAAAAAATATGGATATCCTTCATATAAACGCACAGGCTCAACTGCAGTAGACGTACTTACAATACATTTTGTAGACAGTGTGCATTTTTCTTTGCTTTTTTCTTTATTTGAGAATGAGCTTAAAAAAGGAAACATGAATTCAGTTGACTATGCACAATGGTATGATAGAAGCATGCTGCATGTAGGCAAAAAACAATTATATGGAGAGTATAACAAAGAGTATCCTTGTGTTGAAAATATAGAGCAAACAAATATTGCAAGAAAAAAAATTGGGCTTAAGAAAATTAAAACAAATAACTGTAGATAGTACAAAAATGAGTGTTTCAAAGAAATTTAAATGGTATGTGCAAGATAACAATCAATGGGTTGGTATTCTTGAGTTGAAAGAGAATGACTTAATGGAAACTTACAGAATAAAAATTGAAACAGAAACTGTTCAAGATTTGAACTACTCTCATTATAAATTTCATAGATTTAATTATAGCTCTAGAGAATGGGTTATTGATTTTACAAAAAGCAACTATCCAAATACAGTTTATAGAACAATTAAAAGCTGTTATTTAGAACATATATTTGAAAATAATGTTGAAAATGTTTTATTAACATATAAAACTAAAGATTTTAAAAGACACCCACTTAATAGATATTTCTGCAAAATTCTTGAAGCGAAAGGATATTGTTATATAGAGATTGTATTAGATACTTTTGTAGCAATGCTTTGTTATAAAGATATAAAGTTAATAAAAAGAAATGAAAGAGGTGAAATAGAAACATATCTTCGAGATATTTTATCAAAATACGTATTTGATGAATAAGAATAATGATTATTTAATAGAATAAAGAGACCCAAACCTTTAGTTTGAAATTGAAAATACTGTTGAAGTTGGATTGATGGGGTGTCAGCTGAGCATGAAACTATTCGACTATATATTTGTAATCAATTATATCAAATGTTCAATTGGGTGCTTACTATAGATAAATTGAAAGATATAGTTAAGTTCCAGTAGAAATTCGGAGCAACTATTCCAAATAGATTGTTTATTTGCTTTGCGCTTATTAAATATGATTAAAGATAGTGAAGGCATTATTAACAAAGTCTATCCATGAAAATTTTAAATGCTGTTTTAATTTTTCTATTGATGGCATACTAGTATTGCTCAAATTATAAAGTCAATAGTTCAAGATATGAAAATATATAATGGATGTTAGTGTTCTTCGATAAAAATACGCTTAATACCCGATGAAAATACGCTGTCTTCTGTATTGAAAAGGAGTTAGTTTTCGTATATTTTTGTAATATTTTAATTAGTGAATGTTAATATATTAAGTTTAGATAATTTTTGTAGTCTGTTTTGGCGGGTGGCCGATAAAAATGAAATTTTTCGATGTGGTTAGTTAGTCTTTTTTTATCAATGTTTCGAATCTAAACTAAATAGTAAAAGTGTGCAAAATTCTGGTAGCCATGCTGCCAGAATTTACTTTTTTTAAGCAGGCAAAATGATAATAAAAGCAGCTCAAATTATAAATTCAACAACTTAGCATATATAAATGACAATTCACAAAGTGTAGTGTGCATTTATTTCGATTGTGTGATGTAGAAGATCATTATTTTGGAGAATCTTAATAATAATATATTGATATAGTGTAATTTATTATAAATCAATAAAATACAAATAAAACATTTAAAAAATATAGAAAAAGATAAATAGGACTGTAATAATTTATATATTTGTTACGTTATAACATAAAATCAACTAAAAAATGCAAAAACTATTATTAGTTGATTATAATTGTTAAATTACATAGTTTGGCAGTTATAAACAAGAGAGAGGATCTGGATAAAAGTTTCGCGACCTTCCCCGGTTCTCTCCAATTGAAACAGTTCTTTGAAGAAACTGATTATGTTGATAAACAATAAATACTATTACTTTGTGCAAATTACATTTACTAGTATTATTTTAAAGTTTTATTTGAAATTATTCTACGAACATACAAGTTGATGAATATTCTTTAAATTGGATCAACATATATAGATATAATTTTCTGCTCAAAGTTTTCTGTTTCAAAATTGTTGAGTTTGCATAATACGTGGTATGCAAATACGGCAAATTAATTTGAAAATGTTTTTCTAATAAAGCATTTTGTTGGACGCAACAAATATCTTGAAAAGAAAAACAACGGAAAGCCGATGCCGTGAGTAGGTGCTAATTTAAATACGTATGTATTATGAAAGTTATTAAAAAAAATCAAAACAGAAAATTAATTTCGAAATTAGGTTTAAACTATTTCATGACAAAGGAAGAAATTAATGGAATTATTGGAGGCAAAGAAACTTGCGGTCGCAATTATACATCATGTGGAAGTGCAGGCTTAAATTCCTGTGGTCAAAATTATGTAGATTCGTGCTTTTTATTCCTTAAAACGACTAGCTGTAATTATAGTTATAATTTCATGAATTAATGAATATGTATTAATTATAAACACTGCCTTGTTTAACTATTAAAAGGCAGTGTTTATATATTTAAAAACTTAAGAATCCTTATTTTTTTTGAATTTATAGTCAAAAAATTTTGAAATAATACAAAACCACACATAATAAAATCCAACAACTATGATATTTTCTAAATATAATTTGCTCTTTGAATATGAAAATAAGAAACTTCTATATAATTCTTTTTCTAATAGTTTTATTGAACTAGAGCAAGAATTGTATAATAGGCTTAAAAATTTTCAATTAAATAAGGATATTAAAATTGAAAACCAATTTTCAACGGATGAAATAATTAAATTCAAAGATATTTCAATTATAGTGGAGAATGACAATATTGCTTTGAATCAAATTAAATATGATGTGTTGCATAAGAGGTTTAATCCTGAATATTTGGTCTTGACGATAATTCCAACTTTTGATTGTAATTTCAATTGTATATATTGTTTTGAGGATAAGAGTAATGCTATGTATATGGATGAACTAACCTCATATCACTTAATAGAATTTATTAAAAGTTTTAAGTATACAAAACACATTTCAATAACATGGTTTGGGGGCGAGCCACTTTTAGCTGTAGATACTATTAAATTTATTTCAGAGGAAGTAATATCTTATATTGGAAAAGAAAACTATTCCTCTAATATAATAACCAATGGATTTAATCTAAATGAAAAAAACTTTAAGGAATTAATTAATGTTCACATAAATCAGTTTCAAATTACTATTGATGGAACAAAAGAAACTCATAATAAACGTCGGCCATGTATTAATGATAATGATTCATTTACAATTATTACTCAAAATGTAAAAAAATGTTATGAATATGTTATAAATAACAATTTGAAAAACATTGATTTTATTATAAGAGTAAATTTGGATAAAGAGAACATTGATGAATTTATTCAAATAGGACATTATCTTCACTCAAAAATTGGTGCTATAAATATTAGACCTGCTTTTGTAAATGATATTTCAGATTCATGTAAAAATACTGCTTGTATTATGAATCAAGCTGAACAAACTGAGTTTTTATTAGAGTTATTCAAAAAACATGGGATTTGTGTTGAAGACTTCTATTTCCCAGAATATCGCTACGAGTGCGGAGTTCGAAATATGAACAACTTTGTAATTGGGCCAAATGGCGATATCTACAAATGTTATGAAATTGCAGGGAATCCAGAGGAAGTTGTTGGAAATATTATAACGAAAAACTTAGATGAAAATAAAATAATTAGATATTTAGTTGATGCAGATCCATTAGACGATAGCAAATGTACAAATTGCTTCTTATTTCCACGCTGTGGAGGTGGATGTCCACATAAGAGACTTGAAAACAAATACCTTAGTAAAAAAAATGATGTATGTTTACGTAACAAATATGCAATTAAACAATATTTATCAAATACCTATGAAATGTTTTCGCAAAATTCTTGAAAATATCAGCACATGTGTAAAAATGAGAAGAGCAAATTTGATTCTGAAAATTCTGCTCGTATTATTTATGCACAATGTAGCTGCTCAAAATTCATTATCAAAAAAACAAATGTATGAAGACTATGATTTTCTTCTAATAAAGTTAAAAGACAATTTTCCTCAGTTGGATGTTATTAAAGTTAATTCGGGCAAAGATGTTGTAAAAGAAATTTGTCAATTAAGACCTAAAATTGAAAAAATTAAGACTTACAATGAATTTCTATTATTAATAAGTAACATTTTTCAATTATGCAACGATGGACACACTGGATTTGTTGATGTCAAATACGCTAAAAGTTATATCAATAAAATATCTGACTCAGTTGAAATTGATTTAAAATTGAGCAGATTTGAACGGTATTTGAATGGAAATTTTATTAAGTTTGGAGGTGAATCACAGATTAAATACATAGATGATAAATTCTATTTCAGCACAAATATTCAGTGCTTCAATTTACTTGGCAAGATAACAATTGATATACAAAAAGGTGATAAGCTGTTAAATATTAATGGAGTTAATGTTGTAGATTATCAAAAGGATAATTATTTTAACTTTGTAAGATACAGATTGAAAAATGGGTCATACCATAGTGTGAGTTTTCTTTTCGATAAAAAGAAGAAAAACTGGATTGAAGTGCAAAAGAGAGATGGGAGAACTGAAAGATATGATATTAGTTCATTTAAAAGAGTATCTTATAATTGTGGTGGTTTCTTTAAACCTATGTGGTATAAGCCTTATGTTGCATATATTGATTCAGTAAAAATTCTATATATTTATATGCCAAAAATGAATTCTGATGATGCTGAATTATATAAAAATATGATAATTAAAGAATCTCAGTCAAAACAAATTAATAAAGTAATTATCGATGTCAGGGGAAATAGTGGAGGTGGTGATGGATTATGGATGAGTGTTCTGTCATTAATAATTAACGAAAAGTTGACAATCCCATTTAGTTTAGCATTTCCCCGAACAAACGATGTTAGGTCAAGAATTGTTGACGATTG
Organism: Bacteroidota bacterium; assembly: GCA_037139195.1. GTDB lineage: Bacteria > Bacteroidota > Bacteroidia > Bacteroidales > JAHJDW01 > JBAXGW01. The sequence continues at coordinate 7,077 of JBAXGW010000078.1, forward strand.
GAAAGAAAATATCGAAAATTATAAAGTTAGAAAAATACCAACTTTACAAAATAATGAATATTATGTTTTTGATTCAAAGATAGAAATTCTTCCTGATTCACAATCTGTAAAATTTGATGGGCAAATCTATGTAATTCAAGATGAAAACACCTATTCATCTGCATTATCTCTCTGCTCTATCGCAAATAAAACAAAAAAAATTGTTAGAGCTGGTATGCAAACAGGGTGTATCGGTGGTATAGGGCTTGATCCAATTGTTTTTCAATTTCCAAATAGTAAATTATTCTTTCGGATGCCACAATGTATAGAAATCACGAATATAGAAAATGAATATGATTTCTATAATGACAACATTGAGATGCCTTACTTACCTAGAGAGGGGGATATTATCCTATATGATGAGATTTACAACGGCAATTATATTCCGTTATCAAAAGACGATATATTCAAAATGATAATAAATGAGTAAAAATGAATTGAATTTTGAAAGCAGTGAGTTGAATTTAGATTATAATAATGATAATTTAAAAAGAAGAGAAAATATCTTAAAAAATAATGTTAATAAACTCATTCATCTTAAAACACATAGAATTAGATACATTAATGATATCAGAAGAGTTCTAATAATAAGAAAAGAGAATTATGTATTTATTGGTGATAACTGTTTTTTCATAAATGCAGTAAGAACCATTAACCATTTTTTCTTCTATTCTCAAATTGATTTACTATGCAATACTTATGAAGAGAAGCTTCTTTTAAAGCAATTATCAAAAGGAATAAAAATGTTCAATTTAAGAATTATCAATAAAAAAATTAAAAGCATTGATCTGAATAGTTATGATGTTATAATTATTGATAATTTAATACATCTTGAATTAGTTGATTATATTATTAATTCTTATAATAATATAAAATCATTTACTCCATCAATTTTTCTCTTTAGAAAGGAAAACGACGAATTAGATATCGGATTAAAGACATTTGATGCTTATATAAAAGACGTTGCTCAAAGATATTGGGACAACTGTCTAAACAGTAATAATGAATTATGTTTAACTAAATCTGAACAAAAAAAAGCAAATAAATTATTAATACAAATGGGTGTTCAAAAAAATGAAAAAATTATAGTATTCCCATATTTTTCTTCTAAAATCAATAAATCTTTGAAACTTAATGACTATTTTTTAATGGTTAAATGGCTTACTTCATTTAAAAATGTTAAAATATTAATATTCGAAGTTGCAGAAATAAGTGAATTGCAGATACATAAAGAAATCTGTAAAACATTTGAAGAAAAATTCAAATCAAAAACTATTATTATTAAATCTGATAATATTCGACAGACAATGAGCGTTTTAGCAAACAAGAATATATTTTCTATCATTTCACCTTGTACTGGTATAACTCATATTGCTAATCTTATTTATTCCAATTTTATTAAAAGTAGAATAATTGAATATAAAGATAAACCTTTTATGCTTGTATATGCAGGGCTACACAACTCAAATTACAATCCATATAATTGGTGGAAAGATACTTTAGTTGAATGTTTACTAATAAAAAAAAAACCTGATGGAAAGAAATACTTATGCAATATGAAAGATTTAGAGAATAATAAATTAATTAGTGAAAATATGCTTACTGCAGATAATATTTCATTTGATTTGCTGAAAAAATATATAGAAAAAAATTTTAAAGAAGATTTTATTAATTATATAAATAGCTAAAAAGGGGAGGGTATTTCTTCTTTATTGCAAATAGGGAGTTCCCCAAACAAACAAGCAATTTAGTTTCAGAACTCTAATACTAGGTGTTTTGCATGGAGAACCAAGTCGAATATCATTAAGTGCAGCTACTTCATTTAAAATAAATATTACTAAAATTCTCAAATCTACATAGATAGTAAACAAAATTAATTAAATGTTTTTGAAGATATCCTTAATTGCGTCCATAGTCATTGATTAAATATACGTTGATTTCTTTTTATTTGGAAATTGTGTATTTTAGGACAAATTATTATGTCTAGTTCATAGAAAAAATAATACAATTCGCAACAAAACACCAAACTATTTCTTATGATAGTTATTAAAATATTATAATGGCAGAATTTCCCCACTACCTCCAACCCGACGCAATGGACTGCGTTCCAAAATGTTTGCGCATGATAGCTAAGCACTATGGCAAAGCGTATAGCATAGAAAACTTGCGTAGCAGAAGTAGCATTGGTAGAGAGGGCGTTAGCTTACTAGGCATAAGTGATGCAGCAGAAAGTATTGGCTTTAAAACCATTGGAGTAAGGATCCCCCTTGAAAAATTGGTTGAAGATGCTGTTTTGCCTTGTATTGTTCACTGGAAGCAAAACCATTTTGTTGTTTTATATAAAATCAAAAACAATAAATTTTATGTTTCCGACCCTGCACATGGATTAATAACCTACACAAAAGAGGAGTTAGTAAAAAACTGGATAAGCACTAAAACCGAAGGCGAAGATAAAGGAATTGCACTTTTGCTTGAACCAACGCCTGAGTTCTATGCTATGGAAGAAGAAAAGACGGATAAAGCCACGTTTGGGTATTTATTATCTTATTTGCGTCCGTATAAGAAATATTTAATTCAGTTGGTTTTAGGCTTGCTATTAGGCAGTTTGCTTCAACTAATATTGCCATTTCTTACCCAAGCAGTGGTAGATGTAGGTATTGGAAACCAAAATTTGAATTTCATATATTTAGTACTTGTTGCACAGTTGGTTTTGTTCTTTAGTAGGGCAACCGTTGATTTTATTCGTAGTTGGATTTTGCTTAATATTGATAAAAAGCAATTTAACATATTTTGTATATAATTATTAAGTATAGTCATTAGTAATAGTTCTGAAATGAAATAATTAAGTGAAAAGTATTATTTGATAAATACGCTGAATACCCGATATAAATACGCTGATTTATGTATTGAAAAAGAGGTTGAATTTTTACACATTTGTAAAGTATTATTTAGTGAAAATAATAAATATTATGTTTGGATGATTTTTGTCATCTGTTTTGGTGGGAGGCCGATAAAAATGAAATTTTTCGATTTGCTTTGTTGGCTTTTTTTATCAAAGTTTCGAATCTAAGCTAAATAGTAAAAGTGTGCGAAAGAGTCTGTCTATAAAAAACTTATGTTCTTTGAAGGCGTTTTAAAAGGTGGAAGTTAAAGGTTGTGACGTTATTGTTATTTAGGCGTTTACTGATGTAAAAATAGTTTAATAGGGATGTAATAATTTATATATTTGTACCGTTATAACATAAAATCAACTAAAAAATGCAAAAACATATATTGGTTGATTTTAATTGCTAAATTGGTTTGTATGTCAGATATTGACTATAGAGAGAAATCGGTTAAAAAGTTTCGTGACTTACCCCGAGTCTATCCAGTTGAAGCGGTTCTTTGAAGAAATTGAAAAATAAAATCAATTTTGCTATTAGCGAGCTTTTTTTCATTAAATAATTAAAACATATTTATAACTTATATGTGCTTTTTTATATTCAATTATGTTATTAATCTTACTGGAAAAATTTGAAAACCGTATTTTTAATTTTTTTTAAAGAAAAAGTGACGTCATTTTCTACGCTTATTAGCAAAAAAGAGTAATTATCAGTTCAAACTAATGCATTATGATCGAAATAAGTAGTTTAATGATGCTGATCTCTTTATAGGTTTTTGAAATTGCATTTTAAAAGGAGGTTAATTAGTTGATAGTTATATATAGAATAAAATAAATGCAAAAAATATTTGTTTAATAATGAAATAAATATAATTTTGTGGCGTTACAATAAAAAAATAATAAAAAAGGAGAACCAGCTTAAGATTTAGATCCCCTTATCTGGCTCCCCTACTGAGAACAGTTCTTTGAAAAACTGTATAGTGCAAAAATACAAGAATCAAAGGTGAATTGCAAGTTGCTTTTGTTATTGTATGTTAAATGCTACTTGTTTGGGGTGAAATGATATTTTTTTGTTTGATTTTTCATCAACACATGAAAAAAAATTATTTTATTTCATAACATGCTTTCTCTTTTATTCACTATTGGTATTCCAAAGTTTTCTGTTTTAAAAATTGTCGAGTTTGTTTATATGCGCATGTAGTCAAGCAAGACAGATTATTTGAAAATGTTTTTCTAATAAAGCATTTTGTTGGACGCAACAAATATCTCGAAAAGAAAAACAAACGGAAAGCCGATGCCGTGAGTAGGTGTTAAAATTCAAATTTATTAAAAATGAAAAAAATTCAATTAAACAAAAAATTAGTTTTAAACAAAGAAACTATTGCTAATTTGAATAATGAGCAAATGACTTCTATTAAAGGTGGACTCATATGGTCTGATTATTGTCTTCCTCCAAGTTGTTGCGGAATTAACTGTGTAAGTATGAAGAAAACTGGTGCACTTTCAGGTTGCCCTGTTTGTACACCAAAATAAGAACATAGTCAATATTAAGGATTCAAAATGTATTTTTAACTTCGCTCAATACTTTATTTAAGAATTAATTATTGAATTGAGCGAAGTTTATTTCGTTATAAATATAAACTCAAATTAATGCAATTAACAATGAAAAAAATGATATTTTCGACTTTTTGCTTTTTGACAAGTGCAATTTTGTACTCCCAAAATTTAATATCGAATTACAGTTTTGAAAATGGAAATTGCCCATACGATTATTCCGGCATGTCTAATGTTGATGAATGGGGGGAGTATTCACATTTTTCTTCCGATTATTTCAATTCATGCGTTAAAGAAATACAAAGCAAATATATTGAAGCTGACATGAGTGTCCCTGACAATATATTTGGACATCAGGATGCTAAAACCGGAAATGCTTATGCTGGATTTGCATATGCAAATGAAATTATTCAAACTAAATTAATTTCTCCATTGCAAAAAGATAGTTTGTATTTTGTTTCCTTTTTTGTTAATCTTTCTGAAAGTAGCTCTTTCGCAATTTGGAGAATTGGAGCTTTTATTTCCAATTCGCCTATTAAATACGATGGAACATACTTAAATGTATACAAATCTAACCCCCAAATCTTAAATGATAGTTTAAACTATATTACTGATACTGTAGAGTGGAAAGAAATATTTGGATACTACAAAGCAAAAGGAGGTGAGTCATTTATTTCTATTGGCAGTTTTGCATCGGTCGATAATGATAGAAAAATATTAAATGATAATACTAAGCAAAAAAGATACTATTATATTGATGATGTTTCTATTTCAAAAATTAATGAAAAAGACAGAAAAGATATTGCACGAGATACAATAATTGCAATTGATGGTTTGTTATTTGAAATAGGGAAAGATACATTGCTATTGTCAAAAAATGAAGTATTAGATGCTTTAATAAAATCATTGAAATTTTCAAAAAATTATTTAGTTGATATTTCTGGACATACCGATAATGTTGGAGATGAAAAAAACAACATAAAACTTTCTACGTTGAGAGCTAAATATATAGCCTCTTATTTTATTAAAAGTGGCATTAATCAGAGGTTAGTTTCATATCAGGGTTTTGGCAGTAGTAAGCCCATTTCGAATAATAAATCATCTGGAGGACGAGCAAAAAATAGAAGAGTTGATATAAATATAACATTTGTGAAATGAGTATTAAATTAGTAAATTTTAAAGTTGATAAAATAACAAAATTATTATTAGAATTTGACTTAAATGAAAATAATCATATTGGATTGCTTTCTGGTAAAAGTGGAATAATTATTTCTTTACATAATTATTGTAAAAGTAGGTTGTTAAATGAAGATGTTGTATATTCAAAAATTAAATTAATCATAGAAAATTGCTTTCAGGAACTAAACAATAATAATATTGATTATTCATTTAGTCACGGATTATCTGGTTTTTTATGGACTTTAAATTATCTAATAAAAGAGGGTGTAATAGATAAAGACATTATGAATTTCAGTGTTTTTGATAAGTATATTTTAAATAGAAGTATATTTGAAATAGAAAATGGCAATTTTGATTTTATACATGGAGGTCAAGGAGGCTTAATGTACTTTGTTGATAGATATAATGGCAGTAAAAACTATAAAAAATATATTAATTTAGTTGTTGATTCAATAAATAATATTAGTGTTATTGATAGAAATGAAAATATTAATTGGATTTCAAGACATCCAGAAACTAATGAACCTTTCAAATATAATTTAGGATTGGCACAGGGTAATGCGTCTATTATTGCTATGTTAAGTAAAATAGTTGCAAAAGGAATAATCAATAATAAAATTAAAAAAACATTAATACAGTCTGTCAATTCATTGTTAATGTACAAGTTGCAAAACAAAAAATATTTTTTTCCAAACTGGGTTGATTTAGCAGGTTCTTGTGAAAATTCAAATAGTCGTCTGGCATGGTGTAATGGAGATTTAGGGATAGCAATAGCTATATATCAAGCTAGTATAGTAATGGAAAACAAAGAATGGGAAGAAATTGCACTTAAAGTATTATTTAATGCATGCGATCGGAGGAATTTAGAAAAAGAACATGTGATAGAAGCAGGTCTATGTCATGGAACTTCTGGAATTGCACATATTTTTAACAGAATGTATTTGAGTACTGGAATTGAAAAATTTAGAGAAACTCATGAATTTTGGATAAACGAAACATTAAATAAAGCAAAATTCAAAGATGGACTTGCTGGTTTTAAAGTATTTCATGGTGAGAAATATGGTGGATGGAAAAATACGTATGGTTTAATTGATGGGATTGCTGGTATTAATTTAGCATTGATGACATCAAATAATACATCAATTCTAAATTGGGATAAATGCCTTATGATTAGCTAATTGATGATTAGTATTATGTATTTTTTACTTATGCAAATATTGGTAGATTTTTTTGTGAATGATTTTATTGCAATTCATGACATTCAATATTAATTATTGATACTTTTTTTTAATAACAAATTTTTAATCTGATGCATAAATTGAAAATACGATGAGCTCTACCAGCAAATCATTAAGTGGTTTTATATGTATTTATCTGAGTTAATATAGTTTTGTTAATCTATATTTCTCATCAAAATAAAATGTCGAAAAATTTTTCAAATAAAAAGCAAAATAAATATTATGAAAAATCAGTTAATATTTGAAACTATTTCTAATACGGTTAAATCAGTCAACTATGATTACGGACTACATTCAGGAACTGGTGGTATTGCAATGTATTTCTATGTAACATCACAATGTTATAATGGAAAAGGAATTGAGGAATGTGAAACAATAATTAGTTCGGTAATAGAATCCTTAAATAATGATAAATTAGATTCAACCTTTTGTTATGGCATAGCTGGATTTGGTTGGATGTTAGAATATTTAATTCAAAAGAATTATATTGATAGAAATGACTTAGATGTTTTTCCTTTTATCGATGAATATTTGCAAAAACAAAAAATAGAATACGTATTAAATAAAAACTACGATTTTTTGCATGGATATACAGGCGTTGCATTGTATTTTTTTAAACGATATAAGGGGACAAAAGAATGTTTGCCAAATATAAAAGAATATTTAGATTTCTTAGATGATATAAAAATCTATGATATTAAAAGCGACGGATTTGCTTGGCTCGCACCTGTCAATAATGAAGATCCAATTAAAGTTTTCAACCTTAGTTTGTCTCATGGTATATCAAGTATAATCGCAATATTATCAAAATTTGTTATTGATGATATTTTTATTGACAAATCTAAATATCTTTTGACAGGATCAATAAAATATTTGTTAAATCAAAAAATTGAAAATGAAAAAAGCGTGTTTTTCCCAAATTATATTGAATTAGACGGCACATATTCTAATCAGAATAGAATGGCATGGTGTTATGGGGATTTAGGAGTTGCAAATTCAATTTATATGGCTGGTTTAGCATTGAATAGAAGAGACTTAATAGATTTTTCAATTAATATTTTTAGTGTAATAGGTGAAGCTAGAAAGGGAATTGAAGAGTCTCTTGTCAAAGATTCATGCATTTGTCATGGTACAGCTGGTATATGTTTGATTTATTTTCATTTATATAAGAAAACTAATATAAAACAATTTAAAAATATCGCTTTATATTGGAGAAATGAAACAGATAAAATGGCTTGTCATATAGACGGGTTAGCTGGATACAAAACATATTATCCTGAAAATTATGGTGGACTTAAAAATAATATTTCATTTTTAGAAGGAATATGTGGTGTTGGAATTGTAAACAGTGTTGTAGATTTCGACCTTGATCCCGACTGGGATGAATGTTTATTATTAAGTTAAAAACATATTTATGAAATATTCTCCCTTTTCTACAATATGTCTTCGTACCCCAAGTTTTGTTTTCAATCAAAGAGACATAGATTATATAAATGATTTTTTTGAAGAATCCGTATATATTGCGTCTCCTGAGCTATATTCAGAATGGTGTAAAAACAAACAAGAAGAAATCAAAGTTGAAAAACAAATAGAAAAATTAAATTTATCGTTAAATAAATATTACGTTCGTGCAAATAGCCGTTGTACTCCTTTTGGTTTGTTTGCAGGCATTTCTGGAATTGAGATTAATTTAGCCGAAGAAATCAAAATTGATTTGGTTAGTTCTTTGAAATATAAGAGACATACACGCTTAGATATGAATTATCTTTGTGCACTAGCCCAAGACTTAATTACAAACCAAAGTATTAAATCTGACTTGTTATTTTATCCGAATACGAGTATACTTCAAATTGCTGATAAAATACGATATGTAGAATATAAATACATCAACAGTCGCAGAGTGCACGAAATTGTTAGTGTGGATGCTAATGAATATTTATTAAAAATAATTAAACTTTCTGAGAATGGAAGTTTACTCTCGCAAATAGCTGAAAGTATTGTTGATGAGGATGTCTCATTGATAGATGCTACTGAATTTGTAAATGAAATTGTTAATAGTCAAATATTAGTTAGTGAACTTTCGCCAAATGTTACAGGCGAAGAATTGCTGCCATTATTAATAACTCGACTAAAAAAAATAGAGAATCAAGAATCAAAAACCATTGTTGATATTCTAACATTGGTTAATAATAAACTTAATATAATTGATAGCAGCCCCATTGGAACTACTATCTCAGTTTATTCTGAAATAGCAGAAGAATTAAAAAAACTCGGGACCGACTTTGAACCTAAGTTTTTGTTTCAATGCGATATGGTGAAACCTGTTATCTCTTCAAGTTTCAATCAAAAATTTATTGATGATTTAAATGAAGCAATTACAGTGCTTAATAAATTGACATTGACATTTCAAAACTCAAATTTAAATAAGTTTAAAGATGCGTTTTATGAGCGTTATGAAGACTGTATGATTCCGTTACTTCATGTGCTAGACCCTGACTCTGGAATTGGTTATATGCAAGATAGCTCCTCTGGAGATGTTAATCCATTAGTAGATGATTTGGTTCTGCCATATAAATCAGGGAATGAATACGAAACAAAAATATCAAAGATTACATCTTTACTTTTTAATAAAGTTAGAGATTCAATTGCAAATAATTCAACTCAAATAGAAATTACTGATAAAGACTTAGAAGGCTTGAAGGATAATTGGGATGATTTGCCTCCAACTTTTTCTGCAATGGTTGAACATTACGGTGACACATTTAGTATTAGCTCTGTTGGTGGAACGAGTGCGGCAAATCTATTAGGTCGCTTTTGCCACGCCGATTCTAAAACAGAAGAACTAGTTAATGAAATAACTACTAAAGAAAAAGAATATTATAAAGATACAATAGTTGCGGAAATAGTTCATTTGCCCGAATCTCGTATTGGAAATATATTGATGCGCCCAACTATTAGAGAATACGAAATTCCATACCTAGCAAAATCAACTTTGAAAGAAGAAAATCAGATTCAGTTACAGGATTTGTTAGTTGGTGTTAAAAATCAAAAAATTATTGTTTGGTCAAAAAGATTAAATAAAGAAATAATTCCAAGACTAAGTACCGCACATAATTATTCATATAATGCTTTGCCAATATATCAATTTTTATGTGATTTACAAGGGCAAAATATTAGATCCGGATTCTTTATTAATTGGAGTTTTATTTCAAATGTAATGAATTTGATGCCAAGGGTTACGTATAAAAACGCAATTCTTTCTTTGGCAAAATGGACTGTAAAAAAGGAAGATATTCAAGCACTTGCTAAAGCCCCTGATGAATCAGTAATTACAGAAATGGAAATATTGAGGAAAACCAGAAATATTCCGGAACAAGTAGTTTTAGCCGATGGGGATAATGAATTATTTATTAATTTAAAATCGTTGCCACATATAAAAATGCTGTTATCAGTTGTTAAAAATCGCCCATCATTTCAACTAGAAGAATTTCTTTTTAATCCAGAAACTGCCGTTGTAAAATCGGATGAAGGTGTTTTTACAAATCAAATGGTTTTTTCATTTTATAAAAATAGCAATTAATTATGCAAAGAACTTTTATACCAGGTAGTGAATGGCTCTATTTTAAAATATATTGTGGCACAAAAACCGCTGATAAAATATTAACTGAAAGTATTTTGCCTCTTATTGAAGATAATGATATTTTCAATTCATTTTTCTTTATCCGTTATGCAGACCCAAAGAATCATTTCCGCATAAGATTTAAAACAAAAAATGCAAATGAAGTTGGGTTTATAATGTCAGCAATGCAAGTAACTTTGCAGCCTTATATTGATAATCAGTTAATTTGGAAAGTTCAATTAGATACTTACAATAGAGAAATTGAAAGATACGGTGAAGAAACAATGGAGTTAACAGAACAGTTATTTCAAATTGATAGTTTGTTTACATTACAGTTTCTGAATATGATTGAGGGGGAAGAAGGTGAAATAATTAGGTGGCATTATGCTTTGAGTGCAATAGACAAATTGTTAAATGCGTTTAATTTTTCTATACAAGATAAATCGACCTTGCTTAAATCATTGAGTGAGGGGTTTGGTATTGAATTTGGAATGGATAAAAATCTCAAAATACAATTAGATAAAAAATATCGAGATAATACAAAAAGTATTCAAGAATTTATAGCTCAAAATAGAGAAAAAAATGAGGAATACGAGCCAATTTTTGATTTGTTAAATGCTTACGAAGAAGCAATAAGAGCTATTTCCAACCAAATAATTAAGAAAAATAATACAGCTAATTCTGAAAAAACAATAAATGATTTACTTGGAAGTTATATTCACATGCTATGTAACCGGCTATTTAAATCGAAACAAAGAATGCATGAGCTAGTAATCTATGATTTTCTTTATAGATATTATAAGTCGGAAATTGCAAGAAATAAATCTTTAAAAACTCAACTAAAAACATTTAAGAACGTATAGTACATAGACAATTAAACAATGGCAGAATTTCCCCACTATCTCCAACCCGATACCATGGACTGCGGTCCAACATGTTTGCGCATGATTGCCAAGCACTATGGCAAAGCGTATAGCATAGAAAACTTGCGTAGCAGAAGTAGCATTGGAAGAGAGGGTGTTAGCTTACTTGGAATAAGTGATGCAGCTGAAAGCATAGGTTTTAAAACTATTGGAGTGCGCATTGCTATTGAAAAACTAATGGAAGATGCCGTATTGCCGAGTATCATACACTGGAAACAAAACCACTTTGTTGTTTTATACAAAATAAAAAACAATAAATTTTATGTTTCCGACCCT